>CAZFOY010000022.1:0-54366 GCA_964520865.1 uncultured Ignavibacteriales bacterium | reverse complement strand
TATCACTGGTTCTTCTGTCGCTCGTATCGTTCGGTTGCAGCAGGAAACAGAAGACGCCGTCGTCGCGCGGTCCGGCCGGTCCGCTGCCGGTTGAGGCGATAGTGATCAAGCCTCAGCCGTTCGAGAATAATATCTACACTACAGGCACATTGCTGGCCAGCGAAGAAGTGGAACTTCATCCGGAGATCTCCGGTCGGGTTGTTGGATTGTATTTCGAGGAAGGCCGGCATGTCTCAAAGGGTGACACGCTTCTTAAAATCAGCGACGAACAGCTGCTCGCGCAGCTCAAGCAGAACCGGTTGCAGGAAAAATTGAATGCCGACGATGAACGCCGGAAGCGATCGCTGCTCGATATCAACGGCATCAGCCGCGAAGACTACGATCGCGCCCTCAACGCCCTTAACATGGCGAAAGCCGAGACCGAAGTAGTGGAGTCGCAACTTGCCAAGACCCGGATTCTGGCGCCATTCGACGGGGTAATCGGACTGCGGTATGTGAGCGAGGGTTCTTATATTTCGCCGTCGACCCGGATCGCCACCATCCAGGATCTCGACTCGATAAAGGTGGAGTTTTCGATTCCGGAGAAGCATGCCCGGCAGCTGCACAGCGGGACGCACGTAAAGATTCAGGTCGGGGACCTGACGAACTGGCAGGACGGCGTTGTATACGCGGTTGAAGCAAAAGTCGATCCGGCAACCCGTACGATGAAAGCTCGCGCCGTCATACCCAACCCGGATACGAGGCTTATTCCCGGATCATTTTCCAAAGTCGAGATCACCCTTCAGCGGTTTCCCGACGCGATTATCATCCCGAGTGGCGCTGTCGTACCGCAACTTGAAGGAGAGTTCGTGTATGTCTGCCGTGAAGGTTCGGCTCATTCCGTAAAGGTGACGACCGGAGTGCGAACCGACCGGGACATTCAGATCACTGACGGTCTCTCGCTCGGCGATACCCTGATCACCACCGGGCTGCTACAGCTTACCGAGGGCCGAAAGGTGAGCTTCACTTCCATTGTCGACACACTGTAGGAGAGCGGCATGACCCTTTCCTCCCTTTGCATCAATCGTCCGGTCCTCGCGACCGTACTTTCGATCCTGATCGTCCTGTTCGGCGTGCTCGGATTCATGTTCCTCGGGGTGCGCGAGTACCCGAGTGTCGACCCACCCGTAGTCACCGTCTCCACGAGTTACACGGGGGCGAACGCCGATGTGATCGAGTCGGAGATCACCGAACCGCTCGAAGAAGAGATCAACGGTATCGCCGGTATTCGATCGCTGACGTCGAGCAGCCGCGACGGTCGAAGCACTATCACGGTTGAGTTCGAACTCGGAGTCGACATGGAAGCGGCGGCGAACGATGTGCGCGACCGCGTTTCGCGGGCGGTGCGCAGTCTCCCTCCCGACACCGACCCACCACGGGTATCAAAGGCGGATGCCGATGCTACGACTATTTTGGCGATGACGGTACAGAGCGATAAGCGCAGCCTGCTGGAGCTGTCGGCATTTGCCAACAACGTATTCAAAGAACGGCTGCAGACAATACCGGGGGTAAGTGAGATCCGTGTCTGGGGAGAGAAAAAGTATGCGATGAAGCTGCTGATCGACCCGGCCAAACTGGCCGCCCACGGTCTTACGCCGCTCGATGTGCGCAACGCGCTCAATCGCGAGAATGTCGAACTACCGGCCGGGTTGATCGAAGGACATCAGACGGAGCTGTCCATCCGCACGTTCGGCCGCATGAGCACACCGGCACAGTTCAACGATCTGATTATCAAAGAGGATGAGGGCGCGGTGGTGAAGTTCCGCGATGTCGGCGAGGCGGTTCTCGCCCCGGAAAACGAACGCACCCTTCTTCGGGGGAACGGCGGCATTCCGATGGTCGGTATCGCCGTTACGCCGCAGCCGGGAACGAATCATATCGCCATCGCCGATGAGTTTTATCGCAGGGTCGACCAGATCAAGAAAGATCTGCCCCCTGACATTCGTCTGAATACGGCGCTTGATACAACAACAAGTATTCGCAAAGCGATTACCGAGGTCGAAGAAACGATTCTTATCGCTTTCATCCTCGTCCTGCTCGTCATCTTCGCCTTCCTCCGTCACTGGCGCACCACGATTATTCCGATGGTAGCGATTCCGATCTCGCTGATCGGCGCTTTTTTCATTATGTATGTCGCCGATTTCTCGATCAATATCCTGACTTTGCTCGGAGTCGTTCTATCAACAGGAATTGTGGTGGACGACGCTATTGTCGTGCTTGAAAATATATACAGCAAGATAGAGCATGGCATGCCCCCGATCGAAGCGGGACACAAGGGATCCAAAGAAATCTTCTTTGCGATTGTATCCACGACCATTACCCTTGCCTCGGTCTTTCTTCCGATCATTTTCCTGCAGGGTTTGACCGGCAGGTTGTTCCGGGAATTCGGTATCGTGGTCGCCGGATCCGTCCTCATCTCGGCATTCGTCTCGCTCACCCTGACGCCGATGATGAGTTCGCACATGCTTCGCAAACAGGAGCACGAAAACAAATTCTTCCGCATGAGCGAGCGCGGGTTCAACAAGCTGACCACGACATATCATGGTACGCTCGGCAAGTTCATTGACCGGCGCTGGCCGGCGCCGGTGATCATGATTCTTGCGCTGGTGATTATCCTCGGGCTGGGAGCGGTCATCCCCTCCGAACTCGCTCCGATGGAAGATAAGAGTCGTTTTTCGATAAGCACCACTGCGCCGGAAGGCACGGCCTACGAGGTGATGGAGCACTATGTCGGCAAGCTCATTCAGATAGTCGACACCCTGCCGGAGCGGGATGTCATTCTGTCGCTCACGGCACCAGGATTCGGCAGCAGCGGGTCGGCCAATTCCGGATTCGTTCGTGTGAGCCTCGTCCCGCCGGATCAACGGAACCGGACGCAGCAGGAGATCGCGGATGCGGTTTCGAGAAGGCTGCGCAGCGAAACGTTCGCGAGAACTTTTGTGACCCAGGAACAAACGATCGGCGGACGTCATTCCGGGTTGCCGATCCAGTATGTTATCCAGGCACCGACCCTGGAGAAGCTGAAGGCGGCTCTGCCGGAGTTTATAGAAAAGGCGGACGCGAGCCCGGCGTTTCAGGTGGTCGACCTGAATCTCAAATTCAACAAGCCGGAGCTGACTATCAACATCGATCGTGACCGAGCTCGTTCGCTCGGCGTAACTGTGCGCGATATCGCCGAGACACTTCAGCTGTATTTCAGCGGACAACGGTACGGCTATTTCGTGCTCAACGGTAAGCAGTACTCCGTTATCGCGCAGGCAAACCGGGCTAATCGGGATGAACCGCTTGACCTCAGTTCGATCTATGTTCGCAACAGCCGCAACGAACTGATTCAGCTCGACAACGTGGTCAAACTCACTTACCGATCCAATCCGCCGCAGTTGTATCGTTACAATAGATATGTCTCGGCAACGGTCAGTGCCTCGCCCGCCCCCGGATATACTCTGGGAAGTTCAATTGACGAGATGGACAGGATCGCAAAGTCGACGCTCGACGAGTCCTTTTCGACCACGCTGGCCGGCACAGCAAAAGAATACGCCGAGAGTTCCAACACCTTGCTGTTCGCCTTCTTGCTCGCCCTTACACTGGTTTATCTGATACTGTCCGCCCAGTTCGAAAGCTTCCGCGACCCGCTGATAATCATGTTTACGGTACCGTTGGCTCTGGCGGGAGCCATTCTCTCGCTCTGGCTGTTCGGACAGACGTTCAATATTTTCAGCCAGATAGGAATCATCGCCCTTGTCGGAATCGTCACCAAGAACGGCATCCTGATTGTTGAATTTGCCAATCAACGCAAAGCCCAGGGGCTGAATTCTCGCGAAGCGGCTGTCGATGCTGCTCGACAACGGTTCCGTCCGATTCTGATGACGAGCCTTGCCACCGTGTTTGGCGTACTTCCGATCGCCCTTGCCCTCGGGGCGGCTGCCAGGAGCCGTGTTTCGATGGGTATCGTTATCATCGGCGGCTTGCTTTTCTCCCTTGGACTCACCCTCTACGTTATTCCGGCCCTGTATACCTACTTTTCTTCGAAACGTCGGCCCGGACTTGAACCAACTTCCGAAGAGACGGCCATCAGGACTCATTAAATTCCCTCCGAATATTCTCCGGCAGAGGTTGCCCTGTTCAAAAATTGGCTAAATGGGGCCTTTTTATCATCTTGCGGGAACGATCCTTATCCGGCCGGGTTTAATAGATTGGAAGGGCCGGGGACTATTCCGGCCTGATTTGCCGCTCAAACCTCGTCTTTCTAAGGAGTGCGCGTAGGATCGGTCGATAACTAACTTATCAGACAGACTCAAATGGTCAGAGGAAACCTTAGCAGAGAAAGGCACCACTGATTGAAGACCTCCTACACACTTCCGGCTCAGGCCACCCGCGTATCCATTCTTATTTCGATCATTATCGCGGCGGCCGCTTTCACCTCCCGGGCAGATAAAGCACCGGATTCCATTAACACGATTCAATCTCTTCTTCCCGACTCCGTGTCACTGAACAACAAGGTCGTCTATGTAGACTTCTGGGCGTCCTGGTGCACTCCGTGCAGGCATTCGTTTCCGTGGATGCAGGAGATGTACGACAAGTATCACGGGCGGGGCCTGGAGATTGTCGCAGTCAACGTCGATAAAGACCATGGTGCGGCGATGGATTTCCTTCACGACACCAAAGTGACTTTTCCGATCGTGTTCGACTCCACCGGCCAAGTCGCCAAAGAATTCAAGCTGGAGGCGATGCCCACTTCGTTTGTCTTCAGTCGGGATGGCCGCATGGTGACCCGAAATCGCGGGTTCAGGCAGGAAGAAACGGACAGCCTTGATTACGCCCTTTCTCAGCTTCTGGTCGAAGGGAGGAAAAAATGAAATACATTCGATTGTTGTTCGGTCTTGCGGCGCTCATAATCCTGACGGTAGTGTTCTCCGGTTGTGGTGCGGTCGGCGTCCAGGTCTGGGATCGGGATATTCTCTCCAAACCGGAGATGCAGATGGACCAGCCGGGGCTCGATCGAGCGATCGATGACCATATCTACTTCAGCAAGGAGGCATCGAGCGGCGGACGCGGTTTCGGTGGGGGCGGGTGCGGATGCAATTGACCGGCAAGACTTCAATCCGAGGAGCCCTGACCGCAATCACGGCGGCCCTGCTGGGGACCGGTGCTGCCCATGCCGCCGGCGATAATCACGTAGCGTCTTCTCTGCTGTTATACTCAGAGACAAATCGGGTGCAGGCGGCAGAAGGGATCGTGAGCATCACGCGGATGCTCAAACACGAACGTATTCTCAACGCCAAATTCACGCTCGACGGCCTGACCGGAGCATCGCCGAACGGCGCAACCCCGTCAAGCAACGTGCAGACTTTCACGCGTCCTTCCGGCGGCACCGGCTACACGGTTGAGCCCGGGAAGCTCCCCCTTGACAAGACTTTCAAAGACAGTCGGTATGCTTTCGACGGCAGCCTGACTCAGCCGATCAATCGCCTCACCTCAGTCATCTTCGGTGCGCATCTGTCGACCGAACACGACTATAATTCCTTCGGAGCCAATGTCGGCTTCACTCGTGATTTCAATCGCAAGAATACGACCCTGGCCGCTTCGGTGGCGGCGTCGCACGATATTGTCCGACCGATCGGTAGCGCACCTACGCCCTTTGCTTCAATGGCCGCGCCTACCGGCGGAATTGGAGGCGAGGGTGAAGACGATGGCGGACGGCACCATCGCGAACCGGGCAAAGGCAAGAACGTTGTCGATGCGGTGGTGAGCCTCACTCAGGTACTCAATCGCCGGACAATAGTCAGGTTCAATTATTCTTACAATCACTCTTCCGGGTATCTGAACGACCCCTACAAACTGCTTAGCGTTGTCCAGGGACCGAGCGGAACGGACCCCGGTGAGCCGGTGGACTACCTGTATGAGTCCCGGCCGGGAAGCCAGACCAAGCACGCCGTGTACGCGGAACTTCGCCGCTATATTGTAAAGGACCATACCTTCGATCTGTCGTATCGCTATTTCTGGGATGACTGGGGGACCAAATCGAAGACGGTCGATTTCTTTTATCATTTGCCACTCCCGGGCGGTCATGCACTCCAGCCGCACGTTCGCTGGTATCGTCAGACTGCGGCGGATTTTTACCGTTCGTACTTACTCCAGAATTCGCCGCTCCCGACTTACGCCTCCGCCGATTACCGGCTGGCGCCGTTTCATGCCCTTACGCTCGGACTTGAATATCTCTTCCCTATCGCCGAAGGTGAACATTTGAGTGTCAGTGCCGAATACTATCGGCAGTTCGGTGATCTCAGTCCGCCGAGTTCGCTGGGGATACTGAGCCGGTCAAACCTGTTTCCGGAAATGAAGGCCGTCATGGTCAGAGTGGGATTCACACATGACTTCTAAGACCGAGCTTGGATACAATGTACGTCGCGCCGAATCGCACTGGATGATTTCTTTTTCGGCCATGGCAAGTCCATGCGAAATTTTAGCGCGATGCAAAGACGAGAGCGAAGCAGAGCGGTTGGCTTCGCTCTCGTTTTCAGAGACCCGCCGAATCGAGCAGAAGTTCAGTCGGTATCGTGACGACAACATAGTCTACACCATCAATCATAGCAAGGGTGCGTCGATCGAGGCGGACGCGGAACTGGCCCGCCTGCTTACCTATGCCGATCAGTGCTACCGCCTGAGCGAAGGTCTGTTCGATATCACCTCGGGAGTTCTTCGCAAGGCCTGGAAATTCGATGGTTCCGAGCTGAAACCGGACTCGAAACTGATTGATTCGCTAAAATCCCGGGTTGGCTGGGATAAAGTCCAATGGAACGGTTCGACCCTAAGATTGCAGCCCGGCATGGAGATAGATCTTGGAGGCGTCGGCAAAGAGTATGCGGTCGATGTGGTCGCAGAGATGTTATTTCAGGCCGCGGGCTGTTCGCTGATGGTGAATTTCGGCGGAGATATTCGCGCGAGGTGCGCCGATGACGAACCAACGCCGTGGGTCGTGGGGATCGAAGATCCGGAGCGTGAAGACAGCGCTGTCGGACAGCTTGAGCTGATCAACGGAGGGGTGGCTACGAGCGGTGACGCCCGGCGCTTCTGTTTGGTCGACGGCGTCCGAATGGGTCACATCCTCAACCCCCTCACCGGATGGCCGGTAGCGGATGCCCCGCGAAGTGTGACCGTGCTGGGTAACTTCTGCGTCGAAGCAGGCTTTCTCGCCACGCTCGCGATGCTGCACGGACCCGACGCCGAAAGTTTCCTGAAACTGCAAGAGACTACCTATCATTGTATCAGGTAGCCTCTTGCTAATCGAACTCTACAGAACCGACTTTTTACTTCGGCTCGGCGGTCGTCGGGTCAATCATCGCATCCACGACTGAGATCCTGTTGGCAGGGAATCCACCCTTCTGGGCATGCTCGCGTATCGCTTCTTCATTCGGTGCGATATACACGCAGTAGATCTTGTCGCCGGTGACATAGCTCTGCACCCATTGGATCTCTGGACCCATTTCTCTGAGCACATCGCAAGACTTTTGCGACACAGCCTGGAACTCCTTGGGAGACATCGTCCCGGCTCCGGGAATCTCTCTCTCGATCACGAATTTCGGCATAGGTTGAAACCTCCTGATAATTATTATTATGACAGGTACGTGGTGAACCGCCGGACTATTTGGGTTGAATTAAGGCAAAAGACGGAAAGTCCGTTTGGCAGGATGGATCATTTCCGATCGGAGCAGACAGGAAGCCGAGATAGCGGCCCTCAAGGGCTCCGGCTACATCGGACGGGTTTCGCCGCCGAACGCGATTCCCATCTGCTTGAGCATATCGAAGGGGGGAATGCCACCGATCTGTACGATTATGAAATCGTTGGGGATTTCTTTGAGACCATCTTTAGTCTGAAGGACGACCGACTGTGGCTTGATCTCTGCGACCTGTGAATCGAATTCAGCGAAGACTTTCTTGTCGGCCATCAGGCGATGAATCGCCACCTCGTTCTTCTTCTTCACGCGGAAGAATCCGCTTTTTCGGTAGGAGATGGTAACTTTATTCCCCGGTTGTTTGCCCAGCCCGACAGCGGCTTCAACGGCGCTGTCGCCTCCTCCCACTACAAGCATCTGCTGATTCGTATACGACTGGGCATCGATCAGTTGATACATCACCTTGGGAAGATCTTCCCCCGGGACCTCAAGCTTGCGTGGCGTCCCTCGACGGCCCAGTGCCAGGACGACGAACCGGGAAGAGAAACTGTTGCCACCGGCTCTTATGTCGAAATGATTGTGTACTCTCTCGACAGATTCGACTCGCAGGCCGGACTTGACGTTGAGTTCAAACCTCGTGCTGATGTCATGCCACGTTTCCACGAGAAATTCTTTTGAGTATTCGTCTTTCTTGAGCCAGCCGTACAGCGGGAGTTCCACCGGCTGTGTCATCACCAGTTTGCGGCGCGGATACTTGAGAATTGTCCCGCCGATCTCTCCTTCATCGAGCATAAGATAGTTCAAATGGTGCTGGGTGGCAGTCAGTGCGGCGGAAATACCGGCCGGACCGGCTCCGACGATGACCAGATGATAGACGTCACTCGCCCCCGGCGTTCCAATTCGACCTGCGATTTCGTCGACAACCATCCGTCCCTGCGAAATGGCGTTTCTGATGAGCGAAAGGCCGCCCAGTTCTCCGGCGATGAAGATCCCCGGAACGGTAGTTTCATTAAGCTCGGTAAGAATCGGAATGTCCGGACGGGTCTTGATATCTCCGAGGCCGATCTTTATCGCGCCGACCGGACAGACTCTTTCACAATATCCGTGGCCGACACATCGCTCCCCATTAATAACATCAGCCGATCCCCAGACGACACCGAGGACATCCTCCTCGGGACAGGCGTCTACGCACGCTCCGCATCCGATACAGAGTGACCGGTTGATCATCGGAAATTGCGCCCGGGGACGCGTGATCCCCATCGCCTTCGCCTCCTCCTGTCTTTGCGCGTAGATAGCGTGGGTGCGGCGGAATTTTCTTACGTACGGGATGAAGATCACTCCGATAAGAACCGCGACCCCAAGCCAGATCAGAATTTGTTCCATAACAGTTTCTACTCAATTTACGACTGCACGGGTCCGTTAAAAACGGTGACCGAATTCCGTCTGCAGTTGATATCCTTTGATGTCGTCGCCTGAGTTCATTTGTATACGAAGGCCCAACCAGTAACGGCGGCTGAAATCGGCGCGGCTGTAGAGTTCGACCCAACTGTTTTGATTTTTGATGCCGGTAAAATCCCGGTAAGCGTAACGACCGTACGCTACATCGAGATTGTATCGAGTCCGAATGTAGCCGCCCGCCCGCAGCGTGTAATTGTATCCACGGTTAGTGGAGTTATCGAAGGCTGCGTACTGGGTCGAAAGGCTCAAGCCTCTGACGAAAACGTTGCCGCGTTGCAGCCGAACAGAATACGATTTGCTCGAGTTCGGGTCACCCGCCCGGTTGCGGTATCCAAGCGACATCGAAGAATAGATCCTGGCCGGCAAACTCAGGTCAGTCTGCAAGCGGATTCCCTGTCTTAGATTGTCATCAAACAGACTGTCGGCGACTGTGCGGTTGTCGTATGTCCAGTAGTTGGTGCGATTGTCGTAGCTCAGGCTGAGCCTCACACCGGATACCGGCCGATACCAACTTGTGAGATACATGTTGGTCAATTCGATTGTTTTCCCGGACCGCTCTTTCCTCCAGCTTCGGTTGATGTCAATTTCGCCGGTGTTGCTGAAACCCCATACGTTCCCTTTCGTGAATCGTCCCTGCAGCGCCAGATATTCCCTGCTGACGTCGGCGTTGTGGTATTCTCCCACGATGCCGATATTTTGCTCGAAAAACTGAGTCGTATACTCTCCCTTCCGATAGCTCAGGTACCCTCCCGTCTTGGTCAGAGCAAGCCGCCGGTTATCGTACATCCACCCGGGGTAGCTTCCCACGAACACTCCGGCGCGGAGGCGCGGGGTGAGGGATCCGTCGACAAGCAGCCCGTCCAAATATCCGATCGAACCGGTCATTCTCGGGAGAATCCTTCCGGCATAGAAGTGCACCGGCGACGACGGTTCCTCATAGCTGAGTGAAAACTCCCATAGCCGATTCTGCCATTCATTTCGTCCTACCCCGGTGCTGTAATCACGCTGGCGCTGGTCGAACCGGCCGCGACCTCGGATCGCAAGCGTAATTTGCTTTCCCCAGAGACGACGCGCCTTCAGAGTCAGCCGGGTTGTTGCCTGCGTAAAGTCCAAGTTCGCTATCGACTGGTCGTTCCAGTGATAAAAATCGAAAGCTATGCTGCCGGTCAGCGGTTGTCGAATCGTTTTCGGCTTAGTTTGCGGAGGGCTCGGTGCTGCTATGATCTCTGTCTTCGGAGCGGATACCACAACCGTATCTGTCGTTTCGGCAGTATCAGCCGCGGGCGGAGCGGACTTCAGTTTGACCTGGTCGCCTACCTTTATCAAACCGGCGCCGCTGACAAATTCGCAGGAGGCTGAGTGAGCCGCTACATAGACGATCTCGATTTCTGCTCTGGGACCATTCTTTCCCGGCAATACCAGGCGGGCACCCACCCAAAGACCATCCGCCTCACCGGCATTGAGATAAACATTCTCTGCCGAGAGATACTTTACGGTGATCGTTCCGGTGGCGCGCACGGAACCGCAACCAAGCAGGAAGATTACTATGAATACGATCCGCTTCATCAATCGCCTCGTCCTCTTGGGTGACAGTTGTAACAGGCGGTGCTCAAATACTGGTAATTCCGTACATCCGTATGATGGCTGTCAGTGTCTGTCTTGTTGTGTGTGTGGCAATCGATACACTCGAACACAGCAAACGAGGACTGGTCGACATGGCAATCAGTGCACGTGTTCCACCTGCCGGCGTGAGTGCCCGAATAGATCGGGAAGTATTGCGAATCGTGATCCCAATTCGCCGGTGACCATCCGTTGGTGGAATGACAACTCTGGCAGTCGGTCGGGAATCCCGCTGCCTGGTGATTTGGATCGCTCGTCCCTTGATAATCGGACGAATGGCAGGCGTAACAGGCGGTGGGCGTATTCGTGTATCCGCTGCTGTGACAGGATACGCAGGTCGCCGTGGTATGTGCACCGGTCAAAGCAAATCCGGTAGTAGAATGATCGAATGTCGCAGATGACCAGTTAGTAGTCGAGTGACAATCCTGACAGGTAGTCGGGAATCCCTGGGCAACGTGATTCGGATCGGTCGTTCCTTGATAATCAGACTGATGGCATGAATAGCAGTCCGTGGGCGTTCCGGCATACCCACTACTATGACATGATACGCAAGTAGTTGCGGCGTGCGCGCCGGTCAAGGCGAATCCGGTCGTTGAGTGATCGAACGTCGCAGATGACCAGTTAGTGGTCGAGTGACAATCCTGACAGGTAGTCGGGAATCCCTGAGCAACGTGGTTCGGATCGGATGTATTCTGATAGTCAGTCTGGTGACATGAATAACAGTCCGTAGGTGTCCCGGCATAGCCGCTGCTATGACATGACAGACACGAGGTGCTAGCGTGAGCGCCGGTCAGCGCAAAGCCGGTGCTGGAATGGTCAAAGTTCGCCGGATTCCAGGCAGTCGTCGTATGGCACTGGGTACAGGTGTGACTGAACCCTGACTGCCCATGGTTAGGATCAGTCGTGTTGGCAAAATCCGTTTGGTGGCAGGAATAGCAGTCGGTCGGCGTGCCAGTATAACCGCCGGAGTGGCAGGAAGTACAACTGACCTGAACATGGGCGCCGGTAAGCGGGAAGGATGTTGTCGAGTGATCGAATTGCGCCGGCTGCCAGGCAACGATCGTATGACACAGCTTGCAGTCGTGGGGGAACCCATTCGATTCATGAGGAGGATCGGTGGTCGAAGTGAAATCGGCGCTGTGGCAGGAGTAGCAATCAGGATTCGTGTTCGTATATCCAGAAGTATGGCAGTCCTGGCAGGCGACGCCCTGGTGACCTCCGGTTAAGGGGAACGAAGCCGGGTGAATGAAATCCACACCTCTCCAGGTTCCGGAAGCAGCTCTATGACAGCTTTCGCATTCAGTCGGGAAGCCGGCTTCGCGGTGATTAGGTTCGGTCGTTTGATTGTAGGCATCGGCATGACAGCCGTAGCAGTTGACCGGCGTGCCGGCGTACTCCTGGCGTGAATAACCGTCATGGCAGGCTTCGCAATCGGCCACGGCATGCGCCCCGGTCAGGGCGAATCCGCGCGATGCGTGCAGATCGAGATTGTTCTGACGATTCTTCCAGTCGCGCGGCGAGTGACAGTTCTCGCAGTTGGTACCGAGCTGACCGTGATGCTGATCATCGTGACAGTCAATGCACGCTGTCCCCACTCGACTGAAGATCGGGCTCTTATGACATCCTATGCACTGGGCCGAAGCATGGGCGCCGACCAAGGCGAAGCCGGTCTTGGCGTGGTCAAATTTGACCGTATCGCGCATAACCATCCACGATGACGTCGTATGACAGTCCTGGCAGTCCTCATTGAAATTTCCGTGAGGGTTCTTCACCTTGGACTGACCCACAATGATACTTCCGAGAAGCAACAACGCCGGGACTATGAACAAAAGTAATCGCCTCTTCATCAACCCCTCCTTTCCGGGACAGTAGTTCCATGGCAAGAAACACAACTTGTATCCAATGGCTTGTACTTTACGAATTTTCCTGCATTGTCATTGACGGTCGGATGGCACTTGTTACATGCGACATACTGATGAGCACCGTCGAGTTTGTATCGCGCCGTTTGATGGTCGAATTTCGACGCTTTCCAGTCGGCGGGTGTGTGACAGCGCGAGCAATCGGTAGCGTCGCCTGAGGCAAACTGATTCCGATGAACATCGGCATGACACGACTGACAGGCGGTCTTTACATTGACGAACTTAAGATTGGAACGATCGATCTTGGCTGCTGCCGTATCACCGTGACACTTGAAACAGGCGGTTTGCGCATGCTTTCCTTGAAGAGGGAATTTGGTCCGCGAGTGATCGTAGCTGATTTCAGCCCAGTCGTTCACCGAGTGGCATGACTCGCATCCGGACGCCGTCACCAGAGAATCTACCTGACCGTGGTGGGGATCTTTATGACAGGCAAGGCAGGTGGTCGACTTGAATGCAAAATTGTAAGCAGCCGGACCACTGACACCGCTCTGTTTGTGGCAGGCAACGCACGGCACGGCCCGATGGGCGCCGCGAAGCGGATAGTCGGTCTGATCATGCTGTGACATGAGGAAGTTGGCCGGCGTGAAACCGTTCACTGTATGACATTCCTCGCATGCCCCTTTGGAGGCTCTCCCGGCGAATTGACCGCGATGGTAGTCGGCATGGCAATCGGTACACGCGGCAAATTTCAAACCCTGCTTTGACTGGTTCTCGCCATGACATTTGCTGCAGGTTACAGTTACATGCATCCCTTCGAGCGGGTATCTCGTCTTGCTATGATCGAACGATGTCGTGTTCACCTTGAACCATCCGGTAGTATTGTGACAAGAGGTGCAGTTCTGACCCAATCTTCCATTGTGAGCGTCTTTGTGACAATCAGTGCACCGCTCGAATTTGAGGCCGGTAAGCTTCATGTAGTCCAGGTCTTTCCCTATCGGGCGATCGGCCTGAAGGAGATGGCATTTCACGCAGTCGACCGCCTGGTGTTTTCCTGTCAGCGCAAACTCAGTTCTATTGTGATCGAAGCCGACGACCGGTTTCCACGCAACTTGGTTGTGACACTTGAGACAGTTGTCTCCTTCCTGTCCCCGGTGTTCGTCGACATGACAGCTCGTGCACTCGGAGTGTAGCCCCATGTAAGTCCGTCCGGGATCGATCCGCTCGTCCGATCCGACCGAGAGTCCGCGCATGAACTTGGCCTGGTGGCAGTCACGACAGTTGAGTGAAGCATGCTTTCCTTCGAGCATGAATCCGGTCAGGTTGTGATCGAACGCTTTCTCGCCGCCTTTCCAATAGATAAGCGAGACATCGCGGCCAAGGTGCTCGACATGGCACTTCTGGCAGTCCTGATAATCTTTTCGTCCATGCAGTCCCTTGCTCTCCTCCCGCTCGTTCTTGATTCGGACGTGGCAGAAGAGACATTTCTCGGGCGCCAGTTCACGATCGTTACTGTGGCACTTGGTGCAATCAGTGACACCCTCCAAAGAGGCGTGAGCCTGGCTCAGCTTTCCGGGTGAAAGCTGTGCCCTGGCCCCTGCCGCGGTTAACAGCAGGAACGTCAACATGAGTATCTGTCTCCTTACCATACCCAACCGTACCCGGTCCAGACTGCCACACCTATGTGCACCAGCATGATCAGGTACATTATGATCGCAAACGGCTTATGGATAACGTGCCAGTAATGAAAGACCTGTTGCACCTGAGCGAGCAAAGCGATTCTGCGCTGCAGGTGTGCTCGCTGGAAGGCGAGGCGGGAAAATTCGCGCATCTCTCTGCCCGGAAGGGGCAGGGCTATCCGAATCCTGTGAATGAACCGACGGCGCGAAACGAATCGAAAGAGATCGGTGGCCAACAGGAGAAAAACGGCGCGGAACGCTCCTCCTCGGAAGCCGGATATATACTGGTCGGTGATCGCTTCAAGTTTCGCTACGGCTGATTCATCGAGCTGAAAACGGGTGCGCAACTTGTTCGTAAGCTCGGAATTGAGTCCGTCCAGCTCGTTCAAGGTAAGCTCCGTGCCGTGGATGTTACGGGGTATCTGCAGATAAAGATACCGCCCGAAATAACCGCTGAGGGCCACCGCCACCATCGACCAGAACGCCACGGCAACCAATCCCTGTACTTTGAATGAGGTGTGCAACACAATTAACAGCGGTCCGATGATACCGAGGTAGATGTGGAATCTAAGCAGTGTCTGCAGGGAGATATTTCTTCCGAGCAGCCGGGTCCGTTTCCGGATGGAGTAGATCAACATCACTATCATCATGGCCGCACCGGCGTAGCCGAAGGCGAGACCGCGTGTGCCGGACGGACGCAATATGCGATATTCAGGGCTGTGGGGACGAAGGGTGTAGGCAGTAGAATAATAGGAATAGCCGTCTGCAACGAACCAGATAAGGACGGCGAACGAGACGATATAGACCGCCCAGAGGAAGAAATTCCGGCGTCCGGACTTCCTTTTGGACGAATCACTGGGCGAATCTACTGATGTAGCCACTTGCAGGTGCACGCAGCATATCCCTTTCTTGAGGCCAACTTTTTTCCCGGTCTTGGTGTTAACCGCAATAATTTTAAGGACAATGACTTACTGTGGATTACCTGAGTAGTATATCGGCAGTCCGGGGGCCGGAATATAGGTCAAAGCGGTCAAATATGACCTGATCCTGACCCGACCCGATTTCCCAATTCCCCGCGAACTGCCCGGTTGTGAGGCAATTCCACCATTCCCATAAAGCAATCAAAAGCAGGCACTTCCGCCTTCTGAGACGATAGCCGCGACTTAGCAGTCAACGCTCTCATATCCGCCGCGCAGTCCGGTAGACCGTCTCAACGCACCAAATAACGGCAAAGGGTTCTCCGGGCAACAAAAAAAGCCTGGCGATATGTGTCAGGCGATCACATGCCCGAGCCGGTTTCCGGACCCGGAGAGGCTATCTGATAGTTCGGACGAAACAGGTGCGCGTAGACTGTTTTCATACACATTTAGAGGCGAGACGGAAGATTTGCTTTGAACTTTATACGTAACGCGAGCACTTCAGCTTCAATACAATTCGTGGAAGAGGCAAATTCGCGGAAAGGCCGGACCGTGGCCCAAATAAAGAAGGGACAGATGCCGCAACACCTGTCCCTTCGAGAAGAGATGTCTTATGAAATTACTTCAGAAGAATCATCTTCCGGGAGTCGATCTGATTGCCCGCCTGCAGACGGTACAAATAGACGCCGGATGAATTGTCTGAAGCATTCCAGGTGACGGTGTGAGCGCCGGCGGTCATATTCTCGTCGGCCAGCGTCGCCACCTTCTGACCAGCCATGTTGAACACCTCAAGCGTGACATGGGCAGCCTGAGGGATCTCAAAGCTGATCTGGGTTGTCGGGTTGAACGGGTTCGGATAGTTCTGATCCAGCCCAAAGCTGTACGGCAGGTCCGCTCCGCCGATCTGGATAGCCTGATCCGTATTCGGGTTGTCGCTGAACACCGTGCCGCTCTCGCATACTTTGGTCATGGCGTTGGACGCCTGATCGTAAGTGTATCCACTGTAGGTAACGTTGGTCACCTCAAAGCAGTATTCGAGACCGCAGTTCCTTCTGGTCTGACTCGTCTGGAACGTGACAGTACCATCGGATCCGGTAGCCGCGCTGCCGGTTCCGCCGGTCGGGCCGGTTGCGGTCACGTATACCGTCGCTCCGGCGAGCGGTGCACCACTACCGTCGACAATCGTAATCGAGCCGTATCCACGGCAGCGTCTATGCGTCGTTGTCCGGTAAACAACTATACTGCTGACATGCATGCTGTTGGAAGACGGGTTGGTTACCGAAATATAGTTGGTCTTGGTGTTGGTATTCGAGCCGTAAGCATTCGTAGCCGTCAGCGAGACCGTGTAGGTTCCCGCCGATGAGTATGTATGCGACGGATTCTGAGCGGTGGATGTACCACCGTCGCCGAAACTCCAACTCCAGCTGGTCGGCGCATTGCTCGACAGATCGGTGAAACTTACCGCCAGCGGAGCCGTGCCTGAGGTCGGCGATCCGGAGAAGTTCGCTACCGGCGGATTCTGCTGCGGATTCGTTACGGTTATATAGTTGGTCTTGGTATTGGTATTCGAACCATAAGCGTTCGTAGCCGTCAGCGAAACGGTGTAGGTCCCCGCTGAAGAGTAGGTGTGCGACGGATTCTGAGCGGTCGATGTACCGCCGTCGCCGAAATTCCAGCTCCAGCTGGTAGGACTGTTGGTCGACTGATCGGTAAAGCTCACGTTGAGCGGAGCCGTACCGGAGGTCGGTGAACCGCTGAAGTTTGCTACCGGCGCGCTTCCGCCACCGCTAATCGATTGCAGCGCGGCGTCGGCGTTCACTTCGCCGTAGCCGTAGTACTGATCCCAGCCTGAAGCGCCAAGATCATCGGCCGTGTTCTGCAGAGCGGCACGAACCTGCGACGGAGAGAGACTGCCGCCGGCTTTCGCGATTAGCAGAGCTGCAACACCCGCAACGTGCGGGGAGGCCATCGACGTACCTTCGTAGAAGTAGTATCCGAACGAAGTATAGTTCGGAGCGGCGAAAGTATTCTGCAGGATACCGTCGCCGTAGCCATCGCCATTCTGATCGACAGTTACATCGCCACCGGGAGCGCAGATGTCGATAGTCGAACCATAGCTCGAATACGAAGCAATGGTTCTGTCATAGCGGACGGCCGAGACGGAAATGCACTGCGAATAAGCTGCCGGGTACTGCGGGGCCGAAGTCCCGGCGTTACCGGCCGCACAGACGATCGTGACACCGGAATTATATGCGTTCACGATCGCGCTCTGCAGCGTGCTGCTGCCCGACGGACCACCGAGGCTCATATTGATGACCTTAGCACCATGACTGGTCGCCCAGTTGATACCGTCGGCGATATCGGTCAGCGTTCCGCTACCCTGAGCATTGAGTACCTTCACAGGCATAATGCTGCAGTTGTAGGCTACGCCGGCGCAACCGAGATTGTTATTGGTGGTCTGAGCAATGGTACCTGATACGTGCGTACCGTGGCCCTCGTCGTCATTCGGGTGCGAATCGTTGTTCACGAAGTCGTAACCGGCGACGAAGTTGGTTCCGGCAAGATCCGGCGCCTGAGCATAGGAACCGTAGTTCTCGTATGCCACACCGCAGTCGATTACGGCGACCACGACTCCCGATCCGGTCGACTGATCCCAGGCGGCCGGCATGTGGATCTGCGGAAGATCCCATTGGTACGGCGAGTAATACGTGTCGTTCGGAGTCATGAAGGCATGGTAGATGTAGTTCGGCTCGGCGTATTCGACGTTTGGATCCTTGTTAAGGGTCGCAACCATTTCGTCGACCGACTTGCCCGACGGGACCTGGACCAGCGTGTAGTGGCTGAGATCGCTGGACTTGAGGATCGTGAGGCTGTTGGCGGCGGCGGTACCGTTGATTCCCTTGGTATCGATACCCGATTTGAATTTCACGACAACCTGGCCGGGGGCGAATTCCGGTCCGTTGTACGCGTTAGCTTTGACGGTTTTGAAATTCGGAGCGGCAAAACTCATGCTTGTCAAGACGAAGAAAGCTACTGCCACTCTAAATAATTTCGTTCCCATTTTGTGCTCCTGAATGTGAGGTTGAATGCTTTTAATCAGAAAAACACACTTAGACAATTAATACTGCCAGGACATCCCTCCTTTCCAAGAGCCAAAGAGTATCGTGTCAACCGATTGAAAGCGTGCAACCTGCTTAGATTAAGTCAGCCCCCGTAAACCAATCTACTGCCACTACACAGCAGGGCTACAATAAGAGTCACCCTTGACTTTCAACGGACCATCTCCCCCAACCCGTCTTGAATCTTGCAGCACACACCGCTACTCATTAACGGCAATACGCCATCGGAGTGGTGGGCGCTTATATTTCGTTGTTCTGTTATCTAAAGGGTGCGAGATCTGTTCCGCAAGTCCGCGCGGATCGCGGAGAGAAAGATCTCATCAACCCACTGCCTTTGAAATGATGCCCAAAGCCCGTTAAGGTGCATCCAGTTTACAATACACTCTCCAACAACGGGGTGCAAGTTTTTTTTCGTTCAAAGCTCACCCGCGTGCGAAATATTTTTCGCTTCGCAGGTCGAATGCGATCCGTGATTTTCACATCACGACATCGGCCAGAGCCAACCGAAAGTTCCAGCTGTCACAAGCGCGTAGATGAGTCCGTCGAACATAGACTTGAAAGTCGTTGCCCAGCTTTGCTTATACCAGATGGACCGCTGACAGAGCGCCAGAGAATACCCCATAAATGCCGAAGTCCCTATGAATCGGAAGACCATCAGATAGGATGTTCCCCAGGCAACGGCGTGACTCGTCAAATAGGCGGAAAAAAAACTGACGGCCAGACAGTACACGAACCAGAGTATCAGACTCGGCGCCATGCTCATGAGCCCCGGCTCGATGAAGGTCATGATGGCGATCGGACCCTGCTTCATCTTCTCGACGAACTCCGGAGCCTTCATCTCCTTGCCGGACGATGCGCGCGGCATGAAATAGTCTCCCGGCGGGATATTGAAAGGACGCAGTGCATCCATCACACCGCTTTCGTTTGGAACCGATTTGAAATCGTTCTTATGATAGGGAAGCAACATGTGGATAAGTGAACTGACGATGAACACGAATACGGCCGAAAGAAGAATCGGCAACCATAAGGCGGTGAGGAAACCCATAGCTCAAACCTCCTACATCTGTTTGTTGTTCAACAGTCGAATGCGCGGTGTCGGTCAATGGATTCTACCACCGGGATAATAGGCAACAGCGGTCCTCGATGCAACTAAACATTTCTGCCCTTTCTGCATCACTCCGAAAATGTGATATCTGACGAGTAGGAAGTCGAGAAAATTCGGGCGGAAATCAGCTATGGGCGCTCGTTTATGGAATTTGCGGCCTGGAGCCCGACCGCGACTTCGGGAAGGATCCCCTTCTCTATATAGATTGGGCGAACCAGCTTGCGCAGCGACGGCAATCGATACAGAAAAAGCAACGCCCCGATCACACAGCTTATGCCACCCACCATAACGGTCGCCGGCGTTCCGATCCGACTGCCGAGACTTCCTGCAAGGAGACTGCCCAGCGGGGCCATACCGAAAAACGACATCGCATAGAAGCTCATCACCCTCCCCCGCTTGTCGTCGTCGACGATCGTCTGAAGCACCGTGTTGCTGGAAGCCATCTGCATCATCATGCCCATACCGACAAAAAACAGCAGCGCCATCGAGACCCAAAGTTGACGTGAAAAGGAGAACAGGATCAGTCCGCCGCCGAAAGTGGCCGCGGCAAATGTGATGACCTTTCCCAGGCCCACGACAGTCTTTCGCGAAGCCAGATACAAAGCGCCGACGAGCGCTCCCGTTCCGACCGATCCCATGAGGAAACCCAGTGTGTTCGGTCCCCCTTTGAGAATGTCCCGCGCGAAAACGGGCATCAGAACCGTGTATGGCATACCCATGATACTCACGAGAGCTAACAGTAGAAGGATCGCCCGAATCGGGGGAAAGCCGTAGGAGTATTTGAAACCTGCTTTGAGATCGTTAAATATCTGTCCCCTGGTCTTTCGGATTTCCCGACGTTTCAGCCTCATCGCCAACAGGGCCAGGATAACGGCGAAGAAAGTGATCGCATTCAACAGGAAGCAGATTCCTTCTCCCGCAGCCCCGATCACGATTCCGGCGATGGTCGGACCGATCAATCTTGCCCCGTTCACCATAGTAGAGTTGAGCGCTATTGCGTTGCTGAGATCCTCACGTCGGTCGATCATATCGACGAGGAGCGATTGCCGGGAAGGCATGTCGAAACCGTTGATCAGACCGAGGAGCACACCCAGAACGATTATATGCCACACCTGGATGACGTGGGTAAGCGTCAGCACTGCCAGAATCAGCGCCTGAATACAAGCCGATGTCTGCGTGATAATGAGTATGCGGTGGCGATCCTTCTGATCGACGATCACTCCGGCGAACGGCGCCATAAGAAAAGTGGGAATCTGCGTACTGAAACCGACAATCCCGAGCAGGAAGACGGAATCGGTCAAACGATAGACCAGCCAGGCCTGTGCGATTCGTTGCATCCAGGTTCCGATCAGTGATATCCCCTGCCCTCCGAAATAGAGTCGGTAGTTTCTGGAATTGAGGGCACGAAGGATAAAACTGATCCCGGACTTATCCTCAGCATTTGTATTTCGGCCCGATGTACTCATCATATTCAGCCTGACCGTCAAGAGGTAAAAGCGAGGCTAAGGATGCAGCTTTGCGTGAGGAATGTCAATCACTCAACAACCAGGGAACTGATGTCTGGTTGGCGACAGAGTATGGATGGCGCAAGTCTTTGGGAGTTACTTACAGCAAACGGGCGGTGGCTCAAGTCACCGCCCGTGTTGCATAATCTCGAGGTATTGCAGTAAGTTCTACTTCTGAGCCGGAGGTATCGGCGCAGGGACCTGATTGACAACCGGTTTGGTAGACTTGAGGAAAGCCAGCATATCGGCCAGATCATCGTCGGTCAATGCAACAAAATTCTGCCAGGGCATCGGCGGAAGAATCGGTCGACCGAAGCCGCGGTGCTTGCCGGTGCGCATCGCACTGATAAACTGTTCCGTAGTCCAGTTGCCTATCCCGGTTTTAGGATCCGAAGTAATATTGGCTGCGAACGAAACGCCCCACGGACCGACCCAGGCGGTGAAATTGCCGTTGCAGGCCGCCACCCATCCGTCCATGCTCAAGCCGGCAGGCGGGTCGGGAATCTTTTCAGAAGCCTGCTGACCGCTGAGTAGAAGTGTCGAATCCTGTATCGGACCTGTTTCGGACATCTTTTTGGGGGTGTGGCAATCACCGCAACCACCCAGCTCGACCAGATGTCGGCCCCGTGCGATCTGAGCAGCCGCATCGGCTTTGGGTGGCTCAGAAGCTAACGCGACGAAATTAACCCCAGCATACACCGTTGCCAAAAGCAACAACACTGCCAATTGGGCTCTGCGTGACATTGACTTTCCTTCCTTCATAGTAGGATTCGGAGCTCGTTGGGATGCGGCGATGCGACGGCTCCTGATCGGATCGCCCGGTTCTTCGCAGGAAACCGCCCGGTAGGCTGCTCATGGAAAATCGTCCGTGGAAGAACGGCGGGAATATAGCGGGGCCGGTAGTCGGAGGCAAGTAAAATCTTAGACCAGACCAGTCTATTATAAGACCCCTCGACCGACTCACTCTCCGAAATGGTACGCCAGGGTCAGGCGGCCGCTGAACTCATTGTAGTTATCGGTCTTATCGGGTGTTCGCGCAAATGTCGAGAGAAGCTGCAGGCGACTGCTGAGGCGGGGAAGCAACCGGTAGTCGCCCCGAAGGTCGAACCTGATTACCTTTGTCCCGGCCAGACCGGTATAGCTTGCTCTCGCGTTGACCGAACGCCTCCGTATCAGATCGGTCCAAAGTCCGTTCAAACCGAGAGTTATGGTCGTACTCCATCCCGACTGACCCCGTTTTGTCGTGATCATACTGGTCGACGGCGTCAGCGTGAAATCTGACCGGACTTTGCTGGTCAGTCGAAAGGTGACCTCGTGCGACTTAAGGTCCGCGTCCGACCGAGCAGGGTTCTTTTCGTTGGTTCCCTGAATCGCATAATCAAATTGCACCGTCTGTAGCAATGGGCTGCGGTTGGGATTGAAAAGCTGGCTGACCCGCAAGAGGTAGTTCGTATTGTCAACCCGGGAGAGAGTGTCCGAAAGATGATTGTTCATCGTAATGTAAGCGGAGTTGAAGTTCATCGTCCAGGACCGGGTCACTCTCACGCTTAAACCGCCGGTCAACTGATTTCGAAGGGTGGTCGATGCTTTCTGACCGATCAGGTTGTTCGAATGGCGACGGTAATTAAGACGTAGCCTCGCAGATCTCATTCGGTAGCGAAAACCCAGTCGAGCGGTCCGTCTGTCCGGTATGTTCGAAGCCAATCCGAGCGAAACATAACCCGGCCCGATGTAGTCATACCCGGCTTGTAGTCCGAAGGTTCTTCGGTTGAGCTCAACTTCTGTCGTGTAGGCATAGTCCGCACTGCTGCTCACCCGCGGTGTGAATAGATGAGTGAGCACGTTGGGAACATCTGAAGACTCCAGTACGGCCGAGCGGCGATCCCGGGTTACTGCCGATCCGGAGACTTCGGTCTTGAGCAGCAGTTGATTATTTGCCACCGACAAATTGGTCATCGCGGAAACGACAAGGTTCTCCTGCGGCGTCACCGACAGCGGGTTGGCAAGGGTGTCACCGGTGGTCGAGTCGATCATTGACGTCGTATCGAGGGCCGCAGATGTATCGACTGGGATATCGGAGAGGCTGGATATGTCGTCCTTGATCGTGAGAACGTTCAACGTGAACGATGTTCCGGACTCCCGTCCGACGCCCATTTGCACGCCCGAGAGGGTTCGTCGATAGGCACGGTTGGCCGCCGGGCTGCTGACTCTCCTCTGGCTCAAACCGGAAAGGACGGTCAGGCGCAATCTGCCCGGATGCACGCTGAAACCACCTCCCCGAACTCGAACTCCGTCGAGTGTCAGCGGTGAGAAACTGAGGCTGAAGTCACCGAGGTATAATTCCCCCCAGCGCCATCGCGGACTGAATCCGAAGTTGTTGATATCCTGGCGGGCGCTGCTTCCTTCGGTGGAGAGCTCGAAATCGAATTGTATCTGGGATCCGTTACCGAATGTGATAACAGGTCGAAAAAAGAGACGCCCCACGCCGTCGGGCCGTCGTTTCTCCCGGCCAGAGATGCTGTTGCGCTCACCGTAGATCCCTGCCTCGCCGCTCAGACCGGTTTTGCCTCCGGCGGCAACAAGGCTGGCAGAAATTCCTGTTGTGAAGAAAACAGCGATCAGAAGTGTGAGCAGTGATCGGATGGAGCGCCCGGATACAAATTTGCATCGGTGAATACCCGCCGGTCGGCGGTACTTCGATTGTAAGTCTTCGGAGCTATCCATGAATCAGCGCCTCCAGGATATTTTTTATCCCTTCCCGCTGATCTCTCAAACTTACATTAGCATTTATTTCTTTGGACTCCCCGAGCCAGTCCATTTCAAGGTGCATGGCGACACCCTTACCCTGAATCAAATTGTCGAGCGACGAATTGAACTCCGCTTTTCGGATAGTGACGAGCGGTTTTCCCGTCGACACGTAGTCTTGAACCTTCGCAAAAGTGTCCCGCAGCCGCTCCAGATTCTGCTTCTGCTCCTGCAATTTATCCCAGAGTTTGTCCGCCTGCCCTTTGAGGGCAACCAGTGCCGGATTGTTGTCGGGGTCGGGAATCGCATTGTACGCCGTAAGTTTGACCGAGTAGTTGGCCTGAGCTTTCGCGTGCGCGACGACCTGACGGCGATAAGCAGCCACCCTGGAGCGATAGGCAGCCAGCGCTGAAGCTTTCTCGCCGACCTTCCTGGCCGGTATGCTCTTATAATGACTATAGGCCGCATTCTTGGCGCGTCCGGCCGCTGCCATCTTGGCGTAGGCGGCATCGCGATTAGCTTTGGCTTCATCGACAAGAGGCTTTGCAGCCTGTCTTGCCGCCGACAGTTTCTGTTTCAATACTTCGACCGCCTGCTGCTTTTGCTGGTGAAGTTCTTCGGCCTGCTGATAGGCGGCAAGAGAAGCGTCGATGGCATCCTTTCCCTTTTCAGCAAACTGAGTAAGTCCACTCGATAACGCCTGTTCAAGTTCACTGCTGAAATCAGTCTCCAACTCGCCGTGGACGTTGAACGATGGGTTGGTCAGGTTGAAACCACCGCTTGCGCTGAGTTTGGATTTGTAAAGTCCCTCTATTTCCGTTTCCGATGAGAATGACAGGGTATCACGAGTCATCGCCAGATCCACCGACTTCATACTTCCGAGCAGATCGACTTCTCCGTTCATGAGGAAGTGCGTGTCACCGACTTTTACTTGCAGATCGATCATGCCATCCTGCCAGGTGAGCGGTCCGACGGCGAACTGATCGACATGCCCCTTTGCCCAGATCCCGTCTTCGCCAACATTGCAGTCAACCGCGGCAAAATCTACCATCTCCCCCTGCGGATTCGGCTTGAGGTAGAGGTCGCCTTTGAGCGCCATGCCTGCCTCTACTCCGAGATCCGGATCACTCTTGGGCGCGAATTTCAGGTGCATGCTTTTGAGAGCCATGTCGGGAAGACGGTTTATCGGCAGCATCGGCGCCTGACCTCCACTGCGTGCGGCGGCCATCTTCTGCTGGAGCATGGCGATATCTGACATGGCGACGCCGGTTTCGCTCTGACCATCGAATATGAAATTGGTCGGCACGCCGGTGTAGGCGTTGACGCTGACTGCAACCGCGGTGCTGATGTCCTTCTCTCCGACAACGAGATCCCCGGCAAAGCCGAGACCAATATTGCCGTATGCGTTCAAAGAGATCTTGAGGATGGCTTTGTTGAGAGTCAGGAACTGAATTCCGAACGGAGCAACCCACGGTTTCTCGGCTTCCATCCCACCGGCAAGGGCTACCGCAACACCGGCACCCTGCCGCTCAATTTTGCCTTCGAGGAAGAAAGCCAGGACATCGTCGTTGATCTGCACCGTCATGGTACCGACCAGTCCGACGGAGGGTTGTCCGGTAACTTCCAGAGCCAACTCTCCCGACTTGAACCATTCCGGTGATCCGGGCGGATGCATCGGCGGAAGCGACGCCTTAAGATATAGATCCTTCAGAAGATCTGCCGCTCCACCCTCTCCGCTAAGTAGGCCGAACGCATTTCCGAAGGTGCCTTGCAGCATCAAAGTGCCGGACTCCATCCCGAAATGATTCATCAGGGTGATCAGCGGATCGTCGGGACTCATGTTGTCCAGAGGAATGACTGCGACAAGATTGATCCCCGGCTTGAGCACCAATGTGTACTGGTCGCTGTTGTAAAGCTTCTGATAGAAGTCGTACGTGTCCGGACCAAGATCTCCCGATTCGATATTGCACTCCTTGTTCGTGATGACAAAACCGACGCGGGAGAAGTTAATGTTGTCGAGAACAGGATTGGAGAGAGCAGGAATCGCCTGTGTCAGCTTCCAATCGATCGGCTTCACACCGACAGTTAGTAGACGCTTACCCTGGTCATCCTTGGTCATCGACAAGAGGAATGCGGTTTGGGAGTTCATCAGGGTCGTCTGACCGCTGAAAAAGAACTCATCGGTGTTTCCGCCGTTGATGCCGAGGGCCAGATGCGACAGATTGAAGAGTCCTTGAGGTATCTGCGGACCGCTTTCGGAAGATTCACCTTTCGATCGGGTAGCCCGGGCGATCTTGATCAGGTCTCCCAGATTGAATTTGTCGGCCAGTTGAGCCTTGGCTCGGAACGAGAATTTCTTGGTCGAGCCGCTTGCCGTCACGGACACCGAGTCGGCCTGACGGTAGGTGCTTTCCTTTTTGCGCGATCCGCCGACGGTTGTTTTCATAGTCGTGTCCGCGCGACCGATTTCGACAAAAAGCGAGTCCGTCACGTGGGCGTCGCCTATATCGAGTCCACCGAACAGCGTCACCTTCGGATTCTCTTTGTCCGGCTCAAGGCGGAGCTTCACATCGCGCAGATTCAGCCAGGGGATGCCAAGATGCAGGGTGTCCTCTGTTCCGAACTCGAAAGCGATCTTGCCGGTGGAATCGGTCGATTCCTTCTCGAGATCGACACTGCGATAGAATGAGTGTTCCTTGTTGTTACCGAAACTCCCCTTGATTGTCTCCTTCAGTTCGACATAAGGTGTGTATTTGGCCGCAAGCGCAGTGTCGGCGGTGGTGTGACCGGTGCTGTCGGTCTTTGTTTTGATGTCGCTGGAATCTGTCGATGCTGCGAGCGCCCGCTTCACACCAGCCTTCAACTCGAATTGCCTCGACTTGAGCCAGAGTCGAAACTGGGGTGCGATAATGGCCGGGAACTGAGCGCTGAGCGAAAGATCGAATTCCTTCGCCGCCTTCTTAGTCAGGAGATTCCTTACCGGTCCACCGTATCCGGTCAGGACAACTTGATTACTCTCGACGCCGATGAATTTGACTACATTTTGAAACCAGGGGGTGCGGTCGAGATTTATCACACCATAAAAGTTCATGCCCTGGCTGACCGGCACGCTCAGGGTGTCAAAGAAATCCGAGACCCCGGACGGGAGTCCTTTCGACGAGAGTGTAAACTTGTCGTTTGCAAACACGATGACGGCGAAGTCGGTGGCAAGCTGTTGGAACCTGCCGTTGGACGCGAGTTCAAGAAATACTCCGCCGAACGAAAATGTGGGGAGTTTGATGCTAAGGGCGCATTTCAGTCCATGGTCAATCTGCAACGTCAACAGAACTTCGGCATTGGGTTCGTTGTACCGTTCCGTTTTGCCGCGAATCGCCATGACTTTGTCCTTGGCATCGAACGACACACCCACATTCGGGACGCTGAAACCATCAAACTCACCCAATCCCGGCAGCGGAATGACAACCTCACCGCCTGCTTTGATATTCTCCCACTGCGCCTTGACCTGATCGAACGTGCCGCTGTTAAGTTGACTCAGGATATTCTGACCGCTCTGCTCCTGGCCGGCCGGGACTATCTTGACGCCCGGTTGGTCTCCCTCGGTGATCGTAGTTGAACCGGAGAGTTGATATACGAATGTCCAGATCTCACTCTTGCCGTCGTTCGAAGTAGGTGGATATCCGTTGTCGTCAAGTGCTCGCACCTGCCAGGCGTACCGCTTCCCTTCCTCAAGCGGAAGGGCGTCGGGCGGATAGGAAAGACTCGTCTGATTCAGGTTATCATCCTGGTACTGATAGTATTCGGTGGCGGTCAGGGCCTGAAGCGGAGTCTGACTGCCGATGATTTCGGCAATCGTGATGGCATAGTGGACCGGGAAATTCGACGGTGCCGCAACCGGCTGCCATTGAAACACGGGATAGGGCTCCGAAACCGTATCGGCGTCGAACGGATAAATCAAGAGGGGCGGGTCGGGGTAAACAATTTCGAAAAACTGGCAGATCTCGTCGACCAGGACGTTGCCCGAAGCATCCTTCACCGTCACACAGAGGGAGTACTGACCCTCCGGAAGGCGCCCGGTTCGGACAGCAATGTCGCGGATACTGGCATCGTACTCGAGAGACTCATAGTCGATCAGGTCAGGCGTGAGGACCGTCTGGTCCGATCCGGCCGGGAGGTCAAAGAAAGTGCTTGAGCCGGATGCGACCGTGCCGTTGCCCTCCTTGCGTATCCTGACTTCGATCTTGGCGGACACGTCTTCGGTCGAGTCATTGCGCAACGAGACCTGAATGAGGTTGGGGTTGATTTCCCAGTCACTGAGATAGGGCGTCGGAAATTGATCGATCCGTAGCGACGCTGTGATTGCTTGTCCCGTTGCGGACGACGTCGCAAACACGACCAGCGAGAGAACTCCCCAGAGGATAAGACTAAGGCGATTAAACGACCGCATACCGACTTTCCCGTGCCGCGGATGGGCGCACGCTTATAAGGGCGATAGTAGGAATGGTGGAGGTGTCGGCTCCGCGTCAGTTTTGATGCTCCGGAAGATGCTTGACTAACGTGGACGGCGGAGGTGCCGAACGGACCGGCAGGACGCTACACGCACTCTTGGCTACCTGAAAGATAAACAGTATAATGGATTTGTCAAGCCCATTTTTGACTCCGTCGCACGGATATTGGAGAAGTCAGATGCCCAGAATGAGCTTGACATCATTCGAATTGCCCGTCATCTTGCTGAGAGTAAGAAACCCCGATCATAAGGTACAGAGCCGGCGAACATGATTTCACTGACTAAAGAGACTCCCAAGCAAACCCGAAAGCGATTCCGGGTTTGGTCCTTCGTCGCCATCGCAATTCTGGTCGGACTCTCCTTTCTTCTTATCTCGGTCCACCATCACAATGATCTGCAATCAGAAAGTCAATGTCCGATCTGCGCCCACGGACAGCTGTTCACCCTTCCTCATGACTTCGTTCAAGCTCCGACAGCGGCAGCCGAGTTCGAAGAGTTCCAACCAGCGGGCAAGGAAACTTCGGCTGGACTTTTCGTCGCCGGTCATTTTCTGAACCGCGCACCCCCCGCTCTTGTCCTGATCTTCCCTTAATCCACAATTCTTACAATTCAATCACACCTCTGAAGCAGCTACCGGCTGCTCAGGAAGGGAGCGATCTATGGCAAGGACACTATTCCTGCTCCTGCTCGGGAGCATGTTACTGGCGGCTGTCGTCCGCGCGCAAACGACCCTCAATCCCGACATATCGTTGATCGGGGACGTTCGAGCGTTCAGTCACGATGACCCCAGCAGACCGACCGAATCGAAAGAGTTCAATCTGCAGTCTCCCAATATAGAGTTGATGACAACCGGCTACCTCAACCCGTACTCCCGGGCAGATGCCGTCTTTGCCTGGGAGTCGGGAAACAACGCAACCATCGAGGAAGCATACGCAACATTTCTTCGCGGACTGCCCTTGGGCATGAATCTGAGGGTTGGAAAATACCGGCTTGAGTTCGGCCGGCTCAATCCAACGCATCCACACGCCTACTCCTTCATCTATCTGCCTCTCCCCCACGAGGAATTCTTCGGTGAGGAGGGCCTGAACGATATGGCGGTGCGAGCCTCGTTCATGATCCCTACCGGCAACTGGTACACCGAAATCATGGGAGCCGTGCTGAAAGGGAATGCTCTCGAAGGGGAGGAGGCTGAAGCGGCACCTTCGGACGAAGGAGACGACTCGGCGGCAGCCGTCAAGCCCGGTTTCTTCGGACGCCTTACGACCTCCGGCGCCGTTTCCGACTACAGTGAGTTCACCGCCGGAGCATCGATCGTGACGTCATACTACGATCAGCCGGAACGTTTGAGGGCCACGGTGTATGGCATCGATTTCAAATACAAGTGGAAGCCCGATCGGAACACCTCACTGACCGTTCAGGGGGAAGGACTTGGGAATCATCGCGAGGCGCTCGATGGTGCAGCGACTGATTCGTACGGCGGGTATGCCTTTTTCGATTACCAGTTTCATCAAAAGTACAACGCTGGTTCCATATACGAATACACTCAGAAGAAACTGAACAGCGATGAGCATGTCTGGCGGGCCGGTGGATTTGTCGGCTTCTCTCCCGTCGAGGAAACGAGCGTAGTTCGATTGGTCGGAAGCTGGACGAAACCGAATACTTCGTCTGGATACTGGACGGCGACGCTTCAGTTGGTCTTTTCGCTCGGCCCTCACAAACCTCATAGCTTTTAGGTGAATATTATGCTAAGAATCGTTCTACTCATAACACTTATCGCCTCACTTCTATCCCCGGCTGCTACCGCCAGAGTGAAGGTGGTGACATCAACGACTGATCTTGAGTACTTCACAAAAGTGATCGGAGGGGATTTAGTCGAAGTTAACAGTATTGCGAAGCCGACCGCGGATTTACACTATGTCGAAGTTCGGCCGAGCTACATGGTCAAACTCAAAGGCGCCGATCTGGTCTTCCGCGTCGGACTCGAACTCGATATGTGGATGGATCGTATTGTCGACGGTTCCCGCAACAGCAAGGTGAAGGTGGTGGACTGTTCGAAGTATATCAAACCGATGGAAGTCCCTACTTTTAAGGCAGATGCATCCTACGGTGATCTCCACAGGTTCGGCAATCCGCATTATTGGCTCAGCCCCGACAACGTCGCACCGATCACTGAAGCGATCCTCGAAGGTCTCTCCAATGCTGATCCGCAGAATGCCGAGACTTACAGCCGCAACAGAGACAAGTTCCTGAATGATCTTGACGCTCAACTTCCCGCAATCAAAGAGATGGCCGTGCCGTTAAAAGGTACCCAAATGGTGACGTATCACAACTCATGGCCATATTTTGCCGCTTACTTCGGGATCACACTGCCCGGGTTCATCGAGAAGTATCCTGGTGTGGCGCCATCCCCTTCGCACATCGCGGAAGTGATACAGCTGGTCAGGGAAGATCGGATCAAGGCAATCGCCATGGAACCGTACTTTGATCCCCGCATACCCAATAAAATAGCCTCCGAGACAGGGGCCAAAGTGGTAACACTCTACCCCTCGATTGGAGGACGCAACAAGAACGAAACCTACATTGAGTGGCTGCGCGGAAACGTTGAGGCGCTACTCGGGGCGGAAAAATGAGCGCAATGTTCGATCTGATGCTCTGGCCGTTTCTTGCCTGCGTGGTGCTCGTCGGCATCCATGTCTATTTCGGACTTCACGTTATAAAGAGAGGAATCATTTTTGTCGACCTCTCCCTCGCCCAGGTAGCAGCTCTTGGAACAACCCTTGCTTTCCTGCTTGGATTTGACCTCAACGGCAATACGGCATACTTGTTTTCCCTCGGTTTTGCCATACTCGGGGCCGTATTGTTTGCGATCAGTCGGGGAGTGGAAGGCAAGGTCCCACAAGAGGCAATCATCGGCATCGTGTATGCGGTGAGTTCGGCGGCGGCGATCATGGCCGTCAGTCACGCGCCTGAAGGTGCGGAGCATATCAAACATCTTCTGATCGGCAGCATCCTTACCGTGACTCCGGCGATTGTCATCAAAACTGCTATCGTCTATTCACTGGTCGGCTTGCTGCATTGGGTCTACTTCTCCAAATTTGCCGCCCTTACCTTTAATCACGGCGCCCCCCCGAAGCATGCCCTCGCCTGGGAGATTCTCTTCTACGCATCCTTCGGAATTATCGTCACCAGTTCGGTCAAGATCTGCGGCGTTTTGCTTGTGTTCATCTTCCTCGTGGTTCCTTCGGTCTTCGCGGTGCTGACGGTAAAGGGTGTTTCAGGGCATCTCGCGTTCGGCTGGCTTTTCGGCCTGGTTGGCGCGGCGGTCGGATTAATAGGTTCCTTCTACCTCGATACTCCTCCCGGCGCAACCATAGTGTGCACGTTCGGAATCATGCTGCTGTTGTTTGCAGGGATTCGGAAATTGAGCGTCAGATCGGCTTGAATGGAGAGAACCTCAATGTGTATTGAGGTTCTCATCAGATATTCATTGTAGTGCCGCTTCGCTGCAGTTAAGCCCTACATGGTCGGCAACTTGCCGCCGGTGACGACGGTGAACAGGACATATAGGATGCCGCCGACCATGCCGCCAATATTACCCAGCATGTGAGCGCCGATTGCCGGAATCAAACTCCCGGTTCTGGCTCTCACATGCCCTGCGATCAGGCCAAGTGAAAAGGTGAACAGAAGGATAATAACGATCGTCTTTACGTCTGTCTGGTGCGTCACGAGCACGAGGTGCATGCCGGCGAAAAAGAGAGCGCTGATGAAAGTCGGACGATCCACTCGAAGCAGCGGCACGCGTACGGAACTGTCGAGAGAAGCAGCAAGATGACTCTGGATAAAGCCCCGCGTGAAGATCTCTTCGATCGTACTGGAGAACAAAAATACGAAAAGTATCACTTGAGGAAAGCTGAGTTGTTTTATGATCGGATTGCCGGTTGCGCCGGTTGCCATCATGGTTATCGATGCCAAGGCTCCCACAGTTAACGCCGCGAGACCGAGAAGAATCCATGGGACGATTCCGCCCGATGGTGTCAGCCGGTCCATCTGAAGTCGAAAGCCATATTGGGCAAATTTCCCTTTACCCAGCAAAAGTATTGCGAGGAAAGCAAGCACAAGCTCCGTTGCTTGAGTCGTAAGCAGCCTAGGGATGGTATCGCTCACAATATACTTCGGGAGAATCACCGAGGCGACGAATATAATCAGGCCTGTCGCAATCGCCAATACGATCTGAAGCTTGCCGTTTGATTTCACTGCAACCTCACTCTTCTCGTTCGATTCACTTGCCACGATCCTGCCCTGCGCACTGAAGCTCACCCGGGTCCATCACTAATACGTTACGACGACTCCTCTTGCTTCAAGCGCAGGAATATAAGTATTAATCGACTCGGTCGACAACGGATTGTTGGACAACCCGACCTGATCGCCCGAACCGATACCGACATTGTTCACGAGCGGACTGATGTCTTGTATCAGGTCGTTTCGCAGCCAGACATTCGTAAGAAGCACCAGATTGCTGAGAGCCGAAATATCGGAGATTGGGTTGTTATCCGCATAGACCGTATTGAGCAACGGACAATTGGTCAGTGGCGTTAGGTCGGAAATATTGTTGCCGATTACAAACAGGTATTCGATTTTCGGCATCGAGGCGATCGCCTGAATATCAGTAAGTCCCGCGAAATTGACGGACAGGAACCACATGTTACCAAGGCTCGCCAGTGGGTCGAGATCTCCCACGGGATTGCCGGTCAATTGCAGAATCCACAGACTGTTGAGTCCGGAAAGTGGCGTTATGTCCGAGACATTATTTCCCTGGAGATTGACGTCGCGAAGGCCAACAAGTTGCGCGAGCGGCGTGATATCGGTGATGTTGTTGTCGATCAGGTTGAGTTTTGATAGATTGATGCAGTACTCGATGCCGGCAAGATCCGATATCCCTTCGTCTTCAGCAATTAGCGAGTCGAGCGTACCGAGTTCGGACTTATAAATATCTCCGCTCGGCTTGGCGATGGCATCCCGGATTGCGCCTTCCAGGGCGGCATCGCTGAAGGTCACGACCACATCCTGATAGGGACGCCCCCAGGCAATATTCGATACGGTCGACCAGTTCTCGGAATTGTCCTGGGTCCGAAGGCCGAAGTAGTATAGCGTATCCTCCATAAGACCGGAGACAACGACGCTCTGCACTGTCCCGGCTGTGTCGGGGTCGGGTGGACTGCTAACCGTCTGACCGCCCGACCACGATTGTATGTCGGACTCGTTCTTTGAGTATCTGATTTCGTAGCGATATGCGGTTCCCTCGAAGAAGTCTTCACCGGGCGCGGACCATGTCAGTGTGACCGTGCTGGCGGTAGTCGACTCAATCGATAGATCCGTCACCGATCCGGGGACTATCGTATTGTCGACCCATTGCACAGTCGCTCCCCTCGCCCGAAGTGCTGGGATATGAGATATAATCGATTCATGCTCAAGCGGATCGAGGAAGAGGGAGATGACGTCTCCTGACCCAATTCCGGAATTGGCTACGAGCGGACCTATGTCTCTGATCCGGTTGTATCCAAGATCGAGGTACCCAAGGTAGGTAAGGTTCGAGAGTGAAGAGATATCGACAATCGCGTTGTACGAGAGATCCAGCTCGGTTAGGTTCGTCAAACTGCTCAATGGAGCGATATCACCAATCTGATTATTTTTCAGGCTAAGCCAGTGAAGATCAGTCAGACTCCCCAGTGGGGTCAGGTTGGTTATCTGATTGTTGTAAATGTAGAGAATAGTAAGATGAGTCATGGCACTCACAGTCGATATGTCAGAGATTTGGTTTGACCACATTTGCAGCGAGTTGAGTTTGGTGAGTCCCGCAAGCGGCGTTATGTCGGAAACGCTGTTTCCCCCGAACCGCAACTGCAACAGTGTGTTCAGACCACTTATCGGAGTGAGGTCCGTGACCGAGTTGTTGGTGATGTCAAGCACCGACAGATTCGCACAACACTCGAGACCGGTGAGATCGGCAATCGATCGATCCGAGGCAAGCAGATCGTACATTCCATAGAGGTCGGACTTCATGATATCGCCGGCAGGCTTGCCGATTTGCTCCCGAACAGCCGCCTTCAAGGATGTGTCGGGCATATTTACGATATAGTCGTTGTAGCAGGTCGCTTCGACGCAGTTCGAAACTCCTTCGTAATTGCCGTTTTCATCGGATACGCGCAGTGCAAAATAGTATGTGCTGTCGGTTTCAAGACCCCTGATTTCGAATTCTTCCGACTCACCGGACGGTTTCGGACCGGGCAGGCCCGGAACCACCGAGGCGGAATCGAAATTCCCCCAGTGAATCATCGCTGAGGCCATTCTCAGATCATAGTTCGCGGCCGTGCCGATCGTGGAATCATCACCGGTTGCCGTCCAGGTGAGAGTTACCGAGGTATCGGAGAAGCTGGATACTGCCAGATCGGATACCGTCTTCGGCGCCGTTCCATCGTCGATCACTTCGTCGTCGCCGACACCATTCTTCGAACATGTTGTCACAACCAGTGAGACCGTGAGCACCCCTATCAACAATACTGATGATCTAATACATGACTTCACAACGAACCTCCCGACTTTGAGGCTGCCGGGTGAGACCTGTAGAATTCCTCGAAGCTTGACGGTCTGCCCGGAGCTTTGTTGAAAAGACCTATCGAGGTATGACTACCTGAGAATCCTGCTTACCTTACAATATATAGATATCTTTGTCTATATTGCAAGCGAGGTATGAAGGAAAGATGGGGAGCGTGTCCGGTCAGGTTAAGTCGCTGTCAGTGAGGATCTTGCAAGGGGACCGAATTGACGGTGCGCGACCGCATCACTCAGCATTTTCCGAAGGGGCCGATGTAGCCAGTTGGTCCTCGTCAAACCGTCCACTTGATTTCTTGAGCGCCCGAAAGCTGACCAACGCACCTGAATCTTCGTCCCAAAGTCTGAACCGAAGAGACCTGAAACTGGACCAGAAACCAAAGGTTGGTGTTTCATCAAAGACAGGGATCTTCTTGTGGCACTTTGGGAGATTATAGTTTGGAATTCTCGAATTCAGATGATGCACATGATGATATCCGATATTCCCGGTAAACCAATTGAGAATAGCCGGCAGCCGGTAATACGAGCCACCCAGAACGGAAGCCCTGAAATAGTCCCACTCTTCGGCCCGAGCCCAGTAGACTCCATCGAACTGGTGCTGAACGTAAAACAACCAGATCCCCGCCATCAGAGTACAGAACATGATTGGAAGCTGAACAAGAAGATACGCCTTTAAACCGACTCCCCAAATCAGGGCGGCTGCGATCGCGGCAATTGAAAGATTGGTCAAATAGACACTGACGCGCTCCTGGCGATTGGCCTTCCTGCGGACAATTCGGTGAGTGACCAGAAAGATAAAGAGTGGGCCGAGACCGAACATAACAAACGGATTACGATAGAGTCGGTACTGCCACCTTTTGGAGCGCGAAGCTTTGCGGTATTCTTCAACCGTCATCATCCAGACATCGCCGAAACCCCGCTTGTCGAGATTTGCCGATGTTGCGTGGTGTTTGGCATGGGCACTTCGCCAGTAATCGTACGGAGTAAAGGTCAGGATCCCACTGATCGTTCCGACTATCCGATTGGCCAACTTGGACCGAAAAAACGACCCGTGACCACAGTCGTGAAAAATGATAAATATCCTGATCAGGAATCCGGAGGCCAGAATCATGATCGGTATGGTGAGCCAGTAGGAATATTGCAGACTGATAACGGCAAGCCACCAGAGAGCAATATAGGGAACGAATGAATTGATGATTTGCCAGACACCTTTCCAGGTGTTGGGATGCTGAAATTTTGAGAGATCGGCGGTGACGGAAGCTTCGGTGACACGGTCAATGGCGGCCTGGTCCTTTGAGTGGCTCATGCGGATGTCCAATCCTTTAAGTTTGTAGTAACAGCTCTGCGGTATCAAAACTAAGATTGGGCGTACGACAGGTCACGCGCGTCCGCATTATGTACCGTAGTTTATATACGTGTCGGTTGGCTCGGTCGACTGGATTATTTTTGTCCATGAATAGTCCATCAAGCCCCCGGGTGGCCGGATTGACAGCCCGCCTAATCTCAAGATTGGGAATGGCCACTTTGTGTCCTGCGGGCCTCAGCGGTCTCCGGTTATCAGCTTGGTGATATTCTTTCTCAAATCGTCGTATGCTCCGTTGTCCTGATTACAGAAGATGACAAAGGTAAGATCCTGTGCCGGATAATATTGAAAGGCAAAGTTCACCCCCGGGGCGATCCCCTCATGGCCGAATGAACGAAGCCGGGTGTCCTTCAGATTCAGCATAAGGCCGTATCCATACGGAAACGGGCTTTTGAGATCACCTGTTCTCACCTCGGTCATTTCCTTCAAGGTTGAGGGGGCCAGGACATTACCTTCATTCAAGCCGCGAGAAAACTTGAGCATATCACGGGGAGTCGAGAAGCCACCGCCGGCCGAAGTACCTCGCCGGCCGTGTCGAGCGTTCGTCCAGCCGGAATCTGATTTCGAAAGACCATCGGCCAGCGTAGTGTCTCCGTTGTCCATATCAAAGGAATCGGTATTCGACATACCAAACGGTTTAAAGATGTGTTCCCGTACATAATCAAAGTAGTCTTCTCCGGATACTTTCTCGACGATAAGACCGGCCATAATGAAACCGGAATTGCTGTACTGGAATTGCGTTCCTGGCACAAAGGCGATACTGTCATCGTATACGAACGGCAGAACTTGCTCCAGTTTCGTAACGTGACCCCACTTCTTCTCATAGTTGTTATCCCAGTAATCGCGCAGCCCCGACGTATGAGTCAACAGATTCTGAATAGTGGCGGAGGCTGCAAACCTCTTGTCGGGAAAGTCCGGGAAGTATTGATACAACGTATCCGTTAACTTCAACTTTCCTTCGTCTCGGAGCTGCATGACGGAAATAGCCGTGAATATCTTGTTGCCTGAACCAAGATTCATGCGAGTAGAAGGGCCGATCCTGCGTTTCCTTGCCGCGTCGGCGTAGCCGACATAGCGCTCGAAAATGATTGAATCTCCTTTGGCAATCAGCACACTCGCTGCGAGATCATTCTCTTGCACGAGCTTGTCTATGTAATTGTTAAGCCATTGAAGCGTGAAGGGGCTTGTGATTCCTCCGTTCGGGAGATAGACTGGCTCCGCGACATCGGCTATAAACGCCAGTTGCCGAAGCCTCAGCTGATTTCCCGAGTTGAGACGGAATTGGAAATCGTGCCACTGATTGTTCGTCTCTGCTCTGGCGAATACGTGCAAGCTGCTACCGATGATCTCCGTATGATGGTAGGTCAGTTTGCCGTAATTGTCGAACATTTGGCGAAAAAGACCGGTCAAACGATCTTCACCCAGCTCGGTCACCGTGGTCTGCGCATAAATGCGCTTGACTATGTTCCGTCGTTCCTCCGGAGACGTCGAATTCACTCCCGCCACAAAAGCCCTGCCCAGTGAATCGGTTTGAAGATCGTCGTTCGCTGCTCCGGTCTGGCTACGAGTTAAGATAAAAACAGACAATACAGCCACAAAAAGCGGTAGTATTCGTTTCACAGTTTCCTTCCTGTCTGCCCGTTTCGGTCGATCGATCAATTTGTTGCGCACAACAACTCTTCGTACGCTATTGGCAGATCATAAGTTTCGAGCCGGAGACGATCTTTCATATGATCTCCGGTCCTCACACTCTGCGTTTTCCGTTGACGCAGTGGCGGGTCCCACCTATCATAGCGGCAGAATCCGAACACTCGGGAGGTAAGTCGCTATCGTGAGGAAATTCCTAAGAGAATATAGCACACCGTTTCTGATCTCCGCCCTTGGCGTTTTCCTTTCCTACGTCATGCATACGAAGCGGGGATTTTGGTCGCCGATGCGTTTGGGTGAAGATATCTGGATCCAGAAACTCGACATGCACCTGACCGTCTACCCGTACGACATCCGACCGTTCCAGAGCCAGGCGACATTGTGGCTGCACAATCTAACTTCGCTACCGGTCAAGGAGTCTTTCTTCTCGATTCAATTTACGCTGGCTCTCATTCTCGGACTGGTGCTCTTTGCCTACTTGAAGCGGCTCAACTTCGATCGCTTCTGGGCACTGATTGGTCTGGTTATGTTGTACACGGCATACCCCATCCTTGGCGCACATTACGCTCCGACCCATACCTGGGACGATTTCTGGGGTTATCTCTTTATCGTTTTCTCTCTGCTATCGTTGCTGCGCAAGCAACCGATCATATCGGGACTCTGTATCGCACTCGCCATCATCGCCCGCGAACAGAACGCCGTTTTCATTCCGGTCGTGCTTCTGGGTATCTGGTGGATCAGGCGTGAGTTCGGACCGGTCCGGCTGATTGCGAGTCTGATTCTGCCGGTGCTCATTGCCGGAGCCTACAGAATTTCGGTAGCGGAGCCGCAGGATGTCCAGCGATTCACCTTCCTGGCCAAATACAATTTTGAGAATCTCAAACGCACGGTAGATTCTTTCTGCTCAATTGTTATTGCCTTCGGTTATCTCTGGGTGCTTTCGATCTCCGGGCTTTTCAAGACTGTACGCGACCGTTCTATACCATATCGCAGGCTCCTGATTATCGGATTCCTGATCACACTTCCGTCGACCGTGGCCTTGACGATAGCAGCGTCCTATGTCCGTGAGACACGTATCCTCTTTCCCCCATTTGCAATTGTAATCCCTCTGGCGATTATCGGAATAAGAGAGTGGGCAGACTATATCGAACGGCACTGGACCATGAAACAGATGATTATCATGGGAAGTGTCTTTGTGCTTCTGTCAGTGACCGGCGGCTTTTTCCCCGGCAACTGGCTCCACCAGCACTTCGATTACGACGCGAACTCTAACTTTCGCGGGCCGCTAACGGGCGTTTATTTGGGTGGTTTCGTTGCTTTCGGAATCATCTATCTGGCCGAACGGATTCGGCGACGACGCCACCACCAATCACCACAAGCCACTGACTCAACTTCCGCCTTGCCGGACAAGGCCTGAAAGTAACCCTTCCCTATTTTCATTATTCGCTGTGAGACAGCCAATTATGCGGACAGGCGAACGGTCTGAAACATATCAACGGATTGTTGTAGGATAATAGATAAAATTTACCTATAATGGTGAAGTAAGTCGTGCATAACCACTCGAACATTTAGCACTGCAGGCGCCAATGCCCCTTGAGTCCGGGTCCAAGTTAGGTCCATATGAAATAATCGCTCCCGCCGGAGCAGGCGGGATGGGTGAGGTCTATCAGGCCAAAGACACCCGTCTCGATCGCATCGTCGCAATCAAAGTCTTACCTGCGCAAACTTCGATGAACGCCGATCTGCGGGCAAGATTCCAGCGCGAAGCCAAGACTATCTCCAGCCTGAATCATCCGAATATCTGCATCCTTTACGACGTCGGCCACCAGGACGGTATCGACTTTCTGGTGATGGAATACCTGGAAGGCGAGACCCTGGCCGAGAGAATGAAACGGGGGCCGCTCGAACTGGACGAAATCTTGAGAATTGCCTCTCAGGTCGCAGACGCGCTGGATCATGCTCACCGCCAGTCGTTGATCCATCGGGACCTGAAGCCGGCGAACGTGATCCTGACTTCCGAGGGCGCCAAACTGCTTGATTTCGGGTTGGCCAAGTTTCAGGTATCTGAGGGCCGGGTTGAAGGACTAACTGATATCACCATGACGTCCACTCCGCTTACAGGAGCCGGGACGATAATCGGCACGATTCAATATATGTCGCCAGAACAGCTTGAGGGTCAGGAAGCGGACACCCGTAGCGACATATTCGCATTTGGAGCGATGCTCCACGAAATGATAACGGGGCAAAAAGCGTTTGAAGGCAAGAGCCAGGCCAGTCTCATCGCGGCCATCATGGAGCGAGAGCCGCCCTCAATCACACAGGTCAAGCCGCTCTCTCCCCCGGCGCTGGATCGGCTGGTCAGGAAGTGCCTTAACAAGGATCCTAACAAGCGCTGGCAATCGGCGCGTGATCTGTCCGACGAACTCCGGTGGATCTCCCAGTCCGGCTCGCAGGCCGGTATACCGGTTCACCTCTCGGTAAAGCGGCGCCTGCACCTTCGCCTCGGATGGGGTATCGCCGTGATCGGAATACTCGCTTCCCTGTATATGGGATACGTACTGCTCTCTCAGAAGCCGCCGGACAGGCCAGTGGTGCGATTCGCCCTGACCACAGAGCAGAAACTCAAAAACATCAATTGGCCGAGATTATCTCCTGACGGGAAGATGGTCGCGTTTCACGGCGAGGATTCCACCGGTCATGACTATATCTGGATCAGACCGCTCAGTTCGCTCAAGGCATATCCATTGCTGGGGACTGAAGGGGCGCGCCGACATTACTGGTCACCCGACAGCAAATATCTCATTTTCTTTGTTGGCAGAAAACTCATGAAAGTCCCGGTCAGAGGTGGGCAGACCCAACTGGTATGCGAAGGACCTTCAGGTTCCGACTGCAGTTGGGGGCGCGGCGGCAAGATCATCTTTGATGGAAATATCGGAGCCCCCTTGCGCATGGTCTCAGCAGAAGGAGGGGCAGTCACAACGGCGACGGTACTCGATACCTCCAGCGGGGACAAATACTATGCGTGGCCCTGGTTCCTGCCGGACGGCGATCACTTCCTCTTTGTTGCCAGTTCCTCAGATTCCACCGGCAAGGGGGTAATGAAGGTAATAGTCGGCTCGCTGAAAACAAAGCAGAAGAAGACAGTTTATCTGCTCAATCGGGAGGAACGGATCGAGTATTCCTCAGAAGGATATCTCCTGTTCGAGCAGGACAACAATCTGATGGCTATGCCGTTCGACGCCGCCAAGTTGGAGGTCACCGGCGACCCTCGACCTATTGCTCAACATGTTTCATTCGATCAAAACGCCCCCGTGTTTTGCTCGAGCGACAATGGTACACTTCTGTACGAGAGCAACAAGGTAGCGGCCGCGAGCGAACTTGTGTGGGTCGACCGCCAGGGAAAGGAGCTGGGCAAACTGGGTAAACCGGAAAGCTACAGTGATATCGCGCTTTCTCCCGATGAATCCAAGCTTGCCTATGTTGCCCAGGACAGTAAGACAGGAACCGACGATATCTGGCTTTATGATATCGAACGAAATGTCCCAACACGGCTGACTTTCAATCCGACGAATGAAGAATGGCCGGTGTGGTCGCCTGACGGCAAGTCGGTGTTTTACGCCCAATCTGTCGGGGCCGGTTGGCAAATATTCAGGAAAGGGATCGATGGATTGAGCGATGCGGCTCTGGTTCCGACCGGCGATAGCACCAGTGTCGGGCCAAACTGCATCACACCGGACGGGAAACGACTGATTTTTACGTTGTTCGGCACCCCGTGGAAGCTGGCGTCGGTCGAACTTCCGGACAGCGCCGGTATCACCGTTATTTCGTCAAGCGACTTCACAGAAACCTATGCCCAGGTTTCGCCAAACGGTCTGTATATGGCTTATATGAGCAGTGAATCCGGTGAACGGAATGTATACGTTCGAAAGCTCGAAGGGGGAGGCGCCAAGTGGCAGATCTCAACCGGCGGCGGGACATATCCTCAGTGGCGGGCGGATGGCAAAGAGCTGTACTACTGGAATCAGGACGATCTAATAGCGGTTCCGGTCAACACGACCGGGGTGTTCAAGGCCGGCAATCCGGTCAAACTCTTTACGCATCGTTACAACACAAACGGGTATCCTCAATTCCGGTACTGCAAGAGTAGGGATGGTCAACGATTTCTCCTCGATGTCAATAAGGATGCCCAGGACGCGGGAACCATTGTAGTTATCCAAAACTGGACAATGGAGCGTTAAGCGCTGTCGGGCATGGGCATAGCTCTGATTGGGAAGAACTGCCCGCCGGCCGACGGTCCCCAGGAGATCGGGACAGGTTCAAAAATAGACCATTTAACTCAAAAATATTCGTAGGTTTCTGCCGATACAGTGACTATACTTAGTGCGAAACATTGATTTGAGTTCGAACCTTATCGTAGTCTTGTTTTAATCTACAACTCTCCGCTAAATCGTAATCTCGAATTAAACGCGCAATTGTGCGCACAATACTACTTGTTCCGCAAAGTTCGAGTCCACAGTGACCCGGATAGCTCGGGACGAGCAAATTGGGAGTGTAGAATGAACATCTACATCGGAAACTTGTCGTTCGATACGACAGAAAATCAATTACGCCAGGCCTTTGAGGGTTATGGTGAGGTCTCGACAGTTAACATCATTACCGACAAATACAGCGGCGAGCCGAGAGGATTCGCATTTGTCGAAATGTCCACCAAGAGCGAGGCGATTGCGGCCATCAATGGTCTCAACGACCAGGAACTGAACGGACGCCCGCTGAAGGTAAACGAAGCGAAGCCGAAGACCGAGAGTGGCAATCGCAACGGTGGGAACAACTACCGCAGGTCCTACTAATCGAAAGATGACGCCTTCCCCGTTGCAATAGACGCGGAATAGAGCTTAAAGGAGACTGGCTGTGTGCCGGTCTCCTTGTTGTTTGCAAAACCAAGAATTCTTCATGTCTGATAGTGGGCGTGAATCCCCGGAACATACGAATGCGACACTTGTTGCCATGAGTACACGGACTGTCCACCCTGAAAGCCATAAGGATCCTGTCATGCGCAAACGAGCAGCTATTTTCATTGTTTTGATCGTAACGGTACTCTTGGGCGAAAGCGCGCTGGCCTGCTCAGTCTGTCAGTGCGGAGATAATCTCTTCTGTCCGCTGCAGAAGGAATCAAAGCAGGATCAGCCGAATCTCCCGCTGCTGGTGCAGCCGCACGAATTCCGATTGAATCTCCAGACCACATACCTTTCCAAGTCCAACGCTCTTGCGCCGGACGAAGGAATCGGCTCAGAGTCGCAGAAAGAGTTTCAACCAAAGCTCCGGCTGAGCTACGGAATAACCGACCAGCTGTCGGTGGCGGCAGAATTGCCGATGTCATTCAAGTCCAATCGGGCGTCGGATCAGGAAGGCTCAAGTCGTCAGCATACTGCCGGCCTCGGAGATATGCAAATGTCAGCGGTCTGGACAGAGCCGTTCGGATACGCCTCGGATCATGCCTTCGCAGCGGGGCTTGCATTCGCCCTGAAGGTGCCTACCGGAAACAATAACATCAAGCGCGACGGGGAGAGACTCGACGAGCATCTGCAGGCAGGAACCGGAAGCTACGACTGGCAGACCGGACTCTCGGTAAGTCGCACCTCAAGCACGACGACCATCTTCACCAGCTTCTACTATAAGCGCATGGGAACGAACAGTCACGAGTATCATTACGGTAACGCCGCCCTGTACAATCTCGGGCTCTTGTACAATGTATCAAAGCGCATCACCCTTTCGGCTCAACTGAACGGCCGATCGGCAAGGAGCGACAGGGAAGCCGGCGATCCTGTGGAAAACACCGGCGGGGCGGTGACCTATTTTTCGCCGGGCGTAAGACTTCCGGTAGTTCCGTCGATGAATTTCCTGCTGAATGTCCAGATCCCGATTTACCAGAATCTCTACGGTGACCAGACCGAGCGGACAGTCGTGAACGGAGGCGTCAGTCTGGCGATTCTGTAGGTACCGAGGTCACGAACGACTCTCGCTTATGCGTACCGAATAGTCGACCTGTTCCCACGAATCCGCTTCGGGCCAGTAGAATGTAAAGTCTATCTCTCTTCCCGCAGCCAATTTGTCAACGCTCAGATCCACGACATGGATCCCGATTCCCGTATCGCGACTTTTTGAATCATGAACGGACTTCCACCCATCATCACTCCAGTGTACGACAGATGGTGCAAGCGACTCGATGCGAAGGGTATTCCCCGAGGGAATCGCCCGGCATTTATGATTGAATCTCCAGATTGTCAGGCGCGAAATCACGTTGTCGACCTGGTACCGTTGCACCGGTTGTGGCGGCATGTCGAAGACCTTTCCGTCCCTCAGGGACCGCTTCAACTTGAGGTATTCCGCATGTGCCCAGACCAGTGGCATGGCTGATCCAGAGGGGTGTCCGAATTTCAATTCCCGTGAGGGAATATCGGGCGATTCCCAGACCTGCTCGGGAATGAGCCCGGTAGGACCTGAGAATCCCTCCATCACATTCAACAGCTGCGTCGCTTCCCCTGTATTGCCGGCCGCGAGGCAATAGTGTCCGCGCTCCCCGGCCAATAAGGGCCAGGCTCGTCCGGTGCCGGAGCCGTCGAACGGACTTCCATCTTCATGCTCCCCGTAACCGTCGTCATTGTATCTTCGCCACACCGGTCCGACCGGGGTCTCGACTTTCAGCAACGCATCGATCACTTTCACCGTATTCCGTATTCTCGGATCATTGGCCGATCTGAGACCGAATCGTACTAACGCCAGGGCGTCGGGGCTGATAATCTCGGCCGCCTCCTGAACGTCCACACCGAGCGGACGGTTCTTGATCGGTACGAAACCGTGCACCGGCGAAGATCCATCAGCCGTCTCCGGTGGCGCTATCCTCACGTAGTATCCGTCGACCGAGAGCTGTCGGGCAAGATCCGATCCGGTGACGTAGGTCCATCGCTCCACCTGGGAATTCCAGGCATCGGCGGTTTCTCGAAGATAGGTTCCGACGGAAGGTTCGTGATTCGTATCGGCAAGGTCCGCCGCTGCGAGCAATGCGGAGATCTCAACAGCCAGAGTAAACGGGGAGAATCCCGGGTCCTCCTCCCATCGATCCTGCTGGGTCACCGGCCCGTTTCGAACGATATATTGGGCCGCCCGCCGGATCATCGGCCAGTATCTCTCCGCCTCAGCGGCCGTCAGCGCTTTTTCCCGCATCGCCAGATCGACCAGCAGAATCGGGAAGGCGGTTTCATCCATCTGGGAGCCGGACCAGTAGGAAGATCCGTCGAGCCACATATTCTGAGGCCAGTGACCATCGGATTCCTGTGTCGCCCTGAGAAATTCCAGCGACCGACGGGCGTCGAGATCGGCGCCTACAGCCAGAAGACCGCACGCTGATTCGACAAGATCCCTCGGCCAGACAAGGTGATAGCCGCCAAGGTCATCGTCTCCCTTGTTGAATCCCCAGGGTATCGACAGACTTGCAATCATACCGCCCGGGAACCGCTTCGCTTCGTGAATCCTCAGCACCGTTGCACTTACCGTCTCCATATTGCGTTTGGCACCCGACGTAGACGCAGACGGGCCCAGCCGTTTGTGATACGAACGCCAACTCTGCATGTACTCCGACTTCAACTTATCGAATCCATCGTTCAAGCTGGCCACCGCCCGAAGTCCTGCTTCCGCCGGGTTAGTGCCGAATCCTATTGCCAGCGTGAAAGAGCTTCCCTGTTCCGCCTGCCAGTCGATTTCGGCGGTAAGCGCGATGTTCCCGTTTTCGGCCCGTTCAAACTGCCAGTTCATTGACTTATGCTGAAACAGATCCTGCCAGCCGTCGGAGTAACCGACAAAGCCGACCGATCTCCCTATCCAGGGCACCGACGAAGCCAAAGCAAGCGATACTCCGTCGCGATGCGCGAACAGCATCGGCCTGCCTTTGTAATCACCTTGCCAACCGGTGTTTCCCGCTCCTCTGTTGCCGAGGTGCGGCGCGAGAACAACGTAAAGGTGTAGATCTCTTACTTCGGAAGTGAGCGGCGTGAAAATAGTCTTCTGGAGAATGGCCGCACGGGTCGGATCGGCGATGATCTCTTTTTCTATTCGATATTTGTTCTGCTTGCATTCATTGACGATACGGAAAGCCGGAATTGTGCCCTCAAGATATGCGATCGAGCTTTCGGTGTGACGCTTCTCCTCGGAAAAAAACTCCCGTCCATCGGTGACGATCATCCCCATATCGCGGGTGCACGCCAGGTCGATTCTGGGATAATAGATCTCATTGAAGATGCCGTGACTGAGCGTAAACCAGACACGACTTGCCGATCCAATTGCGGTCCCGATACCGTTCTTGGCGCTTGAGGTCCAGCGCGGTTCGTTGCCCGGAGCGCCGAAGGCGAAGTTCATGGAAGCACTCATTTCGACACCCATTCCAACGCTACTTCGATGTCATCCTGAACAAGATGTTCCAGACCCGCGGCACAATCTCCCGGTTTGGTCGATATTGCATTCATTGTTATATATCCCTAAACTGAAATTTGACCATTCGATAGCCTGCTCTCGTCTTATTCCGCTCCCTGTTGTTCTGAGGGTCGGAAGATACCGTGGGGATCGTGACTGAAATGATAGATCTTGGCGACTTCAATCTCGAATTCCTTCAACAGGCCGGCCTTCTGCGCCAGGGTACCCAGCCAGGCTCCGACCGCCGGTCCGACGAGATAGATCCACCAGCCGTGCCACACCCCTGAGACGACCGATGGTCCGATACTTCGGGCCGGATTCGTGCTTGTACCCGATACCGGTGCTTCGAGAAAAACCATAACGGCGTAGAGAAAGGGAAATAGCAGCGGAGTATAGGCGGACAGACGCTTGTGACCTATAAACAGAAACAGACCCAGTACCAGAGCGAAAGTGGTCACGATCTCCCCGGCTAATGCGGTCCAGGAACTGAATCCGGCACCCGGCACGGTTGCGCCGAAAGCGACACTTCGACCGATTCTTCCCCACAGCAACAGCGGAATCGCTCCCACTATCGCTCCGGCTATCTGCGCGGCCATATACGCCAGGGCTCGTCGGCCGCTCATCTTCTTGAGAATCCAGAAAGCGAATGTCACCGCCGGGTTGATATGCGCACCGCTCGCCTTTCCCACCCAGGAGACGGCGATCAAAGCGCCGGTCGTGCCGAAGAGGAATCCGGTAATCGCCCGGCGCACGCCCGGGTCGGGCAACACCGACACTCCCGGCCCGTCGACCCCGAAAGCTGCGATGACTATTGAGAGTCCTATCAGGACGAGCAGAGCGGTACCGATAAACTCCGCCAGGAGTGCTCGGCGTACCCCTTTTGATCTTCTTTTCGCTGTATCTGTTTCCTGTTCCATATCGGTCGCGATAAGCTCGCTTGTCTCAGTCGTGGGAGTGGTCGTACGTCATCGTATCATTCAGTCTATATCAGCAGAGAACAATTTTGCCCCGGATATGTTCTCTCTCGTGATCGATTGGCCGGGTCTTCCCATGGCATTGAAGTTCTGGCTATAACCGATTGACGGGCATTTTTGTACGACGACTCCGGAGGGTGATGGACAAGCCTGATCCCGGATAGAACCGACAGGGTCAAGGCCAGAGCAAATATCTCTACTCAACCGGCGGCCAAGCGCGCCTCGCAGCGATGCCTGATTAATAGCATTTTCACTGCGTTTCCGGGCTTCGACCTCGTATAGAGAAAGTGAAATGTCGAAAGGCTCGAAAGGCGCTTTCCCGGGTTTGACCGGCTTGGACCTCATACAGCTCTCCGACATCCCGCCTGACAACAATGAACCTGGCCGCGGTCGATAGATTTGGCGGCGGCCAACTAACCGATTCATCTCAATAAGGAGGTCCGGGTGTACAAACTGTTCACGTTAGTGCTGGTTGCACTACTGGTAATGTGTTTGTCCGTGTTCGGACAGATCACCATTTCGACAAACAACCGTTTACCCGCACCGGGTACAACCGTTGACGACCACGTTGACGCGGGTGCCGACTCTATGTACATAAGTTCGCTTATGGCCGGCTCGGGAGGACCTATGACATGGAACTTCTCCGCGAGAACTTATGGCCTGGCTCAGAGTTGGCTTTCTGTCGCCCCTGCTGATGTGCCCTCGATTGACAGTTTCCCAACCGCCAATATGGCGCTGTTTACGGTGAATACCGGGGACAGCATTTGGGAACTATACAGTTCTCTGCCGACTTCTTTTTCGACTCTGGGAAGTGTCTCCCACTATAGTACCCTGGGCTACGTCCAGGTATTTCAGGACGTCACTCCGGAATATGTTTTTCCGATCACGTACAACAGTTCGTGGACCTCGCATCGCCTGATATATCAAAACACCGGTTACACCTATTCTTACACCTATGATACGACGCATTACACGGTTGATGCCTGGGGTACGGCTACCTATGGGACGAACTCGGTCCCCTGTCTGAGGGTGACAAGCCACGAGCGAATCCTTCTGAAGTCATACGACAACTTGAACAACTTGCTGGATACTGCTCTCCAGACGATAGATCAGGTGAGTCTTATCGGGGCAGGCAATCAGGCTCTCGTTTCAGGGACTCATTCGCTGTCCGACAGCTTCGACGGCTTTTTCAGCTACGCTACTACTGAATTTCTGAATTCGCCGACCGACGTTCAGCAGATAAATAACGGCAACCTTCCGACCACGTTCAATCTGTCACAGAACTATCCGAATCCGTTCAATCCGACCACCGAGATCAATCTCAGCCTGCCTTCAAGATCTCACGTGAACCTGACTATCTATGACATTCTGGGAAGACAGGTCGATGTGTTGATCGACAAATCGCTTGCCGCAGGATCTTACGCGGTCAGCTGGGATGGAAAAGACCAGTCCGGCCAGTCGGTGGCATCGGGAGTTTACCTCTACAAGCTGACCGCCGGGGATTACAGCTCGGCTAAAAAGATGGTCCTGCTGAAATAGCCCGAGATACAGCCGGACATCGCCATCAAAGCAATTGATCGGCGGTCCGCACTGAAGGCAAATGAAGTTGCCCGTCGTCTTTTTCAAGGCGGCGGGTTTTCTTTTGAAGGGCTGGACTGTGAATGTCGGTCTCCCGCACTAAGGGGAAATCAGATCAGTAGCGCCGGCGTATCGGATGATCACGTCATCTGGATTTGTTCAATGAACCGGATTACGGGATAAGTCCGCGTCACTGCGTAAACTCATCAGGAATCTTCAACTCCCGACGAAACTTCTCCTCGAAAATCGTATAAAGGACCGGCACGAAGAAAAGCGTGAGCAGGGTCGACACGGAGAGTCCTCCGATGACAGCGATGGCCAGCGGAGCCTGAGTAGACTCACCGCCAAGCCCGAGCGCCATTGGGATCAAACCAAGCACTGTCGCCAGTGTCGTCATCACGATAGGCTTCAGCCTCGTCTTTCCTCCCTGGACGACTGCTTCGGTCAGGCCAAGTCCCTGAAGCCGCAAGCGATTGGTGTAGTCTACCAGAAGCACGCCGTTGGACACGACGATACCGATCATGATAATTATTCCCTGAAATGAAGTAACCGAAAGTGTGGTCCCGGTCAGGAACAGGATCCACAAGACACCCACCAATCCCAGCGGAACGGTGAACATGATGATGAATGGATCTATCAACGACTGGAATTGCGAGGCCATCACGACGTAGACCAGAAGAATAGCCAACAAGAGCGCCAATAAAAGAACCTTAAACGTCTGCTTCTGCTGTTCGATATTCCCGGTCTGCTTGATCTCAAATCCCGGCGGAACGGTGACGGTGTCGAGCTGTGCCTGGATATCGTCGGATACGCTGCCCAGATCGCGTCCACTGACGTTTCCCGTAACTTCCACGAGCCGCTGTTGATATTTCCGGGTTATTTCCACCGGCGAAGCTGTTTTCGTAATCTTCGCCACGCTTCCTAACAGCACCTGTTGCCCGCCCGATGTAGTCAACACGATATTATCGAGATCTTCGATATGTGATCGATAGTTTTCGCTCAGCCTGACCAGAATATTATATTGATTACCGTTGACCGGATCGGTATACAGAGACGCCACCGTGCCATCGATCATCGTGTTTATCGTATTTGCAATCTCCGCTACACTTACGCCGAGGACCCCGGCGCGTTCACGATCGATTTGAACGCGAAGCTCCGGCAGGTTGTCTTCGCGACTGACCTGAATATCGGTTGCTCCCGGCACGGATCGGACGATGCCGGCAACTTTCTTTGCGAGAGCCGATCCTGTATCGAGGTCAAATCCACGAATCTCGACGTCGACCGGCGCAGCCGATCCGAAATTCAGCAGGAACCTCAGGAATCCGCCCGACGAAATGAATATTTTCGCCCCCGGTATGGCCATCAGTTTGGGACGGATATCATTCACTATCTGGAAGACGGATCGCTTTCGCTGATCTGCCGGCGTCAAAGACACCCTGATGTTGGCGGCGTGCGATCCGGAGTTCCGACTGAAGAGCCGGCCGCTTCTCGAAGACGGTACACCGATATCGCTGATCATCGTATTCATCTCGGGAATATTCTCCTTGAGCACCTGCTCAACGTGCGTCACAAACACTTCGGTCTTCTCTACTCTGGTCCCGACCGGAAGCTTGACCGAGATAGACAGCTGGCTTTCGTCCTGATCCGGGAAGAACTCCGTTCCGATGAACTTGAAGAGCGTGAGCGATGCCAGACTGACAGCCACGACGCCGATAATAATCAACTTCCGGTGACCGAGCGCCCAGCGCACCCTTTCGGCATACCAGTTATCCATCGACTCAATCAGGTCGTGCATCAAGACACGTGTTCGGTCGGCAATTCGCCGGGACCCACGTTCAAGTGCTTTCTCGGGTGGGAGAAGCCGGAGGCACATCAACGGCGTCACCGTACGGGAAATGAAGAAAGAGCCGAACAGTGCCACACTGATAGTCACGGCAAGCGGGACGAAAAGAAGCTTGGCGATGCCGCTGACGAATACGATGGGCAGAAAGACGATAACCGTGCTCAGCGTTGAGACGAAAATCGGTGAGGCAACTTCGCGCGCAGCGTCGAGCGTAGCCTGCAATTTACTGACACCCGTTTTGCGTTCGCCGTAATGCCGGGAGATCGCTTCAAGCTCGACGATCGAGTCGTCCACCAACCTTCCTACGGCCAACGCCAGGCCGCCGAATGTCATAATATTGAGAGTGGAATTGCCGAATCTGAACCAGATGAAAGCGATAAGAATCGAAAGCGGTATCGCGACAATGATGATCAGCGTCCCGCGCAAGTTTCTCAAGAAAGCCATGATGATCAGCATTGCCAGCAATGCCCCGATCAGCGCTTCATGCTGAAGACCGGAGATCGTTTGCTTGATATACATCGATTGGTCGAACGAAAGCGACATCTTCACACCTCCCGGCACACCGACCAGTTTGGGCAAGGCGTGTACGACGTTGTTGACGACATCGATAGTGTTGGCGTTAGCCAGCTTCTGCACGCTGAGATTGACTCCAGGCTTGCCGTTGATGCGGACGATCTCGGACTGCTCCTGATAGCTGTCCTCCACCGTTCCTATGTCGTGGATCCGAATCGGGACGTTGTTCACGTTCTTGACGATGACGTCCTCGAGCGGTTTGACGACATTGAACTGACTTTCCGTCTTGAGTGAATAGTCGAACGGTCCCGTCTTAATATCCCCCGAAGGTATAACCAGATTCGAGTTGGCGACCGCCGTCAGAACCGACTGGATCGGGAGCTGCAGCGCCTGAATTCGGTTTCGATCGAGGGTGACGTGAATCTCCCGAATACGCCCGCCGGAGACCGAAGCCGAGGCTACACCGGGAAGATGCTCGATCTGCGGTTCGATCGTATTCGCCGCAAGGTCATAAAGCTCTCGTTCATCCATATCGCTTGATATCGAAATGTTGCAGACCGGCAGATTGGTGATGTCGAATCGAAGGACCACCGGTTGCGAGACGCCGGTGGGGAGCTGATTCAGAATTCGATTGACCCGCTGGACGACGTCGACCAGCCCGACATCGAGATTCGCATTCCAGTTGAAATTGATTCGTACCTGTGAGATCCCCTCTCGCGTTGTCGATTCGACATAGTCAACGTCGTTGACCGAACTTACCGCCCTCTCGATGAACACCGTCACCGCCTGCTCCATATCGAGCGGGCTTGCCCCGGTATAGAACGTTATTGTGCTGACCACCGGTACGGTGATATCCGGCAGAAGGTCAACCGGAAGCTGGAAGAAAGAGACAAGGCCGAGAACGAGAATCGTGACGGCGATCAGGAAAGTGGAAATCGGGTAGCGAAGAGCAAGTCGGGTCAGCCACATAGTTGTTGTTTGCTCACGGCAGGATGGTTATCGCGCCTCCATCGCGTGCGAATTGTTGCCCGGTTGTAATGACGCTGTCAGCCTCTCCAAGGCCGGACAGTATTTCAGTCCTGGACTCCTGCTCGGTACCGAGAGTGACCGCCACTCGATGCGCGATGCCGTTGGCGGCCGACAAAACATAGTATCCTTCGGTATCTTTGAGCACAGCGTCGGTAGGCACGGTCAGGGCATCCCCCTGTCGGTTGATGATGATCGATACATCTGCAAACATCCCCGGTTTCAGGGCGTGGTCCTTATTGGCGATATCGATCTCTATCGGCATCGTTCGGGTCGCCAGATCAATTGCCTGACTCATTCGGGCGATCGGCCCGATAAACTTGCGCCCCGGTATAGCGTCTGCAGTTACGACAGCCTGCATCCCGACTTTGACCGAAGGAACATCTTTTTCAAGAATATTCACTATCACTTTGACCGTATCGAGATCCATCAAATTGAACAGGGTCGCGTTGGTCGAACTCACCAGGTTACCGGGATCGAGGAATCGCCGGGTGATGAATCCGGAAAACGGTGCCGTGATCTCCGCGTATTGCAGGCGGGTCCTCGCCGTTTCGACATTCTCTTTGGCCACTTCCATCGCCGTCTCGGCATTGTCGAGGTCCTGCTTGGAAATCAAGTCTTGATCCTGAAGCGGCTTGGCCCGGTCGAATACGGCCCGGCTGTTTTGATATGTAGCCTCGGCCTGACGATACTGCTGGGCAAGTTCGGTCGTGTCGATACGAGCGAGAATCTGGTTGGCACGGACGACATCCCCGGCGTTCACATTGACACTTTCAAGATTGCCATACACCCGGGCAAATACCTGTGCCTGTTTAATAGCGATGATGTTGCCGGTTAACGAGAGGCTTTGCGTGATTGTCTCACGCTTCGGGAAATCGACCTTGACCAGAGCCCTGGGCTGACGCCGCGTATTCGTCTGGGTTTCGCGGGTCGAAATGCGAAGAGCTACGGCCCCAAACAGCACCAGAACGAAAAGCAGCATCGATATCTTCGTTTGTGTCTTCATGGCATGTTACCAGAGTCAGACTTCATGATTTCGCATTATTTCTCTTTCTCTTCGGAGCAGTTACGTTTGCCGATACCGGACAAAAAGATCTGCGTGAACAGCTTCATCTCGTTTTGAAGCTGAGCGAATGCCGTGGCCGTGGGTCGGAGGCTCTCCGAGTGGCGGATAATGCGCAACCGAAGACCCCGGAGAACATGCTGAAACATCTCCGCCACTTCTTCGGGCGACTCCACCTGGAACTCATCATGCTCGTTGCCCGCTGAAAGAAGTCCGGAGATCCATTTCAGTTCCTCGGCGGCATGCCGACGGAACATCTCCACCAAAGCAGGTGCATTGTGAGTAGCATGTTTGAAGTCGAGGATGTTGAGTTCCTGAAGATTCCTGAAGTACTCGAACCGTATGAGCACGTACTGCTTTAGCCGCGTAGCTGCAGTCTCGCTGGTTTGAAGAACGTCCGCGGCTCGATCTCTAAACTCCGAGCGTTTCTTCTCAACCACCGCCCTGAAAAGATCTTCTTTCGTGGCATAGTAGTAATACAGGGATGGTTTCTTCAGCCCCGCTTCACCGGCTATTTCTTCCATCGTGACTTTGGCAAAACCGAATCTCGTAAAGAGGCGCTCGGCGGCACTGAGGATCAGGTTTTGCGTGCAAACTGCTCCGGAGGTTTCTTGAGCCATGGCGATTATACATTTCGACCATATTGGTAGTTCGGTCGAAAGCCGGATTTTCCTGGATTAGTTTAGAACTCTCGGCCACCATTAATAGGGCGCGAGCGTCAGGGTTCAACCCCCACAAATCGACGATTAAGCAATTTCCCCACAACCAGTTACATTTCGCCGATCAAAATGGAAAGGTAGTCGGGGATAATAAAAGGCCGGATCGCACTGGTCGATCCGGCCGTTTGGCAGCTTTCGTCGAATGGCTACTTATGAAGTATCTGATCAATATTCTGAGTCGCGATATGACTCACTTTTGCCGGCACCTGACCATCGACATACGCCGTATCCATTCGGCCAGGAAGTTCGTTCGATTTCAGGAGCAGCCCGTAGTAGGTCGGGAAATATGTCGCGGTTATTGTCGGACTCCAAAAGTAGTTGTCGGCGGGATCGCGATTCTGAGCTTCC
>CAZFOY010000021.1:27684-56008 GCA_964520865.1 uncultured Ignavibacteriales bacterium | reverse complement strand
TCGGTTCAGTTCACGGCTGTCGGCCGGGACGCCGCATTCAATATAGCGGATGTGGGCTCGCTGTCGTGGGATTTGCGTTACGGTAAAGGAGTGATCGATACAGCCGGTCTCTTTGTGGCCGCAGCTTCCGGAATTGAGAACGTAATCGCTACCAGCAACATTGATGGAATCACTGACACAAGCGGTGCGGTGGTGATCGAAGCGCTCAATATCACCGGAATTCCGATCGGAACAATGCGAGTACAACCGGGCGAATCCGGCTCCGAGATACTGGCCTTTCGGCTCGATAATAATTTCGAAACAGACAAACAACTGACCGGACTTGCGATACGGAGCGGTTCGCACGGAGTTGGAACGGCGGCGCAGATTCTTGCGGAGATGGATTCGATCTCGCTCTATGCAGACGGAAACGGTGACTCTGCGCTGGATCTGGCTGACAGCCTGATCGTCACCTCGGCATTCACCAGTTCGCCGCAACTGTTGACGATTCCTCCACTTACGATTCCGGCCGGATCCGGTCTGACGTTCCTCGTCACAGTCCAGGTTTCCGATTCGGCCCGCGATGCTGACTCGCTCGATATCATGCTGCTTCCGGCAGAAGATGTGACGACTCTCGACGGTACCACGGTCGACGGCGCCGACACGGTAAACTCACTGGGATGGGTCATTATAGACGGCATGGTGTCATCGCAGATCACGGCCGTGCCATTCGCTGCATCATCGATCTCGCCGGCCGATTCGACGTATCTCCTTGCAACTTTCGATCTGCCGCGCAACGGCTACGCGCAGGACTCGCTCAATCTGTTGACGGTCTCAAACGACGGTACCGCGCAGAATGCGGACTTTGATTCCCTTATGCTCTATCAGGACAACGGAGACGACAGCTGGAGCGGACCGGATACCGAACAGCGTCTCGGAAAACTCGCCTATACCGGCGACCGGTGGATAATCAGCGGACTCAACGCGCCACTGGCCGCAGCGCACAACAGATTTTACGTCGGGGGAAGGATAACGGCCTACCCAACCGGCGGAGCGACAGTACAATTGGGTATTCCGCAAAACGGTATCGAAGTAGCTTCAAGCAACGATGGTCCGGTCGATGCTTCGGTCGCGCCGGGTGGTACGCTAACGATCACAACGGTTGAATCGGTAAATTTGAGCAGCATCAACGTTCCCGGAGGGACTCTTGTCCCGGGCCAGGTCACACCGCCCATGCTCGTATTCAACCTCGAAAACTACTATGCTTCAATAGTCAACCTCGACAGCCTCAGAGTCGGAATGAACGACATCGGCTCGCTGGGATCGACTCAACTTCAAATGGACTCACAGGTTGATTCATTGAGGCTGTACCTGGATCTCGATGGAAATACGCAGACGATCGGCGACGGCGACAGCCTGCTCGCGTCGGCAACCGTCACCAACGGATTTGCGACTTTCGTGACTTCAGGATTCAGCCTGGCGGCACACGGCGGAAATCGGGTTCTTTCAGTTGTCGCATACATGGACCTGCTGAACGCCCAGAACGGCAATCAGATCAGCTTCGCGATTCCTGATTCATCGAGCCTCTTCTTCGCCACTCCGGTACAGAAGGCAGGTGGATTCCCGATAACGAATAACGGAACTTTCACGATCGACGCGTTCCCGGCCGCAGCTATCACCGTTCATTCAACCGAAACGACACCGCTCTTCGGCGGACAGTCGGATCAGGTCGTGCTCGACTTTACTCTTCCGGCCGATGGATACGCGGTCGCTACGCTCAATCAGATTGCCATGACCAATTCAGGTACGCTGGACGAAGCGGACGCTCTCTCGTCTATCCGGCTTGTTGCGGACAGGACCGGCGACGGTTACTCCGATGACGACGCGGTGGTTGCAACCTTCGCGGCCACCGGAAGCAACTGGACCGCCTCGAAGTTAACTTATCCGATTCCGCCCCCCGGACAACGGTTCTTTGTCGTCGTTGACGTGATAAATAAGCAGTTCAGTGTCGGAACCTTGAATCTTCGGATAACGGTCGACGGCGTGAAATACGCTTCGGGGACAAACGGACCGGACGACGCTGCCGTGGGAAATGCCCGTGAGCGAGTGGTGTTCCCGTCAGATCGGGTGACCGCGTTCGCCATTCCGCATCCGTCGTTCGCCATCGACCCCGGGAGCAGCGCTAACGTCCTGCTGACCTTCGCCCTGTACAACGGATTCACCAGCGAGACACAGCATCTGAATGCTATTCGCCTGACCAACCGGACACGCTCGGCGTCCGGTCAGGCCTTTGCGGATCAGGAGTTAGGGTTGATTTCTCTTTATGTCGACTCGGATTTCGACCGCGTTCATGGCAATGACTCGCTGCTGGCTACCGGCTCATTCGTCAACGGCCAGCTGTACCTGACCGGCCTGGATCAGGCGTTACCTGCGGAATCTCTGGTATATTTCTTCGTGGTCGCCGATGTTCCTCTCGACCTTATCGATAGCGATAGCCTCGGGGTACAGGTGACCGCCACCACCGATCTCATTTTCTCATCTTCTATAAAGGTAAACGGCGACGTACCGTTGACCGGCAGTGGATATGGCGTGGTCGATGGATCGATCCGGAGCCAGTTCACGAATATCCCGTTACGGTCCCGTTCCGTGTCACCGGGGGATACCAGTATTACGCTGGCAGCCTTTGCCCCGGCCCTGAACGGAAACCAAGTCGACCAGCTTAATTCGGTGACAATTGAAAATCCGGCGGGTGCGGACTCTTCAGACATCAGCCGCCTGCAGCTCTGGGTCGACAGAAACGGAGACGATCTCTGGGAGTCTACCGACTCGTTGTTAACTGATTTTTCGTTCGACAACGGCACCTGGGTAGCTTCGTCGCTCAATCTGAATGTAGCGACGAATCCGCCGACGCTGTTGATTATGGGCGACATTGCCGACTCGGCAACCTCCGGACGGGCAATCGAATTTTATCTGTCGCAGAACGGATGTCAATACACATCAAATAATGACGGTCCGCGCGATTCGGCCATGAATATCGGCAACAAGTTCACGATTTCTCGATCCGGGCTGAGTATCGCCTACTCACTTGACGCTTCCACCTATTCGGTTGGACAATCGATCCCGCTGCATTTGACCGTGACCAATCTGGTCGATTCTACTATCGACGGCGTCAGCGGACTGATTGTCGGGCTGAGTGACTCCAGTGTCGTGACTGAGGACAGCGGCTCTACCGGGCCGGTCAGCCTCGCGGCGGGAGGGAGTGCCGACTTCACCGTGTATTACACGGCGAGCAGCGTGGGCACGAATAGCTGGCAGGTAAGGGCTGTGGCACCGGGGATAGGAGAGTATTCGGCGATCCTTCAGACTAATTCGATCACGGTACAATCGGCCCCGTCTCAAATGCGCGCGCAGCTTATCAACTCAATCCCGGCATCGGTCACCCGCGGACAGACTAATGTCTTTCCGCTGAGCGTTAAGCTTACGCACCTGGATACCTCGGTGACTACAGCTTCTATCAGGATGGACAGCCTTACCCTGCACCTTGAGACCGGCAGTGGTACGCCCTGTCCGGCCTCGAGCGTATTCACGCGCATGGTATTGCTGAACGGATATCAGACGCTGGCGATTATCGATGCCGTGCCGAGTCAGTCCGGAGTGACTTTCGTCTTCGATCAGCCTGTCCTGCTCGCACCGGGCGCGTTCAGGAGTTTATCGCTGCTTGTAGATATAGACTCCACCGCGTCGGTGAATTCGTTCGACATAGCAGTTGCTTCGGCGTCTGACCTGATCTGCGTGGACAACAACACCGACCTGCCCGTAGCATATCAGGCCGGCGTCAGCTTCCCCATGAAAACGGCATCGTGCGATATCGACGATCCCTCGCAGGAGATGATGGTGTCCGGTACAAGTCTTCTGCCTGCCGCCGTTAACTACGGTCAGTTGGACGCTCCGGTAGAGCGGTTCCACTTCCGGCACCCCGGGGCTTCCGGATCATCGCAGATTCAACTGACGGCCATAACGGTCGCCTTCAGCGATGATGGAGGCACGCAGATATTCCCCTCGGACGCGTTCACCGCTATTCGAGTCAAGCGGCAGCAGACAACTGTGGCGGAACTCACCACTTTCGATCCGGATTCGAACCAGGTGCATATTCCGCTCAACTCACCGCTCACTTTGAGTTCGGGAAATGAGGATTCTCTGCGGATCTGTGTCGATATTCGCTCGTCCTCGTCGCTGACGGGTTTTTCGATGATCGTTGACGACAGCACCGCATTTGTTGTCCGCGATCTCAGCTCGGGTTCACTCGTCGAGGCCATCAGCGACACAGCCGCCCTTGCGACCGGCAACGTCTTTCCGATCAACTCCGGTATCGCTGCTTTCCATCAGCCTTCGGCAAGTCCTTCCATGTGTATCCAATCGCTGCTACCGTCGTCAATCATCTCCGGCGCCGATTCGTTGGGACTTCTTAGATTCACCTTTGCTTATCCATCGGACACCAGTCTCTCGCCGGTCAGGATCAGGGCGATTTCGATCAATGTCCTCGATTCGGTCGGTAAACCGCTCTATCCGAACGACCTTTTCGATCAGGTGGGATGCCGGGTGAACGGTGGATCTATCCGATATGAGCAGTACATTCAGCTATACAACGGTGCCGTGAAATTCAATTTGTCCGACACCGGCGTCGTGCTCACCCCGGGAGGAAATGTCACGGTCGATTTGATTGCCGATATCGAAGCTGCCGTTCCTTATGACAACTTTGTCTTCCTGATAGGATCCGAGGGGGCGTTTTCGGTCGAGGATTATACTGACACGACCCGCGAGGTCGCTCCTCAGTTCGCGGCCGCCTGTGAAAGCAGCTATCCGGTTATGACGCCGGTAACCCGGATCTATCTTCCGGCCGGTAGTCCGAGATTGATCTCAAATCAGCTCCCGGTGCAGGTGATCAGCCGAGGGCAGAAGAACGTTGGCCTGTTCGAATCTCAAATGGCCTACACCGGCACGACGCCCGAAGGGGACATCTTGCTGAGTCGGCTGAGTGGGAAATTGCTTCGTCATTCCGAATCGGGATACAGCTCCGCGGGCGCCTCAGCTTTATTCGATTCGGTATCCCTCATTATAGACGATCAGATTGTGGCGGTGGATACCGTTCTGGACGGCGATTCGGTGGTATTGACTCTTCCTTCTCCGATGCTGCTGGAATTCGGTACCACAAAAACCTTCCGACTGGTCGGAGACGTCAAGACCAACGCTCCGATGGGGAACTATCTGATATCCGTAGAGGACTCAACTAATCTCGATATTTCGGACGACTATCTCCAGACCAGGCTTTATCCGACGCTCGTGGACGGAGCGTTTCCGCTTCGGGGAATCGAGCTGTCGATAGCCGGCAGCGGGCTCGAAGGATCCTTCGTCAACTTCCCGAATCCGTTCAATCCCTCGCGCGGAGAAGAAACGACGATCGGGTTTGTGCTGCCGGAGGACGCGTACGTAGATATCGATTTGTATACGATTACCGGTGACTTTGTCAAAACGGTCGCCGACCATCTCTTCAAGGCCGCCGGTGCCCATCAGGATGTCAGCTGGTCGGGCACCAACGATGTCGGAGCCGACGTACTCCCGGGGACATACTTCTGTACGATCACGGCCCACTATGTCTCCGGAAAATCCGAAACCTATCGAAGAAAAGTGGCGGTGCTGCGATGACCCGGTGGCTGATGACAATTGGAGTGCTGGTCTGCTTCGCCTCGCTGTCGTTCGGTGGCAACGATGGCGGGACCGTGTCGCCGTTTGAGTTCGGAACCGGGGCGCGGGAATTGTCATTGGGAAGTGCTTCCTGGACGGCACCCGCCGACGCAGTAGCGGCATTCTGGAATCCGGGACATCTTGCCCGAGCAGAACGGATCGCCGTGACCGGTTTCTATACCCGGCTGTTCGATTCCGATGTCGCCTATCAATACGCCGGATTCGCCATTCCGACGCTCGACTGGGGCTCGTTCGGCATCGGGCTGTTCCGACTTGGCGTGGACGGGATCGAGAAACGTGACGCCTCAAATCTTCTGCTCGGACAGACATCGGACACCCGAACGGCGCTGTACGCAGCTTATGGCCGAACTATTTCCGGCTTCGATGTCGGGTTGTCGCTTCAGATGGAGCAGCACTCCCTTGACGGATACTCCACGACCTCGTCTCCGGGATTGAATCTTTCCGCCAACCGGGTTCTTACCGTCGGCTCCGAACGAATGAAACAAATCAATCTCGCTCTCGCGCTACGGAACGTCATTCAGCCGGGAATGAAGCTCGATCAGGCCCAGGTTCATTTCCCGACCGAAGTAACTTTCGGGGTATCAGCGTCATTGCGGCCGAATCCGTCGTGGGATCAGGAGGCAACTATATTCGCCGGCCTCAATAAGACCGATCAGGTGGCCTCGCGCCTCTCTTTAGGACTTGAATACAATATAATGGATATGCTGAGTCTTCGGGGCGGCATCAACGACCAGAAGCTGTCGGTGGGGGCAGGATTGAGTTATCGGGCGTTCAGTTTTGACTATTCGCTGGTCGAACGTGACCTGGGAACAATCCATATGTTCAGCCTCACGTCTACATTCGGTGCCCCGGCCAGTTTGCGGCGGCAGGCTCGTGCGGAGAAGCGGGAGCGGGAATTCAACAGCTTGATGAACGATCGTCTGGTTGAAAGAAACCGGAAGATGATCGACGATCTGATTGCGAGCGGAAAGGACATGCTGAATGCCGGGGATCTGAGCGGCGCGCAGAGTTCCTTTGATCGGGCCCTTTTCCTGAGCCGCGGAATAAACGCGGACACGACAGCTCTTTCAAAACTGGCTTCCGAGTGCAAGGACCGACTCGAGGATGCACTTATGAAGCAGCGATATCGGAACGCGATCGATTCGGCGCAGTCGCGGCTTGCCCAGACGGATTATCTGGGTGTCCGCTACTACGCCAACCTGGCCCTGACCGAACAACCCAATTCTGAAGATGCAGCATCTCTGCTCGCCAAAGCGAATGGAGCGATTCAACAGAGTCTCTCGCGAAAGGAGACGATTAACGCGCGTCTCTGGCAGGCCGATTCGTTGTTGAGCTACGGCAAAATTGATCAGGCGCGGTCGGTCGTGGCTGCGCTCGCGGAGTTTGCCCCGAATGACCCGGGAGTCATACTGGCCGGAAAAAGAGTCAGGTTCGAAAAGTTACGGCAGGGTGCTGCCGATGCCTATAACAGGGGCGAATACGAGACCGCTCTGAAACAGGTCGATTCGGCGCTGGTGCTGTTTGCCGGACATAGTTACTGCCTGAACCTCCGCAAACAGATTGTCGCGGCGATGCAGAAAGAAAAGGAACCGTCCCATCTCGCCGTGACGACCGGAGTTGAAAAGTCGAAGACTCTCAGTCCCGAATTGGCCAAGGAAGTTGAAGCAGCTTATGAAACGGCACAGGGGTTGTTCAAGGACGGTGATCTGAAACAGGCTATTCAATATTGGGAGAAAGTAGAACTCCTCGCCCCTGACTACCAGTCGGTGCGGACCTACCTCGTGAACGCATACAAATATGTCGGCGTCGAACTGTACGGAAAGAACGAATTGAAAGAAGCAATTGAGGTCTGGAAGAAAGCGGCGCGGCTCCAGCCGGACAATAAAGAGATATCTGATTACATCCGGCGCACTGAGAACGAAATCAGCAAAATGCAGGAATTGTCTTATGGATTCGAGCAGTAAGAACGAATTGGCCCACGATTGGCCGGAACCGAAGCAGTTCAAACGATCGATTCGCCTGGAATTTTCTCTGTATATTTCCTCGGTCATCTTTCTGCTGATGCTTGCCTCCGGCTATATTATGACCGACCGGTACGTGAATACCGTCACCCGGGCGGAGGTGGAGAAGTTGTTAGTGCAGGCCCGCTCATACTCGGCTCCCGCCGGGAAATTGATCATTTCGACCAACGGACCGGACGCGCTCTTGCTCAATAATATCTGTCAGAAGCTGGCCTCGGATAATCCCGATATTTACTGGGTCGGGATAGCCGACCGGGACGGAAAATTCCTCGCTCACACCGACATCAAAAAGATTATCTCGGGTGTGCACCTGAAAGTGGTAGCATCGAACCAATTCACCGACGTACTACACGACGGCGAGGCTTTTGACATCGCCTCGGACACGATATTGATCACGGTTCCGATTAATGAAGGAAGCATCCTCGTGGGACGGCTCGGAGTTGCCTCCTCCGCAAGTCAGATTGCCCAGGCGAGGCGGCAGTCGATCGTCACGGTGATTACGATTACGATCGTCCTGCTCCTCATCGGCATCCCGATCACCATGGCCCTTCTGCACAGGAAACTCAGCCCGATTACCCTGATAACTGATTCGCTGAAGAAAGTCGATTTCGACAAAATCTCGTTCGATGTCCCGATCACGGACCGGAACGAATTTGGATATCTTTCCGAGACCCTCCGGGTGATGGGGACCAAACTCAATTCGGCGCAGCAACAGATCATCGAGCGTGAGCGAATTGCCCGCGAAATGGAGATCGCCCGCGAAATTCAGTCGAATATCCTTCCGGCCGGTTTTCCTTCCGGGCCGGAATTCAGTTGCTACGGCGCCTATCGAAGTGCCCGGGAGGTGGGTGGAGATTACTACGATTTCATTGACTACGGTGAAAACAAGATCGGATTTCTGGTGGCCGATGTTTCCGGTAAGTCGTTGCCCGGTATGCTCGTAATGCTGCTAACCAGAGATATTGTCAAGCGAATCTCTCGAAATATAGACCAGCCGGACCGGCTGCTTTCGGAAGTAAACCGGGAGATTTCGGCGAACATCAGGAAGGGGATGTTCGTAACGATGTTTCTTGGCATTCTTGACCGACGGACCGGCGCATTTGACTTCGCTTCGGCCGGCCATAATCCGCTCATCCGGATTTCAGCCGCAACAGGTGAAACTGACCTTATCAAGACCAAGGGCTTTCCGCTCGGAATGATGCCGCCGGGGCCGTTTAGTTCGCGTATCGAATTGGGACACATCGACTTGTCGCCCGGCGATTGGCTCATTCAGTACACCGACGGGATAAACGAGGCGCCGGGAAAAGACGGCGAAGAGTTTGGTATGGACAGGTTAGTCGGACTCGTCTCGGAAGCCCGGACTCGGTCCAGCCAGGAACTTGTAGAATCCGTCATGAAAAATCATGCGGAATTCGTGACCGATACCGAACAATTCGACGATATCACGCTTATGGCCCTGAAATGGTTGGGCGTTCGTGACGATATAAAAAATAATACTGAGGAAGTTCACGCATATGCTCGCTGATGCACAAAGTACAGGAATGCCGGAAGTCCCCGAAGAGCTTACTTCCAGTTCGATAGCCGGTCTGACTTCGGCTGTCGATGATCTCCTGGGATCTGGTTGTAAGCAGGTCGGTCTTGATTGTGCTTCACTGAGCAGAGTCAGCTCGACTCATATCAACGTCCTCTGGTCGATCAGGACGAAGTGTCTTGAGCGGAGCGCGCGACTTACTCTGAACAACGTAAATGATAACCTGCTGCGAGTACTTAAAGTGTTGGATCTACTGGACATGTTCGATCTCCAAACTTCGATACGGAGGGAGAGATCGGTACGTCCCAAATTGGTTCCGATAACAGGTCCGGACGAGGAGTTTACGATAGAGTTCACGGCCAACTCGAGTGCGGTGGCCTCGGCAATTACAGAGTTGAAAAACCGGCTGATTCAGCGCGGGCTCCAAGAAAAGTCGATTACCGAACTCGAGACCGTGTTTTACGAAGTAGCGACCAATATTAGACTGCATTCCGGAATCTCCCGGGGCGAGACGGTGACGGTTGCAATCGCCCTCAGCCGGCGCGAAGCGGTAATGGAATTCAAGGATTGCGGAAAAGAATTCGATCCCACCAGTCTTCCTGACAATTTTGAACCTTCGGAAGTCATCAACCGGAGACAACAGCGTGGAATCGGTGTGACCCTGATCAGAAGAATGACTGATGACATGCAATATACACGAGAAAACGGCCACTTCAACATCCTGACGCTGAGGAAGAGCCTGGAGCGAATCGATGAATGAATTCGGGATAACGACAAAGGATGTGGGCGAAGGCATTGTTGTCATCAAGTCGGCAAAGTTGCTCGACAATAACAATGCTCATGAGATGGTGCAGGCTATAAATAAGGTGCAGGAAAGAGGCATCAAATTCATCATAATCGATATGTCCGACCTGCAGTTTATTTCATCGGCAGGGGTGGGTTCTATTCTCGGGACGGTGGAAAGTTCACGCGAGATGGGCGGGGATATCGTGCTGGCAGGACCTTCGGAAACAGTCATTCACGTTTTCAGGGTCCTTGACCTGTTAGACTACTTGACAATCAAAGGGAGCGAGCAGGAGGCTCTGACCTTCTGCGGTGCGCATAACAAAGTATGAATCAGTTTCTGAACGGAAGCGGTCGGATAGATACCGATCTTGGCGACGAAGAACGGGCGATGCAGGACCGCAACGTGCTGGCCCTCGATGCGCTGTCGAAACTGGCCCGGCAATTTTCAAATCGGCCGGATCTCGACAGCCTCATGGACCTGCTGCTCCTGACGTTGTCCGGGCAGTTCTCCGTCACCAGTGCTTTCGCAATCCTGCTGGATCCGCGCTCAGAGCGGCAATCGCAGCTCTATTTCGCCATCGGAAAGTTCAAGCAGAACGAGCTTCTATCCGGTATTTTGCTTACGAGAGATCTGGAAGATCACCTCGCCCTTGAAGTCAAACCGCACAAGACTCATAATCTCAAGCTTCCCGGTCAGCTGGCGAATTTCGGCTATATTCTCCAGGAGTGCGGCGTTCAGATGATCATGCCGCTGGTGCATGACAGCAAGTTGATCGGCCTGCTCGGCCTTGGCGGACTGGTGGCCGGCCGACGCTGCACCGATTCCGATTGCGAGCTGTTGACGACCATGGTCAACACCGTCACTCCTTTCATCGCAAATTCCTTTCTGTTTCTCGAGATTTCCGAGCTGAACCTCTGGCACCTGTCGATCCTCGACTCCGTCAAGCAGGGCGTGTTCGTCTTTGATAGCAACGACAGATTGAAAAAGGTGAATGCTGCGGGTTTTCGAATACTGTCAGAATTCAAGTCGGGTGTAAGATCGATTGAATCGCTTCAAGCAGTGCCGATGAGCTTGATTTTCTCGGAGAAAGGATTTCCCGGCTGGCTCAAACGGATCGATGCTTCGCGCGATCTGGAACACGGCAAGCCTCTGGAAAACATGGTCGTGAAGAAGGGGGATAACGAGCGAATCTTCAACGTACGAGTAAGTCGGGTTTTCGGGGAAACCTCCCGTTCCCATGATCTGGTAATCACCCTTGATGACATTACCGGCCAGAAACAGAGCGAACAGCGTTTGTTCGAGCTGGAGAAGTTCGCCGAGAAGGGGTTGATGGCATCGTCGATCGCTCACGAGCTGAATAACTTTCTGGGTCTCATTCTCGGTGGAGTCGAACTCGCCGAAGTCGCTTCGAAAAGGAACGACTCCGAACGCCTTAGCGGGACGCTGGAAAAACTGAAACAGACGGTAGCGAAAATGGAGCGTTTTACGGCCGGTCTGATGGACTATTCCCGTATGGACACGGCGCGTACCCCGCAGAATCTCAATACTATTATCACCGATGTCCTTTCCTTTGTCTCCGTTCAAAAGAAGTTCAGCAATATCACGATCTCGACTCAGCTCGGCAAGGCTCTCAATAAAGTGAATATCGACGGTCACCAGATTGCCCAACTCCTTCTCAACCTCCTCAACAACGCCGCCGATGCCATTGACGAAGCGGGGAGAGAGATCGGGGAAATCGTAGTGCGGACGACCAAGGAAAACGACTCAGTATTGCTGTCGATCTCGGATAACGGTGTCGGAGTAAAACCGGAGCTAAAAGACAAGCTGTTCCGAAGCAGCTTCACGACGAAAAGTCACGGACATGGTTACGGGCTTGTAACGGTAGGCAATATCATCAGCAATCACGAAGCGACGTTTGAAGTTGACAGCACCCTGGGCAAAGGCACTACCTTTACCTTTTCGTTCGCCGCCGTTTAGTCAACCCTTCAATCTTGAAATATTTCCATCGCATGAAAAGAGGCGCCTGCCTAAATGCGTTCCCCTGACAGCTGCCCATGTGTTCAACTTTGATTTGGAACAGGGTTCCGCGCCGGATGGTCTGAACAATCTTGACAATCGTTTGTTGTAATGGAATAATTCCGGCAGAGCACACGCATTTACCAAGGAGGATAAGATGCAGGAATTGATTGGACGCACTGCGGGAAAACTGTGGGATACCCTGAAGAAGAAAGATGAAATGAGTATAGCGCAGCTGCCCAAGACCCTTAAGGAAAAGGACGCAGTCGTTTTTCAGGCTTTAGGCTGGCTGGCCCGTGAAGGAAAAGTAGTATACAGGACCCAGGGCAACCGGACATTCGTCAAATTATCCGATTAGGACAAGACCGAATCGGTTTACTTTGAGTCGATATATCGGGGTGGAGAGAGGACGTTTTTGCCGCATCCCGAGCGGGAGCTATTCTTGTGTTTGCCGACCCGGTTCTTGAGTCCGATCGGCGGTTTGAGGGGCGCTCGGTTTCTTTCGGAAGGCGAAGTGCACTAACAGGATGGCAATCAAGGTGAACAGGGCCGCCACAACCGAAGCTTCAAATCCGAATTTACCCCCGGTCAGGAGAGGACTCCCGACAAACTTCAAATCCACGATACTGTGAATCTCCATGCCGCTTACCGGCGATCCAAGCACCGGACCCTCGAAATAGTTCCAGGCTATGTGGAGGCCGATCGGGAACCACAAATTCTTTCTATGGATGTAGTAGACGCCTAAGAGCAGTCCGGCAAGCAGGATGTTCGCTACGCCGGCCAATGATGCGTCCGGATTCGAACTGTGCAGCCCGGCGAATATTACACTTACGAGGACCAGGGCGAGGTACTTGTTAGTCGACTCCATCATATTGCTCAACATGTATCCGCGCATGACGATTTCTTCCTGAACGGCCGCAAAGATCAGGGTGAGCAGAAGAATAACCAGAGAACCGGGCACGAATTCGACTCCGGTTACCTGGATCTGCCCGGTCACCCAAAGAGAACCGAAAATCACCAGCTGCAAGCCGATTCCAAATACCACCCCCCAGATCAGATCTTTGCGAAAACGAGGACTGAACGAAAAGCCGAGTGAGACGACCGATCTGCGATCGATGATTCTTCGGAAGAGGAGAACAAGGAGGAATGAAATGAGCAGACTCGCACCCTCGAAGACCGTGGTTATGGGAGAGTCGAAATTCGTTGTCCCGCTATGTCCCGAAACAGACAAGAGAATGCTCGACGTCACGGCGACAATTACGGATACGGCGATGAACGCGATGAAGAAAAGGAGTGCGCGGAGCCAGCCCCATTTAACAAGAGGCCGCGGTTCCGACTCCCTTTCGCTGATGGTCGGCTCGTTATCTGGTGACTGATTTACCACGTTGATACCTGCTCTCTCCCGGTGAAGATAAGCGAATTCAAACCGAGAAGCAATGTGACATTTCTGCAAGCGAAGAGCCCGTGGGAAAGTACCACGGGCTCTGAGTATGTCGTAGGTTTGGCCTTCACAGAGACCAAAGAAAGTCGGTTCAGTCGCAGTGCATCGGACCGATCAGACCGTTGTTGTAATCATCCAACGTCGACTGCCATGCGAGTACCTGCTTCTTCTCCGATCGACTGAGACTCGACCAATCGTTGAAGTCGTGGGTCGCGAGGAAAGCGTCGGCTGCCGCGATCGTCGCAGCAACGTCGACATCGCTGGCTCCGCTGGCGATACTGAGTTTCGCTCCAAGCAGCTGAGCGTAGAGTTTCGTGATTCCGTTAGAAGGAGAGCCGTAGACGTTCTGGTTCAGGATATTCACGGCCATTCCGGCCGCCGTTACCTGCAGACTCCGGGTTCCTCCCGAAGTTCCGAGCCAGATCGGGAGAAGCGGGGTGACGACGTCGGCCTGCGGACCGAATCCGGCGTGCGTCTTCCAATACCCGATCGTCCGGGTGCAGCCGCTCGGCGGAGGGGGAGGTGTGGATACGATGTCAAAACGAAGAAGCGCCTGCTTCTCAAGACTCGTCTCATTGATCCATCCGGTATAGAGGTATTGCTCGGTCCCATAATTGGTATTAGGGTCGAGTTCACGAATGTAACTATCGGCTATATCAACATCCTGAACGCAACTGGTCGTTCCGTTGAGGCTGTAGCAGACTTCAAGATACGGCGGCCGGGTAGCGTCTTCGCGGCTGTAGTAGACTGCGAGCGGGTAGGACTCCAGCGCCTGATCGAGCAGAAGCCCGTAGTTGGCATTGGTACCGTCGAGCCAGCCCTGGACCAGTCCGGTGATATCGACCGAATGCCAGCCGTAGCTGTCGGCCGAGAACGAACCATCGATCCCGGCGTCGTAAGCGCCACCGAAATTGCTCCAGGTTACGGTCGTCTCCGACCAGTCGGAGGTAATCCGGTGAACGTCGATCTGCTGTCCATTGGCCACATTAACGAAAATATGCAAGGTGGCCGACTCAAGGACTGCACCGGTGGGAATTGATATTTGAGCGGTAAGGCCCGGCGAGAGTGTCTGACTCGGGGACAGCGGACTGTTCTTGCTGCACCCTAAAGCCAGAAGTCCGACAACGGCACTCGCAGCAAGAATTTTCGAGATTCGAGACATACTTGTTCCTCCTTGGGAATGCTCCCAAAATTCATTGAACTGAAGTGTCCCTGATTGGCAAGCCATTTCGGCAAATGTGCAAACGGCGGGACACGTTTTTCGTCCGGTAACTACTTTCAAACGTCCAGGTAAGAGAGAGGAGATTTGGTCGTAAAAGCCTGAGCGAACTCCTTTCCGGTTGCGAATTATTACTCTGTCGGGATTCCGCTTACGGCGGTAAGCCGACAACTCTAACGCCAAACCCTTATATAGATTCGATAATCACTGACCCGTAGGGGTCAATGTTCGCTTGCGTCTGATTAAGAGCAACTCGCGTGCCTGCTTTCGTACTTGTCACGGCGCGATAGTTAGTCTATCATCTGAAGGTTAATATTAAAGAGCAATTGGAGCGGAAATGAATACATCAGAATTCCGACAACACGGTCATGAGCTGATCGACTGGATTGCCGATTATTTCGAGTCGATCCGAAAATTCCCTGTCAAGTCACAGGTCGCTCCCGGAGATATTTTGAAGACATTGCCGGGTTCGCCTCCGGGTGAGGCGGAATCGTTCGACAAGATATTCGACGATTTCAAAAACAAGATCCTGCCCGGGATGACCCACTGGCAACATCCATCGTTTTTCGCTTACTTCCCGGCCAACAGCAGTGCACCTTCGGTACTCGGCGAATTGCTGACCTCGGCATTGGCCGCGCAATGCATGATCTGGCAAACCTCGCCGGCGGCCGCGGAACTCGAAGAACGAGTCATGACGTGGCTCAAACAGATGCTCGCCCTGCCGGAGTCGTTTACCGGTGTCATCCAGGACACAGCTTCGACCGCCACTCTCTGTTCCATATTGACCGCCCGCGAGAAGATCTCCGATTTCGCGGTCAATGACGCCGGCCTCCGGATGCAGCCGGTCTACGCCGTCTATTGCTCAAGCGAAACCCATTCATCGATAGAGAAAGCGGTGAAGATAGCCGGGCTGGGCCGCCGGCACCTTCGTATCATAGAAGTCGACGACACGTTTGCAATGCGCTCCGAAGCTCTCGAAGATGCGATCAGGAAAGATCGGGACAACGGAGTAACACCTCTCTGCGTAATCGCTACGATCGGGACTACCGGTTCGACTGCGATCGATCCGTTGCGAAAAATCGGTGAGATCTGTAAGAGACACAAGATCTGGCTGCATGTCGATGCCGCCTATGCCGGTACCGCTCTTCTTCTGCCGGAGATGCGATGGATGTCCGAAGGGCTCGAGCTGGCCGATACATTTGTATTCAATCCGCACAAGTGGATGGCCACGAATTTTGACTGCAGCGCCTATTTCGTGCGGGACAAGGCAGCATTAATTAGGACGTTCGAAATCCTTCCTGAATATCTCAAAACTTCCGAAGGGTCTTCGGTCAATAATTACCGTGACTGGGGAGTCCCGTTGGGACGACGTTTCCGCGCCCTCAAGCTCTGGTTCGTGATCAGGTCGTTCGGTGTATCGGGACTTCAGGAGATGGTACGCAGACATCTCTCCCTGGCCAAGGATATCGCGAACCAGATTGACCAGACTGACGATTTCGAACGGCTGGCCCCGACTCCGCTGTCGCTGATCTGTTTCAGATATCACCCGGTCGGCACGGATGATCCGGAGACGCTCAATCGCCTTAATGAGACGTTACTCGTGAAACTGACTTCGACCGGCAAACTCTACATGACACATACCAAACTGAACGGTGCCTACACTCTTAGGATAGTAATAGCACAGACCTACGTTCAACAGGAAGATGTCGCCAGTGCCTGGACATTGATTCAGGAAACAGCGCGAGGCCTATAGAAGCTCTGTGCCTAACCGCACAGGACAGCTCCGCCGTTGACGTTGAGTATTTCTCCGGTGATGAAGGTCGCCAGGTCGGAGGCGAGGAACACGATCGGTCCGGCCAGCTCCCTCGGATCTCCTGCTCGTCCGAGCGGGATGAGGCCGAGGATTTTCTCTCTGTCAGGTCCAATAAGCGAATCGTGACTCATATCCGTTTCGACCCAGCCGGGGGCGACACAATTTACCCTGATGTTGTGCATCGCAAGCTCTGTCGCGAGAGATTTGGTCAGACTGATGACAGCACCCTTGGAGGTTCCATAGGGAGAGTGGAAGGCTTCACCGCGCTGTCCGGCGGTGGAGGAGATGTTGATGATGCATCCTGATTTCTGACGAATCATCACGGGGGCAGCCGCCATTATCGGGTAATAGGTGCCATAGATATTGATGTCGATCGTACGTTTGAGCCGTTCCGGCTGCAGAGAGTCGATCGGGTTGTGCTCCCATATTCCGGCATTGTTGACCAGCACGTCGAGCCTTCCGAATTCTTTAATCGTCTGTTCTACCATCCGGTCGACCTGCTCCTTGTCGGAGACATCGGCCTGGGCAAGCAATGCCCGAACGCCGTGGGATTCCACCTCATGGGCGGTCTCTTGCGCTTTTGTTGAATCAGCTCGGTAATTCACTACCACGTGACTTCCGCATTCAGCAAACATTACTGCGGCCGCATGGCCGATCCCCCGCGACGCTCCCGTTATCAGCGTGACTTTGTCTTTTAGATTGATCATAGTCTCCTCGTTACTTGAACTGTAATAATGAGTTGAAATTACTACACGGGGGAGGAAAGACAACGATCTTTTTTGAATTTTACGAACTGCTTCTATCGGTCGAAGAGATAATGGCTTACCAAATGTGATTGATTACAGCCGGCAGAGCGGTATGTTTATACTAAACAAATGTGCAGTATGTCATGATAAGATGAATATGCAGATACCAGGCCAGAGCAGTTCAGGAATGTCCCTGGAGATGATTCGTTCGAAATTGCTAAGCCAATTTCCGGACGCCCACTTCCGGCGGGATGGCGGAGTCGATAGGGTACACGGATGGAAAACAGGTATTCCGGGGATCGATCGCTTGTTTACCGGTGGGGCTATTCCGTTCGGTCAGTTGATCGAAATAACCGGAGGGATGTCGAGCGGGAAAACATCCCTGATTTTGAAGGTGCTGTCCGGAGAGATCCAACGAGGTCAGGTGGCGTATGTCGATCTGAGCAACATGTTTTATCCTGACTCAGCGGCAGCATCGGGGATTGATCTTGGATGTATGCTGGTAGTTAAACCTGAGACCCTCGGGGAAGCGCTCAGAACCACTGAACTTCTTTTGAAATATCGAATGGCAGGATGTATCGTTGTCGATTTGGTCGGACAGGGGGGATCTATTGCCGTCCCGGCGTTTCATCGGCTGCGGACGTTAACCGTCCGGTCATCTTCGACTCTCTTTTTCCTGACCGAAGATAACACTGGGATTATTCCTCCCAGCATGATTTCGATACGGTTCGAAGTTACCCGGAAAGACTCTAAATCGGTTGTGGTCACGGTGAGCAGAAGTCGGATTTCCGTGGAAGGGATGCGTTCGGAGGTCCCTCTGTATGAACCCTGATCGACTAATTTGCATCTGCATCCCCGAGTTTTCCCTGCAGGTATGTTTCTGGTCTCATGCCACCGATCGGTCGTTACCTACGGTAGTTGCAATCGAAAATACATCCTCTTCACGAATCATAGCGCTTAATCAACACGCACGCGATCAGCGAGTAGCTGTGCATATGACTGTCGCGCAGGCGGGGGTATATTGCGCGGATCTTCAGGTACTGGTAAGAGATTCCGGCCTGGAAAGCCGGGAGAGTGAACGGATTCTTGCTCTGCTACAGCAGGTGGGACCTTGCGTGGAGACGTCTGGTGACGGGGTGTTTTATCTCGAAGTCTCAGGGTTGATGCGACTTTATCGAAACGAAGAAGGAATCATTGCAAAAGTACGTGAAGTGCTGGAGTCGGTTGCTTATCCGGCCAGGTGCGGGGCAGGGAGCAACAAACTTATTGCGGGAATCGCGGCCCATCTTTCATCGGATGGGGAGTGTATATCAGTTCCTGCGGGAGGGGAGAGGGACTTTCTCGCGCCTCTGACCGTGGATCACCTGCATCTTCCCGATGAGACCGTGAGGAAACTCACTGCACTGGGGATACGGACAATCCGGCAGCTCGGCTCCTTCCCGCCGCACGAAATTACCCGGAGATTCGGTGACGAGATAATAGCGCTGGCGAGATATGCGCGGGGTGAGGATCCCTCGCTGTTTCTTCCCGAACGTCTGAATACAATCAGGATGGTCCGGAGAATTCTGGATTTCCCCCTCTTTTCCCGGACATTGCTTCTGGAATGTCTTAGGGAGATGTTCGAAGAACTGTTAGAACCATTACGCCGAGGATCCGAAGGAGGGAAAGGCATCAATATTGTCTTTTCCTGCCAGGACAAATCATCGCAAACGGTTACCCTCAGGCTCGATAATCCTACCGCATCATCGGGATTGTTCTATAGGCAGGCATCCGTTTCGTTGGAATCAATTACGATCTCCGATGGGATCACGGAAATTCTGGTGGTTCTTACAGAACGAGTGAGGATGGACGGCGAACAGCTCGATCTTCAGTCATCCCGCTCTATTGACTCCAATCATTCTGAAAAGGTAATGAAGGATCTGTCCGATCGGGGAGTCTATTCGATCGTACGGAATGAGAGTAAACTGCCGGAGGAAAGATTCACTTTGGAAAGCCCCTCATCGAGAGGTAAGAAGAGAACCCTGGAGCAAAAGGGTAAGGATAAGTTTGCTGACTTTACGTTGCACTCGAGAGCAGGAATGCGGCTGCTGTCGACACCGAAAGCATCGACAATCGAAACTAAAGCGGGTCGGTTGCTGGCAGTGTATATCAAAGGGAAGCGCTATGCTGTGGTGAACCAGCGCGGTCCCTGGAGGCTGTCGGGAGGGTGGTGGAGTCGCGGGTTTGAGCGATTATATTACGATGTAGAAACGTCAAAGCATCAATCCATTCTTGTCTTCTACGATCTTGAGGAATCGACCTGGTATTTACAGGGGGTGTTCGATTGAAGCGGCGATCCAGATCCACCGAAGGATATGCGGAACTGCACTGCCACTCGAATTTTTCCTTTCTCGAAGGAGCAAGTCATCCCAGGGATTTGGTAGAACGAGCGGCGGAACTCGGATATGACTCGCTCGCGATCACCGATCGCAACGGACTGTACGGAGTGGTGAGATTCAGTGAGGCTTGTCGGGAAAGGGGGATCCGTCCATTATTCGGCGCCGAGGTTGTCCTTGAGAATGGGAGCAGCATCGTCCTCCTGGTAAAAAATAAGCATGGCTATGCCAACCTGGGTCGGCTGCTTACGCGGGCGCAGATGTCAGGGAATAAAGGAGAGGCGAAATTGTCACGGGAGATGTTGGAGGAATACTCAGAAGGTCTTATCGCCTTATCCGGATCAATTTTCGACAGCCTCTTTCTGGCCGGCAACACTAAGGAGGCAAGACAATATGCGGCGTACTATTCCGAGTTGTTCGGCTCACGGAATTTCTTTCTCGAACTGGTACACCATAATCTTCCGGTTCATGAATATATGTGTGGAAAACTTTACGATCTTGGGAAAGAGTTAGGGATTCCTGCGGTCGCTACGAACAACGTCTACTACGCCACGGCAGATCGAAGGCCTCTTCAGGATGTCCTGACATGCATAAGGAACAGGACTAATCTCGATAAAGCCGCAGGTCTGCTATACCCGAATGGTGAACGGTATCTGAAGTCTTACGCACAAATGAAAAGGCGATTCGAGTTGTACCCCGAAGCGGTCACCGCCAGTGTACGGATAGCCGAAAGGTGTGATTTCTCAATAAACGAATTAAGTACGTCGTTACCCGATTTTTCACTCCCTCCGGACGAAACATCATACAGCTATCTTCGCCGTCTTACCTACGAGGGTGCGGCTGAGAGGTACGGTGACCTGAGCGAGGTCGTTCACAAACAGATCGAACATGAGTTGAGCATTATTCATCGGCTCAATTTCTCAGGATACTTTCTCATAGTCTGGGATATCGTGCGGTTTTGTCGGGGACGAAAGATTCTTTGCCAGGGGAGAGGTTCGGCGGCTAATTCAGCGGTCTGTTATTGTCTGGCGATCACGGCGGTGGATCCGATTAAGCTGGATCTGTTATTCGAACGGTTTATCTCCGAGGAAAGGAGTGATCCGCCCGATATCGATATTGATATTGCCCATACCCGACGGGAAGAGGTGATTCAATATGTCTACGAAAAGTACGGGCGGGAGCATGCCGCCATGGTCTGCGAGATAATTTCATATCGGGGGAAATCATCGGTGCGGGATGTCGGCAAAGCGCTCGGATTTTCACAGGACGAAGTGAATAAGATGTCCCGGATCATGAATTACTATTCGCGGGGAGAAGATGTTCCGGAAAAACTTCAGGATGCCCGCCTGAATCGATCCGACCGGAGAGTCCAGTTACTTACCGAGCTGTGCGAACAGATCCAGGGATTTCCCCGTCATCTGGGGATTCATGTCGGCGGGATGATCATTACTCGTCGACCTCTTTCGGAACTTGTCCCGATCGAGAACGCCACCATGCCCGACAGGAGTGTGATCCAGTGGGATAAAGACGACGCCGGAGATATCGGCATGGCGAAAATTGATCTGCTCGGTCTGGGGATGTTAACGCTTATAGATATTGCCTTGAAATTGGTCAAAGAGAATCTTGGGGTAACGATAGATCCGGCCAAATTATCGTATGATGATCCGAAAGTATATGAACTGATGTGTCGTGCGGACACGGTGGGGGTGTTTCAGGTGGAATCGCGCGCGCAAATGAACACCCTGCCGAGGCAGAAACCACGGAAGTTTTACGATCTGGTTGTCGAGGTGGCGCTCATCCGGCCGGGACCGATTCAGGGAGATATGGTCCATCCGTATCTTCGAAGAAGAAACGGAGAAGAACCGGTTACTTATCCCCATCCATCGCTCGAACCGATTCTCAAACGAACGCTCGGGGTGCCGTTGTTCCAGGAACAGGGGATGCGGGTCGCCATTACGGCGGCAAGTTTCACTGCAAGCCAGGCGGATGAACTTCGCCGCTCCATGGGGCACAAGCGGTCGAGGGAGAAGATCGACGCCCTTAGTACGGCGCTTGTCGAAGGTATGCTCAAGAACGGGTACAGCAAAGAAGCTGCGGAGAAAATATTCCTTCAGCTGGCGTCATTCGCCGATTTTGGGTTTGCCGAATCCCACGCCGCTTCGTTTGCGTTGCTCGTCTATGTCTCGGCTTACCTGAAGTTGTACTATCCTCTGGAGTTTTATTGCTCGTTGCTGAACGCCCAGCCGATGGGATTCTATACCCCGTCGACTATTATTTACGAAGCACAGCGCAAAGGGATCAAAATCCTGCCGGTCAATGTACTCAGAAGTATCTGGGACTGCACCACCGAAGGAGATGCCGTAAGGTTAGGATTCCGATATGTGAAGAAGCTGGGTCCTGCAGCGGAAGAAATTCTGGAAAACGAATTGATGAAGTCTCCGTTTGTCTCATTGGAGGATTTTGTTTTCAGGACCGATCTGGACAAAGATTCACTGGAGCAGCTCGCCATGGTCGGGGCGTTTGACTGTTTCGGATTGAAACGGCGAGAGGCACTCTGGGAAATACTCGCCATCAGGAAGCAGGATGAACAGGAGCTGAATCTTACGGAACTCAACAACGGACGGGGTCTTCTCGAAGATATGGGGGAGTTCGAGACGGTTGCGGCCGATTTCCGGGGACTGGATTTATCGACCGGTCCTCATCCGATGTCGTTGGTGCGGGAAAGGCTGAAGGCGAAAGGAATCTGTTCCTCGGTCGATTTGCGTGAATTCCCGGATAAAAAGTCGGTTCTGGTGGCCGGGGTGGTGGTTATCCGCCAGCGGCCGGGGACGGCCAAAGGGTTTATGTTTATTACCCTTGAAGACGAGACCGGGTTTGCCAATATCGTGGTCAGACCGAATCTGGCTAAACAGTTTCGAGCCGACCTGATCGGATCTTCGGCCCTGCTGGTACGAGGGACACTGGAGAAAAAGGACGGGGTGATAAACGTCATGGGGGAGAGATTCTACCCGTTGCAACTTACCGACAAAACCATCAGCTTCAAATCACGTGATTTTCGGTAAGCCTAAGCTAAAGTAGTACTTCGAGCAAAAACTGTCGCCGCCCCCCGGGGAATCCCCAAAACCTCCGTCAAAAAAATCTGAAATCAGCCGATTAAGTAATAAACGGTGTCCGAAAACAAGAAACCCCCCTTCCACTATGGCTACGACCAGACCATTGACCTATCAAGATCTCGTTACTCAAACCGAGTTGCGGGAGGCGGTGGACTCAGCCGGCAAATACGGCGGGAGTATCGCCGACCACCTGCTTCGTCTTGGCTTTGCCGGCCGGACCGACCTGCTGGCTGTTCTGGGGCAGACGACCGGCAGCCCGGCGGTAGATCTCAGGAAGATTTCAATCGATCAATCGGTACTTGAGAAAATACCTGCCGCCCGCGCATGGAAACTCCAGGCCCTCCCGCTGGCTTACGACCAAACATCGAATAAGATCACTATTGCCTGCGCCAATCCGGATGATCCGGAAACGATATCTCAGTTGAAAGAACTCTTCCCGAACGATCGGATCGTCTTGTGCGTGGCGCTCGGGACCGATCTCAAGTGTGCCCTGATGGCTCATTATCGGGAAGCAGTACTGGGAGAGCCCAGAGACACGTTGCCGTTGACACTTGCAGTCGATTCGGATGATCTTTCAGGACATATGATACGGGTAACGGCGTCGATACCCGGAGACATGCTCCCGGCGGCAGATCTGGAAGAAGCGCTCTGGAGTGCATCCGAAGCTCAGTGCAGTACGAGGATACTGATCCTTGCGCCGGATGAGATAGCAGTAAAGTATATAGCAAACGCCTTACGGTGCGACAATTGTGCTGTCCGTACGGCGACCGATCTCGACACCGCCCTTCGCTATTGTCGATCCGACAGATTCACACACGTATTCGTGCATTCGAGTTTCAGCGATCTGGCGATCGATATCCTATTGAAATTCCGGGAATGCGCATCGAGTGCGTCCGTCAGGTTCTTCAGCGGACTCAGTGAGTTTATCCTCTCCGAAGATCAGTCACCGACTCAGGAAGGCGCCAACCGCAATGCCAATTTCGGCAAGACGATGCCTATTTCAATCGGCGAGGCGAACTCCCGGTCACGGCTCCTGTTGCTCGCGCCACCCGATGTTGACTGCTCCGAGTTAAGACACAAGCTCGAAGCAAGCCTGTTCAGTGTTCATACTACCGGATCGGTAAGAGATTGCGCAGCATACTTCAGGCAGGAGGGGGCCGATATTGTCTTGTTGTACCGTCGGGGAAATGTCGATGAAATCGCCGAGATGGTCGGAGAGCTTTCTGCGCTTGGTTATGTGATGGACAGAGTGCCTACCTATATCCTCACCGATGTCGACGTCAGCGTGCACCTGAACTGGCTGCTGGCACGGGGGATCGAAGATATCATTCCGCGCGACACCGAATGGCAGTCTCTTGTAATCAAGCTCAACCGGATGAGATCGCGCCTTGAGCAGGAAAAAGGGGAACGGATCCAGGTGCTTCACGATTTAGGGACCCACGGAACACTCAAAGATATGAACGTGATCGATCTGCTTCAGGCGATGGGCCCGGGCGACAAGACGGTTCGAATAAGCGTGACCGGCTCGGGGAAGCAGTTGACGATGTTCCTGGATCACGGCAGGCTGACTTATGCTGCCTGCGACGAAAAGATCGGTGCGGAGGCGGTCTACGAAGGGCTCACCTGGCGAGCCGGGATATGGAGTGTCGATCCGATCCGCCCCGATGATCTGCCTGAACCGAACAACGAGCGGAGTATCGATTCAATTCTTATCGAGGGCTGCCATCTACTCGATGAAATCAGCAAGTCGGAATTTCCTACGATCGGCTAATCCCCGCCCTTTCAGACTTCATTGCTTCTTCAGCAGCCGTTTGATCAGTTGGATCTGCCCGGCGTGGTAGACATCGTGTGATGCAATCCCGTAGATGTACTCCTCGTACCTGCGTTTGCTTTTCTCGGGAATCGTGAGGAGCTTCCTCGGCGGGAAGTTGGCGACCGCCTCGCGGACCAGCTTGTGGTATTTGGTCAGTACCGCCAGATCTCTTTTCCATGAGGCAGCGTCGCACTTATCCGGGATTTCCGGCCAGTCGCTGGGCGAGCGCTCGAACTCCCCTTTTGCCCCCTCGAGCAGCCTTCTCGCCACTATGTACTTCCAATAGGCGGCGTGGAGCATGATCTCCCAGATGTTGTGTCGTCCTTTGCCGGGGCGCCAGATGAGTTGTGCCGGTGTGAGGCCGCGAAGGGAACCGCGGAGATTCGTTCCGTGCCACGCCCGGCGGTTGTAGGATTGATCGATCAAATCGAGAAGCAGCCTGATTCTCGGATCAAGCGATTTTGCCATGATGATATCCTCTCATTTGGGATGAAATTCGATTTCTTCCACTCTAAGGCCGCAATCGTTTCCTGTCAATCACATTGTGAGAACCGTACTCCCATAGCTCCGGGTGCGTCCTACTCCTGCTGCACTCATCGAAGGCAGTCTTCGTGACTTGTAAAGTTGATTAGCAACATGAAGGTGAAGGGGACAATTAGCGATTATTCGAATAGCGCCGCTTGCCTGATAACGTCACGATTTTGCCGCCTCAAGTGCAGACTGCTCTCGCACGAGCGCGCGGCGCACTTGCCCGGTCATGAATTGCGCGGCGGTGAGTGATATGACGCTCATAACTGCCCCGGCGATAAAAGGTATTCGATAGTCGATCATCCACAGCAGACCTCCAACCACCGGGAATATGACTGCGCCGATATGATTGATCGTGAATCCGACTGCAGTAGAGGGAGCGATATCCTTGGGATCGGCAATCTTCTGGAAAAATGTCCGAATGGCCATTGCAAAATTAAAGAAGATGTGGTCGAAAATGTAGAGCAACGCCACAAGCAGCTTGGATTCGACCACGGCATAGGCGACGAAGATGAAGATCAAAGACGAGTACTCCAGAGAAAGAACCCGTCGCTCCCCCAGTCTGAGGATGGCCCGCCCGATCATCGGGCTGAGGAAGTAGTTGATCACGTTGTTCACCATAAAGAGAATCGTGATCTCCCGAACACTGTAATTGAATTTCCTTACCAGCAGATAGACAGCGAATGCCACAAAGATCTGGCGTCTTGCCCCGGCCATGAAAGTGAGCAGGTAGTAGAGCCAGTACCTCTTGCGTAAGATCATCTTCTTGTGTTGCGGGACGACATTCACGTCGGTCGGCTTCCGGGTCATGCTCCAGATGCCGGCGCCAAGGATGATCCCGCCCAGGACGAGAAACAGCTGCTCGTAAGAAAGGAATGGGGTGAGCGCGAATATCAGAATGCCGGCACCTATATTCGACGCCGCGGAGATGCTTCGCATCCGCCCCAGCACGACCGGCGACTGCTTCTTGTCGAAATACTGGAGGGTTAGGGACTGGTTGCTGGTGTCGAAATAGTGAAAGCCGATACTCATGACGAAGGTTGTGCCGATCAATCCGAAGAAGCTCGGGAAGAAGCCGGCCAGTCCAATCCCAATGCCCATCGTCAGAATCGAAACAGTTGAGATCCGGTGCTCTTTAAGCACGAACATGACGTAGATGACAAGCAGGGCAAGGAACCCGGGAACTTCGCGGATCGACTGAATTACGCCGATCTGGTTTCCCTGCAATCCTACTACGTGCACGGAGAAATTGTCAAACAGGGTGCGCCATCCCTGAAGCCCGAGAGTCGATGCCATAGTCAGCACCGCCAGATAGATGAACATCGGACGGTTGTTGATGACGGGAGTTTGCTGGCTCTGCTCAGTCATAGGCTGCGTTCCGCTTCAGAAGTCCCTTCTGGGTTCGTTAGCAGATCAAAGTACGGAAATGGGCGGTATATGCAACTATTTAGGTATAAAATCAGGCCGACCCGGTCGAGTCGGCCTGATAATATTCAATACCTTCCTGACACTTCTGCTGACTAACCTTCCTGCGAAAACGTCCGACAGGAAGTGGCCAGTTCGGGAGTGAGGCGGTCGGAGATAACTTCGGCGAGTCGTTCAATTCCGACTACAATCTGTTCTTCGGTCGGGTAAGAGAAGTTGAGCCGCATCTCGTTTCGACCGGAACCATCGGTGTAGAAAGCGGAGCCAACAACATACGCCACCCGCTTGTCGACCGCCTGCTTGATCATCTCGACCGTATCCATGTAGGGAGGGAGCCGGAGCCAGAGAAACATTCCACCGTCGGGACGCGACCACTCGATCCCCTCGTTAGGCGGCATAGAGGTTTCTAAAGCCTTAAGCATTGTCGCTGCTTTGCGGGCGTACAACTCCCGGCTGATCTCGATCTGCTTCTCGATATGTCCGTCCATCAGAAGATAGGCGGTAACGATTGAGACATAGGCTGAAGTACATAGATCCGTTCCCTGTTTCGACATGATGAGTTTCTCGAGAACCGGCGGCGGGGCGATAAGCCAGCCGAGGCGGAAACCGGGGCAGAAGATCTTGGACAAGGTTTTCATCTGAATCACCCGTTCGTCCCGGTCGAGCGACCGGATCGATGGGATGAGCTCGCCTGAATACCGAAGCTCCCGGTAAGGACTGTCTTCGATAATCGGAAGGTCGTATCGGTTGGCGATCTCAAGGACCTCATGGCGACGGTCAAGGCTGAGGTTCCTGCCGGATGGATTTTGGAAGTCCGGGATCAGGTAGATGAATTTCGGCTTTTTGCCGCCGCTGACCAGCCGCGCCAGGGCGCGTTCGAGCTTTTCCGGAATGATGCCGTCATCATCCATCTCGATCCCGTGAAACTCAGCGCCGTAGGCACGGAATGCCTGAATCGCGCCGACATAACAGGGGCGTTCGACTATCACTGCATCACCGGGGTCGAGAAAGACTTTGCCAAGCAGATCGAGCGCCTGCTGGGACGAGGAGACGATAATCATGTCACTCGGATCGACGTCCTCTCCCTGTCTTTTCTGGAAGGCGGCAATCTGTTCTCTCAGGAGCGGCTCACCTTCGGTCGGGCTGTACTGAAGAGCCAGCCGGCCGTTCTCGCGGATCGCCCGAAGAGAGGCGGCCTCGACCGCTTCATAAGGGAAGATCGCCGGGTCAGGCAAACCTCCGCCGAAAGATATGGTATTCGGCAGTCGGGTAAGTTTCAGCAGTTCTCGTATTTCTGTGCGGCGAAGACGAGTCGCCATCGATGAGAAATTATATTCAGCCATATCGTAACTCCTTACAATTGCGAACCTCCAGAAGTGCAACTTTGTCTTGACTTCACATTTATAATACATTATATGATACAATAGTGTTATAACTATATTGTCATAGATACAATAAACATTGACCAACAGAGAGTGAGCATCGTACGTCAGCGAAATCGTTTGTTAATGCTTGGATTAGTAACAGATTATGACTATTCAAGAATCGACCTGGAAGCCTGAACTTGAGTCCTCGGACCAGCCGCTGTACATGGCTATCGTGAAGGCAATTGAAGACGATGTGCACAATGGCAAGCTGCCGGATGAGACAAAATTGCCGACTCACCGCGAGTTGGCGGATACTCTATCGATCGCAATCGGCACGGTGACGCGGGCCTATGCCGAGGCCGAGCAACGCGGACTTATCAGGAGTGA
>CAZFOY010000021.1:0-27584 GCA_964520865.1 uncultured Ignavibacteriales bacterium | reverse complement strand
CGGATAATTGCGCAAAGACGAATCGATACTGCCCGTCGCCAGGAAGTCGCGGCGGGAGTCTTCAAAGGGCTGACGTTTAGAAATCACCCGGCCAGTTATCACCTGTGGCTGGAACTTCCCGAAGCCTGGACGAGCATGCAGCTCGCCATGGAAGCTCAGCTTCGAGGGGTAGTAGTCGCCCCGGGTGAAGCTTTTGCGGTCGATCAAAAATCCCCGGTGACGGCAGTTCGCCTGTCGGTCATTGTGCCGGAGACGATAGAAGTTCTTCGCAACGGCCTTGAAACGGTAGCCGGAGTTCTACAGGGAAGTCCCGGACAGAACGTGACAACTGTTTAGCCGATCATCGGTTCTCGATACCATTCTACAAAGCGGGGATCTTGCGCGTCTTCAACTATACGCTTGGAGAAGAGCCGTCTCGGGATTATGTTCCGGGAAGATATGAACGCGGGAAATAAGGGCTGTCCCGACCGATGAACGACAACGCATTTGGAGGTGTACAGGGTATGGATGTGGTAGACAATCACCATCCTAAAGGGTTCTGGTTTATCTTCTGGGGGGAACTGGCAGAGCGAGCAAGCTTCTACGGGATGAAGACGCTTCTGTTGCTGTATATGGTGCAGTCGCTTCATTTCAGCGATGCGGACAGCTCAACGGTCGTTTCACTGTTTACGGCCCTCTGTTACATTCTTCCGATTGCAGGTGGATTCATCGCGGATCACTACCTCGGCAAGTTCAAGACGATCATTTATTTCGCGCTGCCCTACATTCTCGGGCATATCATTCTCGGCACATTCAATAACCAGGTCGGACTGTATGTTGCCTTGATGTTGCTTGCCGGTGGGTCCGGTTCGATCAAGCCGAATATCAGCACCCTTATGGGATTGATGTATGAAAAAGAAGGCAAGACCCACCTGATGTCGCAGGCGTTTTCCTGGTTTTACATGGCGATCAATATCGGTGCTTTCGTGACGACATTCACATTGCCGTTCATTCGCGATCGCTACGGCTACGGTCCGGCGTTTATGGCCCCGACTATTCTGATGGTAGTTTCACTCGGGATCTTCTTCTACGGTAAGAAGTACTATCCGAAGGAGGATGTCAGAAAACAGCAGAAAGTGGCCAAGACGCCTGAAGAGAAAGCGGAAGAAAAGGCCGCATTGATTCGACTTTCCGGACTGTTCCTGCTCATTGTTTTCTTCTGGTCTATTTTCGATCAGTCGCCCACCACTCTGACACTCTTTGCCCGCGACTATCTGATTCTCGATCTCAACGTGTTCGGCGCGAGCTGGCACATCCCACCGGATGCAATTCAGAGCCTGAATCCGGTACTGATAGTCATTCTCACGCCGTTGTTCGCCTGGATTTGGTCTCGCACAGACAAGGATGAAACCCACAAGCTGTCGTCCCCGCGCAAAATGCTGTTTGGTTTCTTTCTCGTGATCCTGTGTATGGCGCTTATGTCAGTCGCCGGGTACATTGGCGTCAACTCCAAGGTCTCCATCATGTGGGAAGTTGGTGCCTACATCCTGTTGACGATGGCCGAGTTGTGTATTTCAGTGATAGGCCTCCAACTTGCTTTCGAAGAAGCGCCGGACAGGATGAAATCGGTTATCACAGGAATCTGGCTGTTCACGGTATTTCTTGGAGATATGCTCGTCGCCTGGTTCGCAAGGATTTATACCCGAATGAATCCCGGCTCGTATTTTGGCATCATGACCATTATGATAATAGTCGTAACGATCCTGTTCTATTTCATAGGGAAGCGCTTCGAATCGAAAAGGTCGGCCCATAAGGCTGCGTAGCCGTCAGGCAACGTACAAACTAGAGTACTATCTTTCGCCCGGAAGCTAAGTGATTTGGTTTTCGGGCGATGTTGTGTTCGTCAGTCCGCGAAGATGCACCATCCAGATAACCCAGAGGGCAAAGGCGACAAGAAGCGGGTAATACCACCAGAGTTCTTTCAGAAGGGACCGCCAGGGGAGTCTGGGATCGATACTCAGCGAAATAAGAATGGCACTAAGCCAGAACGGGTTTGGCTTGAAGACCTTTCGCGCAATATAGTACGCGGCGGGAAGAAGCAAAATGAACGAATACAGCTTGAAGCGGGGCATTATTACAGCGTAGGCGAGGCAACTGGTATAAATCAGATATACGATACTGAGTTTATGTCGACGATACAGGGGGACGAGGTAACGAAGGGTTACAGCCGCGACTATAAGTGCGATGACGGCGAAGGCAGCGTGAGCCAGCAGGCTAATCGTGGCATCCGATAATCCGAATCTTTTGACCGACCCGAACAGGAATTTCATCAGTTCGAGAGTCGACGGATTGGCCCTGACACCCCCCTCTTCGTGGGCGGCCGCGGCGGTGACAAAGTGGTGCAGTCCTCGGGGATTTATCAAATAGTTCAGTCCAACCGAGCCCGCAAAGCAGACCGAGGAACCTACAAAATACAACCACTTCTTTCCCTCGTCCGTGAATAGAAGCAACCCGAGAAATGCCGCTGGCGTCCATTTGAAGAATGAGGAAGCAAGTACAAGGATGCAGAACCAGATCAGCCGTCGCGAGAGAAGGCATGCTAATCCGAGCCAGAGCAAGGTCTGTTCAATGAGTGAGACATTGCCCGCCCGCAAATCGAGGTTAAGGGCGGCGCCGAATGCGAAAATATAGAAGAGGGCAAGCAGCCACGGCGGTTCATTGGCAAGAAACCGTCGTTGCCAGACGATAAAGAGAATTGCCAACAGGATGAGCTTGAAGGCGAGCCATAGCTCGTAGGCGATCGCAAACGGCAGCAGCGCAAAAATCCGAAAGAGGTACAGCGTAACCGGGGGGTAGAGAAATGGATGAAGGACCTCATGCTGTGCAACCTCGTTAACCTGGTCGACATTGTATGGGTCCAGACCTGCAGCTTGAGTCCGGGCCGCGTAATAATACGTCTGGAAATCCCATTGATAGATACCCTGTCTTACCGCAACTTCGCCAACCAGCACCAGCGCTATGAGCAGCGGCACTCCCCACCGGACTATTTGCATGAGTCGCTCCCTTGACAGCATGCGGAAAGGATAAATCCGGCCCGTTTCGCTTTCAAGTTAAAAAAGTACGGATTCCCTAAGGTTCGGAGCCGGACCAGATCGGTCAGTCTCCGTGTTTGATACGGATTCTTCGGACCGCCTTCTTGTCTCCCGAAGTAGCGGTGATGAAATAGACGCCGTCCGGTTCACTGCTGATATCCACCGGCAGGTATGACTCCTTGACATTTTTGAAGGTCTTCTCGAACACACTCTTCGTACTGTCAGCCTGAGCTATTTGCAGCTGGACATCTGCGCTGTTGTTCAGGAAGACCTCAACTTCGAACTTGCCGTCGTTTCGCGGTGGAAACGGATTGACGAGCATTGTGTCCGGCATCGGAGTCGGTGCAGCTTTGTCGGAGGTCCGGAACCAGTAATCGATTGTGCTTCCGAAATCCGAGTTGAACGCATGCAGAAGATGCCCCTGCATATCGAGCAGCCGAACAAACCCATAACCACCCTCGGGATTGAACCAGAGGCTGAGACCGGTACCGGAAGTATCGTCCACGACCAGATGATAGCATCCGTCAGGAAGGCTCAGAGTATCTTCGTAAAGTGTATTTGCTGAAAGCGAGTTCATCGGGTGTCCGAGCAGTTCGTTACCATCGGCATCGGTCAGGAAATACGAATTGTCGGTCGAATCGGCATTGCTTCGGAAGGCCAGGATGAAGTTTGGCTTGTAGATGGGGGGAAGCGAAGCGGTCGAACTCCCTTGGTTATCATCGGGGTATTCGTCTTTTTCCCCGTTCGGTTCTTCAAGCGATACGTGAAACTGTTGATTTCCGTCGCGTACCGTCACGAGGCCGGGAAGATCGATAACACCGGATTGCTGTGATTCGATACTCCCGACCCATTCGTAAGTCTGCGGCTCGTCTCCAGCCAGACCGTAGTGAATGATGACCGAATTCAGCGGTTCGCTGCCGTAATTCTTGACGCGAATAATCGGGTTACCGCAAATCGGATTCTGGCGGGAGTATTCGTCGGCCGTCGAAGGTGCGATAATATCCTCAAGGGCGACGTCATTCTTCGCCCAGGGGGAGGTGCAGTAGAACAGGTATGAGTAGAGAAAGTAATTGGCAGAGGGTTTCAGTGTGTCGGTGTACGGCTCCAGTTTGATCGCAACCTGGTGCTTGCTGCCCGGGGTGATCGGATAGTCGTAATCATCGGGAAAGACCATCGAGCCGGGGCACCAGTTGGCGCGGTCGAAGATCCAGGTCCCTGCCTGCGGGTAGAGCGGGTTTTCACCGCATTTTCGCCAGATCTGCCGCTGGTCGATCAGTGAATCATCGAAATAGACCTGACGCCATTTGCTACAGAATTCCGCGCAGTTTTCCATATCGTCCATGCCGTGTCCCGTCTGCAGAATGCGAAGTCGGGCTATGGTCGCGTTATCAGTATCGGTGAATGATATCGGCTTGAGCGTGCTGTCGGTTGGTTTCGCCGGATCGCCATAGGGAATTGTCCCGCACCAGAGAGAGTCCATGCCAAGTACCTGCACTGCCGGACGCCCCTCGGTCACGGCAAAATCGAGGGTGATCAGCCAACCGCGGTCATCGTTCTTCTCATAGCCGCCATGCCTGAACTCGATCTGAACCGAGTCGTGCAGAAGAAACGAAAAATCGGTGATATCAACGTGCCAGGTAAAACTCCAGGTGGAATCGAACTGCCAGCCGTAAGGGGAAATCAGCCGCGCCAACTCAATGTCTTTCACTTTCCCGCTTTCGCCCCCGGTTTTGCGGAGGAAGACGTTGTCGATATAATCCCACTCGCCGCAATGCTGACTGTCCGGGCAGGCGTAGGTTACGTAAAGGGTAACCTTCCGGTACGGTGTGGAATCCGACGGAAAGACAGCCCAGGCCGGGTAACTGTTGTATCCCTTCGATGGATCGGTGACCACTTTGACATTGTCGTGGGTTTTGACGTGGACAGTCTCACCGGCCCAGAGTGGACGGCCCAGTACCAGTGTGATCGCACATGCTATGATCGACAGGAACAGTATCTTACGCATTTAAGGCTCCTTCTGGTATGCCCGGGGGATGCGGTCGTTTTCAGGTTGGATTTCATCAAGCCCAATAATAGTTGCTTTCTTTGGCTTACGCAAGCGACGGAAAGAACCGCGCGACATAAGGTAATGCAGACACAATCTGCTTGATTTCGCAAGACGGATAAATTAGTATACGTTTCAACGCAGAGAAGGAAACAGACGCAGAGCTTAAGAGATACTCACCTAATAGACAGCGGTAAAGGATCGACTTATGAACAGACGTATTCTGTACACGTGTGCGGTTGTACTGATGGCGCTATGCAGTATTGCCCCCTCGACTATCGCACAGAATATCGATGCCAAAGAGTACTGGCTGGACAACGGCATGCAGGTCCTGATGGTGGAGAAGCACGAATCTCCGACTATCATGGCATCTATCTTTGCCCGGGTCGGCTCGTCCAACGAGGTTACCGGCATCACCGGGATCTCTCACCTTTTCGAACATATGATGTTCAAGGGGACGGAGAAGATCGGGACCAAAGATATCAAGCAGGACCGCAAGATCATGGCCCAGCTTGACTCCCTGCGCGAGCTGATGCGGGTGGAGGAGGAGGTCATGAGGACGGAACTTCGCCACGGCGAGATATCCGACATGCTCGATCCCGAAGCCAAAACGCCCCGGTATCGGGAGATCGAGAAAGTATTCGACAGCCTCATTGTCGAGCAGAGAAAGCTGATTATCAAGGATCAGTTGGACGAGCTGTACACGAAGAACGGAGGCTCGTTTCTGAATGCCTTCACTTCGCAGGATATGACCGCATATTTCGTCCGCCTTCCCAGAAACAAGATTGAGCTGTATATGTGGCTGGAGTCGGATCGATTCAGTCATCCGGTGTTCCGGGAGTTCTATTCCGAGCGGAATGTCGTGCGCGAAGAACGTCGATTGGGCGTCGAATCAACTCCGACCGGGTTGATCGAGGAAGATTTTCAGGCGATGTTCTGGAAATCGTCATCGTACCACTGGGATGTAATCGGCTGGCCTTCGGATCTTGGCAGCATAACCCGCGAACAGGCGAATGCCTACTACAACACATATTATGCTCCCAATAATCTGTCGATGATCCTGGTCGGGGACCTCAACCCGGACGAGATGATCAAGATGGTGCGCAAGTATTTCGAACGGATCCCGCGCGGCACCACCCCGCCGCCTGAAGTAGTGACACTCGAAGAGAGGCAGTACGGTGAGAAGCGGTTGAATGCCGAGGCTGAGGTCAGCCCGCAGACTTCCATTGCTTATCACACGGTTGCTTTCAAGCATGCCGACAGTTATCCGCTTGAAGTGCTGGCCGGAATCATGAGCGGCAAAACGGGTCGCCTGTACATGAAGCTGGTCGATGAAAAAGGGATTGCGAAAAGCTCTCGCGGCGGCGGTCGCGGTATGGGCGGAGGCCGACTGGCCGTCAGCGCTTCACAGGATTCGAGAAGGTTCGCCGGGATGTTCTCAATAGATGCCGAAGGGATCTCGGGGGTGAAAGCCGAAGAACTGGAGCAGGCGATCTACGAGGTCGTTCAGGACCTTAAGACTAATCCGGTTACGGAAGCGGAACTTCAGAAAGTCAAAAACCAGATGCGGGTCGACATCATCCGCTCGATGGATCGCATGGCCGGAATCGGCATACTTTTCTATGTCGGTCAGAATGCGGCGCTGGGCGACTGGCGCGAGGCGAATCTTGATCCGCAGAAGTGCGATGTGGTGACCGCCGAGGACATCATGCGGGTAGCCAATAAGTATTTCGCCGACGATCAACGAAATGTGATGATCATCAACACCAAAGCGGAGAAGGCCGGTTCCGGTGCCGAGGCCGAGGACCCGCAGTTTACTCAGTTCAAGCAGATGATCCTGGCGATGAAAGACGCAGCGAAGCTGGAGCAGATGATCGGCATGATTTCGTCGCAATCGGATCAGGTCACCGATCCGAAAGAGAAGGCGCAGATGACCGAACTTCTCAAGATTGCCAATGACCACTTGAAAGAACTCAAAGCGGCCCAGGAAATGTAAGGCGGACCTTAGGAGAACCAATGATGAACAGAAAAATACACAGACCGAGCAGTTGGGCCGCGATGTTGATGTTCGTTCCGGCCCTTGCACTCCTGCTAAATTTTGCCTCGAGCCTTCAAGCGGCAGATATCGTTGATCATCCCGACAAGCTGAAGTACGAGGATTTGAACTATCAACCCCCGAAACCGTCCGACTATCGTACCACGCTCAAATGCGGCGTGAGCGCATACATTGCCGAGAACCACGAGGTCCCGACGTTCGAACTGACCGTACTTGTGCGCACCGGCTCGATGTACGAACCGGAGGACAAGGCGGGGCTGGCCGGCATGGTCGGTTACCTGATGCGCAACGGCGGTGTCGAAGGGATGAGTGCGAAAGATCTCGACGAACGTCTCGCTTATCTGGCCGGGGATATTTCGGTCAGGATCGATGGCTCGCAGGGGCGAGCTACATTGTTCTGTCTGTCGAAAGACATCGATGAAGGGTTGAAGCTATTCGGCGAGGTGCTTCACCATCCGACATTCGACCAAGAAGCGCTGGATCGATATAGAAAGGATCTACTGTCGTCTATGGAGCAGCGCAACGCTTCGACAGCGGCGATCGAATCTCGTGAATGGCAGTTCTTGATGTACGGCGACCACCCTTGTACGATACCCTACAGAACAACTGAAAGCTCGATGAACTCAATCACCCGGGACGATCTTGTCGCTTTCCACGAACAGTATTTCTTTCCCGACAATTTCATTGTCGCGGCGGCGGGCGATTTCAACTCCGAGGAAATCAAGGGGAAGCTGAACAGCCTGTTCGAGAACTGGCCTAATCACGATTTTGAGCTCCGCGGAATCTCGGATCAGATCCCTGACCCGAAACCGGGCGTGTACATGATCAAGAAGGACGATGTCAATCAATCGCGCATCAGGGTCGGTCATATCGGCGTTAAACGGGATATACCGGATGTCTATGCCCTGATGGTGATGAACGACATCCTCGGCGGTGGCGGGTTCACTTCGAGGATAGTCCGACGGGTTCGGTCGGACGAAGGTCTGGCTTATAACGCCGGCAGTGCGTTTGAACGACCGGTAGATTATCCGGGAACGTTTCGGGCATGGTTCCAGACAAAGCACGAGACAGGCGCTTTCGGGACCCGGCTGATAGTCGATGAAATCAATCGAATCCGCACGGAGAAGTGCGATCCGGAGATCGTCGAGAATTCCAAAGCGAGTTTTATCAGCGATATTGTCAATCCGTTCAGCAGCAAGAGCAGTATTGTCAATACCTTCGCCGACGATCAATATACCGGACGAGCAGATAGTTACTGGCAGGATTACCGGAAAAACTTTGAGGCTGTCACGCCCGAGGCGGTACTTGCGGTGGCGCAGAAGTATCTCAATCCGGACAAACTCGTCATTCTGGTTGTGGGTGACCCCGAAGCTGTGATGAAGGGATCGGACAAGCACACCGAGATGTTTTCCGATTTCGGGGAAATCACGGTTCTGCCGCTTCGCGACCCGATGACGCTTGAAGCTACTCCTCAGTGATAGATCTGTCAGTAAAATTGCCGATTGGAACAGCCCCGACGAGATCCGGGGCTGTTCTTTTGATCCCGTACTATTGGATTGCGCGGACCTTGCTCGCGAGTTCAACTGTTACGCTGATGTGAGATGCGATATGAGTGAAGGGAAGAAGAGCAGGAGTCTCATACTTTTTGACGGACTCTGTGGTCTGTGCCATCGACTCAATCGGTTCATTATCAGTAATGACCGGAGGGGGAGGTTTGTTTTTGCGTCGCTTCAGGGTGAGGTGGGGAAGAACATCCTGCAGAAGCACGGGAAGGACACCGACGTCCTTGCTACTTTTTATGTCCTACCGGATTTCGACAATGTGAACGGTGAGTTACTCGATCGATCCGGCGCTGCGTTGTTCATCGCCGATTCTCTCGGCTGGCCGTGGAAGCTTGCGCTTGCGGCAAGGATATTCCCGTCGCGCTGGCTGGACTCGGGTTATGACTTTGTCTCAAGGCATCGATATCGAATCTGGGGGAAACTGGACTCGTGTCCGGTTCCTGATGCGCGGTATCGCGAACGATTCGTAGATGAGTCGGAAAAGAAGTGAAGAGCGGGAGATCCTAAAATTCGGGCAGCCGGCGGAAGCGCTACTGCACCGACGGACGAATGAAAGCAGCTCTCTGGCCCGGCCGGTCTTCGATTGCCGCATTCTGAGCCCGGCGGCGCTTGTCGGCATCGAGGATCGCTTTCCGAATACGAATAGACTTCGGCGTGACTTCGACCAGTTCATCCTCCCGAATCCACTCCATCGCCTGCTCAAGCGTCATTTTGCGAGGGGCATCGATCGAGACACCAATATCCTTGGTCGAAGATCTATGGTTAGTCAGGTGCTTTCTCTTTGTCGGATTGCATGGTAGCTCATCCGGCCGCGAATTCTCTCCGACGATTTGTCCGGTGTAGACTCGTTCGGTCGGTTCAACGAAGATCACTACCCGTTCCTGAAGACCTTCAATAGCATACGCCGTAGCGGGGCCGGTATCGATGGAGACGACCGAACCCTTGTTGCGTGAGGCAATTTCACCGCACCAGGGGCCATAGCCGGTGAAGCGGGAGGACATGATGCCGAGTCCGCGAGTGTCGGTCATGAACTCGGAACGGTATCCGAACAAACCCCGGGTGGGGATATCGAATTCCATACCGACCGTATTCGAACCGGAGTTCTCGACTCCGAGTAAATTGCCTTTTCTTCGGGCGAGTTTCTCGATGACGATCCCCTGGTACTCTTCCGGCACATCGATATGCAGCTGCTCCATCGGTTCGAGCAAGTTACCGTCTTCGTCTTCGTGGGTTATGACCTCGGGCCGAGAGATACAGAACTCCAACCCTTCGCGCCGCATTTCCTCGATGAGGATGGCGAGATGCAGTCCGCCCCGGCCGGATACTTTGACTCCGTCCGACCGACCGACGTCTTCCATCCGCATGGCGACATTCGTATTCATTTCTTTTCGAAGTCTGTCCTTGAGCTGCCGGAGCATAACCGCCGTACCGTCCTGTCCCGAGAAGGGGCCGCTGTTGACGAGGAAAAACATCGACAAGGTCGGTTCTTCGATATCGAGCGGTTTGAGACTTTCCGAGGGATCATCGACAGCCGAGAAAGTATCGCCGATTGCAATAGCATCCGGTCCGGCCAGCCAGACAATATCGCCGGCCGTAACGGTATCGGTCTCTACTCGATCGAGTCCGCGCGTTACCCAGAGGTGGACTCCCTTAGCACGTGAGCTATCCGTGACTTCCCAGCCGGATTTCTGACGGGATGAATCTTTCCATCGGGTGGTGAAGCGGGTAAAATCTTCGCCTTTGGTCAGTTTCCCGCGCAAGACCCGGCCGCAGCCGATCTGTCCGATATAATCACTCCAATCGAGCGAGCTGACCTGCATCAGGAACGGTCCATCCTGGTCAACCTGCGGCGGCGGGACTTCTTCCACGATCGTCTCGAAGAGCGCATCCATGCCTTCCCGTTTGTCGTTTTCGAGATCCTTGACGAACCATCCGTCGAGGCCGGAACCATACAATACCGGGAAGTGTGCCTGTTCATCCGATGCTCCCAGTTCGATGAACAGATCAAAGGTCTTATTCAGCGCGTAGTCAGGGCGGGCGTTGTGGCGATCGACTTTGTTCAGGATGACGATCGGTCTGAGGCCGAGTCGAAGTGCTCGCATTAGGACGTAACGCGTCTGGGGCATCGGCCCCTCGTTCGCATCCACGAGCAGAAGTACCGAGTCGACCATCGAAAGAACCCGCTCGACCTCACCGGAGAAATCGGCGTGTCCGGGGGTGTCGATAATGTTTATCAGGTAGTCGTTCCAGCTGACGGTGCAATGCTTTGACCGAATGGTGATGCCGCGTTCTCGCTCGATTGCGTTGTTGTCCATCAGGCGCTCGGCTACTTGCTGATTCTCCCGAAAGGTCCGTGTGGCCCTGAATACGGAATCGATGAGAGTAGTTTTTCCGTGATCGATATGCGCGACAATGGCGAGATTCCTGATGTGTGTTATCGGCGTCATACTGCGACTGAACCTTTGCTCTTACGGGCAGCAACCCGAATTCTTCTTTACTCCGCCCAAGCTACTGTCAGTGCAGGTCATGGAGAGGAGACATCGAAAAAGAGACCCGGTGCGGCTCGGAACCGACCGGGTCAATTAGAACTTGAGAGATTATAACAGTCTATGTCGATTTGTCCAAGAAAAATCTTCCCGGTCGTGCCGCAACTCGCAGCAGTCAGGCGAATGGCGGTTTAAGTTATTGTTATCAAGTCAATTATCTGAGGAAGTGTCAGGCCTGCGGGATATTGAAAGTAATATCCTGCAATAGGGGTATTCGTACAATCTATCGTTCGAACGGGTGGTCGAAAGTGAAGTCGGGGCGGTAGTTCGACGGGCTGTCGAGCTCCTGAATCCAGCCCCGATAGAAGCCGAGCCGGTCGAACTCTTCCAGTATCTCCTCATATTCGTCGGTCGTGAGCGTCCGTCCGAGCCTGGGATGATTCGCCACCAGGGGGGTAGGGTGATACTGGGACATGAGCGACACGTGCACCGAAGGTGACAATTCGGACGAGATCCACTGCAGGATTTTTTTCGAGTTTTCGATTCGCCCCGGTAGCACCAAATGACGGATGATCAGTCCCGAGGTGATGCAGCCGTTGTCATCGAGGCGGATGCTTGAGCCTTTCTGGTAGAACATCTCCGTGATGGCGGCGCAGGCAACTTCGGGATAGTTCGGAGTGTCGGAATACGCCCGTCCCATTTTCTCGTCGAGGTATTTCAGATCCGGCAGCCAGACATCGACAATCCCGTCGAACGATTTGATCGTCTCGACCTTGTCGTAAGAACTGGTGTTGAAAACATAGGTTGGCTTTCGTCCGCGGGCAGTCAGGGCGTTTATGATCACTCTGACCTGGGGGACGAAATGGGAGGGGGAGACGAATCCGACCGCGTGGGAGCCGCGATCGAGTATACTTTCGATCTGTCTCACGATCTCCGGAAGCGCAATCTTCTCCTCTTCGATCTCACCTTCTCTCCGACTGATCTGAAAGTTCTGGCAGTAAACGCACTGCATATTGCACCGGGTGAAGAATATATTGCAGATGCCGTTGGTCCCGGAAACGACCGGTTCTTCGCCTCGATGCGCGCAGATCGATCCGATAGAGAACCCGGTACCGCTCTGACAGAATCCCAGTTTACCCCCGAACCGGTCGGCGTGGCAATCCCGTGGACAGCAGGTGCAGTCGCGGAGCTGTTCCAGTGGGGCAAAGATCGGCTGCATATCAAGTGGCGCTCCGGTCTCCGGATGAAGTAGCTGGTCGCTCATGCGTTGAATATAGTCTATCACCGTCTGGTTTACAAGAGAAGGGTAGGCGATTAGGAGGTCCTGACGGAAACGTTTGGGAAAGTGCGGTGACGTGTGAGTAATCAGACAGCCGGCAACGGCGAAAAAGCCTTCAGTGTCGGTTTAGCTTGTAGTCGATCAACAGGCGAGTTGACCGAATCTGCTCAATATAGGTAGTCGTTCGCCGCGTGCTTCTTACAATGCCGATTCCCGGAGCGAGCCAGTCGTCCTCGGTCCAGGCCTGTTCAAATGAGCCGCCGAACGCGCTGGTATGGAAGCAGGCTTCGAAAATTCCGGCGGCGGTCAGGATCTGCTCTTTATCCACGGCATACGAGGCGTGTTGGGCAGGTCCTACACCCCAGTACCTACCTACCGCAAGAGGGAATTGGAAATAAATGTCTTCGGGGCCCCCGGCCAGGGAATCGGCTTGTATGCGAACAAAATTGCTGTCGAAAATTACATACTGGGTATCGATCTCCAATCCTCTGACAACCTCCTGTAATGAGAACTCCCGGCCGTCCGGAAGCTGGCTGGTGCGTGCGGCAATCACGATGATAGTGTCCCGACTGACACTCAGGGAACCTGCCCCAAAGAAGGTAGAATCAAGCTGCTCATACCGCCACAAATCGTCCGGACTGTGCGGGAACTGAGACATATTAAAAGTGGCCAGGTCATAGCCGATTAGCTTCCACGTCTCGTTCCTTGTCACAGTGGCCTCACTGCCGTCCCAAAATTGAGTGAGGAAATATCGAGAGACGACCCCGACATCAGGAACTACCCATGTGCTGCTCCAGCTGCCGCCGCCCTCAAAGTCGCGGTTCCATGCCCGATCGATTCTGACTCCCCGTCCGAAACTTCCTGCCGGGACAACTACTGTGCCGGTCGTCTCGATTACACTTGAATCACCGGCCCCTTCGGGACCGGTCCAGATACTGCCGACCTTGAGAGGAAAGATAAATCGCTCGCTGCTCTGGGCGGCGATATTGTGATTGAGAATGTCGAGAGTGTCGCCGACGAAGCGGAAGTACTGCCAGTCGTATTGATGTCGTCGGGCGGATCGCTGTCGAACTTCCAGATAATTTTCGCCCGAAGATCCGGTCGATGTATCGGTAATCGAGAGCCACAGGGTATCGGTAAATCTCGTGAGGCTGTCGTAGATTTGATATTTCCAGAGCATGCCGATACTTCCGGGGAAGCGGTCCGATGTCGTTACACTGCCGCCGCTTCCGGTAGGCGGATTATCATCACACGAGGATGAAATCAGCAAGGCCGCCGCCAGAGCGACCGCTGCGTATCGAATTCCCTGCATCTGGCTCCTCAGATTGTTGAAAAAATGCTACCTGGTTCGGCAAGTATGTAAATGCGAGAGGTAAACCGGTACCTAAACATAACACAGACGTTCGATTAGCGCAATATATTCAACGCCAATTCGGGGCCCGGAAACCGAATTGCCGCTGTTTTCCTCAGGCGACTACTTTGCCGCCGAACGGACTTGAAGAATTGTCCCGCCATCACCGACGATCGTCCCGATTCTCCAGCCGGCTTCGGATACCGATGCCAGCCCGTTGTCGGTTACATTGTCCAGAGCCGTCCAGGTGGCCCCGCTGTCAGACGTATAGAGGATCACGCCGTAGCCGACCGCGACTCCGAACCCGTCCTGTGTCATCATAACATCGCTCAGGTTCGGGATATTCTCGACGGAGAGTCGCGTCCAACTTGCGCCGCCGTCGGTAGTTCTCAATATCTTTCCGGCTCCAACTACGACTCCTATGCTCCCATTTACGAAAGATACGCCGTTGAGGTACCAGGAATCTCCGCTCGGCAGCGTGTTCCAGGTTTCGCCACCATCGGTCGTTCCGAGGATAGTACCGAAATTCCCGGTCACGAAACCGGTATCGCCATCGACGAAGTAAACATCGCTGAGGAAGTTCGGAGAGCCGCTCGTCTGTTCGACCCAGGTCACGCCACCATCGGTGGTTCGCAGAATCGTGCCGCCTCCGCCCACCACCGTTCCCGTATCTTCTCCAACGAAGTATACGCTTGAAAACCAGGTAGTGGTCCGAATACTCAGATCATTCCAGGTTTCACCGCCATCGGTGGTGCGAAGGACGGTTCCCGATTCTCCGACCGCGGTGATGACTTTGGAATTGGAGGAGAACACGCTGTAAAGATCGTAATGGGTACCGCTTGACTGTGGAGTCCAGGTCGTACCATAGTCTTCGGTATGAAGAATCGTTCCGGCTGATCCTACGGCCGTACCGGAAGAAGAGGAAGAAAAGGAAACTGCGTACAAGGGGCTGGAATTGCAACTGGTCACATTCAACCAGGTATTTCCGGCATCGGTGGTTTTCACTACGAGACCAAAATTCCCCGCAGCAACTGCAGATTTCGTACTGCTGATTACGATATCATTTATCGGCAAGCTGTTTCCGGTGCCGCGCCAGGTCCATGTCTGTCCGCCATCTTCGGTCCATACGGTCGAGCCGGAGACTCCCGCTACAACGCCGGTATCACGGTTGAGGAAACTCACACTCTTGAGGTAATGCTGCGTACCGCTTGTCTGTTGAGTCCAGCTGACTCCGCCGTTTGTTGTCCGCATAATCAGGCCGGAAGCCCCAACGGCCATCCCGTAAGAGTCGTCTATGAGGCAGACGTCGTACAGCGGGAGAGTCGTGATCCGTTGCTGGGTGCTCCAGATCTTTCCTCCGTTCAGAGTCCGCATTATGGTACCACCATCGCCGGCGGCCAGGCCGGTATCCTTATTGATGAAAGAGACGGCGAAAAGATCCGAAGTTGTTCTGGAATCCTGGTGCTCCCAGGTGCGACCGCCGTCAAGTGATCGGACAACAGTACCGCTCAGTCCGACCGCCGTCACCACGCTTTCGTTGATGAACTGGACATCCGTCAAATCTTCGTCCGCCCCGGCCACGACCGTTGTCCATGTCGTGCCTCCATCGGCAGTTCGCAGTATCAAACCGAGCCATCCGACCGCCACGCCCACCCGTTCATTCGCAAAGGCGACCGCATTCAACTGCTGATCAGTGCCGCTCTTTTCGGGTATCCAGGTGGCGCCGCCGTCGACGGTTTTTTGGATAGTCCCGAGAACCCCGACGGCGAAACCTTCATTCTCATTTGCGAAAGCGAGGTCAAGCAGGGTGTTTCCCTGCGGCCGTGGATTGGCCCACTCCCAGGTCATCGATAAGGTCGGACTTTTGGAGGGACTTCCGGGGTTGTCATCACTGCATCCGGCGACCAGGAGCTGGAAAGCGATTCCAAGAAACGCGAAGAACCGACTATTGAAATGTTTCATATTACCTCCCGCGAGACCAGGAGAAGAGATGTCTTGCCGATATCCCTCATTCCCGGTACCTGCCCACTGTTATGCAAGCGTCAATGTGAAATTGTCGATTCCTAAGGACCTGACCGTATTAAAGATAATACAAGTAGACTCAGGAGTCAACAATTCGCCCGTGGGCCGGCGGCGGATCATTCGCCGCCGGTGTCAGTTCTCAAAATTGTTCCACTCTCTCCGACGACCGTGCCGGTGTCGGTCGACACGAAGCTGGCGCCCAAGAGGACACGCCGCGTACCGGTATAGTGCGTGATCCAATGCTTCCCGCCATCTACTGAGCTCTTAATCGTCCCGAAATCGCCGACCACCGTCAGGGTCGTGTCGCTGGAATAGCAGATTGCACGCGTGTGAAACGCCGATGCGGTGTAGTCTGCAGGAAACCAGGTTGTCCCTCCGTCGGTTGTCATGAGAACCACACCATTTACTCCTCCGACGGCGCCCGAATCGGCATTAAGAAATGACACGCAGAGAAGATCAAGTGAGATTTCGCTATTCTGGGCAGTCCAGTTAGCGCCTCCATCGGTTGTTCTCAGGATCGTGCCCGATGCCCCGACGGCAGTTCCGGTATCGGCATTTACAAAGCAGACGCTGTTGAGTTGAACCGAGGTTCCGCTGTTTTGAGAAGACCAGGTCTGGCCGTAGTCCTCGGTATGAAGAATCGTCCCGGCCGCGCCAACCGCGGTACCCGTTGTCGCCGAAGTGAACCAGACGGATTTCAAGTCGTGGACGGTTCCACTGGTTTGTAGTCCCCAGTCGGTGCCGCCGTTCGAAGTTCGGAGAATTGTCCCGCCGGCGCCGACCGCCGTTCCGTAGTTTTCGTCCGAGAACGACACGCCGTAGAGAAAGTGACTGGTGCCGCTGGATTGCTCTACCCAATCGTTGCCTCCATCGATCGTCCTCAAAATCGTGCCGGATTGGCCCACCGCCGTTCCCACAGCGGAAGTCGCAAACGAGACGGCAAACAAGTGATCGCGAACTCCCGCAGATTCGGAGGACCAGGCAACTCCGCCATTCGACGAATGCAGGATCGTTCCTTCGCTTCCAATAATAGTCGCATGCGACGAATCCGGGAAAGAAGCGTCGAGAAGATAGCTTTGAGTGCCGCTATACGGTGAACTCCAGTTCTGGCCGCCGTTGATCGTTCTGAGAATCAGTCCGTTATAGCCGGAGATTACGCCGTTGTCAGCATCCGCAAATGCGATCGAACTCAGCGAGGCGGTAGTCGGAATTCGGATTTGTTTCCAGGTGACGCCGCCGTCACTGGTCCTCAGGATGGTTCCATTGTCGCCAGCAGCTACAGCGGTGTTGGCGTCGATTTGTTGGACAGCCTGAAGGATCTGCGAGGTTCCGCTGGTCTGGGCGATCCACGTTTTCCCCCCGTCAATGGTGTGCAGAATTGTGCCGAAGAGTCCCACTACCGTGCCGTGATATATGTCGGAGAAAGATACATCAGTCAATATGAACGCCGTTCCGCTCGTTTGTTCGGTCCAGGTGAGCCCGCCGTTCGATGTATGCAGTATCATGCCCTCCGTCCCGACGGCGGTACCGTGACGATTATCCACCATCGTAATGGCATAGAGAGCGTACGGTTCGTTTGTTTGTTGAGTCGTCCAGGAGGAACCTCCGTTCGACGTGCGAATGATCGTCCCCGAAGCACCGACGGCAATACCGACGTTCGGATCGGCAAACGAGACGCTTTCAAGTCGATCAACTGTCCCGCTCTTCTGTATCATCCACGAACTGCCGCCGTCGGTTGTGCGAATTACTGTGCCGGCATCGCCCACGATAGTACCGGTGTTCTTGTCGGTGAATGAGACCCCTTTTATGTCGTTTCCCTGCGGATAAGGATTCTGCCACGTCCAACCTGAGTAAATCTTCTGCGATGTCGGAGTGGGCCCGACAGGATTGTCGTCCGAACAGCCGGTAAGCAGTGCGAAAAGCAATAGTGCCATGCTGCACCCGACAGTTCGGCGCGCTATTCTCGTTGTACTCATGGATCCTCCCTTGCAAATCCAGAAGGGTTTGTCTGTTGAATGTAAGTCGATCTCGCCCGGGATCGATCGCTTCGGGTATTGTGCTAACGTTGGGTGTGTGGTGATCGTGATCACACTGTCCGGATGTATTCTTTTGACAATCCAGCAGCGATTTGGATTAATAGTATTTACACCATGCGGCAAATGAGAGCTGTACGATCGCCCCTAATTACCTCGGCTTAGAAGGAATCAATCGAAATACTGAATAGGCACGTCGGCATGCACGAGCACCACCCGTTTCGGCTATTGCGATTCTCAGGTTTACCTTCGACGCCGTTTCTTGGTGACTCGCTTCGTGGAGCGGCCAAACGGCTCTTTCTTCTTTTCGGCCACTGTCCGCTCAGTAACGAAGGCGGGCAGCCGGCGAGGTGCCTTGTCGAAAGGAAGAGCCGGAACCTGCTTGACCGATAGACCGGTTCGAATCAGATGCTCGATATCTCGTATGTCATTCCGCTGCTCGAAGGTTGCGAAGGATATGGCACGACCGGCCATCCCGGCTCGGGCGGTCCGACCGATGCGGTGAACATAATCCCGGGTATTGGTGGGCAGATCGTAATTGATCACCAGTTCAATCCCGACGACATCGATACCCCTTGCGGCGATATCCGTGGCAATCATCACCCGATACTTACCTGATTTGAATCCTTCGAGCGCATCCCGCCTCTGATTCAGACTACGGTCAGAGTGAATTTCGGCCGCTGAATGACCCTTGGCACGAACATTTCTGGTCAGTTTGCGGGCGCCGTGCTTGGTGCGGGTGAACACAAGCACCGATCCGTGATATTCAGAAAGCAGAACTTCGAGAAGGCGAGTCTTGGCTTCCTTTTCGATAAAGAAGACCTCTTGAATGACTTTCTCGGCAGCCGTCCCGGAAGGAGCGATCTCGATATTGATCGGCAGCTTCATGTGCGCCCGAGCAAGACTGACGATCTCCGACGGCATCGTTGCCGAGAAGAGCATGGTCTGGCGATCCCGAGGTACCGCCTTCATAATCCTCTTGAGCTGGGGCGCAAAGCCCATGTCGAGCATGCGATCAGCTTCATCCAGCACAAGTATGCGAACGTCGGACAAATTCACCGCCTTCTGCTCGATGAAGTCGAGCAGACGTCCCGGAGTTGCTATAATGATTCGCGGGTGCTTAGCCAGTCGGCGCTTTTGCGGCCCCTCGGGCGCCCCGCCAATGAGCACGACCGTACCTGCTTTTTTGGAGCCGCCAACGGCTTGCAGGGCCTCATTTACCTGTATCGCCAACTCTCGGGTCGGCAGTAGAACAAGTCCTCGACCCTTGAGTTGGGCCAGTCTCTGTAGAAGAGGAATCCCAAAGGCAAGGGTTTTGCCGGTACCTGTCTGGGCTATGGCGATCAGGTCTTTGCCTTCCATCCCGACCGGAATGGAACGCTGCTGAATCGGTGTCGGCTCGGTGAACTTGAGGCGAGCGAGGGCAGCCAGCAGTCCCGGGGCAATCCCGAGTCCGCCGAATGCGCTGGGGAATGTTTTCTTTGACATGAAGGCAATGTACGGTTGTTCGGCCAGAAAGAGAAGTACTATCATTCTCGTAATTGCGGTAAATATCATGTCCGATACATCCAACGGATTTGTCCGCCATTTGCGAACACATGGCTCCGGACGATCTCTCCTTTTTGCTTTGCCGGGATCGCTCTATTTGCTATAATTGAGCGAATTCCTGAACAATGTGCCGTGGATAGTGACTGTGAGATACGAAAAAGGACAATGAAGAAGCTCTATATTGTTATAGGATGTGATTCTGATCCGGATCGGCCGGGATTTCTGCCCGGGGTGACCGAGGAAGGAAAATCATGGCGCGGCCTGGTCGAAGGTCCGGAGGTTCTCAAGAACGCGGCAAGAAGTGTTACCGACTCGACCGGCAAGACGGTCAAAGTGACCTGGGTTCTTCGCGTCGACGAACAGGTCCGTCTGCTATACGGTGACTATGCATGGGTGCTGAGCAATTACAGGGACCGCTTGCTGCAACTGGAGAACGACGGCGACGAATTGGGCTGGCATCCTCACTTCTACAAGTACAGTCAGTCACACAAGAAATGGTATCAGGAACTTCGCGACACCAGGTTCCAGGCGGAGATGCTGGGAGGTGCGTACGCGGCATTTATGAGGGAGCTTCCGGGTCGAGCTAAGAGTGTACGTACGGGGTGGATTTTCCACAACAACGAGACGATGAACAAGCTGTCTGAATTGGGAGTCGAGGTCGATTTTTCAGCCCTGCCCGGTATGCGGACGAATGTCCGGGAGAATGATCCGATGCCGTACAATATTTTCGATTGGTACGCGACCGGCCACGTACCTTACTATCCGTCTATCTCCGACTATCGCCGTCCTGCCGATAACGGAGGCGAGAGCCTGTCGATACTCGAGATTCCGAATTTTGTCTCGCGGTCATTTGTCTGGGCGATGATGGGAGGATTGCACCTCACTAAGAAGATGAGGAATCCAAGACATCTGATAGATGCGCTCTCACGGCCGACCTACTGGATTAACATTACCGGCAAGCCGAATCTGTTTGCACCGGTTGCCTCGGCCCTTGACAAACACCTGAAGAATTCAGATAGGACCGAATTCTTTGTCTCGTATTTTCATGCCGACGAACTTCTCGACACGGGAAGCGCCATGTACAGTTTGAATGGGATGGTTGCGAATCTCCGGACTCTGCTTCAGATCTGCGTACGACGAGGCTTTGCGCCGGAGTTCATAACGGCGAAAGAAGTACCCGGTCTACTCGGAAAATAGTCTAAGCAACCCTCACCAGATCTTCTTACCAGTCGCCTTATCCAACGCCACCAAACTCATCGTGTAGTCGTACAATGCTGTCCAATGCACCAGCCTGGCTTTGGTCAGCGATGTCTCCGCGTCGAGAAGATCAAGGTTCGTTGCCGCCCCGGCGTCGTACCGTGAGCGGGCAATTGTCAATGCCTGCTGGGCCTGCTTCAGTTGAAGCTCTGCGTTGTCGATCTTGTCACGACTCGAATTGACGCCGGATATTGCCTGACGAACCTCGGCCGTGATCTGATTCTGTAGATCGCTGGTATGATCCCTCGCTGAGGTAAGATTCGCGTTCGCTTCATCTATTTTGTGACGGGTGTGATATCCGTCGAAGAGGGGCACATTGACGATCAGTCCCGCAGTGTAGTTTCCTTTGAGCGTATTCAGATTCGGAATATACCCGTTTTTCAATCCGGTCGTGACGTTCAACGCCAACCTCGGTTTCTTGCCCAATCCCGCGATCTCTGATTTAACCGAAGCTACATCTTCTGCATCTTTGGCGATCTTCATCTCCGGACGCTGCGTCTCCGCGGCCAGAACGAGCGAGTCAGGATTAAGCGATATCGGAGTCACCGAAAAATCGCCAGACAGATTCATCGGCTGATCGGCCGGGAGTCCGGTCAGTTCCCTCAAGGCAATCTCCTGATTTTGTAGCGACCTCATCGCTTCAATCTTCTGATCATTGGCCCCGGCCACTCTGACCTGCGTGGTGAGCACGTCAAAATCAGTCGCCGTTCCGGCCTTCACCCGTTTGCGAGCCACATCGATATGTTGATTGAGGGCATCAATCTGATCCTGAATCACGGCGATGTTCTTGTGGAGAATGATGATCGCATTACACGCTGAAATTGTTCGATAGGCAAGACGGTACTGTACCGTTCCGATGTTGTCCTGGTATCCCTGGCGTTCTGTTTCGGCAAGTTTTACGGAAGTCGCCGTGCGCCCGAAATCGTAGAGTGTCTTGTTCAGACCGACGTGAAAATCAAAATTGTCGGCCGGATAAAGAAGGAACTTATCGCCGTTGAGATCGATCGATGCGACCGGTCCGAGGCGCGTGTAATCCCCCGAAAGTGAAACCTGGGGGTATCGTTCGCTTTGATCTATTCCGACACGGGCCTCAGCGGCCATCAACCCGGATCTCGCCTGCTTGATCGCCGGATGATGCTCAAGAGTAAGGCGGACCGCATCATCGATCGAAAGAGAGTCGGACGAGACAGGTTCCGCCGCCTTTGTTAGAGGGGTGACAAATAGTACAATTAGTATGAATGCAAGTGATCTCATATTTTCCTACTCGATTGCGACTGAAGTTGGTTTTTGTGGTGCACCCGGCTGAGGTGCCTTGCGTTTACGCATCCGAATGAAGAGGACAGGGAAGGCTCCTATCAGAATAATCACCGCGGCTGCCAGATACACATCGTCTATCGCCTGTATGAACGCCTGCTTGGAGACGAAAGATCCGATGAGCGCTTTTGCCTGCGGTCCGGCATTGGCAAAAGGGATGCCTCCCGTCTGCATGACATGTCCCTGGAGTTTTGCAACGGTCTGATGAAAGGTGTCGGATTGCGGGTTGATCTGCTGACCGTAGATCGCCATGTGATAAATCGTCCTTCGCGTGAGCAGACTTCCGAATACGGCTACCCCGAAACTTCCGCCGATCTGGCGTATGACGTTCAGCAGGCCGGATGCCTGAGCAATCTCCTTGTGTGAAATCTCCGAAAGAGCCATCGCGGTCAAAGGAGCAAAAATAAGACCGATGGAGACTCCGCGGATATAAAGCGGGAGCATAATCTGAGGCTTCTCGGACAGGAAGGAGAGATGTCCCAAGAGATAGAAGGTGACCGCCATGAGGACCATCCCGATGAATGCCGGAAGTTTCGGTGAATATCGGTCGGAGAACAGTCCTGCAATCGGGGCCACGAATCCCTGAATAATGCCTACGGGAATGAAGACAAGACCGGCCTGAAGCGGGGTGTAGCCAAGGGAATCCTGCAAGTATATAGGCAGAAGGAAGGTGCTGCCGAACAGGGCAAGTCCGAACAGGAATGCAACGCCGTTGGTCACCGTAAACGTTGCATATCGGAAGAGTGAAAGTTCTATCAGTGGGTGTTCGACGGTCAGTTCGGTGATCAGGAAGATCGTCAGTGACACCACGGATATAGCGAAGCAGCTTAGTATATAGGTCGAGGTCCATCCTCCGGTGTTCCAGGCCGAGTTGCCGCTGGCGAAGGCGAGCAACAAGGTCGCCAGGCCAACCGACATCGTAACGAACCCGAGATAATCGAATCGTCGGGAGATCTCAGCTTTCTGCTCCCTCAGCACAATCATTATTACCGCCAGTCCGAAGATGCCGATGGGGACATTGATATCGAAAATGGCGTGCCAGGAGTAATTGTCAATCAGGTATCCACCCATGGCCGGGCCGAGAGAGACCGAGGCTGAGGCGGAGACAGTCCAGAAGGCGAGAGCGATTCCACGTTTCTCGGGAGGGAATTCGCGTGTTATGATCGCGAGGCCGACCGGCATTACCAATCCGGCGCCCGCTCCCTGTATGATGCGGAAGATGATCAGGGCGTGAAGATCCCAGGCGAGGCTGCATAAGAAAGATCCCACCGTAAACAGTATCAGTCCCAGCGAGAAGACCAGCTTGGAGCCCCAATGGTCGGCCAGCCATCCCGACGTCGGCAGGACGACCCCGAAAATCAGCAGGTAGGCGGTAAGGACCCACTCGACTTCATCGACCGATACCCCGAACGACGACATCAGCTTGGAAATCGCCACGTTCACGATCGTGGCATCGAGCACCGCCATGAAGGTGACGATCATGACCGAGCCGAGCACCAGCCATTTGTAATTCGGATTGCTCGATTGAAGCTGGGGATAATTCTGCTGTAATCGGTCGCGGAAAGATCTCCACCGGGAGGAAGTCATCGTCTATTTGTCTCTCTTGCTGATTTTTACTTCGACTGACATGCCCGGGCGAAGGGTCGGTTTGCCGTCGCCGGCCGGATCGACTGCCGGGTCGATCACGATTTTAACCGGTACGCGCTGGGTGACCTTGGTGAAATTCCCCGAGGCATTGTTAGGCGGGATGAGCGAAAATTGTGAGGCGGCAGCCGCTCCGATCGACGACACCCTGCCGCGAATCGGATGTCCCGGGTAGGCATCGACTGAAATCTCAACCGAGTCTCCCAAATTGATCGAGGACAGCTTGGTCTCTTCGAAATTGGCCGTAACCCAGACATTGTTCAGGTCATAGAGTGTGAAGATCGGCTGACCTGGCTGGACAATATCACCGAGTACGACCCATTTGCGCGCCACGACACCGACCATCGGCGCCTCTACGCGAGTATGGGTCAGTTTGGTCGAGATGACGGCAAGCTGTGCTTCGGCTGACTTAACATGGCTGAGTGCAACGTTGTATTCGGCGTGGGCAAGGTCCAGGGCCTGCCGGGCATGGTCGAAATTCTCTTTTGTGATAACGCCGTCGTTGTATTGTACCGATGCGCGATGGAAATCATCCTGCGCCCGATCCTGGTTGATCTTGGCGACCGGTACGTTCTGTCGCGTATACTCCAACGCCGCGGCAGCTTCGGCATTCTGCGCCTGAAGATCGCTGTCATCGAGCTGGACGAGAAGCTGACCGGCAGTGACAGAATCACCCTCGTCAACGGTCAGGGCTTTCACTCGTCCGAGGATCTTCGAACTGATCGTAATGGCATCGCCGTCGATATAAGCATCGTCGGTGGAGACGTATCCGCGCAGATATAGATACCAATAAGCGAAGATGCCTCCGCCGATAACAAGGAAGAGGAAGAGCGGAATCAGTATTCCCTTTTTGCGGTAACCGGACTTCTTCCTTGCAGGGGCTGCCTTCTCAGTATCGTTGGGGTCAGTAGTCATAGATGCTGTATCCTTAATTTCATAGTTCCTTCGATCCTATTCATCCCTTAACTGCCGGCCGCCTGCAAAGCAGTCGGCGGCGACATCACCGTATCAATATCATGAAACAGGCTTTCCGGGTGAAAAGGTGCCGCCCAAAATTCACGATTTTTTCCGTATGTGGCAATCCTGATTTGTCTCTCGGTCGCAAATTCACTCGGTTCCCGGTACCGATGCCAGATTCGCCGCATCGAGCTTTCGGCCGCGGACAGGGGAGAATCTAATTCAGGATATTCCTTGTCACAAACAAAATCTGCCATTTTGCCCATTTTCAGAGATAGCTGGTATAATGGATTTTCGTCGGGATTACGGATGTAACCAGGGTAAGAGCCGAGCAACGCAGCTTCGACTTGTCCGCAAACCGCAACAGAATTCAATTATTATTGATCGAGCAGCCGGACAAAGATCTCAGTCCGCCGGTGTCAGGGCAGTCTGGCTGGTAATTCTGAAGCGGTGGCCGCGCCAGTTTACATGGCGGCCGAAGAAAGGAATGAACCAGATAGCCGCAATCAACAGGTCTTCGAGAGGAACGAAAAGGAAATGCCGAATCTTGAGATCGGATCTTAGTCGATGGTCTATCGTGAGATCGGCCGCTGCCTTAAACAGCGACACTCCTGTCAGGAGAATTGCACCCGAGATCGAAGAATGCGCCGCGCAATAAAGGGCGGCCAGCGACACCGGATTGGAGATGAGTTCGATCGAATAATGCGCCAGATTCGGGTGCCTTCGCATCTTCGCTCATCTCAAATGCCGGTTCAGGAATCGCCCGAGGGACCAGCTTTCGTTTACATTGTCTACGCAGAGGTGAGAGAATCTTACCCTCGATGATTGGTTTGTCAATCCCGGAGGCATCGGGTTTAGCGGGATGTCTTGCCGCTCTTGTCGAACGACTTGCGGGCCTGCTGGATGTCGTCCCAGTTTTCTTTTATCCATCCGACCAGTTCCCGAATCGGAACCATCAGACTCTTACCGAGAGGAGTAAGCTCGTATTCTACCCGGGGAGGAATCTCAGGATAGAAATGCCGGGACAAGACGCCGTCTCTTTCAAGATTGCGAAGGGTGATGGTCAGCATTCTCTGGGAGATTCCTGGAATCGTATTCTTCAATTCCGAGAAACGGAGCCGGTCTTTGGGGCTCTGTTCGAGTATGGTTATCAGCAAGAGCGACCATTTATCGGCGACCCGGTCCATGAAACTGCGAAACTCGCAGTCGCTGGCGGGGTGTGGCTTGGGAGAGTTTGTCGTAGTCATCAGTTCCTTTCTGTATGCCAGATTACCTGTCTGTTCCGGTCAGAAAGTAGGATAGTATACTTATTAGTGCAAGTATAATTAGCAAATTTACATATTCTTAGGAACAGCCAGGGGCTGGTTATTGTTCAGGCTTTAGTATACAAAGGTAACTTAACGAATCAGAACGAGAGGTGAGCAATATGGAAACAACTGACAGAATTGCCAAAGCAGGGGCAGTGGAAAGCGCTCTCCCACCGACAGGGAAAAGTAGCTGGACAGGCTACCTTGTGTTGCTGGGCCGGGCATTATTCGTCCTCATCTTCTTCATTTCGGCACCGCTTCATTTTACGAGCGGGACAATTGCCTATGCCGCCCACCAGGGAGTCCCATTTGCGGGTATTCTGGTACCGATCTCCGGCGCGATTGCGCTGCTTGGCGCTCTGAGTGTACTATTGGGATACTATGCGAAAATAGGAGCCTGGCTGCTGATCCTATTTCTGGTCCCGGTAACGCTGACCATGCACAACTTCTGGGCGGTAAGTGATCCGACGATGGCCCAGATTCAACAGCTCATGTTTCTGAAAAATCTTTCGATGTTGGGCGGGGCGCTGTTAATTGCCCACTTTGGTGCCGGTCCGAAAAGTCTCGACGCACTGGGAAAGCACTGATGTCCGAAGCCGCGCGCCGACGCGGCTTCCGCCATCAACGGCAGTAGTCAGCCATCATGTTCCCAACTGATGCGAGACAAGCCCGTCGGGGATCACTCTGTCGAAGGAGCGGGCTGTCGAAGCGGTTTGTGGGTTGTCCGATAAGTCAGCAGGCTGAACTGCCCGCGAAGAGTCTGGTTGGCAACTTCAATAAAACGGCTTGTCGTCAAACTCTGCATATGGCAGGGGTGCATGACCAGCCGTTTTCCTTTCGGGGCATACTGTTCGGGTTCCTTTTTCCATGGCATCAGTAGATTCTCCCAATTCTCGGGTTAACTTCAGCACTTTCGTTATTCGCCGCACCCTAACTGTTTTTGGTTAAGACAGCGTGAACATCACAATTCGATTTAGTTTGGTTCTGCCCGGACTCCGAAATCGCTCAACGACCGCCAATCGTACCAGTATGCGAATATCAGAGCTATCTTGTCTACAATAACATCTGCGAGATCATTTATATTTCGTGTTAAGGTTCTAACGAATGGCTAACGATACGGATCTTCGCGCCTCGTTCACATCACCTTTCACCTGCACTGATCCGCCGCCAAACTCAATTCCATTGCTTCGCTAACACTCAGTTAACGGCCCCCTGCGTAATTGGGGCCGACTGATACGCAGGCGTGACGATAGTCAGCCAATAATCGACGAGCTAAAGAGTACGGGATTAGATCCCAAAGTAAGACTGAGTACGGCAAGGAGGAGAAGTCTATGAGTCTTGGAAGCCTGACGAGCGACATTCAGATCAGAAGGAGATGCGTGCAATGCATGTCGCAGATCGTGCTGGTTGTGTCACTGCTGTTGATCGGATCCACCGTGTTTGCGGACGGGACGCCGAAAGCACCGGTGGGGAAGATCAGCGGCACGGTGATCGACCATGGAACCGGTGAGGCTCTTATCGGAGTGACGCTGCTGATTCAGGGTACAGCGATGGGCGCGAAGTCCGATCTCGACGGTCACTATATGATCAAGGATGTACCGGCCGGCGTCTACAGGCTGCACGTCTCGAGTATCGGCTACGCGGGAACGATTC
>CAZFOY010000020.1:0-56172 GCA_964520865.1 uncultured Ignavibacteriales bacterium | reverse complement strand
CGGCAGATCGGCTTCTTTGCCGAGGCCGGTTCGTTCGCTCTGGATCATAATTTAAAAAGACTTAAAGAAGATCATCAGAATGCACGATTGATCGCCGAGAAACTGGCTGAAAGCCTTCACTTCAACGTCAATCTCTCGGCCGTGCAGACCAACATCCTCGTATTCGATCTGGTGTCGGATAAACTGGATGCTCCGGCTGTCGTCGCGAAGGCACAGGAAAGGGGCGTCCTCATCTTTGCTTTCGGTCCCCGGACTATTCGGGCGGTCACTCATATGAACGTCACTCGTCAGCAATGCGAACGGGCGGCGGAGATTCTGCTGAGCATTCTGGATTAGCCTCACTCAACTTCCCGCATTCATTTTCTCCCGTCTATTTGTCGGCTTGACATTGGCCGGCTACCCGCTCTTATTACGTTCAAAGATTGATCGTAGATCTTTGGAGAGGTTGACAATTGTGGGCAGAAGCTTCCTGCTTGGGACAGTACTTGCGTTCCTCGTACCGAATATCGTCTTCTCAACACCGGCGGATGTCGAGGCTGTCGCGGTCAGCGATGGTCCGTATGTTCTAATCCAATCGGACACTGCGTACGAGGTCATGCAGGTCTGTGCGGACAGCCTGACCACCATGGATCTGCGGGCCGCTATAAATAGCACAGTCTCTGATAATATGTGCATCGACGACAGTCGTCCTGAGTACGCATTGGCGAAGGCGTTCGATATCCACGCCGACTCCCTGACGGGCGTGACCAGGATCTTTGCAGTAAGCGATATCCACGGAGAATTCGATCATTTGTTCAGCCTCCTTCAGAACGCAGGCGTTATCTCATATTTGGGTACCTGGACTTGGGGAGACGGACATCTGGTCGTCGATGGCGACATCTTTGACCGTGGAGACCAGGTTACCGAGTGCCTCTGGCTGCTTTATCGTCTTGAGTCGGAAGCGAAAAAGGCAGGTGGGGACGTGCACGTCCTGCTGGGCAACCACGAATTGATGATTATGAGAGGGGATTACCGGTACCTGAACGAGAAGTACACGAAGTACATCGTGGCGAAGTCTCATATGGACCTGGCCGAGTTGTATGGTCCCGAGTCTGTGCTGGGGCGTTGGCTCAGATCAAAAAACAGCGCCGTGAAAATTAACGATATTATGTTTGTCCACGGGGGATTGTCGCCGGAAGTGATCCATCGAGGATACTCCATTCATGAAATGAACGAGGAGATTCGCGAAGGGATTGACCTGTCGAAACAGGATCTTGCTGCAGACTCCTCGATCTTCTTCCTGCTTCGCGGCGACGGTCCGCTCTGGTATCGCGGATATCACGTGATGGATGAAGGTAAGCCGCCCGGTTGCACTCCCGCGCAACTTGACAGCATCCTTTCTTATTACGGAGTGAGCACCGTTGTGGTAGGACATACGGAAGAGCCGGAAGTTTGTGCGATGTACGGGGGAAAGGTTATCGCCCTCGATGTCCCGACCGATGAGTTGGGATCCCTCCAGGGAATGCTCTGGCAGGATGGTCGATTTCATCGAGTCGACGGCAACGGCGAACGCACCCTGCTTCGATAAGAACTAATCTGATCAATACTACTAAACGCTGACTTTTGGATCGGTACGCGTGTGGGGGTGTTCTTTCTGATTCTCGTATTGCTTCCGAATCTTGAAAGCCTGATACCAGATCAGAATGGCCGGTCCGAACACGGTGCCGAACGTGCCTACCTTGGATTCACCCATTGCTACGCGACACTTGACTACATAGTCCCGCATTCGCCAGAAAGACAAGATCGCGGTTATCAATGACACCACATTGATCAGCACAGCCGCTCCGGACGCCTCCACTTTCAACGCAGCCTCGACAAACGGCAGGCCAACGGCCAGCGCAATAGCCGTCAGATTGATCTTGGTGTACAGCACGAGCTTTCGCACGTAGAAGTCAAGGCGGGTAGGATCGGCTGTAAACATCGATTGAAGGGCCGGGCTGACCGTATCCTTGCGAGAGAATATCCCCTGTCCAAGATAAAACATTCCTGCGATGAACAGGATAAATGCAACCACGGGAGCAATGCAGGCGATCAGCAGTACTATCGCCATGATTCCGCTTGGGTTCTTATCCATCTGCACGGACAGCACCGATGCACACACGGCCACGACCCAGAGGCTGAACAGCATCCACGCGGTTCCGGCCTGCTTCAATTCCTTCTTTGTATGTTTCTCTTTTCCGAGAAATTTCGGAGTCAGATAAGGGGTAATCGGGCTCTCCGGATCCATACGGTGATACAGTAATACTCCCAGCGGAGCGAGTAGGCATACGATTAAAGGTAGATAGGACATGAGAAAACTCCCTCAGTTTTCGATTCCGGACTACATGTCATATATCGGCAACCAAGAGGCTGAAATAGAGTATGCAGGCAATTAAGGTCCGGTTCCCGGATGGGCCCTCATAGTTGTTTGAAGGCAGGGACGCAGAGGCTATATTACCTTTGAGCAGACCCGACAGTAGAGGAACGCAGTCTTGTCAAATCAGAGGGATACACATGCTGTCACCGGGGCGTTCGGGTATTCCGGCAGGTACATTGCCCGGAGGCTGTTGGACCGGGGGAAGAAAGTCCTCACCCTGACAAATTCGGTGCACCGGGATAATCCGTTCGGTGAGCGGATCGAGGTAAGGCCATTCAATTTCGACAACCCCGACCGACTGACGGAGTCCCTCCGGTGGGTCAAAGTTCTCTACAACACCTACTGGGTGCGCTTCAACCACAAGCTGTTTACCCACGCCGATGCTGTCCGCAATACGCTGATCCTTTTCGAGTCGGCCCGAAAAGCAGGAGTCGAGCGGATCGTCCACGTGAGCATTACTAATCCATCGGAGGATCTGGGGCTGGAATATTTCAAGAGGAAAGCTGCCCTGGAGAAAGCGCTGATCGAGTCGGGTCTGTCCTATTGCATTCTCCGCCCCGCCGTGCTTTTCGGCAAGGAAGATATCCTCATTAATAATATAGCCTGGGCGCTGAGGCGATTTCCGGTGTTCGGTGTGTTCGGCGATGGCAGTTACGGTCTTCAGCCGATCTATGTCGATGATCTCGCCGGACTTGCTGTCGAACAGGCCGACTCAACCGCAAATGTCGTGCTGAATGCAATTGGTCCGGAAACGTTTACGTACCGAGAGCTGGTAGAGACGATCGGCCGAATTATCGGGAAGACAAGACCGATTGTATCCGTGCATCCGAAGATGGGGTATCTATTCGCGAAGGCGGTCGGCTGGTTTGTCTCGGATACCTTCCTGACCTGGGAGGAAGTACAAGGACTGATGGCCGGGACACTTCGTGTGAATACTCCGCCAACCGGCACCACAAGGCTGACCGAGTGGGCGGCCGAGCATGCCGAGACGCTTGGTCGAAATTACACGAGTGAACTGGCGCGGCGCAGAGATCGGAAGATGGCGTATCGGTCGAATTAGCCGTCTGCTCAGACCTCCGAGAATCTTAGCAGTCTCTTTGGATCAAAGTCCAACCCCACCGCATCCCCTTCCTTCCACCGTGCTCTTTCGCCTGTTCTCACGATCAGTTGCTGACCGTGAACGTCGACATAGACAAGTGACTCCGAACCGAGCATTGCAGTGATCCTGACAGATCCTTTAAGAATGCCTTTCTCGGGTTCTACGATTTCAATATGCTCAGGCCTCAATGCCAGAGTCGCACTTGCATTCAATTCGATCCCCTGTCCTGCTAAACGTGTTCGAATTTCGGCGGACTGCTTTTCGCTGAGTATATTAGCCGGAGGGTTGCCGATAAACCGGGCCATGAATATATTGGCCGGCTGTTCATAGATCTCAACGGCTGTTCCGATCTGCTGGACTTCTCCGTCCTTAAGCACGGTGATCCTATCTCCCATCGACATTGCTTCCGCCTGATCGTGGGTGACGTAGATTGTCGTCACGCCCAGCCGTCGCTGCATCTCTTTCAATTCCGCTCGCATGTCGATTCTCAGCAGGGCATCGAGATTGGACAGAGGTTCATCGAGCAAGAGCACCTGCGGTTCACGGACAATGGCTCTTCCGAGAGCGACTCGCTGGCGCTGTCCGCCGCTTAGCTCGATTGGTTTGGCATCGAGGAGGTTCGACAGTTCCAGTGTCTCGGCCACCTTGCGCACTCTCGAGACAATGTCAGACCGCTCTACCTTAGCCATCTTCAGGGGGAAGCCGATATTCTCCGCTACTGTCATATGCGGATAAAGAGCGTAGCTCTGGAAGACCATGGCGATATCGCGCTCGCGCGGGGAGAGGAAGATCTTTTGTTTGCATGAAGCTACGACTCTGTCGCCGATCTGAATCTCACCGTCGCTCGGACGTTCAAGGCCGGCGACAAGATTGAGCAAAGTCGATTTGCCGCATCCGCTTGGACCAAGGAGAACAAAGAAACTTCCGGCAGGAATCTCCAAATTGACATTTCTTAACGCATGGATCTTTCCGCGACGGAGGGAACTGAATTCCTTGGAGAGGTTGGCAATCTTGACCTGCTTCATCCTTTAAGCGAACCTCCTGCCAGACCTTGAATGATCCGCTTCTGGAACAGTGCCGCCAGTATGACAACCGGGAGTACTGCGATAACCGCACCCGCCATTATCTGACCATAGGGTGTTTCACCGTGCAGTCCAGTGAATAGCGCAATCCCGACCGGAATGGTGCGGGCGCTGTAATCAGAAGTAAGCATCAGCGCGAACATAAATTCATTGAATGAGAAAATGAAGGCAAGAATCAAGGTCGAAATCACTCCCGGCATCGCGATCGGCAGAATTACCGAACGCATCGTGCGCCACCGCGAGGCACCGTCGATCAGCGCAGCCTTGTCAAGATCGCGCGGAAGCTGCGAAAGCGTACTCATCATTAGCCAGACGGCAAGGGGGAGAACGATCGCAGTATAAGGGAAAATCAAAGCCGGGTAGGTGTTGATCCAGCCGAGGTTCGTCATCAGGCGAAAGAGGTAGCCGACTATACTGATTTGAGGAAACATGGAGACGGCCAGCAGAACAATTGGAATCGACGACCGGAAGCGAAACTGCATCCGTGTAACCGAGTACGCTGAGATGAACGCGATTGCTGTTACCAGGACGGCGCTTATCGATGATACAATCACGCTGTTCCGCAAGTACTGCAGAATCCCGAGCGATGGATCCGTGAGTATATCGCGATAGTTGCCAAACGAAAAGGAATAGGAGGACCCGCGGGCAAGGAACTCCGGATGTCGCGCGAACGAGATCACGGTCATCCAGACTATTGGGGCGCCGGCGAATGCGATCAGGAAAATCGATCCGAGCAGCTTCATGATACTAAGGCGCCTTGCATCTGTCATTGTATTGCCTCCCGGAACCGACCGAGCTTGATGTAGACAAGAGAAAGTCCGAAGGCAATTAAGAAGACGACCACCGACATCGCGGAACCATAACCGAGATCACCGGAGACATAGTACTTGTAGGCATAGAGTGAAAGCGATGTCGTGCCGCCCCCCGGCCCGCCACCGGTCAGGACATACAGAAGATCAAAGACGCGAATGGAGTCGATCGTGCGAAAAAGCACGGCTACCACGAGGGCCGGTTTCAGGAGCTTCAGGGTGACATGAAACAACCGTTGCCTCATCCCGGCGCCATCGATCATCGCCTGACTGTAAATCTCTTTCGGAATTGCCGAAAGTCCGGCGAGAAGAATTATCGCGACAAACGGCGTCATCTTCCAGATGTCAGCCGCGAGCACGGCCAGCATGGCGCCTGACTGCGTCCCCAGCCAGTTTACCGGATGGCTCACCAGACCAAAGGACATTAGAAGGTAGTTCAATATCCCGAACTGGTAATTGTAAATCAGCTCCCACACCCGGGCCGAGACGGCGTTCGGAATCGCCCACGGCAACAGGAGCATGATACGAAGAAATCCTCTTCCGGGCAGTGCTTCGTTAAGAAGAAGTGCGAACAGCAGACCGAGCAGCAATTCGATCGATACCGACAGAAGCGTGAACAGGAGAGTGAACTCAACTGATTGCCAGAAGCGTGCATCGGTAAACAGACGGATATAGTTGTCGGGAAATGTGAAGGCACGCGGCATGAAGGCGACATCGCGATATAAGCTGGTAATCAGCGTGCCGACCACCGGCAGCAGGATCATGCTGATTGTTATGACGATTAGTGGTGTGTTGAACCAGACGGCCTGCCACGTTTCGTGATTTGAATATGGATCGCTATTTCGACTGATAGACCTTCTCCACACCTTCGATCTGGCTCTGTGCGTCTTTCAGTGCTTCTGCAGCCCCAATCTTGTTGGCAAGACAGAGATTCAGATCGCGCTGAAGTACCTCCGAGACCTGTGAGTAGTAGGGAACCAGCGGTCTGACGACGGCGTGCTCGAAAACACTCTGAAGCGCCTTGAGGTGCGGCATCTTGGCCAGGACTTCGGGGTCGTTATATACATCGACCCGTCCCGGATTCCAGCTCAAATTGAGCGCGAGCTTCTTCTGGGTCTGCTCCGACGTAAGAAAGTGTACCAACTCCCAGGCGCTTTGTTTGTCATCCGACCATTTTGAAATCCCGATATGCCAGCCGCCCAGTGTCGATGCCGACCGCCCCCCTTTGAAATGCGGCAACGGTGCAACTTCGACCTTTCCCTTCACCGGAGAATCGTCCTCCTGATGCATCTTCCATGCGTACGGCCAGTTGCGCTCGAACAGGGCGTTTCCCTGCTGAAACCACCGGCGCACTTCTTCCTCCTTCATCTCGGTGTACGTGTTAGGCGGCGAAATGCGGTACTTGTTGATCAAATCGTGCATGAACTGCAGAGCTCTTGCATTCTCCGGTTGGTCGGCGCTGATACTGTCACCTCTGGAAAGACCACCGCCGGCCGAAGAAGCGAATTCCAGAAAGTCACACACCAAACCTTCGTATTGCGCACCCTGCCATACGAAACCGTAGAAATCAGGATTCGTCTTTCGTTCTTTCTTCTGAATCTCCTGCGACCAGTCAAGAAGCTCGCTCCATGTCTGAGGAGGCTGCAAATGCCCGTTCTCTTTCAGCAAATCCTTTCGGTAGTATAGTAGACCGCCATCGACATAGAGCGGAAGGGCGTACAGCAGGCTGTCGTGCATATCCACCTGTCGGATCACCGGCTGGAAAAACGGCTTGAGTGAATCGCGGACGTCGCCCATATACTTGTTGAACGGTTCGAGCCAGCCCGATTGAACGAACTGTCCGACCCAGACCACATCCATGAGAAATACATCGGGGTCCGGCTGATGGGCACCGAGCGGGACGACCAGACTCTGCCGCCGCTGATCGGAATCAGTTGGCTGCCGCACGAAGATGACGTGGTAGCCGGTCTGCGCCTCGAACTCGTGAATCAATTTCTCAAGATAGTTGACTTCATCGGGAGCTCCGCCGATCCAGAGGCTGAGAGTCACCTGGTGTTTCTGGCAGCCGGCAATGAATAGAGCAATTAGAGCGGTTATCAGAATTTTCTTCATGGTAAGAGACCTCCAGTCACGATTCCTGTCTCTTCGAACCGGTCGCGTTCGATAAAAGAGCACATCCGTGCGCTCTATGATTCAAGACGGTGGACTCTGATAAGATACTATCTTATCCCGGGAATGGCAACCGTAAGAAGCTACCCGGATGTTGAGATCCGACGCAGATTCGTAGAGCGATTTGAGGCCCGAAATCGCATCCGTCAACCGTTCGAACCACGAGTCATCGCCGCGAGGGCGGTACGTGCTACTGCCGGAAAGGGATGACTCGGTTCGATACTCCGTAATTCGTCAATCACGGCAGTCTCCTGTTCATTCAGGAGTTTTTCACGTTCGAGTTCGTAAAGCACATGATGGGCGCCCTGACGCAAGTAAACTGATTCGTAGTGCAACATGAGAGCTTCGAGCAACGCTTTGACGGCGTCGTGTCCCAGCTCGATAAGGCCCTCGGCAGCGAGCCACTGGATCTCGAAATTCTCGTCCATCAGCGCTTCAACGAGCGCCGGTGCCGCCTGAGGGTCCCGGATGCTGACGAGCGCTTTCGCCGCCTCCCAACGGACTCTGTGTTTTTTGTCTTTGAGAGCAGAAATCAGAGAGGGCACTGCGGGTGAACCGATGTGCACCAACCGCCGCCGTGCATCCTGCCGTTTGAGTCCGTCGTCGTTCGAGAGGGAAGCTACCAGTTGTTCGATCTGTTTCGCCGATTCGGTGTTTGAGGAAGTGGAAGTGTCTGACATATTGAGACTCCTGTTATCAAGAACTTGAAACTATACATTCGCATACAGTCCGGTACCGAGTTCTCTTATGTAACAAGGCCGGAATACGCTACGTTCCTCATACCGTTCGGACAAACGACCGTGAGATTGATATTGACAACTGTACCTTCAAATCGAATTAGTAAACCGAATCTGGTGAACCTTGCGACGCGAACACCTGTTACGAGGTTACAGAACAGAGAGAAAAGGACATTATGGATGCCGCGTTGGTATCGCGCCTTCAATTTGGCCTGACAATTGCCTTTCATTATATATTCCCGCCGCTCACAATCGGGCTCGGGCTTTTTTTGGTCATATCCGACGGCCTCTATCTCAAAACCCGCAACGAATTCTACAAGAACATGACTCAGTTCTGGGTCAGGATCTTCGGTTTGATTTTCGCCCTCGGTGTTTCGACCGGGATCGTGATGGAGTTCGAATTCGGTACCAACTGGGCGACCTATTCGCGATTCGTCGGCGATGTTTTCGGCAGTGCCTTAGCGGCCGAAGGGATATTCGCGTTCTTTCTCGAATCCGGTTTTCTCGCCATTCTCCTGTTCGGGTGGGAAAAAGTAAAGCCCGGGACGCATTTTCTGGCGACCGTCATGGTCGCGCTGGGGGCGCACTTCTCTGCAATCTGGATTGTGGTGGCAAATTCATGGATGCAAACGCCGGCCGGTTTTCGGATTGTCAAGCATGGAGCGTTGATGCGGGCGGAAGTGGCCGATTTCTGGCAGGTCGTGTTCAACCCGTCGACACTCGATCGCATCAGCCACGTATATATGGGCTGTTGGCAGGCAGGCGCATTTCTGGTTCTTAGCGTCAGTGCCTGGTATCTGTTGAAGAAAAAACACCGGCAATTCGCCGTGACCTCGATGAAGATTGCGATCATGATCGCACTGTTCTCATCGATCATGCAACTCGTGACCGGTGACTTCTCGGCCCGGGGAGTGGCGAAGACACAGCCGGCCAAGATGGCTTCGCTGGAAGGCCACTTTCCGGCCCACGAACCGGCCGGCATGTACCTCTTCGGGTGGGTCGACACCAAGAACGAAACGACTCACGGTCTTGAAATCCCCGGAATGCTCAGTTTCATGCTGTACGGCGATGCCTCGAAACCGGTGACCGGCCTCGATGCAATACCGAAAGAGGACCGTCCGCCGGTCGCCATCGTTTTCCAGTCATTTCATGCGATGGTCGCGATTGGAATGCTCCTGATCCTGCTGGCGATTGTCAGCACAATCGGCTGGTGGCGCGGATTCATCTTCGAAAAGCGATGGCTGCTCTGGGTGCTTGTTTTCTCCGTCCTTCTTCCTCAATTGGCAAACCAACTCGGGTGGTTCACCGCAGAGTTGGGCCGGCAGCCCTGGATCGTATACGGACTGCTTCGCACCGAAGACGCAGTGTCTAAAAATGTCAGTGTATCTCAGGTGGAAGGATCTCTGGTGATATTTGGCATCATCTATGTGTTGCTGGGAGCGCTGTTCATCTATCTACTGGACAGTAAAATCAAGCATGGCCCGGACGACCTTGAGCCGCTTCCGGAAGGACACCGGGCATGAACTTTAGCTTCGATCTCAATACGATCTGGTTCCTGCTGGTTGGCGCACTCTTTACCGGATACGCCGTGCTCGACGGATTCGATCTTGGTGTCGGCGCCCTGCATCTGTTCACGAACACTGATGAGGAACGGCGTATCATGTTCAATGCGATCGGTCCGGTCTGGGATGGGAACGAAGTCTGGCTGGTGACGGGGGGCGGGGCTTTGTTCGCGGCGTTTCCTGAAGTCTACGCAACGGTATTTTCCGGATTCTACGCCGCAATATATCTTCTCCTGCTCGGACTGATTTTCCGCGCCGTGGCGATTGAATTCCGCAGCAAGCATACATCAGCCACCTGGCGTCAGTTCTGGGATGTCAGCTTTTCGGTTAGCAGCATTTTTTCAGCCTTGTTGATCGGCGTCGCTATGGGCAACCTCGCCTGGGGCGTTCCGCTCGATGCTGAATTTCAGTATCACGGTGGATTTCTCGGGCTGATCAATCCTTATACTCTGCTTGTCGGTGTGACGACGGTCGCGCTGTTCATGATGCACGGAGCGATATATGTAGTGCTGAAGACGGAGGGTGAGCTGCACGACAAGGTCCGTCGCTGGGTCAACAATACGATCATCTTCTTTATCATCTGCTACGGCATCACGACGATGACGACTCTTCTGTATGTTCCGCACATGGCCCAGAACATTCGCGAGCACCCGGCTCTCTTTATCCTGCCGCTGATCAATATGCTTGCTATCGCCAACGTCCCGCGCGAGATGCACCACGGTCGTTACTTCTTCGCGTTTCTTTCATCGTGTGTTTCGGTCGCCGCGCTGGCCGCGCTGTTCGGTCTTGGTCTCTATCCCGCTCTTGTCTTAGCCCGTCCGGTGGTGGCCAACAGCCTCGATATCTATAACTCAGCTTCGTCGGCCGGGACATTAAAGATTATGATGATCATCGCCGCGATAGGCATTCCGCTGGTGCTTGCATACACTTCGAGCGTCTATTGGATATTCCGAGGCAAAGTGAAGATCGACAAATCGAGCTACTGACCTCGTTGTTCGAGCGCACCGTTCAAGCTAATCCGAGTCGCTTTCTTTATCTCCATCCAGATCGGAATCGATCCAGTTGTGTCCGTCGCGCGCGATCAATGCCTCCGCTTCTTCCGGACCCCAGGTTCCGGCGGCGTAGTCCGGAAAGTCAGGCGGATACGACGCACTCCAGACTTCCAAGATCGGTTCCAGCAGATTCCAGGCGGCTTCGACCTGATCGGCGCGCATGAACAGCGAGGCATCGCCGAACATGACATCGAGCAGCAGCGTTTCATATGCTTCGGGTGGTTCAGATTTGTAAGTGTCGCTGTAGTTGAAGGTCATGTCGACCGGGTTGAGCAACATGCGCAGTCCCGGGCGCTTGGCCTGAAAGCGCAAACGAATTCCCTTTTGCGGCTGAATGTTGAGAGTAAGTCGATTCGTCTGCCAGGTTTCGGCAGCTTCGATCGGAAACGACTGGTGCGGTACGGGCCGGAACTGGATGGTGATCACGCTCGTCTTCTTGGGCATGCGCTTGCCGGTCCGCACGTAAAACGGGACGCCCTGCCAGCGCCAGTTATCGACGAAAAACTTTGCCGCGACAAACGTCTCCGCCGTGGATTCCTTGTCCACACCCGGTTCATCGCGATATCCGGTAACCTTTTCTCCATGATACCAGCCGGCACCGTACTGCCCGCGAACGGCGAACGTGTGGACCTCTTCCGGTCGATAGCGGCGAATCGCGTGGAGCACATCCACCTTCTTGTTGCGAAGTTCATCGGCGTCGTGCGACACCGGCGGTTCCATCGCGACAATGCAGAGCAGTTGCAGAATGTGGTTCTGGATCATATCTCTCAGTGCGCCAGCTTTGTCGTAATACGATCCTCGATGTTCCACCCCGACTTGCTCGGCCACGGTGATCTGTACGTGATCAATGTAGTTTCGATTCCAGAGCGGCTCGAACAAAGCGTTGGCGAAACGAAAAGCGAGTATATTCTGGACCGTTTCTTTGCCGAGGTAATGGTCAATCCGATAAATCTGGTTTTCGCTAAAAGTCCGGGTCAACAGGCTGTTGAGTGCGGTTGCCGACTTCAGGTCATGACCGAAAGGTTTCTCTATAACCAGTCGATCACGATCAGCGTTGCGCGCCAGACCGGATTGGCTCAGTAGCTCTGCGATTGTCTCGATAAAAGCCGGGGGAATGGCGAAATAGAAAGTGCGAGATACTTTCTCCTTTTCGTTCTTCTTCAAGCCATCCAGCACTCCGCCGAGGCGGTGATACGATTCCTTGTCGGCGAAATCCATCGCGAAGTAGGTGATCTTCGAAGAGAATTTATCCCAGTTGTCTGCAGCATCAGATCTGTGGCGCGCGAACTGATCGACGCCGTCGCGAAGGTGCTCTCGATATTTCTGATCGGTGAATTCCTTTATGTCGACGCCAACGATAGAATACTCTTCGGGCATCCAATCATCTATATAAAGATCAAACAGGGCCGGAATGAGTTTACGCCAGGCGAGATCTCCACCTCCACCGAAAATGACGACTTCGATTGGTCCGGGTTTGCGGTCGGTTTCCATGTGAGCTTCTCCTTAATTGTTCTTTCCGATCTCGTCGGGGAGGCCGGACAGATCAAAGCCAAGTTGAACGAGTGCATTGCGAGTGGATTCGAGTCCGGTGTGATGAATTCCGTGTATCCCCAGACCGTTCGCGATTTCCACGAACATCGGACGGTCGTCAATGTAGGCGACGCGGTCGGGTAGAGTCTGCGAAACATCGAGAGCAAGGCGGAAGATATCCGGATCAGGTTTTCTGACGTGCACGAAGCAGGAGGATACGAAGAAATCAATCAAATTACCGAGGTGAAAGTGCCTGATGCGATAGTCGGTCAACTCCCGCCCTTCGTTGCTCACGGCCACAGTCTTGAGCTTGTACCGCTTGCGGAGACCGATCAAAAGATTCATCATCCCATCGAGCGGTTGTGACTGATCGAACATAAACTCGCGAAAATCGGAAGGTGTGAAGGTGCGTTCGGTGTAGAAAATCACGCGTTGCATATACTCATCGAGACTCAACTTGCCTTCCTCATACGTGTCAAACGTCAGGTGATGCCGTTCGTTGACTTCATCCAGATCCAGATTGAAGTGCTCGACCGCCTGTCGACGGGCGACGTGGTCCCAACCATTCGTCAGAAGCACCCCTCCGATATCCGTAAATAGCGTCGTGATATTGTGTTTCCTGTTCAATGTGCTTTCCTTTCGTTGGTCCATCGGATAAATAATGCGAAGACGGTCACGGCCCTTCTCCTCACAATGAGGGTTATGGTTGTTTGAACAACACTCTCGGTCCGGTCATCGTTTCAGGCATATGCCGGTAGACAATCCAGGCGCCGACCAGCGACATGAGACCGCCGATCAGGAAGGGCAGCTCGAAGAAAACTACCGAAAGCACGCCGGCGAGCAGCGGGCCGATCGCTATGCCGAGGCCAAACCCCATGGTGAGTAGAGCCATCTGACGCCCTTCGCCACCTTTCTGTGCGAGGTCTCCGGCTACCGCGAAAGCAGGTGCCGCTATTGCCGCCGCTGCGAGACCCTGAAACAACCGAAGCAGGATCAGATGATATTCAGAGCCTGCTTCGCCGAGAAGGGCCGTGGCCGGCGCCATGAGCAGAAGACCGGTGATCACGAGCGGCTTACGCCCGATCAAGTCGGACAATTTCCCCAGTGGGAGCTGGAAAATCAGGCGGCCGATCATGAGCATGCTGAAGACCAGCCCGAATCCAAAGGCGTTCATACCGAGGCGGGCGTTGAACTCGTTCTCAAGCGTTGTGACCATCGAAAACGCATTGGCCATAAGAAATGTGGCGACGGCCGCGCTCACGATGCCCGGCGTCAGGAGAGACCGATCGACAATCTTGAACTTGGTGACTTTTGAAACCGGCTCTGCCACGGCAACGTCGCGCACCCATATCTGAACGAGCGTCATTGCCAGAAGCAGGAAAGAGGCACCAACGATGAATGATATACTGAACCCGAAGTGCACTTGAAGAAATCCACCCAGAAGCGGACCGACTGAAAAGCCGATAAGTCGCAGGGTGGTGTACACACCCATAGACCCTCCTCGGGTTTCCTTTCGCGTCAGGGCGGCCAGAAGAGCCATCGATGCCGGCACGGTGATGGCCACGCCGATCCCCTGCATGATACGAAGACCGAGGAGTTCCACGAATCGTCCGGCAATGATGAACGCCAGCGTCCCCACAGCCATTAAGGCGAGACCGATCAGGATCATGACCTTACGGCGACCGAGGCGATCACTCATGGCGCCGGTAAACGGTTGGAGAAATGTATTGATCAATCCGTAGGATGAAATGAGAATTCCGATCAAAACCGGCATCGGCACGTGAAGCAGAAGATCCGGTGTTTTCGCTACGTAGAGCGGGATCAGGACAATGAGGACGCTGTTGCCGAGGGCATCCGCCATGCGGGCAATCGATAGGGCCATCACGCCACGACTCATGCCGAACCGCTCCCATCGACTTTCCAAAATGCTTTCGGTCCGGTCGTTCGTCAGGAGATCGCCACCTGCATTGGGCCGGGTCGCCGCCGAGCTTCCTTCAATATCCTCAGGAAACGGCATGGACCTCAGCTGCCTCCAATACGTCTCGAAGCACCTCGAGCCCCTTTGTGACATCTGTTCCGAGATCGATTCTCACGACCCGCCGCCCGTGCTTACGCAGCGCCTCGAGATCACCTTGGGCCTGCGCCTGCTTGAGCACGCCGAACGTGTACTTTTGTTCAGGAATAGCCAGATCTTCACGGCTGCTCACTGTCAGCTGGATGAAGCTGCCGTTGTCCGGACCACCCTTGTGATACTGTCCGGTCGAATGCAGAAAACGGGGGCCGTATCCTACCGTGGTGGCAAGTTTGGATCGGTCACGCAGATATATTCGAATTTCCTGAAGCAACTGCTCAATGGTCGGATCTTCCTTAACGTACGCCTGAAGAGCGATATATCCACCCTTCCCGGTGTGATCGAGAAAGTCGGAGAGTAAAGCGCCTGCTTCTGTGGTGTTGTCCGAAGCATAGATCGTCAACGGTCCGTCGGAAACAGTCGGTTGGTCGGATGGAAGTTTGCCATCTTTGTCGAATTGACCGAGGAGCCGGTTCGTGTTGTCTTTGCTTTCCTGAACATTCGGCTGATCGAACGGGTTTATTCCGATCACCGCCCCGGCGGCGGCGGTTGCAATCTCCCAGCGGAACATTTCCTGGCCAAGGTCAAGTTTATCGGCCATCTCAATGGTGATTACCGGATGACCGGCGTTGCGCAGCGCGTCGACTTGTTGATCCCGGTTGTCTGCTCCGGGAAGGCGGAGGTGTGCAAAGACGCGATCATTGCCGTATTTTTCGGGACTGCCAGGTGCCTCTCCGGCGACCGGAAGGATCCCTTTGCCTTCCTTGCCCGTGCTTTCCGCTATCAACTGCTCCAGCCACATTCCCAGAGATGCGACTTTCTCAGGCATGATGAAAGTAAGTTTGTCCCGTCCCTGATTCGCTAATTCGCCCATCGCGATTCCGAGCATCAGTCCCGGATTCTTGTCCACGGGTACCGATGAATCGCAGGTGCAGGCCATGCGGGCTGCTCGCTCAAGGAGCTGACCGACATCGAGCCCCATCAACGCTGCCGGAACGATGCCGAAATATGAGAGCGCCGAATACCGACCACCAATATCGCTGAAATTCAGAAACACCCGTCGGAATCGTCTTTCATGGGCCTGCTGAACCAGCGGTGTCTCCGGATCGGTGATGGCGATGAAATTCTCTCCGGCTCGATCCTTTTTCAACTCGCGGACGCGGCCGTAGAAGTAGTCGCCGAATCTCAACGGCTCGGTTGTTGTACCTGATTTACTGGCGACTATGAAAAGCGTCTTGTCGATTGGAAGGCTCTGTTCAATACGACTGATGGTGTCGGGATCGGTAGTATCGAGGACAATAAGTTTCAAACCGTGGGTTTCATTCTCAAATGATCTTTCAAATACCATCGGCGCCAGGCTGCTTCCACCCATCCCCATGTGAACCACATGTGTAAATCCGGCTTCCTCGACCTCGGATACGAATTCAAGGAGACTCGGGAGATCTTCGTCAACTTTGTCGATCACGCGGAGCCAGCCGAGGCTATTGGCAATCTGTTTCCGGATTTTGCTGTCTCCGCTCCACAGCGATGTATCTTTGCGCCAGATCCGTTCGGAGAAATCCTGTTTCGACATTACCGCCACTTGTTCATCGATCGCTTTCTGACAACTGCCCGCCGCGATTCGCTGATTGTCGACTCGTTCGGCAAAAGCTTCTGCCCTTCGGCGTTCGATTGTCTCCATCAACTTGTTGAACGGCTTGATGAATTTGTCGATCCCCTCATTGACCAGCTGGTCGGTCACGGCGTTGAGATCGATTCCTGCCCGGGAGAGGGAATTCAACACAGTTTTGGCCTCTTCGGGATTCTCGGTCAACCGGTTAGCGGCCGGGTTGCCGTGGTCGCGATAGGCGTTGATCGTTTCCATCGGCAAGGTGTTCACCGTCTGCGGACCGATCAATGCCTCAGGGTATTTGACGTCGCTGTATTGAGGGTTCTTCGTGCTCGTACTTGCCCAGAGTAGGCGCTGTACGTTCGCACCCATCGCATTTAACTTACTGAAGCGCTCGCCGGAAAACTGATCCTTGAATATCTCGTAGGCCGCCTTTGCACTTGCGATTGCAACTTGTCCACGAAGCTTCGCGGCGGAACTTGCCTTATCCCCCTGCTTTTGCATGATCTCTTCGAGCATCTTGTCCACCAGCACATCGATACGACTGAGGAAGAAACTCGCGACCGAAGCTATGGAGTCGATAGGTTCTCCCGCTTTGACTCGATCCTCCAGTCCTCCGAGATATGCATCGATCACTTCCCGATATCTGTCGAGGCCAAAAAGCAGCGTTACGTTCACATTAATCCCCTCGCTGATCAGTTTCCTGATTGCGGGGAGTCCCTCTTTGGTTCCCGGCACCTTGATCATGACGTTCGGGCGGTTGACCGCCTTCCAGAGTTCCTTCGCTTCGGCGATGGTTCCTTCCGTATCCCGGGCCAGCTTGGGGGAGACTTCCAGACTTACGTATCCGTCCTGGCGCTTCTGGTTCTCGTATGTTTCACGAAACAGATCTGCCGCCTCCTGAATGTCATGCACCGTCAGATCTCTGTAGATCTCGTCGACCGATTTCTGTTCGTGGGCGAGGGTATGGATCGCTGAGGTATAGTCATCGCTTCCGCCGATCGCTTTTTCGAAAATTGCCGGATTCGAGGTTATCCCGCGAATACCGTCCTCATCGATCAGCTTTTTCAGTTCGCCGGAAGTAAGCATGTTGCGGCGAAGGTAGTCGAGCCAAATACTCTGGCCGTACTCTTGTAATTTCAATAGGGGGTTATGTTGCATCTGTCATCTCACTTTCACTTGGACAATTCTGTTGCGGCGTGAGGGCGTCTTTTCCCATACACAAGCGTGTCGATCCGGTCATTCGGACCACATTAGACCTGGTTTCAAGTAGTAGCGGCCGCCTGTTCCGCAACGAGCTTCTGTGCCCGGGCTACCACATTTTCGACGGTGAAACCGTACTCTTCCAGGACTTTTGGACCCGGTGCCGAAGCGCCGAACGTGTCGACACCAATGGTATCTCCCGAATCACCGACATATTTCTTCCATCCCTGTGTAACGCCTGCCTCCACCGAAAGGCGTGCTCGCACCGACGGCGGCAGAACGCTCTGTCTGTAATCTTCGCTCTGCTCCTCGAAAAGCTCCCAACTCGGCATTGAGACAACCCGCGTCGTGATATTCAAGGACTGCAGTTTTTCCCGGGCCTCCAGCAAGAGATGAACTTCCGATCCTGACCCCATAAGTATCAGATCCGGTTCGCCGTCGCCGCCTTCGGAGAGGATGTAAGCTCCGCGACGGGCCGAATCGGCCGGCGCAAGCGTCTGTCTATCGAGAGTCGGCACACCCTGTCTGGTAAATACCAAGATAACGGGACGGTCCTTGCTTTCGACTGCGATTTGCCAGGCTACGGCCGTTTCGGTAGCGTCGGCCGGTCGAAGTACTATTACTCCGGGAATGGAGCGCAACGACGCCAGATGTTCTACCGGCTGATGGGTGGGGCCGTCTTCGCCCAGCCCGATACTATCGTGCGTGAATATGTTGATCACGTGAAGTTTCATGAGCGATGCCAGGCGAAAGGCGGGACGCATATAGTCAGAGAAGGTCATAAAAGTCGCCGTGTACGGAATAACTCCGCCGTGAGCCGCCATCCCATTCGCGATTGAACCCATGGCATGCTCTCGCACTCCGAAATGAATATTCCTTCCGGCGTAGTTCCATCCGTCTCCGGACGATCCCTGGGTGTCGCCCGATTCGAACGATGGATTTTGAAAATCGCCGAAGTCTTTCAGCACCGATTTGGTCGACGGATTCAGGTCGGCCGACCCGCCGATCAACATCGGGAGTTTTCGGGCAAGGGCGTTCATGACTTTCCCCGATGCCGCTCGTGTTGCTACTTTTTCTCCCGACGGAAATTCCGGAAGTGAGTCAGTCCATCCCTCCGGCAGCTTGCCGTCGATGGCCATCTGAAGTTCGGCCGAGGGCCCCGGGTGAGTCTGTCGAAACTGTTCGAAAATCTTCTTCCACTCCGATTCGGCGGCCTGCCCGGATACAACGGCCGTGCGAAAGTGTTTCAGCGCTTCCTCCGGAATGTAGAAGAACTTGTCTTCCGGCCAACCGAGATTCTTCTTGGTTGCCCTTACTTCATCTTCTCCGAGCGGACTTCCGTGAGCTTCGAACGAATCCTGCTTGTGCGGAGATCCATAGCCGATATGGGAGTGCACGATGATCAAAGAAGGACGTTCGGTTTCGTTGCGTGCACTGAAAATCGCCGATCTGATCCCTTCGAGATTATTCCCATCGTCGACTGTCTGCGTATGCCAGCCGTAGGCGCGAAATCGTTTTCCGACGTCCTCGGTGAATGTTGCATTGGTGGAGGCGGCAAGGGAAATATGATTGGCGTCATACAGGACAATCAGTTTGCCAAGTTTCAGATGTCCCGCCAGCGAAGCTGCTTCGGAGGCTACCCCTTCCATCAAATCGCCATCGCTCGCCAGGACGTAGGTATGGTGGTCGATCACATTGAATCCGCGACGGTTGTATCTTGCCGCCAGCGACTGTTCGGTGATCGCCATGCCCACCCCGTTGGCAAAGCCCTGCCCCAGAGGTCCGGTCGTGACTTCGACTCCCGGTGTATGCAGCCTTTCCGGGTGACCGGGTGTCTTGCTCTTCCACTGACGGAACTGCTTAATATCGTCCAGCGAAAGATCGTAACCGGTGAGATGAAGCAAGCTGTAAAGCAGCATCGAAGCATGACCTGCGGACAAGATGAAACGGTCGCGATTGAACCATTGAGGGTTGGTTGGATTGTGGCGAAGGAATTTTGTCCAGAGGATGTAGGCCGCAGGCGAAGCGCCCAGAGGCATGCCGGGATGCCCGGAATTCGCCTTCTGGACGGCGTCGACAGCCAGAAATCTCATAGTGTTTATGCAGAGTGAATCCAAAGAGCCCGTATCGTTCATCGGTTGCCTCTCTTTCCTTGGTTGCTCGTTCCGGTCTCCGCGGTTACTGAGGCGAATACATACACCCGGCTAAGGCCGCAGCTGCACGGTTGGTCCGTTCGGCGGACGGAACAGCCGCGATTTGGATCCTCGCGGCTGCAGTCACGATAATATTAGTATTTAACGCCGGGGAAATCGAATGGTGCCCGCGCCGTTTAGATAAATCCATTCGGCTAATCAGCCGGAATCACAGTCAGTTATGCAACCGGCTCAGCTCTTAAGCAGTTTGAACGCGTGCATCCATTCATTGTTGCGGAATCCCGGAATGCACCAGAGAATGGCCAGCGGCTCGATCGCTCTTGCAGCTTCGACCGTACCCATATCGGCGTATTCCCACCCGAATTGGTCGAGTATTCCGGTTACCTCGAGCTTGGCTTCGTCGCTGTTGCTGCAGATGAACATAGTAGGTTTGACCCCGCCGAGGTCCGGGCTCACCATTAAGGCACTGCCGACACAACTGAACGCCTTGACAAAGCGAGCCTTGGGCGCAAGCTTCTGCAGATTTTCCATCAGTGACTGGTTCGGCGAAGTAAAGTATTTGAGCACGCCTTTTTCCGGGGGATCATCGGCAATCGGATTTGTCGTGTCGACCACCGTCTTTCCCGACAGATTGTCGAGACCGGCTGATCTGGCCGCTGCTTCGGCCGCCGTTCCTTTGACGGACAGAACAATCAGATCCCCGAATCGAGCCGTGTCCTCGAACGAACCGACCTTCGCTTTGTCACCGGTTGCCTTACGAAGCCCGGTATGCTTGGCACTGTCGTTGGTGCCGATCATCACATCATACCCGAACTTGATGAAACCATTAGCCAGAGCCTTACCGACATCGCCCGAACCGATGATACCTATTTTCTGCGTCATAAGACGTATCCTTTCCCATTTCCCATTAATGGAGGTTGAAGCTGAGTCTTGGTGTAGCCCACTATCCCCCGGGAGCACAGTTTAGTTTCTAATATCCAGCTTACACTTGCAAAAACAGATGTGGCTTGAAACGGTTCCTTGCGCTTCTACGATATCCCGGTCTTTGCAGCGCCGGGGAATTGGATGAGACACAATATTGGTCGGGAAGGCTAATCAACTTGCTTGTCAGGCGAAATCGCTCGTGCGCCGACGGGAACTTGCGTCGCTTTCCACTGTTCTTTCTTGCTGTACGCCAGCGACTTTAGTACTGCCTTTGCGAATTCTGGCAAATTTAATGTTGGATAAACAAGTCCAAAGCGGTATCCTGTCGATATCACAAGAGAACCAACCTCAAGGATGTACGCTAAAACGTTATAGATGACGAACGTAGACAATATCACACAGCTGCTTTCCTCGGTACGGGACGGGAATCGGGCTGCGATTGATGCCCTTTTACCCCTTGTCTACGATCGACTCCGTGCTTTGGCGCGGGCTCAGCTCTCCACGGAGCGGCCGGGTCACACCCTGAACGCCACCGCCCTGGTACACGAATCGTACCTGAACCTCGTCGGACAGAATCAACTTTCCTGGGAAAACAGGGCTCATTTCTTCGCGATTGCGGCCCAGGCGATGCGTCGCATTCTCATCGACTATGCTCGCCGCCGGCTGGCCAAGAAAAGGCAGGGGGACAGCCCGTTTGTGACGTTCGATGACTCCCTGATCGGCGGAAACCAACGAGCCGAAGAGGTGGTGGCCCTCGATGCCGCGCTGGTCCGGCTCAGAGAACTGAGTGAGCGCCAGAGCCAGGTGGTCGAGTACCGGTTTTTCGGTGGCCTGACACAGGAAGAGATTGCAGAGGTGCTCAAAGTATCCGTTCCGACCGTTCGTCGCGACTGGCGAATTGCCAAGGCCTGGCTTGCCAACGAACTTCGCAATAACAATACGCCGCCCGATTAATCCGTGCTGAATCCGAAGAGAAAGAAGATCATATAAGGGACCGTATGCAGTCCGAACGCTGGAATCGCATTCAGGAGATCTTTGAGGCTGCCGTCGATCAGGATGTCTCGTTACGAGAGAAGATTGTGCGCGATGCTTGCGGCGACGACCAGAAGATGTTCGCCGAAGTAATGGCACTTCTCGCCGCGGATTCGGAAGGTCATTCACTGCTGGATCACGAGTCGGCTATTGAAGCGCTGCCGGAAGCAGCCTCGCTGGTCGGAGAACAGCTCGGACCCTTCCTGTTGACGGAGGAAATCGCTTCAGGAGGTATGGGGTCGGTCTATCTGGGGGTGCGGGCCGACAAACAGTTCGAGCAACGCGTCGCCGTCAAAGTCATCCAGCCGGGGCTGAATACCAGCGTCATTTTGCGAAGGTTCTACCAGGAACGGCAGATCCTCGCACGCCTTCAGCATCCCAACATTGCGCAACTCATCGATGGCGGGCTCACGCCGGACCGCAGACCGTACTTCATTATGGAATACGTCGATGGGGAGCCGATCGACCAGTATTGTCGAAAGCGATCTCTCTCGGTCGTCGAGCGGTTGAATATCTTCCTGCAGGCGTGTGAAGCGGTCGAGTTTGCCCACAGCAATCTGGTGGTGCATCGGGATATCAAGCCCGCCAATATCCTCGTCGGAAACGACGGCCGCGTAAAATTACTCGATTTTGGCATTGCGAAAGTTACCGAAGGGGCCGAGGGTTTAGCCGAAGCGCCGGCATTAACGATGACGGGGTTCCGCGCCCTTACGCCAAGGTACGCTTCTCCCGAGCAGCTTCGAAATGAGACGATAACGACAGCCAGCGACGTTTACTCGCTCGGAGTCGTACTCTACGAACTGCTGACCGGTCACTATCCGTATCTGGCCAAGCGGGATTCAGCGATGGAATTCGAGCGTGCGGTAATCACGCAAGAACCGGAACGACCTTCAAGCGTCATACTTCGTACCGATGACAACTCCACTCGTCCCGGTGAGAAGAGCAGCAACAAAGAGGATCTTCGCAAACTCCGGCGGCTGTTGCGCGGGGATCTGGATACTATATGCATTACCGCGTTACGGAAAGATATCGAGCGCCGATACCATACCGTTCGCCAGCTGACCGATGACATCAGACGCTACCTGAGCGGGTTCCCTATCGAGGCGCGAATGGACTCGGTGCCGTATATGGCCGGCAAGTTCATACGCCGACACCGGACTATCGTAACCATAGCCACGCTGGCCGTGCTTGCCATTGCGATCACTACGGCGGTATACACGCAACGGCTGGCACGAGAGAGAAACCTGGCCAGGATTGAGGCCCGCAAAGCCGAGGCTATTTCTTCATTTCTCACCGGGATTTTCGAAGTATCCGATCCGAATGTCTCCCAGGGGAAGGAAATATCGGCGCGCGAGTTGCTCGATACCGCGGTGGCTCGTTTGAATACACAACTCAACAACCAACCTGCCGTGAAAGCGAATCTGATGTCGGTTACGGCGGACATTTATTTCGACCTGGGAGTCTATCCCGAGGCGCGGAAGCTCGCGTTCAAAGCCGCCGACCTCAGACGCACCGCCCTTGGCGAGAACAACGCGGACTATGCCTGGAGTCTCGAACAGCTGGCGAGAATTCTCGATGACGCCGGTGAGCCGGACTCCGCACTGACCTTTGCCCGCCAGCAACTCAGTATCGTCAAGAAGCTCTATCCCGAGAAAGACACGATGGTCGCGACAGCCCAGATATCGATGGCCTATATCTATCGGCATCTGGGACAATTCGACTCGGCAGCCTATTACTATACCCACGCTCTTGCGACCCAGCGGGAGTTGTTGGGGGATGCCGATGTCGAGGTGGGCAACACACTAAACCATCTCGCAAGATTGTATTTCCAGCAGGGGGAGTACGCGAAAGCGGAGCCTCTTGCACGCGAGGCGATCCAGAACCTTCGTACGTACTATCAGCGCGACGATCATTTCGAAGTGATTGCTGCCATGGGCAATTTGGGCGGCATTCTCTCGGCCGAAGAGAAATACCCTCAGGCCGAGTCGGTGTTCACGCAGGCGCGCAATATACTTGCCCGCGTGGTTGGCACCGACCACGCGTACTACGGGGGAATCACCGAACAGCTCGCCAATGCAGTCTATCACGAAGGCAAAATCGAGGAAGCGCACCGGTTGTTCGACGAGTCATTGAAGATTTCGGAAAAGAATTTGCCGTACAACCATCCGGGGCACGTCGCCGCCCTGATCGGGCTGGGTCGATTGCTCTCGGAGCACGGTGATTACCGCGAAGGTGAGAAGCTGCTTCGGGAGGCGCTGCAGATCCGTCAGAATACCCTTCCGGCCGATCACTGGCAGATCGCGACCACCGAGAGCCTTCTTGCCGATTGTCTGCGAAGAGGAAAGCACTTCAAGGAGGGGGCCAGGCTGGCCGGCCACAGCTTCCAGGTCTTGTACGAAAAATTCGGGAAAGACGACCCCAGGACGGTCCTGGCCAGAAAGGTACTGTTATCGCTGTATGATGACTGGGGAAAGCCGCTTCCGGTAGATTCCGAACAGCCGATTCCATAAAATGCAGACGGACCCTTTCGGGTCCGCCTGATGTAGTGGGGCTAAAACTACAAGGAGTATTTAGTAAGCAGGGCACGCACGATCACGTCGCGTTCCGGCTGGGTCACCGCGTAACCGTAGGCACGGATCTCTGCCATGAGGACCTGATTTCCGTACTCGGATCCTATCCGCGCCCCGAGGAACGACGTTAGTGCGGTCGTTTTGCTCGGGTCCGTGCCGATCGGAGTCGGATCATTGTTGACGTAGATGGACATGCCTTCGGTCTGGCTGAACCGAAACGTCACGACGTTCCACTGGTCGAGCGGAGTCGAAGACTGTGCGTCGAGCGTGTAGTTCTCGTGCGACATTGTCCACCTGATGTTATCGCGGAACCCAAGAGTCAGGTTGGAAAACTGAGTGGTACCCGTACCGAAAAGGAACATCTCCGGATACGAGATAGCCAAGGAAGGTAGTTTGACCACCGCGAATACCGTGTAATCGGAACCGGTTAATCGAACACCCGGGAACTGGAACTTGCCGTCGACAACGGACAGTCCGCCGCGGAATCGCATGACAGGAAGGGTTCCCCCGTTCAACTGGCCCGCGAGATACTCTGCACCGTACGCTTTGTTCGGCGGCAAGGCGTTCAGGGTAGAGTCACCGAACGCGTTCTTGAGCAGGCTGATATAATTGCTGTTGGAACCGGAACCCCGAGTGAAATACTTGGGATCGTCGATGCGATACCAGAAGATCGGATTCGGTACCGAGGAACTGACCAGTTCACAATCGGTGACGTCGTATTCGGTAGCAAGGCCGACCTTCACGATCTGTGACGGATTGGCGAGAGATCTCACGACATAAGAGAGCGGAACGCCGGTATTGATCTGCCCGCCCTGGGCCAGGTACTGCTTGAGGGTGTTGAAATCGGTCGTAATTGCGCCGATGGCCGCGGAAGCCTCACCGCCCATTGCAAACGCCTTCACTTTAACATCCTGAAGGTCCTTTACGTACTGGGCGCTGCCGTTGAGAGAGCCGCCGGTAACGGCACCATTAAATGAGGCATCGATAGACGCTGCCATCTCGGTTTTCGAGGAAGTCGACTCGATCAGCAGATAGAAAATTCGGCCGTAGGTAACGGATGAAATGAACGCCGCCGGGTTGCCCGGTCCGATATATTGTGCCAGGTCAGCCGGAGTTTCGTCGGGCGCGAAGATATCGTCGATCGACGTCGGAAGCTGGAAAGCCATCGTGAAGTACGATTGCACCAGCTTGACGACATACCGGTTGTAATCCTTGTCCTGACTGAACGAGAGGGAAGTCCCGAGGTCACCGACAAGATTGGAGTATTGAATATTGAGGGCCAGAGCCAGTTGTTTCCGGGAGCTGACCGACTCATACGTAAACGTAAAGCGGGCCGGCACTGTATTGGATGCCCGGGCGATGATGTCGTTCTGTGCCGTGATAACATGGCCGAGATCAACTACCGGAATTGTTTCACTGGCCGCCGGTGATCCATTGAGAATAGTCATCACAATGGTACCGCCTGCCCGCTTGGCCGGAATCGGATTCGGCGTTGCGTTGGCCAGGCTGTTTCCCTGGAGCAGGTTGCCGGGATAAATGACGTCGGCAAGCGGGTCGAAGGTGGGGAAATTATCGGGGGTTTCGACTACTGAGTAGTGTTTCGTGGTGCAGAAGTACTGTTCGTTATTCTGAGTTTCGACGGTTGTGTCGGCGCTGGTGACCGTGTCTTCAGGAGTGACCGTCGGAAAAGTTCCCCCCGAATTGATGGTAGACTGGTACTTGCTGTTGCTATTTCCGGACGACGTCGGTGAGTTCTTGGAACATCCAACGCCCATCAGGACAATCAGCCCGAAGCCCATCAGAACGAGTTTGAGTTTTCGCGTTTCCATTGTTATTTCCTTTTCGAAAGGATCGGGAGAAGAACTCCCGATCCGATCATCATTGAATCAGCCTTAGAGTATTACCTTGAACTCGGCGCGTTCGCCGTCTTCGCCGGCGTTCCCCTGACTGTCGGGTCTCACACCGCCGGTGCCTGCGGAGCCGAGCGTTATTGCGTTGTTATCGCGAGTGGAGGAACTGGCGTCCTGGACGATCGCTATTGACGGGCCGCCGCCACCGCAACCGCCGTAGCCGCCGTCTCCGCCTTTGCCGCCGTGTCCGCCGTTGCCGCCGGAGGCGCCATTAATGTTGCCCGAACCGCCGGAGCCACCGCTGCCGCCGGTCTGACCGGTACCACCTTTGCCGCCGTAGCCACCGTTACCGCCGTTGCCGGTAATGATCGTGTTGTTCGTTATCGTAGCTTCGCTTCCGTTGGAAAGAAGGATGGCGATTGAGCCTCCGCCGCCTAAGGCGTAGCCGCCACCGGGACCGTAGAGTCCACCAGCGCCGCCACCGCCGCCGGCCGCACAACAGCCAACTCCGGCACCACCACCGCCGCCGCCGCCGCCGCCCCAGCCATTATTGCCGCTGCCGCCGCTGCCACCGTTGGAAGTTTGATAGTAGTTGCCAATGATGAATCCAAAACCAAGACCGCCGGAGCCATTGTGGCCGGGAGCGCCCGGATCACCGGAGCCACCGCCGTGACCGGTTTTGCCGAAAGCTCCGACCGCACCGCCGGCGCCGCCGCCGCTCTGCCCGGCAGATCCATTCGTACCACCGCCTGCGCCACCTGCGTTACCGCCGTGACCGCCATCCCGTCCGTACGAGACATTGCCGCCCGCTCCGCCGCCCGACACACTGCATGACAGGGCAAAGTAGGCATTCGATCCGCCACCGCCGTTGGGAGCATGTCCCGTGCGGTTTGATGCGTTACTTCCGTTTACACCGTCGGTAGCGTTACCGGCTTCGATCTGATTTTGACTAATGATTATGCCGGTGCTGTTGGAGAGACTAATGGCCACAGAACTCTCCGCCGTCCCGGTAGCATTTGCACTTTTGATGGTGAAGCCTTCAAGCGACAGCTGGCTGACATTCGTTCCGGTCACCGCGTAGGTGTCTCCGGATATGATCGTCTCAGACTGAGCAAAATCACGAATCCAGTTGTCAGCGCTGAACCCACCGTACAAACTGACGCCGTCGGCCAGAATAATAGATCCGGTGTACGTTCCCGCCGAAACATAAACGTCCCCTTGTGTGGTCGAGGCCGCGGCGATCGCAGCGGGAATCGTCAACATCGGAGCGTCGATTGTCCCCGGATTGCTGTTACTACCGCTCATGCTTACGAAGTAGGCATGAGAACCGTCTTCGGCCGCCACTATAACGACCGTATCAGGATCGCTGGACACGACGCCGTTCGAAACGACCAGCTCGTATGCGACCGAGGAAACCTCGTTAGGCGCAGTAAATGACGGCTGCATGCCGGTCAGGTCGCCGACTGTCGGTCCGCCGATCTGCGTCCACTGATAAGTCAGTGACGCTCCATTGGGGTCGCTGCTTCCGCTTCCGTCCAGCGTAACCGAAGTGCCTTTCGTCACAACGCGGTTCGAACCGCCGTTGGCAACCGGAACGGCCGCTACATTGAATGAGAAGGTATAGTCCGATCCCAAGGCCTGGCCGTTGTTATCGGTAAGGTCCGGAGTGATGGTGACGCTGTGCTGGCTCCCCGCACTGAATTTGGGGTTCGGCGTAAATGTCACCGTAGTTCCGTTCGCGACCAGCGCGCCGGTGGCGTTGCTGACTACGAACGAGGAAGTCGATACTGTCGTGGGATCGATCGAATGATTGAAGGTCACGACAATCGAGCCGCTCGGGCCGATCGACTCGCCGTTGAGTGGGTTGGTCGACACGACCGAGAACACCGACGGTGCCGGTGCGGTTGTGCCGGATGAACTCTTGCTGCCGCATCCGGTCAGAACCGGAATCAGCGCGAGAACGCTCAGGGCCAGAATGGTGACCGTACGGATCAACATGGTCCGACCGCCTGAGTCTCCGGTGAATGACTTGTTTTTGTTGGTGGGCCAGTAAAACATGGCCGCCTCCTTTCGAGATTAGATTGACTTGAATGGGGTTTCTATTAGTTATGGCGCAAAAAGGAGGCGAAAGTGATAACGACTAAAGGGGTCTATTTAAGAAATAATGTCTATTTTTTCGGGGAGGGGCTGCGGCGAGAGTTGAGGTGGGTATTAAGTCGTTGATGTATAGTGTATTATGGTGTACACACGGCTGTTGGGCGCGACTGCGTCAACCCGTTACCAGTGATGCGAGGCGGCTACGAAAGAGCTGATATGCGCGACCGAACTCGTTCCCGGGAGGCTGTTTGCGCCGATAGCTCAACCTTGGCCACATATATATGGTGGAAAGGGATAAATGAAAAAGGGCTCGCCGGGGTCATGACCGGTAACGGTCAGCCCGCTTCTGATACCATCGCGGCTACCTTGCTGGCGGTATCTTATTCACTGCAGACTGACCGGTCCGCTCAAAATCGTACCTTACGGTATTCTGTTTCTCGTACAAATGAGAAACACATTTCCCCATGTGTTTGCTTCGCCTCTGGCTCTGACCTCCAGATAATAGGCACGACCATAAACGTTTCTGATCGTGTAAGTAAAGTTGGTGTTCTCGACATTGCCCCAAATTCCCAGGCTGAGAGAGGACGTGTTTACTGTGGCAATAGGGAACGACACGGTTCCGGAGCGAGAACCGAAGGTGAAGCTCATGTCCTGGAGCGCATCGGGGTCGTATGCGTAAGCTACCAGGCCGATCACCCTGACACTGTCGTCAAGATGAACCGGAGCGTAGAATATTGCCGAGTCCGACGGGTTCAAATTGGTCGCCGTGATCACTCCATTGCCGGGGGAAATGGTATAGGGAATGCCTGCGGTGGCCGGGGTCCACCCGCCGCAGGAGGCGATTGCATAATTGAAGGTATCGGCAGGAAAGGTCAAGCCGAGGGAACTGACATCGGCCCATTTGGAAGAATCGCTCGGATTATAAACTCTGAGTCCTCCGGGACGGCTGATGAAATCTCCTATCACTTTGTTGGTAACGATCGAGTAAGGGGTGCGGGTCAGTTTTGTTAACGGCGTCGCCGCTTCGCCGTTGACCGTTACCTGAAGCCATAATTGGTGCTGGAACAGCGTATCGGCCAGCTGATTGATGCTGCCAAGTTCGGCCGTGAAAATGCCATCGGGCCCGATTTTGATACCGGGGTGCGTCTCGCACCAAAGAGCGCCGGCAGGGCCAATAGCCGCCTTTGAGGGCGTATCATAGATGCAGAATTCGATATCAGCGGTACCCTGCTGTGTGCCTCCGGTCGAATCTCGAAGACTTCCCTGGTATGAAAAGATTTCTTCCCCGGCATTTGCCTCACCCGACATTAGTAACATCGTCGCAAGCAAAAGCAAGATCAACAAGCACGTGAATCTTGACATGTCCTTTTTTCCTCCAATCGTATCAGAGGGCCGGTCGTACTCCATCTGCGGCCGTCTCTTCCAAGGTTTTCTGTTGACAGTCCTTATTTGCGTTGCTACTATAGATGATAAGACCCGCCCCACGAATGACACATCCGGCGTTATCGCATCGCTGTTGCCGCGCCTGCATTCATCACGCATGAGATCTGAAGCTGTACGGAAGTAACTTTACAATATATAGTGTACTGCTCCATTTTGTCAAGATTAATTGTGTTGTTCGGTCCGCATTCTGTTTTGATTGGTCCACTATATCGTATATCGGACGTGAATTTACGGCTGACAGCGTCTTATCGTGAATCGAAAATAGGTCGGGACCTACGTGATATGGTAATCGTGGATTTCACATGCTGAAGACAGGCCAAAAAATCGGGCGATTCGAGCTTGTTCAGAAACTTGGAGCGGGAGGATTCGGGGAAGTTTATGCTGCGCGTGATCCAGACCGAACTGATCCGGTGGCCGTCAAAATACTCCACAGCACGCTCTATTCCGATCCGGATATACGAACCCGGTTTCTTTCGGAGGCAAGAGCTCTGGAGAGACTATCACACCCCAACATTGTTCACTTCGTCGAGGCGGGCGAAGATGCGGCCGGATTGTATATCGTCACGGAGTATATCGAAGGCGAGTCGCTTCGAGAGCGTCTGAGTTCGGGAGGAATCGTCTGGCAGGATGCGTTGAATATCGTGATACAGGTTGCTAACGCGCTTTCCGATGCCCATTCGCGAAATGTACTCCACCGCGATCTCAAACCGGGGAACATTATCCTTCACCCGGACCGAGGAGCGGTGCTCCTTGATTTCGGACTTGTCCGATTCACAGACGAGAAAACAGTGACCAAACCGGGGCAGTTGATGGGCACCTGGAAATACATGTCGCCGGAGCAATTACGCGGTGAAAAGGTAGACCGTCGATCGGATATCTTCTCGCTCGGCATAGTGCTCTACGAGTTGCTTACCGGCCTGCGTCCTTTTACGGGAGAGTATGACGCCGCGATCGTCTATTCCATTATGCACGACGAGCCGGCCCCGCTTCCCTGGAATCGCACCGACATTCCAGGTATCGTCAACCACGTGATCGATCGTTCGCTCAGAAAAGAACCTGAAGGACGGTACGAACAGATGGCCGATCTAGCGGAAGACCTGAAGCTCATTTTGGAAGGAAAGCGGCCGATTCAACGATGGATTGAAGAGACTTCGACGGCGCCTCCGAGGATCATCACACTCGCCGTGTTGTGCCTGCACAATCAGGGCCCTGCGGAAAATGAATTCATCGCCTACGGTATAACAGAAGAATTGATCAGCGAATTGTCCCGCGAACAACGACTCCGCGTGTCGCCGGTTAAGTCAGTGCGCCCGTTCAGTCAATGGTCGAAAGAACCGTCGGCAGTCGCGCAACGACTCGGGGTACGTTATCTTGTCCGCGGTTCACTGGCCTCATTCGAGGAGCCTTTTGTGGCCGAAGTAGAATTGATCGATACCAGCACAGCGAATATTCTATGGTCAACGAAATGGAGCGGTGAACAGGCGAGCCTGACCGAATTGAAAGAACTTCTGGCATGCGGCATTTTGGAAGCACTGGGCATCGCTGCAAAGCCAATGGACTCGCAAGCAACGGCGAGCGTCAGCGGTATGCCGGATCCGGTGGCTTACGAATACTACTTGCGAGGAAAATATCTTTTCGAACACAAGAAATCGGGTGCTGATGTCGAGGTTGCCGCCCAGCTCTATCGACAAGCAATCCAAAAGGAACCGAGACTCACCACCGCGGCGCTGGGACTGGCAAGAATTCATATTCACGAGGGTGACTACCAGGGAGCGATCAGCGAGTTGGAAACTGCTCTGCAGAGATCGCGCTCTGAAAGTCAGGAAGAGGTTGAGATTGAATCGCATCTGTCTTTGGCCGACGCTTATTACCGATTAGCTGACTGGGACAAATCAGCGATGCACGCGAGGAAGGCGCGTGAGCTCTCACGCCGAAATGGGAATCTCTCCCTGGAAGCGAGAGCATTGGCAATCCTGATCGACATACTCGAGCCGCAAGCCAGGTACGACGACGCGATGGCTTACTACCGAAGGGTGATCAAGATCAATCAACAGCTGCAACGGAAGGACAAACTTGCAGCGGCCGTGAAATCCATCGCGGTGATCCACCACCGTCGAGGTAAACTCGATCTGGCCCTTCACCACTACAATGAGGCCCTGGAACTGTGCCGGTGGCAAGGGCAGGTAGGTATCGAAGCGAAGCTGATGAACAATATCGGACTTGTGCAACATCAGTTGGGCAAGGAAAAGGATGCCCAGGAAAGTTTCGAAAAGGCGCTTGAGCTTCATCGACAGCTTGGAGAATACGGCAGTATCGCAGTCAACTTGAACAATCTCGGGGTGCTCCGTTTTACCTCGGGTGACTACGCGGGCGCTATGGACCGTTTTGTCGAAGCGGCCGAGGCTGCTGTCGACGTGAAGGATCGAAAGAACCAGGCGCTGGCGCTTGAGAATCAGGGCAAGACTCAGGTTATGTTGGGGAACTATTCACGGGCCACCATCCTCAACCGGGAAGCCAGGGAGCTTGCTTCCTCTCTCAAGTTTCAACTCGTGCTGACTATGGCTGAGCGAAATCTCGGTGACATCGCCCTGTATGAAAACAGAGTTCAGGATGCGGAAGACCATTACCGTCGTGCTATGGCAATCGCCGATAAGGCCGACCTGAAAAACGAAGAGTGCATCGTTATTCTGTCCCGCATGAAGCTTACTGAACGGACCGGTCAGTTTGTGGAATGTGTGCAGTTAGCGGAGACCGCTCTTAAGCTGGTGAGGGAGCTTCATACGCGAAAACTGGCTCAAATCATTTCAGCCTATCGGGCTTTTGGCAGATACATGACAAGTCATCGTTCCAGCGATCTAACCAGGCTAAAGTTTCTTCGAAAGAACCTCAATGACCGATGCGAACCACCCAGTCAAATTGCCGTAAGGCGGCTCCTCGCCACGGCCGTCCTCAAAGGCGATAGCGTTGGCAATTCGGTCGAGATGGCAAGAGCAGTTCTCAATGAGGCGATTGAATTGTCCCGCAGGTACAAGATCAAGTACGAGCAAGAATGGGTCGGTGCCCTCCTGGATACCATCGCGGACTCCTGAAGAGAGCACGCCTTATTGGCGATATCTGGAGGTCTCCGTACCAACCGGATTTCAGGGTTATCCACGTCGAAGTGGTCAAATTGGGCCCGTTCTGTAAGATTTCCCCTCAATAGCAAACTAGTCGATTGAGATGCTTCGGCAATGAGGATTTGCGGTGAGCCGGCTATTCCGGGCCCGCTGTGTCCGCAGCTTGGTCCAATTAAGGCAAACGAGATGAAGAGCTTATGTTTAACTCAGTTTTGCTCCGGTCGGTCATAATTGCCATCATAGCAGCGCTTTCGCCCGGCTGCTCGAAGGACAACCCGCTTCCACAGAGAAATGCACTGTCGGGACTTCGTGTCGTTGATTCGCTCACATCTGTCGGCGTAACATACAGTCTGACAACTTGTTATTGTAAAATGGCGAGTTTCGGGCAGGACGGCGATCATCTCCACCGTCTGCCCGGAATACGCTTCAGAAGCCTATGATTGAACTCTTTCGGCTGAGAGCGAGGTATGGGCCGATGACTCGGGCGGGTTGTTGGATTCGACAAAAAGACGTTGGAGAATCTGCAGACCTATAATGTGGTTCAGCAAAGCGTCCTTTCTGACCAGCGAGACAGGGGAGGTATCGTTTCGATACTCCTCGAGAAAACGACGGAGTCGTTTCGGATCGAAGACGCCGGCCCGTCGGACGGCATCTTCAGTGACAAATTCTTCCAGAAGGCCGGCAACCGCGCTGCGTTTGACCTCGTCGGTATGTCCGGGAGGGGCCATGAAGGCGAACTTCTGCCGTCGATAGAGAACGTCGGGAAGAATTCCGACCATTGCTTCCCGCAGGACGAATTTTTCGATATTTCCGCGAATGCGAAGAGCCGGTGGGATTTGTGCTGCCAATTCGGCTACATGATGATCGAGAAAAGCCGGCCGCGACTCCATAGCATTAGCCATATCAACCCGATCACCTCCCCAGTTCAGGATTTGACACTCCAGCATCGTCTTTGACCAGGTGTACTGGGCGATATCCAGCGGGTGGCGGTTGTGGATCATCTCGGAATCGAATGAGCCGGCTATCGCCTGCAGGGGATCGTACCCTCTCAGTGAATCCTGGAGATCATCAGAGAGCAATGGGCGGGCGAGTGCCAGGGTGTCTATCCACGGCTGTATCCATGACGGCGTAAATCCGCAGAGCGAGTCGAACGCCGGGTGGGTCGCGGCGTTTTCTGCCAGTATCGCCCCTTTGAACAGTTCGTTGCTCTTGGTCATGGCATTCATAAGCGCTTCACGCTCGGACAGGGGTGTGTCGGACGTGCCGTGAAGCAACATGTCTCGCTTGAACGCCGGGTAACCGCCGAACAACTCGTCGGCTCCCTCGCCCGTAACGACAACCTTATAGCCGCATTCGTGAACTCTTCGACTCATGCACCATTTTGCTACCCCCAGCGTGTTATAGAAGGTCCGCTCGGCATGCCACATCGTTTCAATATAGTTGTCGCCGTACAGATCATCGCCGGTCAGCTTCAGTAGTTCCTGATCCGCTCCGGTGCGGAGGGCCATCTCTCGTGCGATGGAGGCTTCGTCGTAATCATCGTGATCGAAACTAATCGTAAACGCCTTGACCGGTGACTGCTGTACCGCCGACGCCAATCCAAGCATGGAGCAGCTATCAATCCCCCCGGACAGGTAACACCCTACCGGGACATCTGCTTCGAGACGATGCTGGACTGCTTCCAGCAGTTCTTCGCGGACCCGCGAGGCACATTCTGAAACCGATGCTGTAGCAGCGCGTTCGCCAGCTTGTGGGAATTCGAAATCCCACCAGCGCCGGTCCTTTATCTCCAGGCCGGAACGGTTCTTCTTTACGATCAGCATATGTCCCGGCTTCAGCGCATGTATGCCCTTGAAAGCAGTCGTTCCCGGGACCATCGTGTGCATGAGTTGATGGAGCAGACCCTCATTTGAAAATCTTCTCTCAATGTCAGGGTGGGCGAAGAGCGCTTTGATTTCCGACGCCCACAAGAGCCGGTTATCCTTGCGTGTATAGAAGAGGGGCTTTACGCCAAACCGGTCGCGTACAAGAATGAGGCGCTGCTCTTTGCCGTCGTAGAGCGCGAAAGCAAATTCTCCGCGCAGGTGATCGACGAAATCCAGTCCGAAATCTTCATAGAGATGCAAGGCAATTTCGCTGTCAGACTTGGTGCGAAAACGATGGCCGTTGCAGATAAGATTGGCGCGAATCCGTTTGTAATCGTAGAATTCGCCGTTTCCCGTGAAGACAGTTTCAGTCCCCTCTTCGCCGAACAGCGGCTGGTCACCGGTAGTGAGATCGATAATCGACAATCGGGCGTGTCCCATAGCAATGCCAATTGCCGGATCTACGTGATAGCCGGTGCCGTCCGGCCCGCGATGACGCAGGCGTCCGGTCATTTGCTCAAGGGTCGACCGGCTCGAGTCATCGAGCGGTGCCGACGAGAAAAATCCTGCAATTCCACACACTATGCACTCTCCGTGGGATGTTTCAGGACAGCCTCTTGAGACTCGCCACTTCGACTTGAAATCGGTATCGATTTGGGCAGCCGGTCGAACCGATCGAGCGTGGCTATGAGCAACGCCTGGCGCACGAACACCGCGCCGTGCGCCTGTGTGAAATAGAGATTGTGTTTGGTATCGTCAAGGCTCGGACTCAATTCATCCAACCGGGCCAGCGGGTGCAAAACAACCGCTCCCGGTTTGAGCTTGCTTCCACCGTGCAATTTGAAGCGTGAATCGAGCGTCTTGTAGCTGTCGCCGAGGAAGGCGATCGAGTTCATATAGATGACGTCAAGATCCGACAGGACGTCGTTAATATCATTCGTCACCTGCCATTCGAGGCTGGATTCCTTCAACTCGTTCTCCAGCCGGGGACCGAGCGGATCTGCCATTTCAGAGATGATCGAGATCTTGCGAATCCCCTGGCGAAACAACAGGGACATGTCAAGGAAACTCCGGACCGCTCTCATTGATCCGGGCGTGCCGAGAATCCCGAGATGGATTCTGTCTTTCGGTTCAGTTTCACCCTTGAGGCGCGGATTCCATTTGAGAATGGCATACCAATCGGCGAGGGCCTGGGTGGGATGTTCCCCCGTACCGTTACCGGCGTTGATTAACGGCAGCCGAAGTTTCGACGTTATCTGCTCGATGGAATCGGTCTCCGTATGGCGCATAACAACCAGGTCGCCGTACGCGTTGAGCATCTCGCCGATATCGGCGAGCGATTCCCCTTTGGCGGTGCCGGTAGTGCGGCCGTCGGGGATGCTGATCACTTTGCCGTCGAGGCGAAGGACGGCGCTTTCGAACGACAATCTTGTCCGTGTGCTCGCCTCGAAGAACGCCGTGATGACGATCTTGCCGTCGAGCGGGTGACTCGAAGCGATCTCCGTCACTTCAAGCAACGCCGCCAGCTTGTACAGCTCAAGGACCAGCTCCCGGTCAAACTGGCTCACCGAGATAGTGGAGCGCTTCACGAGAGTTTTGAGGATTCCGACGTCCACCACGTTTTCCGAGAGAAGTTTTCTCGGTTCCGGGTACAGGCCGGGTGATTCGATCAGGCTGTCCGATGGAGCCTTGCCGTCGTCGATATGCTGTGCATTTTCCGTCATAATAGTTACCACACTTTTCCTTTTATCATGTCGCGTATCCAGAGCGCGATCATAGTAATCGCCCCGACACCCGTGAGAATGAGTGCGCAGGTGATCAGAATCGTAAAGAAGGACTCAGAGAACATCATACGTCAACTACTCCTGAATATATTCGGGATGCGGTTCGTTCAGCGACTTCCAGTCGAACTCGTGACGTGAAACCGCAGTCATGCTCAGTACGACGGTCATCGACACCGCCGCTCCGATCAGGGATGCCGTGTACCAGCCGAGTTGAAAGTAAGCGACCAGTCCGGCCACCGAACCGAACGCCATGCCCCAGAAAGCGCCGCGGGCATTTGCTTTTCTCCAGAACAAGCCGGTGGCGATCGGCCAGATGCAGGAACCGACCATCGGACCGGCGAAGAACAGCACGGTTGCAAGGGTGCCGATTCGCGGGAGACAAACAAGCCAGGCAACCAGGCCGAGTCCCACGACCACATAGGATGATGCCCGCCGCAATGTCCGCTCCGAAGCACCGGGGTTCAGCAGTTTTCGGTAGATATCCTCGGTAATGAGATCTGCCGTGGCGGCCAGGAGACTGTCGATGCTTGAAGCCAGTGAGGCGAAGGCGACGATAAGCACGGTGATGGCACCCACTTTGCCGAGGACACTGGCGGCGACCAGCGGACCGACCATGTCGGGACTGGTGACATTGATGCCGAGTGCGCCGCTGGTGAGAGCGATGAATCCGGCCGCGATCGGCACCGGCAGCCAGCACAGCCCGGCCAGAATGTACGCCTTCTTACCGACTCCTTCGCGCATGGCGAACGCACGGCTCCACCAGACATTACTGTGGAAGATCTCGCCGATACCGAACAGAAGATTGTTGAAGATCGCCATGATTGCCGCCGGCAGCATCACACTGACCAGCATCGGACGCGAAGTTGCAAGATGGGTATACGATGTATGGAAGTCGGCGAAAGACAACACCCCCACTCCGACAATGACGATGCCCACCAGAATGATGAGACTCTGGATATAGTCGGTGCCGATGACGGCGTAGAGGCCGCCGAACAACGTGTAGGTGACACAGACGAACAGAATAACCGACATGCCGACCTCGTAGGGAATTCCGGACAGGGCGTTCAGAAGAATGCCGCCGGCCATACCCATGCTGATAAGCCAGGTGAAACCGTAGAAGATTGAGATAGCGAGGAACAGGTACCAGGTTTGCTTGCCGTAGCGCAGACGAATAAAATCGCCGCTGGTAAATCCTTTGGGCATGAGCGCGCGAATCCTCTTGGCCAGCGGCGCGAACATGAGCAGACCGAACGAAGCGGTCGAATAAGCGATCATCCCCCAGATGCCCAGTTCATAGGCGAATTGCGGTGCAAGCATCGTGGTGTTCGAAGTTACCCAGGTAGCCACTGCCGTAGCGGTGCCGAGGGCGAGACCGACATTGCGCCCGGCCAGCATATACCCTTCCATCGATTTGGCGCGACGTCCCCAGTATATTCCAAGAACGATCCAAATCACACTGAGCGCCGCAAGGACAATCCAGCCATAGGATGCGGAAAGGACCGCCGATTGATGGGCCATACTACTTCCTCTCCTCGATATACAGGTTTTCGATTTCAGCAAGCTCTTTCGATGTTCTGGCGGCGCCGCGGAGAACGACAAGGAGGGTGAGTACGAATACCAGACCGCCGATTCCAAATAGCGTGAAGGCGAGATGAAGGGAATGATGTTCGACGATGACCTTCACGGGTCCCGACCAATCGGAAAGCGGGCCCCCGGAGCGAACTTCGCGGAGACGGAAATAGTAATTGCCGTTGGCCAGACCGGAAATGTACGTAGCGAGATCCGGTCCCCGATAGTAATCGTCGGCGTCAGAAAAATCGTCGTGGGTAGCCCACTGCAACTGGAATCGAGAATCGATGCTGTCCGGCGTCATCGAGTGCCATGAGAGTTTGATGCTCCCTGAATTTGTGTAATTACTCGAGTCATTCTCGAAGACGGGCGACGGTATCGCCGTGGCGGCAGGACCGGTGGTATCTTGGGCAAAAGCTGAAGGGAAACTCAGGGACAGGAAAAGAATCGACAGAAGTAACAGGCGTGTTGTGCAGTTTGTTGAAAAATCGATTACAGGTCCCCTTTCTTGTCGTGCGTTTCATGACTGTCTATCGGTGCAGTATCCAGAATGGGCGCAGCATCGAGGCGGCTCGCCTCCATGAGATCGACGACCTTCTTCAGCGACAGGGCAATCGTCGCCTGTTCAAGCTTCGACAACTCCTTGAGGGCATCGTGGAGACTGTCCTGCAAGGCCGATGGCGCCTCGGCGACAACTTTCTTTCCACTTTCGGTCGCCTGTGTATTGACAATTCGCCGGTCGACCGTATCGCGTTCACGGTGGATCAACCCGCGTGCTTCAAGACGATCGAGAATACCTACTACCGTGCTGGGGCTGAGAAAGACCTGATGGGCCAGATCGGATACCGTGAGCGGTCCGTATTCAACCACCGTTCTCAGACAAATCAGTTGAGGGGCAGTGAGTTCGTACTGGCTCCGGAGTTTCCGGGAATAAATGTCCACTGCCCGGATGATTCGGCGAATCGACTGGAGTATCTGCAAATCGAATCTCTCGTCCGGGACCTCGGGGGACCTTTTTGCTTCCTCCGAAGCGGGTGATCGGTTGTTTGAGTACGTGTGGTTTCCTGATTTTGGCGCCATATCGCAATGTGGTCCAATAGGTAAGGGCCGGGTGTCTGCTGTCAGCATTGTCAAACACCGGCCCTGATCATTCATAACAATTTGTATTAGAATAATTCGTATTGAAATTAATGTCAAGAATAAACTCTGATGCTACCGTGGTACCGATTGTCGTCCCGTAATGCGTTAGTATACAATATCTTTGAAGCTCAAGGGGCCATCGATCGGCCTCAGACGAATCAAAGTTGCGGTGAGAACTTCCCGTCAATAAACATCTGAGCGAACTCGCCGATTGAGATAGGTAAAAAGGAGATTTTCATGCTCTCCACAAGCGGATCACGACAGATCGCAGTTGCGGTCGTCGGGTTTATTTTCGCCGGAATGTATCTCTGGCCGATTCCGTACCAAGATGTATCGATGGGCGGAGGCTTTCTGTTCGGATGGCTGATAGCGGCTGCGATCGCCGGATGCCTCACGCGCATGTTCCTCCGACAATCCATTATCCTGACAGCTTCATTGATATCCGTCGGCTTCGCGGCAGCGACCATGGCCCGTGTAATCGTGGAGTGTTCGGTGGATCCGACCGACCACAATCTGTGGCCGTTCGAGATTGGATTTGCCGTGTTTGTAGGATGGCCCGGTGGCCTGATCGGAGCACTCACCGCCTGGAAAGTAAAGCCGGTCAACTGAGAAGTGTGACGAAACAGAACCTGGCCATGAATGCTCCAACGGCCGGTCGCTGAACCGCGACCGGCCGTTGTGTATTCTTGCGAGCCCGGACGTCTTCGAGTTCTTCAGCCTAATGCGAGCAGCAGGACGAGTCATTCGACCAATTCAGTCTTCCCTGAGAGAAAAGCGTTGCAGCGTCGTGCACCGTGACATCTTCAGCGGTAATGACCGGTTTGATTCCGTTTGCCGAAAGATCAGCCAGGGCCCTTCTTCCCATACCGCGGCAGATCACCACCTCGCAATCGCTGAGACCGCCGATGAACCCGTCGTGGCTGTGCAGACTGTCGCCGTGGTCGTGATCGTGGGCGTGATCGTGAGTGCCGCGTTGATGATGTCCGAAACTGTTCTCCCGAAATCCAAGCATGTCGATCTGCCCGTCGTGCGCTTCGAAAATTACAAAGCCGGCGCACCTTCCAAAGTGGGCAGCGATGGAAACCTGGTCGTCCGAAGCTACTGCGATTTTCATGTCGTCTCCTTCCGTGCGGCGTTCGATTGGCGTTGTCCCCTTCGGCAGCCCATACCCTGTCCACGGCCGCCGCGTCCCCGCCCGCGCTCGGTATCCGAACGGTGTAGATTGGTGCCGCCACACTCGGGACAGACGCCCGGTCGGCCGCTCCCGAAAGCGACTTCCCAGGAATGCCCGCAGTCCGCGCATTCAAAAGTTCTCTTTTGTACCATTCTTACATTACCTCCATCGATTCTTATGGCTCTGCCGTTAATCAGCCCATCCGCGACTTTCTCATGTGCCGAGGCCAGAATGCGCCCGAACGTGGCTCGCGAGACCTGCATCCTGGCCGCCGCTTCTTCCTGATAAAGCCCGTCGAGATCGGCAAGACGAAGCGCCTCGAATTCATCGAAAGTCAACACGACTTCCTGCAATGAACACAGCGGAACTCCCCTCGGCTTGAAGAAGGTGGAGTTCGGGAAGTCTCTGACAAATCGGGCACATTTAGGTCTTGCCATATCTTTTCTCCTGTCGTATTATGAGCATATGCGCATAATAAGTCAAGGAGAATATTGCACGGTGAGGAGAAGAAAATGAAAGAGCCGGCCGAATACCTCTCCCACGACAACTGCTTTGCCTGCAGTCAACATAATCCGGGCGGGCTAGGGCTCGCTATGGAAGCCGACGAGACCAACGCCTGGTGCAGAACGACGGTCGATGAGCGGTTTCAAAGCTACGACGGAATTGTCCACGGAGGGATACTTGCGTCAATCGCCGACGCCGTCATGGTGCACCTGGCCCGCAGCCGCTTTGGTGGACGTCCGATGACCTGTAATCTAAGCGTTCGTTACAAAAAATCCGTCTTGATTGGTGAGAAGTTGGAAGCCCGAGCAACATTCGTCAGAACCCGGGGAGAGTTCGTCTGGGCAGTCTGCCGGATATCCGTCGGCGAAGATGTTTGTGTCGAAGCTGAGGCATCGCTGAAAGTGATCTGACGATACGCTTCCACTTTTTGATTGCACTCCGGAGCCCAATTGTCGCATGTTGCAGGCGAACAATCAGTGCAGCGTTATCCTGCAAATTGCCCATCGCGGACAACCGGCGCGTCTTGAGGGTATAGCTTCATTCTAAAGCGGGAGGTGAATACATGTCACGATCGACCGCTGTTGCGATCACAGCATCCCTGGGCCTGGTAGTCACACTGACTATTGCCGAATGCGGCGGGGGTGATCGAGTCGACCGAATGACCGTCAGAGACTTTCGAACCAATTTTGGAGTGGCATTTACCCGGGCGGGCAATGATAGTGCCGGTTACGATGCCATGGAAAGTCTGGCAAGAAGCTTTGACAACAAGGTGATGGACTTCGAGGGGAGTATCTACTGGGAACGACCCTACGCCGTCAAGCCGGAAGCTAAAGGGAAACTGCCGATAGATCTCAAATTCGGTGATTTGGCCTTCGATTCCGCGAACTTTGCCTTTTATCTCGACGAGATGGATCTGAAATTTCGTTCGGAAACAACCCCGGTGATCGAACCGGATCTGAGCGCCTTCGGGCTTGAGAACTCGGTACGGGATGTCTATCCACTGGGACTGCCAATGGAATATCTCATCGTGAACGGCCGGGATTCCGTGCTGTTCCAGCGCGTACTCGTGCGAGGACGTGTCTCGGTGGACTGGTCCAGAGGTCTCCGCACGAAACATGAACCGATGAAAAGCATTTCCCTCGAGGATTGCGAGATTGTCGAAGTCCTTCCTTCCACGCCGTAGCGGTGAGGATATTGCATTATCTTCATAGGCATGCGGTCGGTCGCAGCTTGTTTGATCCGGGATGCCGAACTTGAGGACAAGAGTTAGTCCATGAAACAATTTGGTCTTCGAGAATCAGACCAGACCTACAGTGACAGACCATCCGCCTACCTGATTCTGTTCGAGGAGGACGGCAAGTTGGTATCGGTGAAGCACCGGGGGATGTATTTTCTTCCCGGCGGCGGAGTAGACGAGGGGGAAACGGTCGAAGATGCTTTGCATCGCGAAGTCAAAGAGGAGATCGGCTGGACTGTACGGTTAGCATCTGAGATCGCCGTCGCGGGACAGTATGCGGTCAGTCCGAAGAGCGGCCGGCGAGTGAACAAGATCTCTCACTTCTATTTGGGCAAGGCGATCAGCCGGGAGGGAACGCCGATCGAGCCGGACCATGAACTGAGTCTGATATCGCTTGAGGAGTTCGCGTACAACGCGGCTCACGAGAGTCATGTCTGGGCGGTAGGTCTGGCGTTCGAAACTATGAAGCATCAGTGATGCATTTTATCCGTCAGTTTGTCTACTCTCCGGACTCCGATTCGCGCTCAAAATAGGTCGCGACAAGTGTGTCGATCGCTCGTTCAATGCGTTTCCAGCCCCGGGCTGATTTGAGATCGATTCCCTGATAGAAGTCAATTCTGGCGGCGTTCAGGACCAGGTAAGATATCCCCGCGTGCAATAAGGCGAACACTGCACCCGGATCGGCGTGAGGGTGCTTCTCCAGGTTAAATGGCAGCTTGGAAAGATACTCCTTCGCCATTTTCTCCCGGGCTAACGAGAGTCGATCCGTCACAATGTTGCCTGACTGCGATTCACACCGGAGGGTTGCCTGGGCGATCGGCCGGCGGCGCAATTCCTCCAGCTGGTCACAAAGAAGCGCCGAGGTCACGGCGGCTGGGCCCGATACTCGTTCCCTCGATGGCCAGCTCAGGGGAGGCAGCGAAACCGAAGCCTCGTTGTCTTCAACATAAGCTTCCAGCAAGCCCTCGAGATTTCCGAAATACCGGTAGATGAGGACCTTATCTATACCGGCCTCGTTCGCAATCGAGTTGACTCCGAGTTTCGCGAAGCCATGACGGGATAGAATTGTACCCACAGCTGCCAGAATCCTCGCTCGCGTTGCCTGCTTATCTCTCTTTACCGCACTGCCGGCTGACATAATGGACTCGCCTTTCCGGCGATGGTAACATCGCCTTGTTTGTCCGTAATACTTCAAGCTGTGCGGAAATGTTGAATCTGTCAAGTCACTTGTTGGGGACATGGTCGGCGAGCTAACTGCCCTCAACGGTTCTGTTAAATCCTTTTCACTTAGGGGGAACTCCGGTCAGGCAGGCTTTTTGTCACCAATATGTGACACGTCTGCATTGCTGTCACTATTAAGTGACTTGCTCCTTGGGTGGACACAGAAATTCAGGGAATAGCCAACTCGCCACAAGTAAGATCATGTCAACTAATATGATAAATCATGCATTAAATGGTGTTAATACTCGATATTTTTACAAGGCAACTTGGATGATTACAACCTTTTATGTATTTCATATCGTCGCATATGAGAAGATCGCTTGTGAAAATTATCTCTTGACCGGTTTTGTTAACATGGATAAAATTCTCTATGGAACGGTCGAGTTATGTGCTGTCGGCCGGACCGACGAGTCAATCACGATCTAAGTTACACCGAGCCAGCAAGGAGCCTATATGAGCGGGAAAACCGGGTCTCTTCAGCCCAAAGAGGCAGAACTTCGCGCGGCATTCTGGGAGCAGGTCGGCAGTTTTCCGGAAGGATTCAAGATAAAGCGATGCCTTCAATGCGGGACGTGCACCGGAACCTGTCCCGTTTCGTATGCAATGGACCTGACCCCCCGACAGGTAATAGCTCTGTTTCGAGCCGGACGCACCGAGGAGATACTTCAAAGCAGGACTGTCTGGCTGTGTGCTTCGTGCTATTCCTGCACCGTCCGCTGTCCATCGGATATTCGGGTCACTGACACTATGTACGCGCTTAAGCGGATTGCGATGGCTAAGGGAATTTATCCCGGACGCTTTCCCGTGCACACGCTGTCGCGTTCTTTTGTCAACAACGTCTATCGTTACGGACGCAACTACGAACTTGGCCTGGGCGTGCGCTACTTTGCCCGAACAGGCATACGGCGGCTGTTTTCAAACGCGACGCTCGGTTGGTCGATGATCCGCCGGGGGCGGATGGGGTTGATTCCCGAAAAATTGAAGAGAGTAAACGATGTACAGGCCATCATCAAGAAGGCCAATGAATTTGGAGAAGGGTGATGCTCCAATACGCATATTATCCGGGCTGCAGTCTGGAGCATACGGCCAGCCCGTACGACAAGTCGATCCGAGCAGTCTTCAAGGCGCTCGATATCGGTCTCCATGAGATCGACGACTGGAACTGCTGCGGCGCCACCATGTACATGTCAGTCAAGAAAATTGTCGGGTATGCGATCAGTGCCCGCAATCTCGCACTGGCTCAGTCCATGGATATGCAGGTTTGCGCGCCGTGCAGCAGCTGTTACACAATCCTGCGCAAAACCAACCGGCATATCGCCTGGGATCCCAAGGAACGGGCCAAGATCAACGAGGCGCTCTCGGCAGCCGGCCTGACCTACGATTCGTTGGTTGAGGTCCGACACCCGCTCGATATTCTCGTGAACGATCTCGGCGTCGGGGTCATTAAGTCCAAAGCGACACGGAGCCTTCAGGGGCTGCGGGTCGCTCCCTACTACGGTTGCCAGATCGTGCGTCCGCACGGCTACTTTGACGATGTCGATGAACCGGTGTCGATGGACAACCTATTGTCGGCGATCGGCGCCCAAGTAGTGCCGTATCCGTGCAAGGTTCGTTGCTGTGGCGGCATGCTAATGACAACGAAGGAAGATATCGCCCTCGATCTGATTATGAAGCTTCTTCAGGCAGCCGCCGACACCGAAGCCGATGTAATCGCGACGGCCTGTCCGCTCTGTCAGATGAATCTCGAAGCGTATCAGGACAAGATCAATCAGACCTACGGACGGCAATTCAAGATACCCGTCGTCTACTTCAGTCATTTGCTCGGAGCGGCGCTGGGAATCTCGTCGGAAGATATGGGACTCGACAAACTTCTGGTCGAGCCGACCAAACTCTGCGGGCTGATGAAAGGAGCGGCGGTATGACCAACCCTCCGGCTCATTCGGAAAACGGGACGCCGAAAATAGGCGTCTACGTCTGTCACTGTGGTACCAATATCGCGAAGACAGTCGATGTCGTCAAAGTGGCCGAAGAAATGTCAAAAGTCCCCGGGGTCACGATCGCCCGACATTATCGGTTCATGTGCTCCGATCCCGGCCAGGAACTTATCCAGAAGGACATTCGTGAGCTCAAGCTTGATCGGGTGGTGGTAGCTGCCTGCAGTCCGCTCATGCATGAGCCGACCTTTCGCAAGGCGGTCGAAGAGGCCGGACTCAATCGCTATTTCTTCGAAATGACCAACATCCGCGAACAGGTCAGTTGGGTGACGATTGATCCGCGACTCGCAACGAACAAAGCACTTGCGCTTCTTAAGGGGGCAGTGGCGCGCGTAAAGTTCCACCAGCCGTTGGAGATGCGCAAAGTCCCGATCCTCAATCGCGTAATGATAGTCGGTGGAGGGATTGCCGGGATCGAAGCTGCGCTTCAAGTTGCCGACGCCGGGTATGATGTCGTCCTGGTCGAAAAGGAACCGTCGATCGGCGGCCACATGTCCAAATTCGACAAGACATTCCCAACACTCGATTGTGCCGCCTGCATCCTCACGCCCAAGATGGTGTCGGTAGGGAAGCATCCGCATATCAAGTTGATGACGTATGCTGAGGTCGAAGAGGTGAAAGGGTATGTCGGGAATTTCAAAGTCCGGGTGCGCAAGAAAGCGCGCTATGTCGATCCCACTTTGTGCAACAGCTGCGGTTCATGCTACGAGGCCTGCCCGAGCAAGCCGTATCCGCTCGAACGGCGCCTGTCGCTCGGCAAGCAGGTGGTGAAAGAAGGCAAAGCACTGGAAATCACGCATCGAAGTGTCATGGGACCGGATCACGATCTCACGCCGCTGACCGGGGCGCAGCCGATGCCGGAACCTCAGTTGACTCCGATCGAAGGAGGGGTGAAATGACCACGGCAGTGAAGGAAAAGTACGATCTCGAAGAAGCGATCGATGCGATTGTCAATCGATACGAGGCCAAGCAGACTGCGCTGATCATGATTCTCCAGGACATTCAGAAACATTACCGCTATCTGCCGATCGAGGCGCTCAAGATGGTGGCGAAAAAGATGGAATTGCCGATGGCTCAGGTTTTTGGTGTCGCGACATTCTATCGGTCGTTCAGTCTTACGCCGAAAGGCAAACATCATGTCTGCGTGTGCACCGGGACCGCATGTCATGTGCGTCAGGCAAATGTCATCGTGGACAAGTTTCAGCGCGAACTCGGAATCGATCCGGGTGGCACTACTTCCGACTTGAAATTCAGCCTTGAGACGGTGAACTGCCTTGGAGCGTGTGCGCTTGGACCGTTGATCACGGTGGATGACTCTTTCTATGGGAATATGACCGTAACCAAGGTGGACAAGATTCTTGCCCGGCTTGACAAAGGTGAGTCTGCGGACGACGAGGAGGAAGCATGAAACCGACCCAACTTCACTCTTCCCGTGAACTGGAGGCTCTTCGGAGCCGGCTCCTGTCGCAGCGCAAGGACAACAAGACGATTATCAGCGTCTGTGCCGGTACCGGCTGTCAGGCCTGCGGATGTGAAGCGGTCCTGACCACCTTGCGGCGGAAAATTGCCGAGAGTCGGCTGGAAGATCAGGTCGAGATCAAGGCAACCGGATGTCCCGGACCGTGTGAATGGGGCCCCCTTATGACCATTCATCCGGAGAAGATCTTCTATGTGAAGGTGACACCGAAAGACGTCGAGCTAATCGTGAATCAGACTATCAAGAGCGGCAAAGTGGTTCACAAGCTGCTTTACAAGGATCCGGTGACGGGCGAGTCGTACGAGCATGAAGACGAAGTACCGTTTTTCAAGAAGCAGATGCGCTTGTTAATCGGCAAGAATAATCTCATCGATCCGACCGCCATTCATGATTATATCTGTCTCGGCGGATATCAATCGCTGGCTAAAGCCCTGACCACGATGAAGCCGGAGCAGGTCATTGACCTGGTCAAACGATCCGGCCTTCGCGGTCGCGGAGGCGGCGGATACCTGACCGGAAAGAAATGGGATTCATGTCGAAAGGCCCCGGGAACCCCCAAATACGTGATATGTAATGCCGATGAAGGCGATCCGGGTGCCTTTATGGATCGCTCCCTGCTCGAAGGAAATCCGCACGCAGTGATCGAGGGTATGGTAATTGGTGCATTCGCCATCGGCTGTCCCGAAGGATTCGTGTACGTGCGAAACGAGTATCCGCTCGCGGCCCGGAATATCGGGATCGCAATCGAGTCGGCGAGAGAATACGGTTTGCTGGGAAAGAACATTTTGGGCAGCGGATTCAATTTCGACATCGACATATCGCGCGGAGGCGGTGCCTTTGTCTGCGGAGAGTCCACGGCGCTGATGGCCTCTTTGGAAGGCCGGATTGGTGAACCTCGCGCCAAGTACATCCATACCGTTGAAGCTGGTCTCTGGGATAAACCGAGCAACCTGAACAATGTCGAGACCTGGGCGAACGTGCCGCTTATTGTCGAAAAAGGAGCCGATTGGTATTCGTCGATCGGCACGACCGGATCGAAAGGAACCAAGATCTTCGCTCTTACCGGCAAGGTCAACAACACCGGGTTGGTCGAGGTGCCGATGGGGATCAAACTTCGCGAGATTCTCTATGATATCGGAGGCGGCGTCCGCGGGAACAAGCGGTTCAAAGCGGTGCAGACGGGGGGACCGTCCGGCGGAACACTCATAGTCGAGACCGGCGAGAAGAAGATACACGAAAGTCTCGTTGCTCACGGAGATATTCGTGAGGACGAACAAGCCGTGAACCTTCTCGATCTCCCGGTCGACTTTGATGAACTCACAAAAGCCGGTTCCATGATGGGCTCAGGCGGTATGATCGTGATGGACGAAGATTCGTGCATGGTCGATGTCGCCAGATACTTCCTGACCTTTCTCCAGGAAGAGAGCTGCGGCAAGTGTTTGCCGTGCCGCGAAGGGATCCGGACGATGCTCACCATCCTGACCGACATCTGCGAAGGTCGTGGCAAGATGGAGGATCTGGAACTCCTCGAGGAATTAGGTCAGGTGCTCATTGACACCAGCCTCTGTCAACTCGGTGGAAGTGCGCCGAATCCGATCCTGTCGACCATCCGGTACTTCAGGCAGGAGTATCTGGTGCATATCCTCGAAAAGAGGTGCCCTGCCGGTGTTTGCAAGGAACTGGTATCGCACGCTATCACTGAGAAATGTACCGGTTGCCTCGCCTGCCTGAAACCATGTCCGACCGACGCCATCGTCGGAAAACCGAAGGAACTCCACAGCATCATTCAGGACAAGTGCATTCAGTGCGGGGCCTGTTATCAGATATGCAATTACGATGCAATCGTCCGTGTCAAGCGGGGTGAAGGGGATGCCGTTCAAAGCAAAGCCCAGAAGGTCTGGCATCCGGCGATCAAACAAGAGGGAGCCCCGGTGGCTTAGGAGGAACTTATGGCCAAAGTAAGCATAAAGATCGACGGACATCCGATAGAGATGGAAGAAGGGGCGTTCGTTCTGGAGGGAGCTCGGTCCCTCGGGCTGTACATCCCGACCCTCTGCCACTACCCGTATATGACACCGTATGCGGCCTGTCGAATCTGTGCGGTGGAGGCTCGTGACAGCAAAGGGTGGAGCAAGATCGTAACGGCCTGTAACTATCCGGTCTGGGACGGCCTCGAAATCCTGACCACGACCCCTCGGGTACTGAATGCCCGGAGAGCCAATCTCGAGATGCTAATGAGCCGATGTGCACCCGTTCCGGTGCTGCAGCAACTGGCAGACCAACTCGGCATTGACAGGCCCCGCTGGGGCGTTGGTGAAGATACCTGTATTCTTTGCGGTCTGTGTGTCCGGGTATGTGATGAAGTTGTCGGCGCACATGCTCTCGCGTTCGGGGAGAGGGGAATACACCGTAGAGTAGCCACGCCGTTCGATGGTGGCAGCGATGACTGCATCCTGTGCGGGGCCTGCGCCAGCGTTTGTCCGACCGGACATATCAAACTGGAGGAAATACGCGGCCGGTCGATCGTCCATCATGAGATCTCTCTCGGACCGAATTCAGCGATTTCGCTTCCGTTTCGGCAGGCGGTGCCGAACGTTCCGTTCATAGACCCGGAAAAGTGCATTCACTTCAACACCGGTGAGTGTAAAGTCTGTTCGAAAGTCTGTCCGAAAGAGTGCATCCATTACGACGATCAGGATCAGTTCGAAGAATTCGATGTCGGAGCGGTTGTCATGGCAACGGGATTCGACAGCTTCGATCCTACGCCGATGAAGCAGTACGGTTACGGCAAATACCCGAACGTAATCTCGGCGGAAGAATTCGAGATGATGAACAATGCCGCCGGTCCGACCGGTGGGAAGATTCTTCTCGAAAACGGCGAAGAACCGCGCGCGATCGCAATCCTTCACTGTATCGGTAGCCGAGACCAGAATCATCATAAGTACTGCAGCCGGGTGTGTTGCATGTACGCTTTCAAATTCTCGCATCTGGTCAAAGAAAAGACTTCGGCCGAGGTCTACCAGTTATATATCGACATCCGGAGCTTTGGAAAGGGATACGAGGAGTTCTACCAGCGCATCCTTGACGAAGACGTGAACGTCATTCGCGGGAAAGCGGCGGAAATCGTCCCGTCGGGATATCGCCGGGGCGACGAAGGGAAGCTGCTCGTTCTCTGTGAGGATACGCTGATAGGCAAATTCCGTGAAATCCCGGTCGATATGGTTATTCTCTGCACCGCCCTCGAGGCCCGGAAGGATGCGAAGGAGATGGCGCGCAAGTTCAACATCTCGGTTGGTGCCGACGGCTGGTTTATCGAGGCGCATCCGAAACTCGGCCCCGTATCGACGACCACCGATGGCGTCTTCCTCGCCGGGGCGTGCCAGAGTCCGAAAGACATACCTGATACGGTAGCCCAGGGAGGTGCCGCGGCATCGCATGCCCTGAAGCTCCTCTGTCAGGGAGAGATTCTGATGGATGCGGCGTATGCTGTCATTCAGGAAGAATACTGCGGCGGGTGCCGAGTGTGCAACGAACTGTGTCCGTATAATGCGATCGATTTCGATGCTGATAAGAAAATCAGCGTCGTCAACGCCGCGCTCTGCAAGGCGTGTGGCACATGTGTGGCGGCTTGCCCGGCCGGCGCAATCGTGGCCCGCCACTTTACCGATGAACAAATCTACGCTCAAATCGAGGGGATGCTGATATGAGCTTTGAACCGAAAATAATAGGCTTCCTGTGCAATTGGTGCAGCTACACCGGGGCTGATCTTGCCGGTACGGCTCGGCTGAAATATCCTCCGAATATCCTGAGCATCCGTGTTATGTGCAGCGGACGGGTCGATCCGGGGTTCGTGCTCGACGCATTCCAGAAAGGCGCCGACGGCGTCCTGATCTGCGGCTGTCATCCCGGCGACTGTCACTATGTTGAGGGGAACTACAAATGCATGCGCCGGGTACCGCTTACTTTGAAAGTACTCGAAAACATGGGAATCGATAAACGACGGCTCCGCCTTGAGTGGGTCTCGGCATCCGAAGGGGTCCGCTTCCAGGAAGTTGTCGGCGAATTCACCGAACAGATCCGAGCGCTCGGACCGTTCGAGATGAAGGACTGGGCGTTCCAACCGGAAGTGGCGAACAGGGAGTAACAGAATATGGCGAAACCAAAACTTGCAGTATACTGGGCGGCGTCGTGTGGCGGCTGCGATATCGCCATTCTTGATATCGAAGAGAAAATCCTGGCGGTGGCCGACTTTTTCGATCCCATCTTTTGGCCGTGTGCCCTCGATACCAAGTACGAGGACATCCGGAAGATGGAGGACAAATCCATCACCCTGACCTTGTTCAACGGCGCCATTCGAAGCGACGAGAATTACGAACTGGCAAAACTGCTGCGTGCTAAATCGGTCGTGCTGTGTGCATTCGGAAGCTGTGCTTCGGAAGGGTGCATTCCGGGATTGGCCAACCTGACGTCTAAAGAAGAAATCCTCGACTACGTGTACAAGAAATCGCCGTCACTTCAAAACGGCAACACGACCGTTCCGCAGACGGAAGTTCAGGTGCCGGAAGGGGAACTGCGTATACCGTTTCTCTGGAACACGGTGCGAACTCTCCCGCAGGTAGTCGATGTTGACTACATCATTCCCGGTTGCCCGCCGCAGTCGAATCAGATCGCGGCGGTGGTAGAAGCGGTAATCGACATTCTCAAGAACGGCAAGCCGCTTCCGCCCAAGGGTACTGTCCTTGGTGCGACCGACAAAACCTGTTGCGACGAATGTACGAGAGAGAAGAATGTAAAGAAGATCAAGCACTTTTACCGCCCACACGAGGTCAGGATAGATCCTGATCTTTGTTTGCTGGAACAGGGGATTGTCTGCCTCGGTCCGGCGACCCGTGCCGGATGCGGCGCCAAATGCGCTTCGGCCGGCGTTCCTTGCAGAGGATGCTACGGCCTGCCCGCCAACGTGCGGGACCAGGGAGCGAAGATGATCTCGGCGCTGGCCAGTGTTATCGATTCGACCGACCCGGAAGAAATCAACAGCATAATCGATACGATTGCCGATCCGCTCGGGACGCTCTATCGCTTCAGCCTGCCGGCATCGATGATGCGGAGGGTACAGTCATGAAACAGATCCTGATAGATCCGATCACGCGCCTCGAGGGCCACGGCAAAATACATCTTTTTGTCAACGACGATGGTTCCCTCGCGAACTGCTATTTCCAGGTTCCGGAGTTACGGGGTTTCGAGAAATTCTGTGTCGGCCGACCGGTCGAAGAAATGTGCCGTATCACCACGAGAATCTGCGGCGTTTGCCCCGACGCACACCACATGGCAGCGGCCAAGGCGGCGGACGCCGTGTACGGAGTGACGATACCATCGGCGGCCAGGAAGCTTCGCGAGTTGGTCTACAACGGTTTCTACGCGGGCGATCACACGACCCATTTCTATGCCCTCGGCGGACCTGATTTCGTTTGTGGTCCGGATGCACCGCCGGCAGAGCGGAATATCCTCGGCGTGATCGCTAAAGTCGGTATCGACGCCGGTAAGAAGGTGATCGCGCAGCGGGCTCGGGGACAACGAATTATCGAGATCATCGGCGGGAAAAAGGTTCATCCGGTCACGGCGCTTCCGGGAGGAATGTCCAAACGGATATCTAAGGAAGAGCAGCAGGAGATGATCAAGATTGGCGAAGAAATGGTCGAGTTTGCCAAGTTCACGATTCAGGTGCTCAACGATGTCGTCCTCGCCAACCAGGCGTACGTCGATCTCATTGTCGGTGACATCTACAGCCACAAGACCTACAATATGGGGCTTGTTGATGCCAACGACAAAGTCACGTTCTACGATGGTCTGGTGCGCGTCACCGGTCCCGATGGTTCCGAACACGCAAAATACGAACCGAAGGATTATCTTGAGTATGTGGCCGAACACGTGGAACCTTACAGCTATCTCAAGTACCCGTTCCTCAAGAAAGTCGGGTGGAACGGATTTGTCGACGGAATGAACTCCGGAGTCTACAAAGCAACGCCTCTGAGTCGCCTTAACGTATCCGACGGCATGGCTACGCCGCTTGCCCAGGCGGAATACGAGCGGTTCTACGAAACTCTGACCGGCGACAGATCCGGCAAGACGCCCGTACACGCGACGCTGGCGACCCATTGGGCACGGGTAGTCGAACTGGTTTTCGCATGCGAAGCTGTTCTCGAGCAGGCGAAGGATGAAGAGATCAGTTCGGATAAGATCTTCGACCCGCCGACCGGGATTGTAGGCGAAGGGGTAGGGATAGTCGAGGCGCCGCGCGGCACTCTAACGCACCACTACAAGACCGACGACAAGGGAATTATCACCGAAGCCAATCTGATCGTGGGAACGACGAATAACAACGCTCCGATCACCATGTCGATCAAACGGGCAGCTGAAGGGGTGATCAAGAAGGGAACGACGATCACCGACGGCATGCTCAATCGAATAGAAATGGCCTTCCGGGCGTACGACCCCTGCTTCGGGTGTGCCACTCATTCACTTCCCGGCTCGATGCCGCTGATCCTTTACATCCATGACTCCGCTACCGGCGAGGTAATCGATTCGGTGCGGAGGGACGGGTGAAACCATTACTGGTCCTGTGCCTTGGCAACGACGTCTTGTCGGACGATGCTTTCGGGTTTCGGGTCGGCGAGATGTTACGCAGCAGAGACGCGGACCGACAGGCCGACGTCGAAACAGCGGCAGTTGCCGGATTCGCCCTGATCGATTTGCTTCAGGGAAGAAGGTCGGTCCTCATAGTCGATACCGTCGTGACCGGCAAGGTTCGGCCGGGAGAACTCCATTTCTATCCGCGCGGATACTGGACGCCCAGCCGCGCCCTGGTGTCAAGTCATCAGATAAGTCTTCCGACCGCGCTCAAGTTCGGCGAGATCCTCGGTCAGCGCATGCCCGATATTATCGACATATTGGCAGTTGAGGCATCGGACGTTCAGACGCTTTCAGAAGAAATGACAGCACCTGTGAAAGCGGCCGTGGACGACGCTGTTTCGATGGTCGAGCAATGGATTCAAGACAAAACCGATGAGGTGAATGATGTCTCACGAAAGCAGAAAGGCGCCCTCGCCTGAAGGAGAGCCGAAAGTCTGTCCGGAGTGCCGGGGATTAGGATGGGTCGACAACAGGTGCCTTACTCCCGATCACTCACACCGCTGTATGTACTGCGACGGCAAAGGCTTCGATGCCCTCGAAAATACTTGTTACGCCTGCCACGGCACAGGTTTGATTGAGGTCAGACAGGTCGATCGAAACCCCTGTCCGCTCTGTTCCGGCGCCGGAGTGTACCCGGTTCCTGCTTCCATGTCAGTCTCCGATTTTGCCTTCCGGCCTGGTGTGAAGTCGTAGCCGGCCGGAGAAATTTGTTCCGCGCGCCGTCTTCTCGAGAACTTCACCGGCGAACCCGAGCCAGCCCTTTTCTTCAGATTATTTGCTGAATATCGATGTTCTTGCGTATTCTCTGAGGTCGGCCCAATTATGCCCACGGTCGATTTTGTGTGCCGACCTCACTACTTCCGGCTCTCTCGCAGCAGAGTAAGGACGGATACCCAACCCTGCAATTCTGAACCGGAGCCGTAACCGGAGCCTTACTCCAGCAATGACCATTGCTCATACGGAAATATTCGATATGACGTCGTCTTTGTCTTGCCTGACCGTGAGAGAGGCGGCGGAACCAATACAACTTGTTTCACAACAGAGGAGTTTGTCATGCGTATCAGTCCCATCGGGATGTGGACTTGTGTCCTGATTTGTTTCGCAGTGGTAGTGCTCGGTGCTACACCGCCGCCGCCTCGAACCATCTCGTATCAGGGGAGACTAACCGACTCCGGAGGAAGTCCGGTAGCCGACGGAAGCTATAACGTGAATTTTGCCATCTGGAACGACCCGACTGCGACCTCGCTCAGCAACAAGGTCTGGGAGAGCGGCTCGGTGTCGGTCACCACCTCGTCCGGTCTGTTTACTGTCGACCTGGGTGCGCCGGGACAGGCGGAGCTTCCCGACTCGATATTCGTACTGGACAGCAACCTGTATCTTGGCATGGCCGTCAACGGCGGTGCGGAGATGACACCTCGCACGAAGCTGACTTCGGTCGCGTATGCGTATGAAGCCGGTACGGTGCCCGACAGCAGTCTTATGTCGACGAAGATAGCCGATGAAGCGGGGCTTACTTATACTGCCGGCGCCGGAGCGGTTTCGCTGACCACGGCCAGTAGCACATTGAGCGACGTTGTGACTGTCAGTATCGATGCACCGGCCCAAGGCTATATCATGGTACGGGCGAGTGGCGAATACGCCTTATCAGCCGGCACAGGTAACGCCAATTTTCTCTCCTACCAAATCGACCAAACTGCCGGTGGTACCGAGAACGGTTCCGATTACCAACTACTGGGAACTTCGGATACTCCGAACAGTGCCTACGCTGATGGATCATTCTCTATCTCCAAGGGTTATGTGATCTACGGTGCCGGTCATTATACGTTCCGCCTTGAGGGGCGCAACGAATATGACGCCAACAACTACTTCTGGTCACCTCATATCTCGGCTACTTTCTTCCCGACTTATTACGGTCTCCTGCTTAAGTCGACGGACTCGTCACATCCGCTTGACACAGCCTACGTAGACGGTCAGGTCCCGGTACGGGAAACGCACGCGGTGCTTCAGCCTTCGATGCAGCAGCTGGGGAAGTAAAGTTCTATTTGAAAGAATCCGATAGGCCGGCTTGCCGGAGCACAGGCCGGCCTTCATTGTTTGATTCTGTAGGAGTCCCGATTGCGCTGGACACGCGGCATTCCATCTCCTGATCCGGCCCAATAAAGTCCTTGCAAAAGCGGACGATAGTAGAGATATTGGGTCTATAACATCCAAACAACTTTGAAGGAGAGCATCATGCGTATCCGTGTAACGGGGATGTGGGGGATTTTACTGTTATGTCTTGCGACCATTTCGATTGCGAGCACACCGCCTCCGCCTCACACGATTTCCTATCAGGGGAGACTCACTGACTCCGGGGGGAGTCCGGTGGCCGACGGCAGCTACAACTTGAATTTCGCCATCTGGAACGACCCGACGTCGACTGCGCTTTCTCACAAGCTCTGGGAGAGCGGATCGGTGTCGGTTACAGCATCGTCCGGTCTGTTCACCGTCAACCTGGGAGCGCCGGGACAAACGGAGCTGCCCGACTCGATTTTCGTACTCGACACCAATCTGTATCTCGGCATGACCGTCAACGGCGGCTCGGAGATGACGCCGCGTACGAAACTCACCTCGGTCGCCTACGCCTATGAAGCAGGCACCGTTCCCGACAGCAGCCTGTACACTACCAAGATCATCAACGAAGCCGGCGTGGTGTATACGTACGGTATTGGTGCTGTTCACCTGGATACCGCTCTCGCTAATATGAGTGATATCATCACCATAGGTATCGATGTTCCCGCCTACGGATTCGTAATGGTTCATGCCAGTGGTGAATACTCCCTTTCGGCAGCGGCGGGACAACCCAATCTCATGGCGTTTCAAATTGATCAGACCGCCGGCGGATTGCAGAACGATTACGATTATCAGCTCGTCGGCCCGGTTCAGACGCCGAATACCGGGAGCGTCCTCTCGTCGTTCTCGATTACCAAAGGATTCCTGGTCTACGGACCCGGACACTATACGTTCAGATTGGA
>CAZFOY010000019.1:0-56690 GCA_964520865.1 uncultured Ignavibacteriales bacterium | reverse complement strand
TATCCACCGCGTACAGGTAATACTGAATCACCGTTCCCGGTGACTGGGCGGGGATAGAAGCTGAGAATTCATTAAGATTCCCGGTCGGCTGAAGGACGTTCGTATACGACATTGAATTGATGTCGTAATACAGCAGGAGCGAATCGGGAACAAGATCCGTATTCGAAGTTATCGTTGCCGTCACCACATAGTCATTCAGTGAGTCACGAGTATCGGTGAGCGGCGTATGATCAATCTTGATCCCCGCACCATCGCGTCCATCCAGCATCATTACTCCGGTATTATCCGGATCGAGCCAGTATTTTATTTGTGTCGAAGGGGTGGTTCCGTGATCCCATGACTTGGAAAACTTGCCATAATAGTCCGAGGTCAGGCTGGTGCAGGAAGCATAGCCGCCGTGTAACTGACCGACCACGTGATGAGCCGGGTCATAGATCGGGGAACCGGACGATCCCGGCTCGGTGGTACCGTCGTCCCACGACCCGATACGCCAGTGCGTTTCACCGGGAGTCGTGCCGAGATACTCGGTCGAAGTCACCGGATCGTAATCGAACGATATCTTCTTGATATCTCCCTGGGGATGATGGATGCCTACCACCGACGAAGCGGCCGTGTCCACAGCCGACCAGCCACCGTAGTAAACATTGTAGGAATCGGGCGGTTGGGCAGACAGTTCAAGCAGTGCGAAGTCGGAATAGGTGTTGGTTGCGCGAAGCGTCGAACCGGCAACCGACATCCAGGTCGGTCCATCGATATTATTGCAGTTGGGACTTTCATAATTGAAGATGAAGACCCAGGTATCGGAACCACCGCCGCTCAGGCAGTGGTTGGCCGTCAGGAAATACGGTGTCAGGTCCTGACGAACGTTATTGACCATGGAACCGGAGCAAAGACGGAAACCGCCCGACGTCGTGATCATGGCAACGGCACGGATCTCGTTCGCCCAGGGATCGCCCACCGGACAGTGTACGTTGTTGTTGCACGATCCGGCATCGCCGAAATCCTTATCGGGATTGAAAAATACGTCTTTGTATCCGTGCACGATCCGCGATACTTCGAGCCGTCCCGGATAACCGACATCAGCCGGAACGGAGAGTTCCAGCGTACACGCACTTCCCTTCAATGGGGCAGTGGCGAATTTGTCCGATTTCTTGTTGTTCTGTGAAGTGAAGGCACCCGAGACCATGCTGTGATCGTCGGTGTACAGATAGAGCTTCACTCCTTCGGGAAGGAAGAAGTCGTCGAAGATAAGGTTGGTTGAATAAGCCTTGGGACATTCGATACGCAGCCGCCACACCTTGGAACCGTCATCGAGTTTTTCCCAGACACCTGAGTTGTTGAGATTGTAGTGCACGTCGAACGGGAAGCCGAATCGAAACGGTACACCGAGCTTGGCGTCCGCATCGTCTTCGGCGAGCAGTTTAGCGACATCGACAGCACCCGTACGAACGGTAGGTACGCTTGCCTTTGTCGCGTGTTCAAAGCTCGGCGGCGTCCCGCCGCGGCTTAACTGAGCAGACGCGGAAGCTGCAAGCATACCGCATCCCAGGATGACCAGCATGATCAAGCTGCGCAGTTTCATTGGATTACCCCACGAATTAAAGATTCTACATTTAAACAATAGTTTTCACTTTAATCGAAATCGGGCCGCGGGTCGGCTCGAAGGTCCATCAATCCACGATTGCAACGGACACATTCTTTCGGCTCGGGATTATGTCATTCGATTCGTAACCCACACGGCGCTTCGGTACGGCTGCTATGCCGTCCGTCTCCATTCTACATTAGATTACAGGCTCAACAAGAACGCCTGCGATTGGTTGTGACGCCGATCCATGATGCAGTAAACCCTGGTTCCGATGCCGAACCGGCTAATATCGAGAGTGTTTGATATGGCGCTGCTTCTTCTCTAATCGGCATGTAACTTCTTTCAAACTACGAAATAAACACCTAAAGTCAAGTGATTTTGTCCATATTATCCGCGAGGTATTCTGACCCGGAAGGGGATCGCATAGCAGTCCGGCAGACAAAAAAAAGGCCGCTCGTGAAAGCGGCCTCAGGACAAGAGAATCGTCCAAAAACTTGGTTATTTTGCCTCGACCATGTGATAAAGGCGTCCTTCCAGCATAAGCAGCTGGCCGGGGGCGGTGACCAATTTCACCATGTCCATCAACTCGGTGGCGCTGGCGACCTCTTCAACCTGTTCATCTACAAACCATTGCAGCATGTTGAAGGTAGCGTGGTCGTTTTCGGTGCGGGCCAGGTCCACAAGCTTGTGAATCATTTTTGTGACTTCTTTCTCATGCTCCACCGCCGCCGTGGTCATCTCTTCGGCCGATTTCCAGTCGGCTTTCGGCTTGTCAAGGGCCGTCAACTTGACCTCGGCCCCCTGATCGATCAGGTACTTGCCGAACTTCTCAGCATGCTCGCGCTCTTCGCTCGCCTGTTTGTAAAACCATTTTGCGAACACTTTCAGGTTCATCGATTCGAATTTGTAGGCCATGGCCATGTACAGCCATCCAGAGTAGAATTCGTTCTTGATCTGTTCGTTAATGGCGTCGGCCATCTTCTGTGAAATCATCATTTCAATTTCTCCCTTATCAAATACATTGTTTGAGTCTGTTCTTTGTAGGCAAAACTATCTGCGGTGCGCCGGTGTTCCTCAATCTGACCTCGGATCGGCGAAAAATCAAGTCAATTGGGTAGAAATCTCGGCTAAGTGAAAACGCATTTCAATTTCTTGCTTGTCAGGGCGCATCCTGGACGGAACTTATCCCCTATTACCAGGCAAAAAAACAGCCGGTCGAGAAACCGGCTGTTCAATGCTTCTTTGTCGGCTGTTGTCAGCCCTTTTCGTTTAGCAACTGCTCCATCTGATCGACTAATTGCGCAAACAGTTTGATGGTCCGATTGACCGGATCAGGAGTGGTCATATCAACTCCAGCATCTTTGAGAATGTCCACCGGATATTTGGAGCTGCCGGTCGACAAGAACTGCTTGTACAGGTCCAACGCACCTTTATCCTTGTCGAGGATCTTCTGCGACAACGTCTGAGCTGCGGCATAGCAGGTGGCGTATTGGTAGACGTAGTATTCACGGTAGAAATGACTGATGCGCATGCAGCCCATATCGTTGATCGAATCAATTACCAGGTCAGGTCCCCAGTACTTCTGATAGATGTCGCGATAGGTCTTCCTGAAGTAGTCGGCTGAAAGGGCGCCTCCGCTCTGGATCCGATCGTGAATCGCCAGTTCGAATTCCGAGAACATCACCTGCGTATAGAAAGTACCGATGATCTGTTCGATGTAGTAGTTGAGCAGTTCCATCTTCTCGGCCTTGGTTTTGGCGTGCTGAAGCATGTACTTCATCAGGACTGCTTCGTTGCAGGTAGAAGCAACTTCGGCCACGAACAGGGAATGATTACCATAAATGTACGGTTCATTGCGGTTCGTGTAGTAGCTGTGCATCGCGTGACCCATCTCGTGGGCCAGAGTAAAGACACTCTCCAGGGTCTTGCTGTAGTTGAGCAGCAAATACGGATGGGATGTGTAGGTTCCCCACTGGTAAGCACCGGAGCCTTTCCCCTGAGTCTCGTACACGTCGATCCACCGGGAATTCAACCCCTTCTCGAAGTTGGCAAGATACTCCTTGCCCATCGGCTTGAGTCCTTCGAGAACGATCTTCTTGGCTTCCTCGTACGGGTACTCCTTCTGATCGCCGAACGTGAGCGGAACCGACAGATCGTACGTGTAGAGTGTATCGTATCCGAGAATCCGTTTGCGGAGCGCCGTCCACTTGTGCAGAGGGGCGAGATTCGAATCTACGGCATCGACGAGATTGTGAAACACGGAGGTCGGAATATTCCCGTTGTCCAGAGACATCTCCAGACAGCTGTTGTATCCGCGGGCCTTCATGTAGAAATAGTCCTTCTTCACGGAGGCGTCGAGGGTAGCGGCAAGGGTATTGATGTATTTCAGATAGGCCGAATTGTATGCTACGTTCGCGTCATGACGCATCCGCCGGTCTTTTGATTCAAGAATCTTGTAGTACCGCTCTTTGGTGAGAGCCATGGTATCACCGTTTTCGTCGATGATATTGCCGTAGTTGATATCGGCGTCGTTGACCATGCTGAAGATCTTCGACGGAGAAGAAGTAACCGGTCCGGCCAGGGCGAGGATGTTCTCTTCCTTCTCGGACAGAATATGCTGCTGGGTACGGAACAGATCATCGAAATAGTGCTCGTAAACGGCCAGCTCAGGCGACGTCTTGAGCATCGACATGATCTTGTCCTTGCCAATCGAGACCAACTCCGGCTGGATGAACGATGTTGCCTGGGCAACCTCCGCTCCAAGTCCGGAAATGCGGCCCGTCAGCTCTTGTGAAGCGCTTGAACGGTTGTCCTCGTCAAGCTTGAGGTAGGCGTAAACGTACAGGTTGTCACCGATCTGGTTCAGGCTGTCCGAGAGCTGCAGGCAGGCGAGCAAAGTCGACGGCGAGTCGCCCAGATGCCCTCTGTATTGCTCGAACCGCGGAAGGTTGGTCTTGAGGGTGGTGAAGTCCGCCTCCCAGGCTTCCGGGGTGGCGTACATATCCTCAAGTTTCCATTTGTACTGATCGGCGATATCAGACCGTTGAGGAATCTTGTCGGCCGCGGCATAGGCCGGCACGGTGAACAGCGCGATCAAGGTCGCGGCCAGAAGGGCGCACACTCCGGTGCCGAAAATTAGTCTTTGCTTCATGTTGTCTCCTGAGGTACTTTATTACGTTAGCGTGCAGGTATTTTTCTCTTAAGACGTAGAAGATACGATAAAGATTCGCTGCAAGAAACAGAAATCTCTCCGGAGACTGGGAATTCTATGATTACACTCGAACAGACGCTCAAATTGCCCGATACCGACGCCGCAGGTATTGCGTTTTTTGGAAACTATTTTAGAATGGCGCACGAAGCCTACGAGCTGTTCATGGAACAGATCGGGTTCGGACTGCGCCATGTGCTGGACGACTCGGAGATCCTGATTTTGATCGCCCATGCCGATGCTGATTACAACGCCCCGCTTCGTCTGGGTGACAAGTACTCGATCGAACTCGAAGTGGAAAAGATCGGTCGCACCTCATATGTTCTTGGATACACCTTCAAAGATGCTGACGGAGGAACTACCGCTGAGGTAAGAACCGTCCATGTCGCGATTGAAAAGAGGACGAGCGAAAAAGTTCCCTTGCCGGAGAAATTACGGGCCGGACTGCAGAAGCATGTTGCTTCAGGCTCGTAGCTGCCGGGCACGGTCGACAAAGTATCGGCGGCTCAGCTTGAGCCGGGATTTGGCAAGTTCGCTCGGCCAGGAATAACAGGCAATTGGTAGTTTGAATTTGGGAAGAAAATCGCTGAGTGAGACTTTCAGTTTGCCTTCATCAATTTCCGCCGTACCTGTTTGCTTTACGAACGCCACGGGCCGCTGCCCGAACTCAGGATCATCGACCGGAACAACGATCACTTCCTCAACACCCGGTATTTTGTAGAAAGCAGCCTCGATCTCTTCAGGATGGATATTCTCCCCTCCCGAGATAAATTGATTGTCAAGGCGGCCGATGACCAGAAGGTTGTTGTCGTTATCGAACCTCCCGAGGTCGCCGGTCGCATACCACCCGTTTCCATCGAATGGCTTTTCCAGACCGCTGCCCCCAAGATATCCCTTGAATCGAGTAGGACCTTTCACCATAATCTCTCCCTCGGTAGAGATCGACAGTTCGCGATATGGAAGGATCTTGCCGGAGGTTGTAAGCTCCGTTCGGGAAGCTGCCTGACCTGTCGTGGTCACTTGCGAGGCCATCTCGGAAAGACCGTAGCTGGTATGGATCTTCAGTCGTGTATCAAGAGCCGCGGTGATAAGCGTTGAAGGGAAAGCGCTTCCGCCAAGGAGGATCCCCTTCGTTGACGTCAAACTGCTCAGGATCGAATCATCTTTCATCAAGCGATAGAGCTGCGTGTGTACGAGCGACAGATGACTCGGACGACAGGCAAGTATCGACTCCCTGAGAGGCATCGTATTTTCGGGGATTGCTGTTGCAGCATGGGCCAACAGTGACCTGAAAACGATTCCGAGGCCCCCGACATGGTAGAGCGGCAGGGAAAGAAGCCAGCTGTCGCCCTCCGCAACGGGGATATTCTGATTCGACCCGAGTGCGTTGTAATAGAGATTGCCGAGCGTAAGGAGTACAGGTTTGGGATCGGCGGTACTTCCCGAAGTGGCAATGACGGCCGCATCCATGTTCAGATCGAGATTCCCCAACTCTGCGGTCTTCGTCCCGGAAGTCAGTAGACCAAGATTTATGGAAGGGATGACCCTCTGACGAGCAGCCGACTCGGCATCCACAATCAAGTGTGTACAGCCGGTGCTGCCGAGATAGTCACTGATATTCTGATCGGTAAACCGCGAATTGATGGGACAGGCAATCGCTCCGGACTGGAATATGGCGTAAAGAGCGACTATATATTCGAGCGAGGCATCGGCAAGTATCGCTACCCTCGATCCCGGTTGCACTCCGTGGTCGTCGAGAAAGGGTTTAGCCTTTTCCACGAGTTTCTTGAGTTCACCGTAAGTAATAATCCTTCTGCCGACCCGGACGGCAGGCGTTCGGCCTGATGACTTCGCAGCCTCTAATAGCGGGGAATCAAGCTGACTCAAGAGGCACCTCGTGGAGAGCGTCGGGTCTAATGCGATTTCCGATATCGGCAACCGTCGCGAGTGCTATCTTTCCTCCTGCGATGTGAACGGACGGTTCTACTGTATCAGATTGAAACCAAGCAAGGGTGTCGAGCCCGGCCGCAGGTCGCTCCTTCCCGCCGAATGCACCGGCGAGCGAAACAAGCATACCGATACCGACGGAGCTTTCGAACGAAGAGCTTATGACTGAGAGCATCCGCTTTTCCGAAGCTACCCGTGCAAAGGCCACTGCTCTTTCCAGTCCGAGTAATGTCGGCTTCAGGATGACTGCCTTTATACCAAACGGGGCTGCCAGATCCTGCGGATTCAACTCCAGAAGCGATTCATCGAGCGCGACCGGAACTTTTCGCTTTCGATCCTTCAGGAGGATGCGAAGCTGATTGAGATTGGCGACAGGTTCCTCGATATACTCGATGTCAAACGGCTCGATCTTTTCGAATAGTTCAAACGCAGCTTCAATTGACATTCGGCGGTTCGCATCGAGCCGCAGTTTCCTTTCCGGACCGATCTTCGCACCGATCTCAGCGATCAGTTGGACCTCTTCGTCAATCGGTCTGGTACCGATTTTCAGTTTGAATGTAGTGTAGCCGGCGGCGAGCAACTGATCAGTCCGGGTGAGGATGTCCGGTTGGGAGCCTGTGAGTAAGGCATTGACCATGACATCTGATGTATTGTCGGATGAGATTAAGTCAGCGACTGTCACTCCCTTTAGGGCAGCCACGAGATTGAGGACGGCCGATTCAAGACCGAAACGAATCGATGGTGTATTGGTGACGCCCTTCAACCAGCGATCAAAGCCACCGTCCAGAGATTGCACTCCGTCGGGTATCGTTGAACTCTTGAGCGCCCTTGCGACAACAGGTAACTCCTTCTCGACTTGTTCAAGTGAATCTCGAGAAAATCCGGGCAGAGGAGCAATTCCCCCCCATCCGGACGCGCCGCTTTCCCCAGTTACCTTCACGAGAAACCCATCTCGTGAGTCGATCGTAGTGCTTTTGAGAGTCAATGGCTGCTTGAGTGGCAGGGAGTAGCGATAGAATGTAACGGCGGTAATCTTCATAGGAGCCATCCAACCGAGAATATCAGGCTGAATATCAGGAGCAGGCGGCCGGTTGCAGCGAGGACATCGTTCAGAACTGCACCTTTGTGACTGAACACCTTCTTGACAGCAGGTATGGCGGCTACGAGTACCAGGACTGCGAAGGCGCTGAAGATATGCCTGTGTTTCATCGCATAGAGTAGTAGCGGAATCAGCGAGGCAATTATGATCGAAATAAGATACTCCCATTTGGAGAATGAGCCACCGAATCGCACGGCCAGTGTCTTTCGTCCGGCGGCTCGGTCGCTCTCGATATCGCGCAGATTGTTCACGGTAAGGATCGCGGTCGAGAACAACCCTGCGGCTATCCCCATAAGAACGACGTCAGTATGAATGCTCAGTGTCTGGACGTAGTAGGTTCCTCCCACCGCGACCGGCCCGAAGAAAATCAAAACGAACAGATCTCCCAGGCCGACATATCCTATTGGTACCGGACCTCCCGTATAAAGAATTCCGAAGAGAATCGAAAGCAAGCCGATAACGACGATCGGCCAGCCGCCGCGCCAGACAAGATAGATTCCCGCGAGAAACGCGAGTGAGAACGCAACGATCGTGGCTCGTTTCATGGCAGCCGGAGTCACCCAGCCGGCCTGGGTTGCCCGGGTGGGACCGAGGCGATGGTCGGTGTCGACCCCTTTCTTGTGATCGAAATAGTCGTTGGCGTAATTCGTGCCGATTTGAATCATGAGCGCGCCGAATAGTGCTGCCAGTGCAGACAGCAGATGGAAGCCTCCGCTTTCGTAGGCCATGACCGTTCCGATTATGACCGGCGCCGCTGCCGCCGGCAGGGTCTTCGGACGAGCCGAAAGAAACCAGATCTTTGTACTTGAATGCTCCAGAGACTCACCTACGTTTCGGGATTACCTCAGGGACGTTTCGGGAATTTTGCAAAGTCGGGTTTGCGTTTCTGCACGAAAGCGTTGCGGCCTTCCTGACCTTCCTCGGTCATGTAAAAGAGCATGGTTGCGTTCCCGGCCAGCTCCTGCAAACCTGCTTGACCGTCGCAATCGGCGTTCATCGCCGCCTTGAGACAGCGAATCGCAATCGGAGAATTCGCGAGGATCTCACGACACCATTGAACTGTTTCTGCTTCGAGCTGAGCGAGCGGCACCACCATGTTGATTAATCCCATGTCGAGCGCCTGTTGCGCGCTGTACTGCCGGCAAAGGAACCAGATTTCGCGGGCTTTCTTCTGGCCGACGATCCTCGCCATGTAGCTGGAACCGTAGCCGCCGTCGAACGAGCCGACTTTCGGTCCGGTTTGACCGAAAATAGCGTTGTCAGCCGCGATTGTCAGATCACACATCAGGTGAAGGACATGACCGCCACCGATTGCGTAGCCGGCAACCATTGCGATTACCGGTTTCGGGCAGGTGCGGATCTGGCGCTGGAAGTCGAGCACATTGAGGTGCTCACCGCCCTGTTGATCCTTGTATCCGGCGTCACCTCGAATCTTCTGATCGCCTCCCGAACAAAACGCCTTTTCCCCCTCGCCCGTAAGAATGATGACCCCGACTTGAGAATCCATCCGTGCGTCGGCGAGGGCGTCAATCATCTCGTTAACGGTCAGCGGTCGGAAGGCGTTGCGCACTTCGGGGCGATTGATCGTGATTTTGGCGATCCCCGCCGCCTTGTGGTATTTGATGTCGGTGTACTTCCCGGATTCGGTCCAATTTACAGATGCCATCGGTTCCTCGATTCTATTTTCCCAAAAAACTGTTTACTACTTCCACGAATCCTTCCGGATTCTCAAGGTGCGTGTTGTGACCTGCCTGCGCAACAACCGCGAACTTGCTTCCCGCTATCAGGCCGTGTACTTCGCCCAGGATAGTCCGATATTTCGTGTCGTCTTCGCCGGCGACGAGCATAACTCGTGCGGAAATTTTCCCGAGCTGGTTCCACAATGACTCCTGCGCTCCGGCACCCATTTGGGCGAGAGAAAGAGCAAGTCGCTCCGGTTTGTTTCGAAGTCGCCTCTTTATCATCTCTTGGTATATTGCCGGAGATGCTGACAGTGTGGCGAACAGCGGCTGACGGTACCAATCGGTAACGAATTCCTCCAGCGTCCTGCTTCTCAACTTGTCGATTAGAGCTGCGTCGCTCTTCCGACGTTCAGCTCGATCTTCGTCGCTTTTCAGCCCCGGTGATGCCGATTCTACAACGATTGATTCGAACCGCTCCGGATAGGTGACAGCCAGATACAGAGCGAGTCGGCCGCCCATCGAGTAGCCGATCGCGCTGCATTTGTCGATGCCGCACTGATCGAGCCAGCCGATCAGTTCTTCCGCACAGCGGTCCATTCGATAACCTTCGTCGCTCAGTACCTCCGTGCCTCCGTGGCCCGGGAGGTCGAAGGCGAGGATGTATCTATCGCCGTGCAAAACCGAAGCCACCGCTTTCCAGTCGGCAGAACAGCCCATAAACCCGTGAAACAAGAGCAAGGGAGCACCTCCCTGGGTTCCGCAGGCCCGGACGTTGAATCTTATCAGCTCGGGCATATTCAGATTCTACTCCTGACAGCGTCCCGAATCTTTCGTTGAATCTCGTTATGCAACCTGATATTGTCTTCGCGACTGGTTATCACCTCAATGAGCGTCGCTTGTCCTTTTGAACGTGATCTCTTGATGTGCTCCCGGAGCTCCGCTGAGTTCTTTGGTTGATAATAGCGAAGACCGAACATCGCCGCCGCCTTCTCGAACGTGAGTCCATGAGGAGTGCCGAAATACTCGTCAAAGATGTCGGTGCATTCGGCGATAGGTAGAAACGAGAAAATTCCGCCGCCATCATTATTGACGACGACGATAGTAACCGGTTGTCCTATCTCACGAAGCAGAGCCAATGAATTGAGATCGTGCAGCGTCGACAGATCACCGAGAACAGCGATACCGGGCTTTGCGGAACCGTGGACGAACCCAAGGAAACTCGCAATCGAGCCATCGATCCCGCTTGCCCCTCGATTGGCCGCCACCGAGGCAGCGTGACCGTCGGACACTGCGTACATGTCCATCTCGCGGATTGGCATGCTGCTGCCGAGCCAGACAAGGTCGTTCGGACCTGCTTCTTTCGACACGATTCGAGCCACCAAAATCTCGTTTATCTGTTCAATCCTGTCGATCTCCTCGACCAAGAGAGCTTCTACTCGACTGTTAAGAGTGGACAGGGCTGTTCCCAGGTTACTCTGAGGGATTCGATCTGTGAATTTTTCAAGATCTTCGCAAAAGGCAGCAACATCGGCACGGATCTTTCTTGTTGCTCGACCGGATGGGTCCTGGTGTTCGGGGTCGGCACTTATCCGTACATAGGACTCGATATCAGCCCGTTCGAGAAACTGGTAGAACCGCTTGGAAGTAAGTACCCCTCCGAGATGCAGGATTGTGACTGACTGCCTCGCGAGCAGATCCTCATCGAGCATAAGCTGATCGAAATAAGATATTATTGGCTCATCCGAAGAACTTGTCCGAAGGCCGGAACGAATATCAGCAAAGACGGGCCATCCGAGCTTGGCGACCAAAGAACGAACCGAATCAGATTCAGTTGAATTCGCAAGCGGGCCGACTACGACCAGCCCGTCTTCCGGCTTCGATAAATCGGCAATAACACCATCGATTTCCACATGCGAGACTCTTAGCGACGGATCTACCGGAGTGAGAAGCGCAGACTCGCTCGTCATCCAAGTACCGAGCGACTCAAGATAAGCACTGAAGTCGGTTTTCGGGCCGAGAGGAGCGAGCGGTTCGCGAAACGGCAGATTCAAATGCACCGGACCGGGCTCCATGCCTGTAGCGCGGGCAACGGCTGAATCAACCGATCCGACCACCAATCTCGCCGGAATTTTCTCCGTTGGACAGGGCATTTGTATTTCTTCGCGCACGAACCCGCCGTAGAGTCGCTGCTGGTCTATTGTCTGATTTGCCCCGATGCCGTGGAGTTCCGGCGGTCTATCGGCGGTGAGAACAATCATCGGGGTACGATCCATTGATGCTTCGATAATCGCCGGATAGTAGTTGGCCGTGGCGGTCCCGGATGTACATACCAACACTGCAGGTTTGCCGGTAGCTTTGGCGTATCCTAACGCGAAAAACGCCGCTCCGCGCTCGTCAAAATGCACGACCTTGCGCGCTTCCGTTCGCCTGGCAATTGCCGCCGTGATGGGAGCGCAGCGAGATCCGGGTGAGAGGACAAATTGATCAATGCCGTGGCGAAGGAGTTCTTCGATAAGCAGGTCGGCCCAGAGGGCGTTGATACTCTCGGCTAAAGAAGAGATCATCGGTTGACCGCGTTGAGAAACGTCCCCAGCTTGTTTTCCAGCTCGTTCCATTCGTTGGATACATCGGAGCCTTTCAGAATACCGGCTCCGGCGTACAGAGATAGGTTGTTGCCGTTTATAAGGCCGCTCCGAATCGCGACAGCGAATTCTGCGCTGCCCCGGGCGATCCATCCGACCGGACCGGCGTACCATCCGCGATCGAACGGCTCCAGATCGGCAATATAGCGCGCGATTCCTTCCCGCGGATAGCCTCCGACTGCGGGCGTCGGATGCAGCGCTTCGAGAATCTCTCCATCGCCGACTTCGGCACGCAGTTTAAGATCGAATTGAATCACGAGATGCTGAACCCGAGCGAGCTTGCGCAGCGTGACGCTCGATCCGTTTTCCGGGAATCCTGTCGAGAGAAATCGGTCGAGCGACTCGCGCAGTCCTTCGACTACGTATCGGTGCTCGCGGGCGTCCTTTTCGCTCTGAAGCAACTGTTCCCCGAACCGAGTATCTTCGGTTGCGTCATTGCCTCTCGGCCGGGTACCGGCAAGAGCTTCGCATTCGAACGCGCTTCCTTGTCTGCTGTAGAGTCTTTCCGGAGAAGCGCCTATGAATGCAGTGGCATCTTTCGGTTGGAAGGCGAAATGAAAGCAGCCGGTTGCTTCGGATGCCAGCGTCTCAAGTAAATCAGAAGGATCTATGACCGCTGAAAGCTTGAGCGTCGATTCCCGGGCCAGCACGATCTTCTCGTAATTTCCGGCGCTAAATGCCTGAGAAGCTTCGGCGAGCATTGCTCTCCATGCCGTAAAGTCAGGTTTGTCTTGCCGCGACACAATCTCATGGCGTTCATGATCTAAGGACTCGTCGTCGAACGTAACGGAATCTAATAGCTCGATGATCTCATCTCGTTTCGTTCTGTCAGCATCAGGAATGAGATTACAGACGAAGCTACTCCGTCCATCCTTAGCAGTTAACTCAAACCTGGGCAGTATGAATCTTGCCCGGCCAAAAGCTTGCCAATTTTCGGAGATGATCGCGGACTGATCGAATCTGAACCCACCGAGATAGCGCATCCCCTCCGGGGATTTGTCTAACCTGTCTTGAATTGCCGAGACAATCGAACGAGCATCGGAGGCTGCATTCGGCATCAAGTAATCGGCTGTCCCGATTCCTGCGACTACGAACTTTCCATCGCGGCCCGCCCAATACACCTTCTCGTCACACTTTTGAGCCGTCAGCCATCGCAACGGTACCCACCCGGGGATCTCTATACTTAGCCTGACCGGATTGCTTCCGATACCCACCCGCTCATTCTCAAATACGGCGAGAATCTTCGAACGCATTTCGTCGATAATATTGCGTGCCGAATTGATCGTGTCGATCCGGGAAGCCGGCGCGATTGTCTTTGTGCTCTCTTCGTCTCTCACGACTGCGCTTTCGTTCCTTCGTAAATCGTTGCAATGCCGAAAGTGAGGCGATGTTCCTTAACGTCCTCAAAGCCGGCTCTTTGCATGAGATCGCAAAATTCCTGACCGTACGGAAAAGTCTCAACCGTCCGATTCAAATAACGGTAGGCCTGCCGGTCACCTGAAATTATCCCGCCGATCGCGGGCAGAATATGGCGAAAATACAGGAGGTATCCCGCCCGGACAATTTGGTTGGGCGGAAGTGAAAACTCCAGAATCAACATCCGGCCACCCGGCCTGAGCACACGGTACATCTCCCTGAGCCCAGCCGGAACCTCGCTAAGATTCCTGACTCCAAATGCAATAGTGGAAACATCGAACGAACAATCATCGAAAGGAATTGCCATCGCATTCCCCGTTCTTACCTCGATGCAATTTCCCCTGCCCTGCAAAGCGATCTTCTCTTTTGCCTTATCGAGCATCTTCTCTGCCATATCGATGCCTACGGCCGACTCGATCCGGTCCGAGGAATCGCAGAGGGTGAGAGCGACATCGCCGGTGCCGGTCGCAAGATCGAGGAGGCGAAGTTTTTCTCCGGGCGGCAGATATCGCACGAGGCGTTTTCGCCAAACCTGATCACGGCCGAATGATAACATTCGGTTCAGAAGATCGTAGCGCCCGGCGATCCGGTCGAACATCTTCCAGACCTCTTTTCGACTGGGAGATCCGGTCGGCTCGCTTGATCGCTCTTCTTTCAATTCGATATTATCCACAGTACCTGTAACTTGTAGCTCGGGCCGGGCGTTCGGTCAGAACGTCCGTTTTATGCCACGGCAATATAACGATTCGGGCCGCCAATTCAAGTCTTTGCTTGGCTACCAGGGCTCGTTCACCAACCAAAATCCAGTTGTCTAATAACAACTTACAGGATCTCCACGATTCCCCACTCGGAACTGTTGCCAATCCGGCGCTGTTTGAGTACCATAAATCGGTCTTCAGAGAAAACGAAATACTGAACCGAAGGAAGGTGCGGATGAAATATCGGAATATAGGCCGGACCGGTCTGAAAGTATCTGAGGTAGCTTTGGGAGCATGGCTGACCTATGGCGGTACGGTAGCCGCCAAGCAGGCCGAACCGATTGTCAAGAAAGCGTTGGAAAGCGGGATTAATTTTATCGATGTCGCGGATATCTATGCGAAGGGCGAAGCTGAGCGGATAGTCGGCGAGATCACGAAAGATCTGCGCCGTTCCGATCTGGTGATCTCCTCGAAAGTCTTCTGGCCGATGTCTGAGAATGCCAACGACCGCGGACTCAGCCGCAAGCACATCATGGAATCGATTCACAAGTCGCTGAAAAGACTCCAGACTGATTATCTCGATATGTATTTCTGCCACCGCCACGACCCGGACACGCCGATTGAAGAGGTGGTCCGCGCCATGGACGATCTGGTTCATCAGGGGAAAGTCCTTTACTGGGGAACCTCGGTCTGGCAGGCCGATCAGATCGAAATCGCAGTCGGCACCGCCCGGGAGCTTCGCGCCTACCAGCCGTTGGTGGAGCAGCCCCGCTACAACATGCTCGACCGGCATATCGAGACTGATGTCATGCCGGCCTGCGTGCGAAACGGTATAGGACTGACTGTCTGGTCCCCGCTCGCTCAGGGATTGCTAACCGGCAAATACAACGACGGTATCCCCGCCGACAGCCGAGGGGGAACCTCCAACTGGCTTCGCAACGATCTGACCGAAGAGAATATCGCAAGAGTGCGTAAGCTGGCAAAGCTGGCTGAATCGCTCGATCTCTCGACGTCGCAGTTAGCGCTTGCGTGGATTCTTCGTCGCCCCGAAATAAGCTGCGTCATCACCGGAGCCACGAAAGTCGAGCATGTGGAGCAGAATGTGATAGCGTCCGATGTCGTCTTATCCGACTCTGTGCTTAAAGAGATCGAAACTATTCTCGACAATCGCCCGCGCAAGCCGGCAATGTAGCCTGTCCAAACAAGGAGAGTGTCTCATGTTTACCAAGATCGAACATTTTACCGCAGCCTGGCGTCACGAATCGGACGGCATGCTCAAGATCCTCAACACCCTGACCGATCAGTCGTTGAGCCAGAGTATCGCCGAGGGTCATCGAACCCTCGGGCGGATTGCCTGGCACATTACCACCACGATTCCTGAGATGATGAGCCATGCCGGATTTGAATTCCCCGGACTCGACGAGAACGCCCCGGTTCCGAAAACGGCTAAAGAGATTAGTGAGACGTATGCCAAAGCCTCGAAAATGCTCCTCGATGCGATCACGAAGAACTGGACCGATGCCACCCTGGCCAAGGAATTCGATTTCTACGGTCAGAAATGGACGGGCGGTCAGGTGCTGGCTATCCTTCTCAGCCACGAAGTGCATCACCAGGGGCAAATGACCGTGCTGATGCGTCAGGCCGGCCTCAAGGTGCCCGGAGTGTTCGGACCGGCCAAGGAGGAATGGGCCGGGATGGGGATGAACCCGCCCGAAGTTTAGACTTTTCTGCGCGGTTTGAAGTTTTTAGATTTCGGTCACGAAAAACCGAAATCTTATGAGGGAGAATTAGCATGCGTACGAGACTGGCTCTGGTCGCTCTGCTCTTGCTGATCGCAGGGTGCACGAAAATCGACTATATCGGCGAGGAATATGCGCCGACCACGCAGGTCGATATGTATTTTTCCGAAGCTGATGTCACTCAGGACTTCCACGTCATGGGCCACCTGGTGGCCACAGCGGGGGATATCGTCAGCGCCGAAAAGATGCAGAAGAAGATCATGGAGAAAGCACGGGAAAAGGGCGCCGACGCCGTTATCATCCTCGGCCTTGAGAGGTACACCAGCGGACAGTCGACCAATTATCACGAGAAAAGCGTGACCAAGGACGACAAGGATAAGACCAAGACCACGACGTCCGGCAGCTCATCGACTTCATCCGAAGAAAAAAAGGAAATCCGCGCGACGTTCATCAAGTATAAGTGATGATCGTTTTGATCTCACAGAAGAAAGGCCGGCAGGTGTGTTAAACCCTGCCGGCCTTAATTATATCAGCCTGTAGGCAACAGACTATTTTGCGATCGGGCCGCCGCCACAGACAGGATCCGGGCCGGCCGGTTCGCCGAAACTGTAATCGACGAGGTAGATAAGATCTGAAATGTCGAAAGTTCCTGAACCGTCGACATCGGCCGCCTCTACAATCGCCGGAGCCGGTCCCGCCGGATCACCGAACATGTAGTCGGCGAGGTAGATAATATCGGCGACATCGACCGTGCCATCGCCGTTTACGTCGCCACAGACATAGGCGGCAATCATGACGTTGTAGGTCTGCTCGTCATATCCACCCACCGCATCTTCGGCATGGACTGTGAACCCGAGTGAGCCGTCGATCGTCGGAGTTCCCGTCAACTGGCCGTCGGGTGACAACGCCAATCCGGTTCCGCTCAGATCGCCGTTCAAATCGGTGTAAGTAAGCGTCCCGGTTCCGCCGGTGGCACTAATCTGCGCCGAGTAGGCGGTCCCCACAAGACCGTCACTCAACGCAGCAATCTGCAGGAGAACTGCAGGATTAACTGTCATACTCATCGGTTTGATGCCGACACCGCCGATTGCATCGGTCACTTGAGCCGTGAAGCTGACGGTACCGGAACTGGTCGGCGTTCCCGACACGATACCATCGGAAGAAATCGACAAACCGGTGCCGGCGAGATCTCCGTTCATGTCGCTCCAGGTTGCCGTGCCCGTGCCGCCGGTCGCGGTCAACTGATCGGAGTATGCAACGCCCATTGTCCAGGTCGGCATGCTGTCGGTCGTGATCTGAAGGGCCGCGTTGACCAAAACGCTTAACGGCTGTTCGGCGCTCGTACCGACGCTGTCCACCACCTCGGCGGTGAAACTGATCGTTCCGGCCGATGCCGGAGTTCCACTCAGGAGGCCGGACGAAGACAGGCTCAGGCCGGTTCCGGCGAGGTCGCCGTTCTTGTCGGTCCAGGTCTTGGTACCGATGCCGCCTACCGCTTCGAGTTGCTCGGAGTAAGAAACTCCAACTGTCCAGTCAGGCAGACTGGTCGTGGTCACCTCGACGATTGAACTGAGTCCGATGGTCAACGGCTGTTCGGCCGAAGCACCGATCTGATCGGTGGCAACCGCGGTAAATGACACGGCGCTGGATGCGGTTGGGGTACCACTTACTTCACCGGTCGAACTCAGCGACAGTCCGGCTGCTGCGAGTTCGTTGTTCTTGTCGGTCCAGGTAAGCGCCCCGGTACCGCCGGAGGCGTCGAGCTGTGACGAATACGGTACTGTTGGGAGCATGTCAGGCATCGTCGTAGTCGAAATCGCCACGGCCGGATTGACCGTGAAGCTGTAAACGTGGGTTGTCGAAACGCTGAGATCATCGCTCGCCTGCGCCGTAAACGATATCGGGCCGGAGGTGGTCGGTGTTCCGGAGACAAGTCCGGTCGCATTCAGGGTGAGTCCGGTCCCGGAAAGATCACCGTTCTGGTCGGTCCAGGCGAGCGAACCGGTACCGCCGGTGGCCGCAAGCTGCTGCGAGTAAGCAGCGCCTTGAGTCCAGTCGGGCAGGCTCGCGGTGGTAATCGCCGGAGCCGCATTGACGGTGAATCCGAACGTTTGTTCGGTCGACGCGCCGATACTGTCAGTCAGCTTGGCAATGAAGCTCACCGAAGCTGCCGAGGTCGGCGTGCCGGAGAGCAGACCGGTTGCGGACAGTGATAGTCCGGTTCCGGCCAGAGAATTGTTCTTGTCGGACCAGACGGCCGTCCCGGTTCCGCCGGACCCGTCGATCTGCTGCGAATAAGCCAGACCGGCCGTCCAGTCAGGCAATGACGAAGTGGAAATCGTCAATGCCGGATTGATCGTAATGCCAAATGTATGTTCGGCTGAGCCTCCGACATTGTCTGTCACCATGGCGGTGAAACTGATTGGGCCGGCCGAGGAAGGTGTTCCGGAGATAAGCCCGTTAGAGGCCATCGCCAGACCCGTGCCGGAAAGATCACCGTTCTTGTCCGTCCAGGTCTTGGTACCGGTACCTCCCGAGGAGGTAAGCTGACTCGCAAAAGCATATCCGGCCGTCCAGTCGTGAAGTGAAGCTGTCGTGACCTGAAGCGACGGATTAACCGTAAGTGAAAGTGACTGCAGGGCGGTATCCGATGCATCGTCGATGACTTCGGCGACAAATCCGATCGTCCCACTGCTCGACGGCGTGCCTGAAAGCATTCCTGAGCTCGAAAGACTCATTCCCGTACCGGCCAAATCTCCGTTAATATCGGACCATACCAGCGTGCCGGTTCCGTTGATCGCTGTCAATTGTTGCGAGAAGGCAACTCCGGCGGTCCAGGAAGGCAGAGATGTCGTCGTGATCGTCAGGGCTGTGTTCGCGCATTCGTTGCCGGTCACCCGAACGTCATCGATATTCCAACCGCAATAGGTCCATCCGCCATCGGATGTGCCCATGGTGAACCGGATGTAGACTGTCGGCTGATCGTCGGCCACCGAGGAGATATCCAAATCCTGTTCGGACCAGGCGTTGTCGGTAATCTCAACATCGTTCTGCCAAATTGTCGTCCAGGAGCTTCCATCAGCCGAGACCCGGACGTAGGCGTGATCGTAGAGCGGCTGTTCGACACCGAGATAGCGCCAGAATTTCAAATGTACCTTTGACATACCGCTACAATCGATAGCGGGAGACGTGACGTGCCGTTCGGGCATGTTGTCGGTATAGTCGCCGCTCAGGTTGTAACCCATTTCATTGGGACCTACATATCCCGAAGTAGGATCGGGATTTCCGTGCGAGCCACCGCCTCCGGTGGGTACGCCTCTCGCCCATGATCCGCCCGAGATAGTCCATCCCAGATCAGTCTCGAAATCATCTTCGAACACAGTCGCAACTGCCGTAGCAGGGACTGCACTATATGGTGTCGATGGGCTCGGATCGTTGAAGACGATTCCGGGATCCATGGTAGCTCTGACGTAGAACTCCACGACATCACCACAGGACATCGACGGAAGCGTCGCCTGATAATGGTCCGTCGTCAGCTCCGTCATGTCGTGAGCTTCGAAAGCCCGACCGTTTACGGAGTACACAATCTGCCCCGAACCGGAAACCGGGACGCCGCCAAGTACGCCAGTGACGTCGACTTCGAAATTCGTCGCCTGACCGGGCATGGTGGTCTCCGGGACACCGGAAGGATAGGTGAACGCAAGCGACGGGCTCGGAGTGGAAACACCCACCGCATTCCAGGCCTGCGCTACCTGAATCTCCCAGTTGCCGGAGGGATCCAGATCGTGAGCCGCGGATATCGTTCCAACGGCAGCATCGTGATAGTCCGAATTGCTGGTCCAGTAGTAGGCATTGGCACGATAGGCCACCTGGATGGCGTTGGCCACGGTAAGACCGGTTACTGTCACACCGTGGAACGTGCCGCCGTCGGACAATAGATAAAACCATTTGTTTCCGACACCACTGTTGGTGTGGACACCGCAGTAGTCGTTGAATTGCGAAGGTGAACAACCGACGACATCGTACCAGTAAGGATCCGATGTACCGTAATAGTCAGGGTCACCAAAAGCGTGCGGATCGGACATGTCGCGGAAAGCAACACCGGAGGTCCTTCCATTCTCACCCATCAACCAGTCGGGCGTATCGAGCGTATCATGAGCCCACTCGAAGGCGGCACCCATCATGTCGGAGAAAGACTCGTTCAGTGCACCTGATTCCTTTTGATAGACCAGGCCCGAAGTCCGTTCGGTGATGGCATGACCCCATTCGTGGGCGATGACATCGGGGCATCCCGCCAACGAGCGCCATCCCGACGACCAGCTCCAGATTACAATCTCAGAGCCGTTCCAGTAGGCATTGTTATCACCTTCGGCCGAGTAGTTCACACTCGTCGTCATACTCGCGCCGTTGTCATCGTAGCCGTTTCGCCCGAACACGTCGAGCCACCAGTCGTAAACCGCCGCCGTATAGATCTGACCGTCGACCGCCGGTGCTTCCGAAGTCGCGGTCCAGGTATTGTCGGCGTCGGTCGCGAGCGTGCCGGGTAGTGAACTGCTGGCAATATATGTCTTGATGTAATGGCCACTCGGCATCTGGCCGTTATGACCGTGAATGTTGTTGTTGAGCTGACGGGTGTAGTCGGTCATCTCATAGGTGGAGCCGTTATCGTAGGTATCGATATGGTTGTAGGTATTCCCCATAACGCCGGTACCGGTGCCGATCGCCTCGGCGTTCATTATGCGGTTAGCTTTGAAAATAACCTCTCCGCTCAGGGCATCGACGAAATACTCCCATCGCCCCATTGGCGTTTCGGAATAGAAGAACATCCGCCAGGCGAGGTGATTCGTCTTTCCCCACGGGAAAATCACGAGTTCCTCGTCGCGGGGATCCCCTTTGCCGAAAAATGACTCGAGGTCATTGCCCGCAATCTTCTGAGCGGCGGCCGCCGTTATCTGCGGCGTCGTGCTGACCTTGATATCGGGATAGTAAGTTCCGTTGACGGCTTTGAGCACTCCGTCTTTGGTGAAGTGTGAGATAAGCTCACCGCCAATAACCTTGATTCCGTTGTATAGCTGAATCATTCGTTGATGGCGCATCCCCAAGCGATCGACATCCAGCCGTTTGGCCTGAAGCTCACCGGCCGGATCGATCATCTTGTAGGCGTCGCGATGGGTCGTGAAGAAGTCAATCGTCGCCGCGGCCTCGGAACCCCGGGCAACCTGTTGTGCGAAACGTCCCTCGACAAAATCAGGTATCCCTTTGTCGCTCTCATGATAAAGCGTAACCGTCTGATCGGAGCGAATAGAATTCGTACCGCCTTGCGGACTTGCGCCCATACCGAACGAAAAGTTGAAGCTGAAGAGGAAGGAAAATGCAATCAGTAGAGAAAACCGCATAGTTGCTCCTGCGTGCAATTAATAGTATTGTTTGTTCCCAATGTAGTAAGGCTGTCAGAATTTAAGAGAAATCTTTTACTGAAAAATAAGGGATATTTGCCTTGTGTCAAGAAGTTATCTGGATTGATTGCCCCTTTTTTGGACCAATATCGACTAATACGGCCCTCTTTTCGCATTCTTCTCAACCCATATCGGGAGGAATCATTGACCATACGAAGGAATCATATGGGCTCAAATTCGCATGCAAAGGAAAACCGGCTCACACAGGAGCCGGTCTTCTTCGATCTATTCGTCGGAGTATGTCCGGATAATCAGATGATAACTGCTTCCTTGAGCAGATCCTGGCTGAGCTTGATGCCGGTCATATCCAGCACCATCTTGTTCACTTCGAATTTCAGCTTCCCGCTGCCAGCATCATCGATAAAATTGATCATCACGCCATAGCGGGCAAAATCCTGAGCATCGCTCACCGTCACAACCTTCTTGTCCGCAACCTTCTTGAGGACCTTGGCCAGCTTGCCCAGATCATCGGTAGGCAAGTAGACAATATGACAAGGGCCGAGATCATCGGTCAGTCCGACAACCTTGACGTCGAACTTCCGATTGCCATCGTGCTTCGCTGCAAGCTCTTTCAATTTGGCGACTATCGGCGCGTTTTCTATCACACAGATCGTGACAGTCTCAGTATCGGGGAGCTTCTTCCCCTTGGTCCACTCCATATTGTCAACGAGGTCGATAATGAACTGAGCTTTGTTCGTCAGTGACTTACTATCATTCCCCTGGGCGAATACTGCCGCGCTCACTAACAGGCACAAGGTCAACACTATGAGTCTTTTCATCAGATAAATCTCCTGGGATTTCAAATATAAACTGTCACGCGGTCTCTCGGTTTATCCAGAGGAATGACCCGACTGGGTCAACGGGATGAAATAGGTATTGAGAAACCTCTGCTCTGTAAAATATACTCCGTAATTTACACAAAATCAACCTAAAATTGTTCCCTTTCCTTCCCCCTCTACAGCTATTTTCGGCGCTGAGAGCCAAAACTGAACCATTTGGCCTGCTGATACTCAACGAATGATAGATATGGTTCGAGGATCGGGCACTGACTCCATATTCGTCTTCGAAGAGCATTCTGTGTGTGCAATATCTGAACATCTGATCCGGCCATGTCACGGGGCCGAACGCCCGCAAAGTTCAAACTTGATTCGCCGGAGTTGCACAGGCTATCGTCTGTGGTAATCCGGTACCGCTGCGCCGGTATTCTTTCGGGAATGGGATTCCGGTTGACACAATAACTTCTCTCATCTCCGGTGATGAGATACACAACTCCACGACGTGTGAGGATGCAATGAAAAGGATCTCTCTGCATACAGCTCTCAGTATAATCCTGTTCGTCGCAATGGCCGGCTATTGCTCTGCCGATTCATCCTGTGGTGAGAGCAATTATGCCTCAGGATTCGGCCGGCCCGGACAGATTGTTCCTTCCGTAATCCGCGCCGTAAACGGAAAACTATATGTCGGCGGAAGTACCACGATGCCCGACGCAAGCGGCAGCGTCACGACTGTCTGGGGCGTTTTCATCTGGGATGGATCCAACTGGAGCTACCCTTCTTACGATATGGGTCTTGAGCCTCGAAACGGTGCTGACTTGATCAAGACAATCGAAGTGGTCGGTAGCGATGTCTATGTCGGCGGGACTTTCAACGGCACGATCGGTGGCGGGACTCAGTTCATCCGCAATATCGCGAGATGGGATGGCCGGAGCTGGCACGCCCTCGGCGGAGGTCTGAACAGCTCGGTCTGGGCAATCAGCGTTTCCCCGGCGGGAGGAATCCTGGCCGGTGGAGAGTTCACCAAGAGCGATACTACTTCATTGAATAGAATCGCTCGATGGGACGGTCTCGGATGGTCGCCGCTGTTTCAGCAGGGCAGCACGGCCCAGGGAACCAACAATCGAGTCAACGACATTGTCGTGAGCGGAGACAATGTATTTTGTTGTGGGCTGTTCAATTCCGTGGGCAATGCAACGCCGGCGAAATATATTGCCAGATGGAATGCCACCACTCAGTCCTGGTTCGACGTCGGTGGCGGAGTTAACTCGTACGCATATCATCTGGCGATCCATGACTCCGATCTCTATGTGAGCGGCGCCTTCACGCTGGCCGGAGGCGACTCGGTACGCAATGTCGGAAGGTGGGATGGCCATCGATGGAACGACGTCGGTCTGAATGGCGCGTTCCAAGTAGATGATATCGCAACGGCGGACGACGGTACGCTTTATTTCTGCGGTGACTTCGGCCTCGGCGTGAATTCCGCGATGAGATATGTGGGAAAATGGAACGGCACTGTCTGGAATCCGGTGAACAGTGCCTGCAATTCCAATCAGGCCGTTTCACGAGTGGCGACCGATGGGTCCGACGTGTATATCATCGGCAGTACCGGCAGTTGCACCGGGTTGACGGGTGGGTTTGCCCGATCCAACGGGGAGCGATGGGTCGGTTTCGGAAACGGCGTATCGGCGGCGACCGCGGATGTCTTTAGCATTCTCAAAGACGATGATACGGTCTACGCCGCGGGGCAGTTCGAGCAGGCCGGAGCCGACCAGCGCGATTTCAGCCTGAGTCAATGGCACGACAGTGCCTGGCACCGCGTCAGAGAGGGCAGTTTCGTCGGGATAGGACCGAATAACTTCCAGTACCCGGTTTACGCGCTTACGAAATTTGACGGAGCCTTATATGCCGGAGGCGACTTTACTCAGGCGGGGGGACACACGCTGTACTCGATCGCCCGGTGGGACGGCTCCGCATGGTCCGGCCTCGGCGGTGACAATACCGGATTCTCCGACGGCACCGTGCGTTCACTCGCCATTTTTCAGAACGAACTCTATATCGGAGGCGAGTTCACTTCGGTAACCACAGGCGGTGGAGCACTCAATGTTTCCGGCATCGCCCGATGGAACAATGCTGACTGGCAGCAGGTAATTTCCCCGTCGACCGATAACGGCGTAGCCGGAAGCGTCTTTGCGCTGCAGGCAAGCGATAGTCTGCTTTATGTCGGTGGTTCGTTCGGCAGTTCAGGATCTGTATCATCCGCCAATATTGCCGCCTGGACCGGCAGCGACTGGCGAAGTCTTGGACAGGGAGTCGGCGGATCTGTTCCCCCCGGCACGGCCGTGCGTGTCAACTCGATAGCGCTTAGCGGACCGGATCTGTTCGCGGGCGGGAACTTCACCACAGCAATCAATACGGACAGTTCAACTATCCAGGTGCATAACCTGGCCCGATGGGACGGCAGCTCGTGGCACGCGATGGGAAATTTCAACGGTGCCGTTTACGCCCTCTATGCTCGTGGCGGTGAGCTGTATGCCTCAGGGGCGTTCACGCTGGTCGACGCAATACCGGCCAATCATCTGGCCAGATACGATGGAGAACAATGGAACGGAGTCGGCGATGGCACCCGAGGAATGGCGACCGGCTCGACTGGGGAAGTCTACTGCCTTACTCCCGACGATTCCGGGCTCTGGTTCGGCGGAAATTTCTCGCACGCCGGGACGCTCCCTTCCTCGAACATAGGAAGCTGGACATTCTGCACTCCCCCGCCTCCCCCGGTGAATCAGGACAGTTTGTTTGTTGAAGGAACCGAAGTCACGCTCGAATGGCAATATCCTCCGGGATTGACCAAGGCAAGTTCGCCGGCGGCCGTGACCTTCAGAGTGCAGGCAGGACCGGGCACTGATTTTCAAAATATCGCCGTTGATCTCGACAACATTACAGATACGTTCGTCACCGTTTCATCACTCGAGCAGAGCAGCCTCTATTCCTGGCGCGTCCGGGCGAACGTCGCCGATACCGCCGGCGCCTGGTCGGCGCGATCAACTTTCACGACCGGAACGGCTACCGACGTGAACGGTCAGTCGGAAGTCCTGCCGAAGAAATTCATGCTTCGTCAGAACTATCCGAACCCGTTTAACCCGACGACGACGATTAGTTTCGAGCTGCCTCGGAAAAGCGTCGTTACCCTCGATGTATTCAACGTGGTAGGACAAAAGGTGACGACTCTTGTCGACGGGACACTTCCGGCAGGCGAACATACCGCCGTATGGGATGGATTGGATGAATCAGGAAATCGAGTCGCGAGCGGGATCTACTTCTATCGAGTCCATGCAGGTGCGTTCTCTTCGACCAAAAAGATGCTGCTATTGAAGTGACCTTGTCAGGAATCTGACAGCGGTCTGAGCGCCTTGCTCATCACCACACTTCGGTAGTTGGTCACTCGCCACTGGACGTGCTCGATAAACCGATAGCCCATACGTTCGTACCACTCTATGAGGTGACGGGCAGGCTCGGCGGTATCGAGAGCCAATTCCGTAGCGCCATCGGCAATCGCCACCGATTCCACCTGCTCAATCAGCCGCTTTCCTATCCGCCGGCCGCGCACCTCCGGTTCCACACCGAGTTGTCCCATATGAGCCGTTTCCGGTAGATCCAGAAAAGGACTGCCCCCGGTATGAGCCGGGCTGTAGTAGGTGATTGTACCTACGATCTTCCCATCGCATTCGGCTACAAAGCAGATCCCGCCGGAAATTCGTTTTCGGGTCGTTTCGACATCCTGATAAGTAGCGACAAATCGAAGCTGCATATCGGCAAGAATCTTGTATGCACGATGCAGGAGCTGAGTCAGTTCCTCGATCGAGTCGAGATCACTCAAGGGCCGAATGGTGATGTTTGGACGGTCGGTCATTCTTACTGTCTCCCAAACCAAGAAGCCGCTCAGAACTTCTTCTGTCAACAGCATTCATCTTCGCGATTACAGTCTCCCCTTGCATTGAACTTCCGCGATGATGTATATTGTCAGAAAGTAAAGGAGGGAGTTGTCATGTTCTGTCCGAACTGTCGCTATGAATACAAGCCGGGTGTCACCCGGTGCCCTGACTGCGATGAGCCGTTGGTCAATGAATTGCCCCCCGAGGAGGATCTGCATCCGGAATATACGGAGCTTGTAACCGTGTTTGAGTCCTCGAACCATTCCAAGATCCTGATTGCCAAGTCGATTCTCGATGAGTCCGGAATTGACTACCATCCGGGCAGCGACGCACTCGTCGACCTGTTCGGCGGAGGGAGACTCGGATTCAATCCGGTGACCGGCCCGGTCAAATTCCAGGTTCGGCCGGATGACGCCGACACCGCCAGGGAGCTTCTCGCCGATCTGGCCAACGAACCGGAAGAGGCCGTGGGAGACCCTGATCAGGATTTCTGATTATGGGCGAACAATTGTTTTCTGGCGATAAGATCGGGAGTCGATGAAAAGACTGATCAATCGTGTTGCGCTCGCAGCCTCCGTTCTGATATTAATCTACCTCGTTCTGCTTGTGCCTGTCGAGTCGGTCAAGCCGACGGGCAAGGTTACAGCCAGTCCGTTTGCCTGGAATCAGGATGCGCTCTGGGATTCGCTCGAGTCAAGATATCTCGCGGCACGCGAACTTGATTCCGCGACATTGGATCGGCAACTGGGCGTTTCCTTAGACAATATCGATTCATACCTCAATTCGATTTCCGATTCGAGCATCCAGCCTGCTTCACCTTATACTTCGCTGATCGAAAAGGCCTTCTTCGAGGCCGCTCCGCTGGTCGCAGCCTCGCGACGTGATGTCAGGCGGTTCTTGGACCTCTATGTTCGCATGCGACACGAAATCAAGCGTCAGTCGATTGACTGGGACCTGAATACCGAAGCGGCCAGAGACAAACTTTACCGACTGCTCTATGGCGGGCGGGCGGCTGTTGAAGAGATACTCCTGCAGCTCGATCCCGACTCCGTCCCCGCGACTCTGTTGTGCCACAATGAACCCTCGGTAACTCCCTCAAATGAAATTCTCGGTGTGACTATTCACAGTGGCGACATGCTGGTCTCCCGTGGAGGCGCTCCTACTTCGGCGCTGATCGCCCGGGGAAGTGACTATCCCGGCAACTTCTCCCACGTCGCTCTGGCCTACGTAGACAGTGCCACCAAAAAGATATCTGTAATCGAGGCTCACATCGAGAAGGGTGTGGCCATCGCGACGCTCGATGACTATCTGAAAGATACGAAACTCCGTGTGATGGTCCTTCGCCTTCGATCCGATCTGCCTGCTATTGAGGCAGATCCGATGTTGCCTCACAAAGCTGCTTCTCTCGCTTTAAGAGACGCGACCGAGCATCATATCCCTTACGACTTTGCCATGGACTATAGCGATCCGTCGAAACTGTTCTGTTCCGAGGTAGCGTCGTACCCTTACCATAAAATGGGGATTACCCTCTGGATGAAGATCTCGCATATTTCGTCTCCCGGTGTTCGCAACTGGCTGGCGGCATTCGGCGTGAGACATTTCCAAACCGAGGAACCCTCTGATCTCGAATACGACCCACAGCTGGCTGTGGTAGCCGAATGGCGCGACCCGGAAACACTTTATAAGGATCATCTTGACAATGCGGTGATCGATGTCATGCTTGAAGCGGCCGATTCCGGCAAGACGCTGACGTATGACCGGTTCATGCTCCCGGTCGGCCGAGTGCTGAAGCTGTACAGCGCGACGCTCAACCTGTTCGGCGGAATAGGTCCGGTGCCGGAAGGGATGTCGGCGGAAGCTGCCCTCAGAAACAGACAGTTGTCGAGTGATCACGAAGCGATTAAGTCACGACTCGCCAGGATGGCAGCTTATTTCCGGAGGGAGCGGGGATATCGACCTCCATACTGGGAGTTGATCAGGATGGCAAGAAAGGCGCGGGACGAGGTTTATTGATCGGCGATATGCTGTCCGGCGATCCAGCCGGTGGTCCAGGCAGCTTGAAAGTTGAATCCTCCGGTGATGCCGTCGATATCCAGAATCTCGCCTGCAAAGAAGAGCCCCGGTTGCACTTTACTCTGCATCGTCTTGAAATCAATCTCCCGCAGATCGACTCCTCCACAAGTTACGAACTCTTCTTTGAATATGCCCTTCCCCATGATGTGGTAGTCATCGTGGGTAAGACAGGCAGCCAGATCCTGTAGATTTCTCCGGGTGGCATTTGCCCACGTAATGTCGTCTGAAATGCCGGCGTTCCCGACGATCCGTTCCCAGAATCGCTTCGGGATTTCGTCAGGCGCGATCGAACGAATAGCTTTCTTCGGATTATCCCGTCTGAGGATGTTTAACAGGTCAATTGCCTCCTCGGATGTCTTGTCAAGCAGCCAGTTGATGCGTAGTGAAGCTTTGTAGCCAGCTTCCTTGAGGCTCCTCGCCCCCCGAGCAGAAAGTTTGAGTACGGCCGGTCCGCTCAATCCCCAATGGGTGATGAGAACCGGACCCGATTGCGAAAACGACGCTTCTCCCGCCTGCATCGTTAACGCAGCCTCTTTGAAGCTGACGCCAGACAGACCTTCGAGCCGCGGGTCCCTGATTTTGAACGTGAAGAGAGATGGCGCCAGCGGAGTTATATTGTGTCCGAGTGACCCTGCAATGCGGTATCCCTGCGGACTACTTCCCGTGGCTAAGAGAATCCGGTCAAACGGCCGCGCTTCCTCGTCCGAGGACCTGACTTCAAACCCTGCCCGATCTTCGTCCGATTCCGAGCGGGCAACGTTCAACACTCGCGACTGAAGTTTCGTAATCACTCCGGCGTTCGATGCAGACTTCTTCAGACAGGTGATTATCGTATCGGAGCTGTCGGTGGTCGGAAACATGCGCCCGTCGTCCTCCCGCTTCAATTGAACGCCCCGCTTGAGAAACCAGTCGACAGTATCGGATGGCTGGAACCGGTTGAATGGACCGATTAATTCACGGCCTCCCCGGGGATATGAGTCAGCGAGGAGTTTCGGATCGAAGCAGGCGTGAGTAACGTTGCATCTTCCCCCTCCGGAGATTCTGACTTTATCCAGAGGCGAAGCGGTTGCTTCGAATAGTGTAACCGCAGCATCGCGGTTCTTCTCGGCCGCGGCAATCGCACCGAAATAACCGGCTGCGCCACCCCCGATCACGGCAATTCTGAGCCGGGGCTTGCTATTCACCACGATATCGCCTGCAACAGCGTCTACCGATCACATCGGGAGCTTTTTTTTCAACGGCGACTGCGTAACCGGCCACTGCCCTTTGCCGACATTCTTCGGTCCTTGAAACACGAGATACGAGTACTTGCCATAGTGAGGGACGAGTTGTCCGATACGCGGGAGCGAACCGGCGTCGCTCGATATCAGCACAAGATACTTGTCGTGCCCCTTCCAGTTCTGCCCGGATAAGACAAAAGTGTATCCCGCTCTCGGATAGCTCGTACCGGCAATTGTCACTGAATCTGCGCCTATCAGAATTTGACCTGCAAGGTAATCCGGCAGGGCAGTCGGATCGAACAATATAGGTGCCGTGGAAGTATCTGATGCGGCCAGCTGATCGGCGGAAATCATTGCGATGCTGGTATCGCCGGAGAAATTCTGCGCAAACAAGCTGAATCCGCCCAATAGCGCAGTATCCGATGTATATGAGACAAAGCTCCAGGCTTCCTTTCCTATGACCGCTTCGACCACCGGTTCAACTTCCTCCGGATAAAGCCGACGGAACAAATCGTAATCAGGATCAACATCGACCGAAGTCGGCGTGCCCGGCACGGTGATCGAGCAGGTCGCGCTGGGGACTTCGAGCAGGACCGATGTATCATAGGTCATCTGCGGGCCGGTGAAGCGGAGGGGCACGGTCAGCGTGTACACCTGGTCGCCACGTTCTTTCAAATCGAGGCTGACGACACGTCCGGTGCCGGAGTCGGCAGGAGTAACGCCGTTTACGGATACATCGAGTGTCGGTGCTCCGGCCCGGTCAATCCATTGCGGGATGATATAACTCAGATCTTTCCCGCTCACCGTCTCGAATGCATCGATCCATTCTTCCCACGAGATCTGCTGGCCTTTGTAGCGGTCGTAGACCAGACGCCAGGTGTTGAAGAAAGGCGCGGTGCCTATGATCTTCTCGATCATATGGTAGACCATCATTGCCTTATTGTAGCCGATTGTCCGCGTATCCGGACTGGTCCGTGATTTGAAATCGCGAAGCGGGAAATCATTCGATGGATCTACGTAAGAGACATATTGCTTGAGGATGTCCTTCCGGTAATCGCGGGCGGCCCCGGGTGATGAAAGCAGCTTGTAGCGATAGTCGGCGCCGTACACCGTCGCACCCTCGCACCAGTTGCCGCGATCGTAGTCGACAAAGACGCTGTTTCCCCACCAGTTGTGAAGTACTTCATGGCCGAGCGAAGTACCGATAATAAACGGCAGGCGGACCACTTCCTGACCGAGCAGGGTCCACGCCGGCATACCATATCCGGTCGGGAAGAAATTCTCCACTACCGTGAATTGCTTATATGCGTAGGGACCTATCAGCTCGTTGTACATCTGGATGTAGTCCGCGGAAGCTCGAAGGTAGTTATCCATGAGTGAGGTATCAGCCGGGAAAAAGTAACAGGATACTTTCGTTCCGCTCAGATTCACCGACTTGACGACAAACGGCGCGGCAAAGAACGTCACTCCGTCGGCAATAAACGGGTTTTCGAACGTCTGGACTTTCTGACCGAAGGTCACCTCGGACGAGATGATATTTCCATCGCTGATTCCTTCCCAGTCGGCAGGGATGACGGAAGTGACCCGATATTTCGCCAATCGCTCGGTTCCCTGGGGATAGAATATCGCAGCAGAGCTGAGGTACGCACCCTTGTCGAGAATGGTGCCGGTGATCTCTCCTCCCACCTTCTCGTTCGAGAATCGAATATTGTCCGTCTCCTGATAGAATTCTCCGGAGTACGTAATCGCAAACTCCATCGGACCGGATTTCTTCGTCTTGAAGACGACTAATTGCGGCTGTCCGGTGGTGTCGAATTCAGGCAGGTTCACAGCCAACTCAGCCGGAAGCTTTAGTGTATCTTCGATCGCCACGGCCACGAAATCCTCTGCTTTGCCGTCGATCGAGAACGATTTGATTTTCAGGTTGTGTCCCAGTCTAAAGAGATTCCATCCCGGCTCAGTGTTGACCGTCCCGGTGTCGGTGAATAGAGCCGTGTGAGTTGGAACATCGAGCGTGAACATAATATGTTGCGATTCGAATTCCGTCGCGCCGACCTTTCCGGGGCAAGAAAACACAGCGGCAATTAACATCACGATACCGAAGGCTTTCATATATTGAATGGACATGGGGAACCTCACGTTGATTCGGACACCTTGTTATCTCGATCGGGCTGTGAAAAGTTGCAGGGCGAAATCGCGAGCCCGAACACTGACCGGTAGTATAAAAGCTGTTCAAAGACGGCGCAAGTGTAGAACTTTGTCTCCATTTCCGCCACACCCGGGCATGGGTTTCCGGATTCGGCCGGCTATTCTTTAATCCTTGCCCCACTTTGTGTATAATAGTATAGTTGACCAGCTAACACCATGCTTTGACCGCAACCGAAGAACAAGACGAGGAACGCTTGCATCATAGTTTCGTATGGAACCTGAATCCCACCATCATGCATCTGGGTCCTTTTGAGCTTCGCTATTACGGAATCATTTTTGCATCAATGCTGGTCATCGGGTATCTGCTCTGGCGATGGCAGATGCTTCGCGGCGGCTATTCGATAGATCTCATCGACCGATTCATTCTCTGGGGCGTGATCGCCGTTATTGTAGGCGCCCGCCTGGGACACGTGTTGTTTTACGAGCCGGGAGAATATTTTCGTCACCCGCTGACGATTCTCGAAGTCTGGCACGGCGGGCTGGCCAGCCACGGAGCAACCGTCGGGCTGCTTATCGCGCTCTACTTCTTCGCCCGACGCCATAAGCTCTCGGTAATGGAGATTCTCGACCGATTTACCTTTTCGGCGGCCGTTGGGGCGGCGATGGTTCGTCTGGGGAATTTCATGAATTCAGAGATTGTGGGCCGACCGACCGACCTGCCCTGGGGAGTTCGCTTCATCCGATACGATGGCGGACGGGTAGCACGCCATCCCTCACAGATTTACGAGTTTCTGCTGGGGATCTTCCTGCTCTGGCTGCTCTACTACGTTGACAAAAGGACCGGTAAAGAAAAGCGACCCCTGGGCTTGCTGGCGGGACTTTTTATGACTGTCTATTTTTTCGGCCGGTTCATGGTCGAGTTTGTCAAAGAGTACCAGGCGCTTTCTCATTCCTTTCTCACCATGGGACAATACCTCTCGATTCCGCCCTTTCTTTTCGGAATCGGCATTCTCATCTGGTCGCACCGGCATGCGGAGCGGGCCAGGACGGCTTCCTGAATCCTTTTTCACTAAATGAAAGCCGGTGATTTCAAATCGGTTGTGCACGCAGACTATGCACCCGGCGAATTTCCCTTTGCAAACTTCCCGATCAACCGATATTGTAATTATAGAGCGCCAAACTAACTCCGGGCCGCACGGCAGCGGTCATCACATTCAGTGATTATCTGTCTCTACTCGGGAGGAGACCATGAAGAAGTTCTTCACACTACTCATTATCGCCTCGACGGCACTGGTTTTGGCTGCGTGCAGCAACAAAAGCACATCGCCTACCGCGGACAACAATTCGAGTCCACGGCAGTCAAGCGTACCGGCCGAGGTTCAGCAGACATTGAACCATTATGCCCTGCCCGACGATGGATCCATACCGCAGGGTAATCTGTACAGCACAGGCACGACTCCACCGCTTCCATCCGATACCAGCTACGATATCTACGCCGTCACGCTCGTCTGGGGAGAGATGCCCTCACCGGCTTCGCAGCCGCCTCAACCTATAGACTGGTCGGGGAAGTTGACGGTAAACGCGGTCTCGATTGTCAATCTGCTCAGCACAATCAGTTTTGAGCATGATCAGGATTCGATCCTGCCGAGTCCGTCACCGTCGTCGCTCTATTGGACATCGGTGACTAATCACGATTTCGACGGCGTCACGCTGTTAATCTACATGAAACGCGGTATCTACTATTTCGCCGCACCCACCCTGACATTCACGACCGCGCCGAAGACGCTCCAGTGGGATTTCGGACAACTGGAGCATCTGTTCGCCTACTATCCGCTCGACAGCACCAATACCTCGAGTGGAGTCGCGATCTTCTCGCGAAAGCTCCATCCCCGCGTGTGCGATCAGGGACTCCTGTCCGGTGAATGGGTCCGTGATGATATCGGCGGATCTTCGGGAAGTCTCACCGGTCTCTGGGTCGGTCCTGACGGCACTCCGCTCGGCTACTTTTCAGGTACCTTTACGACGGACAGCACCAATCAAAGGACATTTCAGGGTTATCTTTCCGGCTACCTGACCACGCAGGTGATCGCGCGGTTCAGCGGTACCTGGTATTATGATGACCCGAGGATGTGTCCCCTCTGTGGTTCCGGTCACGGCAAGTTTGTCGGCAGGTATCAGTATCTGGATGGCAGTGCATCAGGACGCATGCAGGGAGAGTTCGGATACGCCGGCGATCCGGCTGACAATCATCTGCCTCTGCACGGTACCTGGGAGCGCTTCTGTCCCTGGGTAACATCCGATGTTGCCGCGCCGGCGAACTGACGGTTCGATCGGCTTGCGGATTCGTCGATTGTAGAGCACAAAACTGAATTCATCGAAATAGGCCGCTGCGCCTTCGAAGGCGTAGCGGCTTTTGGTTTATGCGGAGCTTGCCGACAACCGGCCAAACAACCGGCTTTGTCGAAACTGGATTAGATTGCACTACTTTTACACGCTCGAATTGAGGCCCCTAATAGCTTTTGTTTAGGTACTTTGCGACGAATTAAGCCTTCTCAGGAACTTCTGATAGATCCTTTCCTGTTACATGTACGGTGCTCAAAATGCCAAAGAAGGTGATATCATTCAGATCTCTGAACAAATACTGACAGCAATCGAAGACTTTCCCCATGTCAGGCAGTATTGTCGTAAGATTCCGGAGGATCTCTGGGACCTTCTTCTCCCTCAACTTCCCGATGAGTTCGAGTCATTCGAGGCAGTCCTGAAGGCGCTTCCCTTCAAGGAGGAGGAGCGAGACTATGTCATGGAGCTTCAACAGGAGTACGATGTTCCTCTTCGCCCCAATGAGACGGTCAAGGAGACAATGATCCGGGTCAGACTGGCGAGTATTCGTGAACGGCGACAACGAGGCGGGCATCAAACCAGAGGGGAACTGCCGATCGATCCGCTCGAGTAGGGGCAAAAGTCCGGGGCAGATAAATATTGACAACAACGATCTAATTTCTATACATTAATCCAAGCGCTCGGATCAAAACCAAGTTTCAACATAAATCTGTGCGACCCCTTGACCGGGCCGGTTGAGGGGATCGGTTGTTGCACGATTCTACAATCAGACCGCAGGAGGGAGTCCTGATGAAACAACAGCGTAGGCTGATGATTGCCCTGGCATTCGTGTGCTCCCAGGCTATCATCGCAGCATCTGCGGGGGCAGATACGGTCGTAATCACACCGGGGGCCGATCTTATGACCATCCAACCGGACTGCCAGAGCAGTTCAATTTCGTTCGAATCGGATCCAATTCCGGCCGGTTTTTTCGGTCCGGGGAGCGATCCGTTCGAGGCGAGAGTCTATTGGCAGGCTCTTCCTTTGACCACGACGCCTCCATCCGTGCTGGATCCGACCGACTGCATCGTCCACCGTCTCGATAGTGCGGTTCTTCCCGCGGTCGGAGACACGGACCAGGTGCCTATCGAACTGGTGGCGCTATCTCTTCAGAGTTGCACACCGATCACGGTCACGTACAACAATGGAGATCCCGATGAACAGTGGGAAGTGAAACAATTCGGTTTCGGATTGCCCGCCCCCGGCTCGATGACGTTCACGCGTGAGTGCGATCAGGGCGGATCATTTCACCTTGCGGTAAATATACCGATACAGTTGCAGTTCACCCGAGTTGTGCCGCCATCAACCGAACCTCCGCTGGTTCTCACATTTTCCTCACGCCTTATGGAAGAGGAGGGGATTTACTACTCGGCGCCGTCACCCCCTCCGGGCATAATCCCGATCACTTCGGACGGTACGATCACAGTTGACCAGGATAGCAATCCCGATACGCCGGAGATACCGGTACTTGCCACCAACAGCGACTTTTTTGAAGGCGTTGGTCCCCTTCCGTGTACCCCTTCATCGCCGCCGGTTTGCTTCGGGCTGGAGTCCACCGGTGCCTCAGACGGCGAAATTCTGCCGATTGAGACTATGAGTCTCAATTTCAGCGCGAACATTGAAGTCCCCATGGGTGCTACTTGTCTACCTGATAACAGCTGTGTGGTCACCGATCCATCCTGTGCCGCAGCACTTGGTGGAAACTATCAGGGCGACGGTACTTATTGCACATCGACCACTTGCGCGACTGCCGACACAACACATTTCAATGCCATTGGTGACTTTCAGCTATCGACTGGTTCAGGCAGCGATCCGAATGAAGCTTGCGGGGACGCTATCGTTTCTTATTCGGGACGACTGCACAGCGATGATCCGTGCGCCAATTCGTTGGTCCTCGCGAATACCCCGACAATTCCCGGGGAGATCGGCACCGGCACGATTCAATTCTCCGTCACTTGCAACGAGCCTGCTACCGTAAATATCCAGTGCGTTGCCGATATCGAGTCGACCGCCGAAATTACTGTCACGGGCGAAGAAAGCGACGGACGCCTGATCGTGAACAGCGTCTATAATCTCTGGCTTCAGGTGGAGCTACCGGATCAGGGAAAGACGTTAGTATCGCACGAACCGATGATAGCTACTTCGGCCGGAGCGAGGAAAACCAACCAGCTCTGGCTCCTTCCGATCGAAGGCGCTCAGCTTCAGCTGTTCGATGCTTCAACCGATCAGCCGGCAGGATGGCTCTGCGGCCTGATCATACAACCGGATTTTGAGGTGGACTGCACCCAGCCGATCCCGGTCGGAGCATGCTGCACACCGGATGGCGGCTGCATCGACGGTCTCACCCGGGCCGATTGCCAGCAACTGAACGGCATTTACGCCGGTGACAATAGCACCTGCCTTACCGCCACCTGTCCGCAGGACTGGCCGATAACTCATATGCTGGTCAATTCCGGTACAATCCGGGTAGACTCGTGCGATCCGAGCCTGTGGACCGGGTCCGGCTGTCTTGGTCCTGGCGATGATACCCCCCTTGGCGGCCTGGATTGTTCCGAGGATGGGCAGCTTGATGTCGCCATGGAACCCCCGGCCGATAACACGCTTTTGATCGGACAGACTTTTGAGGTTCAAGCATCTGACTTGAGCATGAAAGGCACCAGTCCCACTTTAGGGCCTATTTGCCTGAGGCAGTCTCCCGACAAGCCATCACACGGCATTTTGACGGTCGACTCCGTAGACACCGACGGCAAACTGACGCAGGCAAGCGGACAGATCCAGTTCAACTTTGAAGATATGTGGCCTTGCACGGGGGACGAAGACTACAATGATGCGGCCATCAGATACAGCGCGCATATTCCGATCACCATGGACGTGCTGCTGCGACCGCAGGATTGTACTCCGAATTCGTCGTACATCAGGATCGATTCTAATTCATCGACTGTCTATCCCCTCTACTCGAGTCAGGATTCGTTGGGAATCCCTGTCGGCGGTATCCAGTTCCTCACCCTTGATAATGTCGAGGATGCCTGCTGGATGCTTTCCGTTCCGGGAGTGAAGGTCTCTCAAATAAGCTTTACGTTCGACAGCGCCAATGTCCCCAATTCAAACTGGGGTGAGCTCGACGTCGACCAGCCTACCGTACTTGGCGACGCCGGCCTGACTTCGGGATACTTGAACATGTACACCGATCTCGGCTGGGTAGTGCAGAACCTGTATCTGTCGGCTGGTGATGAGTCTCCCGACGTTTCCACATTCTTTAAGCTCTTCTGCTCATACCGAGGCACCGGATTCGATGGGGCCGGAACGGGAGGACCCAAGCTCCTTCTGGGAGCAAGAGTCGAGATCGACGCCCTGCCTCAGACCAGTTTCGGAGATGGTACGCGACAGGGCTACACAATCGACGAAGTGGAATACAATGCCGAAGGTGCCGGAGATCTGCACACCTCAATCGTGCCTTCTCCTCGCCTTCCGAATATGGCGATATTTCTGCCAACAGGTCCGACCGAAATTCATACGCAGCCGAATATTTCAAACGTTCAAACGGCGGCCAATCAGTGCTTCCCCATGTCGATCGCGAACAGCCTGGAATACCTGAAAGACCGATACGGTCTGCCCGTCCCCAACTATCACGGTCCCGGACTGAAAGGTGACAGCACGCTGGTCGGGCAGCTTGACTCCCTGAGCAACCGCACCGCCACGAGTCGCACCCAGGGCCGGGGGGTCGGGTTCGTACCGATGCTCAGTGGCAAGTTCGAGTACTTGCACGAACACGGTCTCGATCACAAGGTCATCTGCAGCCACCAGGGTATCGGCGGCTTTGGCAGCGCCCCGCTCGCTCCCGGAGACTTTTCGGCGCACGGCGTGACCTCGAAAGACACATCGACCGCCGACGAGCATATTACGTTCGACTGGATTTGCAATCAGATCCAAAGGGGTGAAGATGTGGAGATTGTCGTGAGCTACGACGACTCCCTGGGCAATCCGGTAGGCGGACACGCCGTGCGTGCCTTCCAATGTGGAACCATTCTCGGCGCCCCTTTCATTGGGTATGTACATGATCGCCAGCAGACCAACCAGCACGATCCCCATGACTCGCTGGGCCTTCAACCGGTCCGGGAGTACGTAAGTGATGTCGATGGTGACGGCCTGCTTAATCTCGGCTCGGCCGATTGCGAGATTCGGTTCGCCTTTTCCGAATCAGCCGACAACGACCGGGACAGTGTTACCGACGGTGTCGATAATGCTCCGAACGAATACAATCCGGGACAGGAGGACGAGAATGGCGACGGGGTTGGCGATGTGCTCCAGTTGCCCGTCGATGAGAACGAGATCCCTCCGTTCGATCTGTCCGGAGCCAACGAACCGTCGTTCGGACCGTACAACAACACCTGGCCGGACAATCCTGATCACAAGGATATCTGGTTTACCGGGAGCGCGACCAACCCGAGCGGCACCGATTCGGCCCTGGTTAAAGTCTACTTCGACTACTACAACGACCAGGGGCAGGAAGTCATCATTCCTTCCAAAGATACCACGTACCTGCCGCCGAATTCCACTCGCGAAGTGTTCGGTTCGGCGCGACTCGATTTCTGCCCCGGTCAGGTCAGCGTGCATTTTGGTCTCGTGGACGGGATGGTGACGAATCTCGGCGGAACTCTGCATCACCTCTGCTATCCCGCTCCCGGATGCTGCCGGGGAATCCGAGGGAATGTCGACAACGACGATGGCGATACGATCGACATTTCCGACCTGATCTATCTGGTCGACTATTCATTCTCAGACGGACCGGCACCAGCTTGCTTCGAAGAAGCCGATGTTAACGGTGATCTGAGTGTCGATATCTCAGATATCATCTATCTTGTCGATTACTCGTTCGGCGATGGACCACCACCGCTGCCCTGTCCGTAGCCGAAGTTTTGTTTCGATAGACACGAAAAGCCTCCGGAGCGCTGCGCATCCGGAGGCTTTCACTTTGGGCGAGACTGATTCGTACCAGCCTCTTTATCCCCACCTCGTTATTGAGCCTGCATCTATTTGAGAAGAACCATCTTCTTTACTTCTGAGTATTTGCCTGCATCCATCTTATAGAAATAAACGCCACTCGCGAACTTCGCCGCGTCCCAGCTCACCGAGTACATCCCCGCCTTGTAGTAATCGTCGGCCAGCGTTGCCACTTTCTGGCCGCTGACGTTGTAGACGTCAAGTACAACGTGCGAAGCAGTCGGTACCGAGAAGCTGAAGAGCGTAGTCGGATTAAAGGGATTCGGATAGTTCTGACTCAATTCGAATTGAGCAGGCATCACGTCCGAATGCTGTTCGTTAACGTCGAGAGAGAAGCTCCAGCCTTCGAGCGATGCCATCATCCACCACCAGGCCTGTCCCTTGCGATAGCAGTTGAAGCAATGTGAATGGGCGCAAGTCCCGGAACAACAGGTATGGGTCGAACACCAATCATAGCACCAGTTGCAGGCATCGGATTCGTCGGGATAGTATGTCGAGTCTGGATCGTAACTCTCGATATCGGCGAAGTCGTAAAGTACTTTGTTGTGCGACGAACAGTAAGCGCGGATAACGTTGTTATTCTGATAGAGCGTTCCGGTCGGCCCGGTGCCGTCGAGATGTCCGGTCATATAGACAAAGTTGACCGTAACAAACTGGTTCTCCAGTTCATTCATCTTGTCGAGGTAGACGTTGATATCAGCTTCGGTGCTGATCGAAACCCCGCCGCACCAGGACATCATGACCATATTGTAGTCGGGATGCGCGGTCAGCCAGCTGCGAATGTCCGCCGCCCAGGTGGTGTCTCCGCCGGAGCCAAGATCGTCCGCGACTTCGTGAAAGACCGGCGAGGCATAGAGATTATTGTCGCCATATATATAGTCGATACCGCTGATCACCTGACTGCCGTGGGAGGTATGACCGTAGTAGATCTTGTATCCGGCGGTGATGTTTGCAATTATGTTCGATGGTATCTGGTCGAATTGAGCGGTGGCGTTATGGTCGGCAATAAGGGCTGCACCGAACGCCGGTGAGACAGACAAAAGAAACAGGAAAATGGTAATAACAAGACGCATATGGTCCCTCCGTGAAAAAATTCCGTTTTTCCGAGTATCGACCATGTTGTCTACATACTTGCGGACGTTTCGTAACTCGTGAGGACAACGGACTTTACGCACCGTTCAACATCGACAAATGCGTCCATTCCCGACTCAAACGTAAACCTGTTAAATAGGACAGGCAACATAAAACTGGTGAAAATCCGCTCCCGGAGCCGGTTTTCAGGCGATTCGCACGGATATGTAATCGACCGGGGCTTGCGCTTTTCGTGAATCGGCGTAACCTCCTTAGTGAAAAAAGGTTGCAAACCGCTCATCAAGACCGCAAACTACTCCTGCCTATGAGTGTCTCCGAAAAACTACGTCAGGCTGAACCACCGATCGCCGTGGAAACCGAAGGAGTCAAATATATCGGTTCCAAGCGGGCACTTGTACCTTACATCCTCAGGGCACTTGGCCAGATTTCGGCAAAGACGGTGTTCGACGGGTTTAGCGGAACGACAAGAGTGGCTCAGGCGCTGGCCAACAATGGCTACACCGTCTGCTGCAATGATATTGCAGTTTTCTCAAACGTCTTTGCTCAGTGCTATCTGCTCAACCGAAAACCGGCAGAATACTACACTCCCTTGCTCTACCACTTGAACAATCTGACCGGCATCAGCGGCTGGTTCACCGAGCAATACGGTGGCGCACCAAACGGAGGCTCTTCGATTCAGAAAGACGGCCGGAAGCGTGTCTGGCAGAGGCATAACACTGTGAAGCTCGATGCCATCCGTCCTGAGATTGACCGGGTGACCGAAGATCCGATCGAACGTTCTGTCCTGCTGACGAGCTTGATTCTCGCCATGGATCAGGTCGACAACTCCGTAGGTCACCATGCCGCATACCTGAAGACTTGGTCGGCGCGTTCCTACAAGACAATGCACATGACGCTGCCGAAATTCGCTCGGTACTCCCCGGAGCATGCCATCTTTAACGGTGACATATTCAGAATATTGCCGAAGATCAACGCCGATGTCGCGTACTTTGACCCGCCCTACGGTTCCAACAATGCGAAGATGCCGCCATCGCGGGTACGCTATGCTTCATATTATCACCTCTGGACGACTATCTGCTTGAATGATCAACCGGAACTTGTCGGAGCGGCCGGGAGAAGACGCGATACCTCCGATCGCCTCGCAGCCTCGGAGTTCGAAGAGTTTCGCAAGGATTCCTCGGGCAGGTACCTGGTACTCGACTCAATCGATAAACTGATAGAGCAAACGCCGACGAAATATATCGTCCTATCCTACAACAATCGTGGCCGGATCACTCCGGACGAGCTGTACGAGTTGCTCGCATCGAATGGTCGACAGGTAGCAGTTTCATCGATAGACTACCGCCGACATGTCATGGCCGGCATGACCTGGACGAACGACTGGGCCGACAGAACATCGGAAAAGAACCGGGAACTGCTGTTTACAATTGAAATGTGAACAGAATACCTCACTGACTAACGTATGACTCAGCGCACTTGTGATTAAGTTCTCGGCACCGATTTCAGGTGTGTCGGTCGCCTAACAGCATTCTCAGGTAATTCCATCCACTGTACCATAGGAGACGAATGAGAGGTCACTCCTTCTCAGGGTCACGATACCACCGGAAAAAGTATAGTATACGTGAGATGTACCGGGTAGTACATGCCTATCCCATGCTTTGACATATTCAACCTGAAAATTGACGCTGTCCTGCGTGATCTTGTACGAACATCCTGTCGTATCCAGTCCGTTCTCAATGAAATACGGAATTGCGACTGCAATTGCTCTTCTCTCCGCAGGAGAAAGCGACCGCCCCTCTTGCGTCTGCCCGCCGTAGAACAAATCACCGTAGGAGTCGTTGTCATTGAAATCGTTACTGCAGGATGTGAGAACGATACACACCGGAATTGCGAGTAGAATCTTCTGACATGGCATTGATTTCCCTCCCTTCTCTGCTTGCCGGCGACGATCTCCGCCGCTCGACAATGCAAAGACGAGACATACTCAGATGATGTGCAATCCTCGTGGTTCTACGTCGATATTGATATCGTCTCTGATCCGCCTCTGACTCCCTTAACGATGAGCCAGAGGCATAATGAAATCTCCGCAACTCCGGCAGAGATTCCCACAATCCAACTGAGAATAACTTCGTTGCCGGCATACAGGAAATTGCCGAAACTCTCGGCAAGATACCCGAAGGAAGCTGCGATCAACAGCAGACCGAGCAATCTCGGGAAGAGGCTGGATTTCGCTATCAGATATCCCAGAATCAGGCAGTGAAGTCCGAAGAAGGCGCCTGCGATCAGATATCCGGTACGGTGAGCGGCGAGGAATTGCATCGCCATCGCGGCGATTTGTTCACCGCTGAAAGTCGTCGTGAAATGCGGGTTGGTGAGAACCTGCAAGGCCGACATATGATTCAGCAGATTGAGGCTGGCTATCGCCGGATGGGCAATGAGCCTGAGGGAAGCTGCGATGAGTGACAGGGTCTTGCTTACGGGCCGAAACAGAAAATAAAACAGAACCGCCACGACCGCATCGCACATGAACGCCACAAGGTCGCTGACGAAGCCGAATCGGAAGAGTCCTTCGGAGGCGACGATGTTGCTGGCGGTAGCAAGCGGATCGCCGGGGACTATGAGGCTGCCGCGTACGTACCCTTCGCTGAAGCCGGCGCCTATTATGATTATCAGGTAAAGTACGCCGGCAATTCTCGCATACGTGCGCGCCGGAACCTGGTCAACGCCCATGCTCAAGGGGGTTCCTCTCGTTGTTTCTTCGATTCGTTAGTGGTTTGCAGCCGTGATATGATGGCCGGGACAATCCGGACTACGCCTTCTTCCCCTTCAACACGCCGGCGTCGCGCATCATATGCTTGAGCAGGAGGATCTGCCCGAAATGCGAAGCAAAGTGCTCCAGCACGTGGTATAGCGTCCATGTCCTCGAAAACTGTTTCTTGTTCAGGGTATAGAATTTATCGAGGTCGCGGTCGCGCCACGTCTTCATCTCTTTGTGGATCGAACGACGGGCTTTCGCCATCACCGCCAGATACTTCTCGAGCGAATACCCTTTCAGTATCTCGGCGTGCTTCCCTTTCGGTGGCATCGGCATACCGTCATCGTCGAACCCACAGACTTTCCCGATCAGCTTCTTACCGTCCGGCTCCCACGGCATCCCTGTCGGCGCCACATTGATCCACCAGACCTCGACCAGCGCAAGGTGCGCCAGAAGCATACCGATTGTGTTCATGCCGGGTCGAAGCTGCCATTCCAATTGTTTGACCGTCAGTCCTTTGACCTCTTGCTTGAGCCAGTTGAGCTGGCGGTCGAGCTGGGCGGCGAAAAGTCCGACTTTCGCCTGCGTTTTCGGGTTATACCCGCGCGGTATCTTGATTTCCCGTTTAGCCATGAAATTCCTCCGGATTGATTTGATGTAATGTACCGGATAGGATTCCCGATGTCCATTGGTTCCACTTCTTTTTTTTACCCCCCCACTCTGGGCACAAGGGGCCAGGGCGAGCCAGTTGCCCGCATCAGTGCGCCAACAGATTATCGTTGCGCTCTGAGGGCCGGGGATTTAGAATGCAGTAGATAAATCTTGAGTCGAAGGTTTACGGATGATACACAGGCTACCCGAAGAGGGAGCTAGATCGGAATCATCCCGCGAACGGCTCTGGCGTACACTTGTCGAATTGCGCTCAAGTCTGCCTCGCTTTAAGCACCCACGCAAAATGATGGTCCACGGATTGAGGCAGGCGATACATGCGCTCAACGCCGAGGCCGGTGCTGTCGCAATTCTTGGCGGACTGCATCGAGTCGCCGATCTGGCATTTACAATCCCGGAAGGTTCGCAATGGAACCTGGGATTGCTCAACGATTTTCTGAAACTCAGACAACCGGCCATACCCGAGGATTTGATCCTGGCGCAGGTGAACCGCCGGGATCGACCGTGGGGAGTGATTGCCATCCGATGGCCGCGCGGCGCGGTAACCTCGCGCGTAATCGGCAACCTCCATGCAATTGCCGGAGTTATCACCGAGGCTATCGGCGATTACGACGATGACAAGGTTGATGAGCTGAGACATAGTGTTGAGCACAAGATTGCGAACCGACAGCGTCCGAAAGATACCATCTACGATATTATTCACGGTTTACGTGACATCACGCAATATAACCACTCGGCAACTCTTTTTGTGGCCGAAGCCAATTCGTCGATTTTCGAGTTAGTCGCCGAGCAAATAGCCTGGACCAAAGCCAAGAGCAAGCGAATCGGCCAAAGAGTTGAATTGGATTTCAGTCAGTGTGGGCATCTGCCTGAGATTGAGATTGGTCTCTTCACCAACAGTCCGGATGGATGGACGCCTTCGATTCCATCTCGCCTCTCGAGCGTAGTCGAGCGGCTCGCTGAGGCGCCGGTACTGAGCGATGGTGCGCCGGGAGAACAATGCATCCTGTGCGCCTACGTTCGAACTCCGGACGGTTCGTTAGGAATACTAAAGGTATCATCGCGCGGATCAGCTTGTCTCGGAACGTTTGAAGCTCAACTGGTGGAACGGCTGATGCCGATGCTTTCCCTTGTCCTGCAGTATCTGCACCGAACTGAGATTCTGGAGGACCAGGTCCTGCAGGCGGAACGTAAAGGCGCACTTGCGGACATCTCGCGAGGAATCGCTCACGACGTAAATAACGCCCTGGGGTCGGTTATTCCTCTAATTCAGCAGATTCATTTCGATATCAAGAACGGCAGCCTCAGACCTGATACCCTGGCCGAAGATCTGGAGGTAATAGAGTCCGGCTTGCAGACCTGTCGAAGGATATTCGGCGGTCTGCTGGCAAGCGCCCGATCGGGAGACAAGAGTATCGGCAACGGCAATATCCGGCGAGCCCTGGACACATCGATAAACGTACTCCGGGACAGGATTCGTCGTCAGCGCATAGACCTGTCCCAACTCATTCCGTCCGAGCTGCCCGTCGTCCGCGGCAACCAGGGCGATCTGAGCCAGGTGTTTCTGAACCTGGTGGCAAATTCGCTGGATGCGATGAACAACGGCGGAAAACTATTCATCGAAGCTATCGAGCGGCCTAACTTTATAGAAGTCGTAGTATCCGACGATGGTTGCGGCATACCGGAAGAAATCCTTCCCCGGGTGACTGACCCGTTTGTGAGCACGAAACAGACTGGTAACGGGCTGGGGCTCTCCATCTGCCGTTCGATAATGTGGGAAATAGACGGTGCTATGGATATTCAGAGCGTTCCCGGCAAGGGCACCTCTATTCGCCTCCAATTTGCAATCGAGGATAGATAGAAACATGACCCACTCCGATAATAGATGGCGTATCTTCGTAATCGACGATGAACCCGGCGTGTTGCGGACGGTTGCTCGAGTGCTTGATTGCGACAACTACAGCGTCACCACATTCAGTTCGGCCGGCGACGCCGTAGTGATGGCGCGATCGATGCAGCCCGATCTGGCAATCGTCGATATTCGAATGCCCGACATGGACGGGTTTGCCCTGATGACTGAATTAAAGCGAGTCAACAGCTCGACTGACGTCATTCTCATGACCGGCTCAGTTCATGAAACCGATCAGTCACTCGCTAAAGCGATCAGGGAAAGCGCGTTCTACTTCATAACCAAGCCCTTCGATCGCGATGTTCTCCTGGCATTGGTTGAACGGTGTCTGCAGCTACGCCGACTTGAGCAATCAAATCGGGCCTATATTGATAAGACTCGTCGGCAACTGGCGGCCGCTCTCGCCTTGCAGAAGACCATGCTTCCGCCCAGAGAAATCGAACTCGGCGAGTATTTCCTGTCGGCAAAATACCTGCCGTGCGATGAATTAGCGGGCGACTATTTTGACTACGCCCTGTGCACCGACGGATCTATCTCGGTGTTGATCGCCGATGTTGCCGGCCACGGCGCCTCAGCAGCCATGCTCACATCACTCGTGAAATCATCATTTCATTGCTCTCGAGTGGACGCTTTCGATCCGATATCGGTGGTGAAACGTCTGAGCGAGGACATTTCAGCTTTCGGCGCTGATCAATTTGTCACAGTTCTGTGTGCAAAGCTTCTTCCCGAGACCAATGAGCTGATCTACGTAAACGCCGGTCACAGCGGAGGACTGGTCATCGGACCGAAACAGGAAGTTCGGACGATCGACGTCAGCTGTCCGCTTGTAAGCTCTGCCCTCCCGTCCACAACTCCCCGTGCGGAGTCAATTCACTGGGATCCTAAGTACTCCCTGCTTCTGTATACCGACGGCGTCACCGAGGCGTGGAACAGCGTTGGGATGTTCGGCGATGAGCGCCTGCTTGAAACGGTCCGAAAAGCCGCCGAGGAAGGATCTTCAATCTCCGAGGCTGTCGTCTCAGCGGTTCAGACACATATCGGGACGACCACTCAGACCGACGACGTAACGGTGCTATCGCTTGAACACAAGCAGGGTTGACCGCCGCAGGACGGGTCCTTCTTAGAACCTGCCACGTCCCCTGCCTTGCTACGGCTGCGGCTTTCTATTTCTGGCGGCAATCGCAGGTATGGCTCCATCGGTATGAACCCATTCTCTTGAAGACAATTAAGAACCCGCGGGTGTACGCCCGCGGGTATGATTCCGAACAAGCAACAGCAGACTACTTCAGAAGAAGCATCTTCCTGGTTTCAGAGTAATTACCGGCTTGCAGACGATACAGATATATGCCGGTAGCTGCCGCACTTGCGTCCCACGAGGCCGTGTAATAGCCTGCCGGCAGGAATTTGTCTACCAGCGTGGCGACATGTTGTCCGGCCACGTTGTAAATATCGATTTTCACCTGTGAGGCTGACGGCAAAGCGAAGTCGAATGTGGTCGTCGGATTGAACGGATTCGGGTAGTTTTGCGTGAGCGCAAATCCCGAAGGCAGTTGATCCGGACCGATTTGATCCCCGGCCTTATACATGATGTTCGGTATACTGAGCGGTACCACTCCCGCCGGCAGCAACTGTCCCATCGTCATAGCACGAAGCGACAGATAGGCTTTGATCAGTTTGTTGCGTTTGTCGAATTCAGGGAACACCCAACCGGCGTTCTCATCGTAGATCTGGGCGAAATAGGTAATCGCCTGACTCACCGTCGCACCATCCTGCGTGGCGATTGACGACTGCAACAGCCTGCCGGAAGCGAGGTTCAGCAGGTTGGCAAGCAGGTTGTATCTCACCATCGACTCATAGGTCGAGTGATCGTCGTCGAGCATGGTGAAACATACATCATCAAACATGAGCGCGCGTGCCGGATTTCCGACGAACGTGACACCTTCGATCTCCGTGGCGAACTGGTCGGGACGGCTGTAGAAGTGATCGAAGATCATCTGTCCCCACTCGTTGATTTCGTCCTCGGTGAACTCATCCGGTCGCGGTCCATCGTGGCGGAGATCATCAAGGTAGACCATCCACCACCAGACGTCGTGAAGTTTGCCGAGGGTTATCGGTTCGAGCGTAAAATCCACTTCGACCGGGACGCCCGCAACCGTGATATCTTGAACCTCGGCATCCGGGCGGAAACCAAGTGGTGGACTGATGTTCACCGTATAGTCCCCCCAGGGGATGTCGGGGAACTCATAGTAGCCGGTGTTGTCGGTTACGCCACTCGCGTACGGATCACCGTTGTGGTCAAGCAGTGTGATAGGCACGCCATACACACCTGTGCCTGCGTTGTAGACATGTCCGGAGACAGTCGAGACAGGATACTGGACCGCGCCAACAGCGGCAGACACTTCAGTGCCACAGAATCTCCTTACCCTAATCCAATCGACAAGGAAGCGGCTTTGCGGTGCCGTGTTGCGCGAATACGACATCAGCCAGGGGTACAGCTCTGAAGTCGGTACATAGGTGGGACCGAACGCCTCGTACGGATTATTGTCGATCTGGAACTCCACCGTTCCTCCGGTCGTCCGATTGATCCGGTAGGTATGCCAGTCGGCATCGAAAGGCACCGAAGTAACCAGTTCGCCGTCGAGCGACGCTGCACCGCCGCCGGCGAGTTGGACGCAGTAGTAGGTAAGGTCCGGCCAATCCAGAATGCGAATGACTTCGGTTCCGAAGCTCAGGTCGGCACGCTTGTAGCCGAGTTCGGCCGCCGCGTTCCCCTGGGTAGCGCCAGGGTTAAGGCCGGCATCTAGATGGCTTGCGTCAGCTTCCATAAGCGTGCCGGTGCCGACGGCCGTGGTCGCCCGCATCTGTATGTATGAGCTGGGCGTCGCGGTCAACGTGAGCACACCTCCGCTCACATCGTAGGTGCCGCCTGTGGCCGGCGACCATTTGGCAAGATTCAGGGCGTCCCCCTCGAAAGTATCGATGAATTCAAAGACCGCCTCGGGATCGTTGCACACCGGCGGATACACCATCTGGAAGGCTGACATTGTTGCCATGCCCATCAAATAACCGCCCGAGCTGCGTTTTCCCGTATACGGAAAATAATACGTGTCTCCAAAGCGCGTCACAGCACCGCGGAAGGCATCGTACTGATCCCAGTCACCGGCTCCACCGAGGTCAAGAATCACTCCATGCTTGGTGAAAGTCATCCAGTCCGTAGTTGTCACCAAGGCGGTTCGCCAGGGCGAACTCTTCGACGAACTGACCGTGTAGCCGATGTAGTAAACATCGTCCAGCTCCACTACCCAGGGATCGGCGACCGTCCCTGCATCGATCGATCCGGGCGGACCGAATGGGATGCACGGATTGCCCGCGAATTTTGTGTAAGGCCCCAAAATATTGTCCGCCTCGGCATAGCCAACCTGTTCGGTAGTGCCACCGGCGTCGCCCATGTAGATCAGTATCCACTTGCCGTCGTTTCGTTGGAATACGTACGGCTCATCTACACGCCCTGTTTCCCAGGTTTCACTGGGGACGAGTATCGGCGGAGTGACTTTGGTGTACGGCCCTCCGATGTCGGTCGATGTACTGACGGAAATGGGTCGCCCGGGCATGCTGTAGGTCTGGTCGGCATAGAAAATGTACCAGAGCCCATCATAGTGGAGGATGTGCGGGGCGTTTGCGCTCGATACGACTGTGCCGTACCACGTCCACGACGCAGGATCATCGGGAGTATCGGTATAGGCAAGACCGACCGAGCCGTTGTTATAATTCGCGAACACCATCCAGTAGTGACCGGTGACATCGTCGTAGACCATGTTCTCAGCCAGCAGACTGGAGCCGGTGGCCGGACCACCATCGGGAATGATGTTCGTGGTCTGTTTGTCCCAGGGACCGATCGGCCCTACTTCCATCAGTTCCCCCGGCGGCGGTCCCGGCGGACTGGGGTTACCGTAGTAAAGGTAAATCGTAGCGCCTGCTACAGGGATGGTCGGGACTTTGACCCAGATGCTGGCATAATTTGCGCCCGGGTCCCAGGTCTCGACCCAGAACGGAATACAGTCCTGTCCCCCATTGTCGGTAACCATCAGATCGCTGCCGCCGGGTTGAGCTCCGGCGAAGTCAAACGAGGCATCCAGAACGATCTGGACCTGATAGTCGTACAGCTCCTCACCACACGGATTGGGAACTGATACTTCATGACGAGCACTCCACGGCTCCAGCCAAGGCGTGTCCTGGGCGGCGACTGCATACGCCCCCAGCAGTGTCATGACTGCCCACGCGAAGGCAGTCACGATGGCTGTTTTTCGCATCTCTTTCATAGTCTCCCTCCCTGAGCACTCCTGCTTGTGCTCAGAAGATTATTAAGGGTTGTTGGTGCTGTTTGTGCACCATCAGTGAATTACCGAGTTCCGGGCAAAGTACACTCCGGACTCGACCAGTATTGATCATCACTGCAAATGCGCACACAAAGTCTATTGTGAAGAAAATTCGAAAGAGTGCGGTGGTATCCTTACCACGCTGTCCTGACAGACGGGAGCAATGCCGAGATGCAACAACCTCCTTGTCCTGCTTGCCCTGCGGCGCGTCTATCGCAGTATACCAGCCGATATTCTGGCTGTCAACCGCTTTTGGCTACGAAGTTGTCCACGATTGACCGTCTTCCGGCGCCGAAGTCAGGCCGTGCCGAGAGTAATAATTGACAAGCTTATCGAGGGCGTCTATGTTGAAGACAAGCGCAACTGACTCTGAGGGGATCATCAAAAGGAGAAGTGCGAATGAAAACCTTCGTTCTCCGTCTCACACTGCTCACGGCGGCAATAACCTTCGGCTGCTCCGATCAAGACAAATCGACTGACTCACAGCCGGACCAGCCGGTAGAGCCGATCTGTAACCGGGATATCTCGGGACGAACTGATGCCCATCAGCCAACTTCGGAGGTCGCTGACTGGGACGCACCGGTACGGCTCAACGATTCCGTCAATACCGACTGTCCCCAGGATGCGATCGAGATATCTCGCGACGGCACCCAGCTCTACGTCTTGTACCTTGAGGATGTACAGGACAATCTTTCCGCCGCTCAGATGTTGTCTCGGCCGGACAATACGTACATGCTCACGCGATACGGCGACGAAACCGAGTTTGGCAATCGGCAATTTGTTGATCTCGGCAAAGGGGCCACTCAGTCACTCGATGGTGAGCTTAGTTTTAGTCCGGACGGGAACAAAGTCTATTTCCACTCGCTTCGCGCGGCCAATCTGGGATATCAGGCCAATCCTCCGACCGACGATTTTCTGGACATCTATGTGGCAGATCTCACCAACGGCGTGCCCGGCCCGGGAGTGAATCTGGGTGAGCCGGTCAATTCAGTGTATCCGGACGGCGAAGAAGCCATTCACCCTGATGGTGTGACGCTTTACTTCGCATCGCATCGACCCGGAGGATCCGGTGGCGCTGATATCTGGGAGTCGACCTTCGACGGTTCAAACTGGGGACAACCGACAAATCTTGGCACAACGATCAACTCAGCAACAAACGATTATCAACCTGCTTTCGATGCCAGCGGCGACACCATGTACTATGCTTCGGGACGCAATCCGCTGTTCGGTATGGCCATCTATCGAACGCACAAAGTTGTTGGTGGGTGGAGCGCCCCTGAGCTGGTAATGAGTGGCCTGGTCGGGGAACCCTCGCTTACCGCGGACGGTCAACTGCTGTATTTTGTTCACGTTCTTTCCGACGGCTCGGGCAATTACGACACAGACGTCTGGGTGAGTCGCCGGGTTGCACCCTGATGGATTGAGGATTGCCCCTGTTGCGATGCTCGGATGGCCCGCTACATGCGGCCGATTTCTTCTTCGTGTCTTGATTGCCAGATGTGCCACAACTCTGCACTGGCTAGGTTACGCCGCACATACAATTCACAAATGGAAGCGATCTGGTAGGTTCTAAGAAGGACCTGCCAGATGGGCCATCGCTTATTTCGCCTCAAAATAGCCATACGAACAGACGCTGCCGGGGTTCTGATCGGCGATCAAAGAAGTGGGAAGGACGTCGACCGGATGAAACGATCCTTTCAAGTCCAGTTTTCGCCGAATAACGCCTCTTTCCGCATCGAGATAGTACAGCGCCTTCTGGTACTGTGCCACGGCCTCGATTTGTAGCGTTGAAGTATCGGACAATGTACACATGCCGCGCACGTCGCCTAACCCGCCGATGATCTTGAGAAGTGTCCCATCCGGTGTGAACAATTGCACCCTGCCGTTGCCGTTGTCGGACACCGCGACAAAACTCGTGCTCAGGTCTCCGTTGACCCCTATCACTATATCGTCAGGTCCGCGAAACTGACCGGAATCGGAACCCTCGCTGCCCCAGGCCGTCAAATACTGGCCGGTGGTATCGAATACCTGCACCCGGTTGTTGCCGGAGTCGGCGACGAACACTCTCCCGGCGAAATCAACTGCAATGCCGTACGGTCTGTTGAATTGTCCGTTTCCCTGCCCCGATCCTCCCCAGGTCCGGCGTACTTCACCATTTTCATCGAATTCGACAATTCTGTCGTTTTTGGAATCGGAAACATACAATCGGAATGTTGCCGGCGGATCGGTAACAGGTCGTCCGAAGAATTCCACGAACGGGCCAACTGCCACCCCGGTCGGACCGCTGAGGGAGCATACTCCGGAACATCCCTCACCGAAATGTCTGATAAGGGTGTCGCCTTCGACAGAAACTGCCGCGACCCGGTCGTTTGCGTAGTCGGAGACATAAATCGCCATTCGATCGCCCTGAGGCGCCCATGCCCTCACTATCATTCGGGGACTGGACAGAGCGATCGGCGAAGAACCGTAGGGAAGGCAGTCTCCTCTTCGGAACTCCAGCGGGCGGGAACACGACGTCAAGAGTGATGCAAGTGCAGCCACAATGCCGGCCAGCACTATCCCAACCGCCCGGCAGTCGCGTGGCCCATCCGCTCGGGGTGGGTTGCTACCTGGTTTTCGTTTTCGCATATCCATCTTTACGCCCGGGTGCCCAACAGTTTTGCTGTGGGATAGTTTCGCCATGATCGCGTCATCAGTAGGCCCGACCATTCTTGTAGCGAGTGTTTCAACCTGCTTTTGGTCATGTCGAACGGCCGTTGCCACGGGCTGACTGGATTGCCCATCCACTCACGGTTGCTTGCTTCTTCGAATCTTTCCCCATAGATCGCTCTGCTACGCTCCCATCCGGCAGGTTCTAAGAAGGACCTGCGCCACAGGCCATGGCAGGCTCGAAGACGAGGCTGCCCTACATTGAATATGCACAGGTTCGATATATTTCTCGCCGGCCCTTCCTCCCGAAAATGGCGGAGAAATGAATACTCTCCGCAATTGAAATCCTGTCATCTAAAATATAGAAACAAAGTACGGCCAAGTCAATGCCTGCGCAGGCAAATGAAAAGCGCAAAAAAACACCCGGTGATATCGGGTAGATACCACCGGGCCAGTGCTCATACGGTATAAAACCGTATGGTTGCTACTTCAAGAGCAACATCTTCTTGGAGTCAGTAAACGTATCCGCCGTCATTCGGTAGAAGTAAACTCCACTCGCTACCGACGAACCTTCACTGTTCTTGCCGTCCCAGACAACTTCGTGATGCCCCGCTTCCTGATGCCCGTCCACCAGCGTGCTTATGGTCTGACCCAGCAGATTGATCACTTCAAGTTTCACCTGAGCGCTCCTGGGCAGATCAAAGCCGATTGTGGTAGTCGGATTGAACGGATTAGGATAGTTGTTGTACATCTTGAATGCATTCGGGAGCAGGTTGGTGTAAACCGCATAGTCCGGTTCATACTTTCCGACAGCCCGTACGATGTACGTTCTTTCCAGTGACGGATTCGAGAGCGCGCTGACGTCGAAGGTCAGCTCGATCATGTCACCTTTTCTCAATTCGAGCGGCTCGGCCGAATTGAACCCTGACCAGGCTTTCGCCGTCGGGTTGTCGGCCAGAACCGTATGGTTGTCAGCTTTCCAGATGTTCACGATCGGCTGTTCGTCCGACGGAATGTACTGACGGATCTCATCCGTTTCGAACCCATCGTCCCACGAGATTCTGATAGTGACGTTCTTTGACTGCTGGTTTTCGAACAGGTTCGTCATCACCAGTTCCCCGGCAGCATTGACACGGGTAGGCACGGTGGGCAACGTTGTCCAGGAGCCATTGGACGACTTCTGCTCGACAGTGAACTTGTGGGGAACGATCGGCTGTTTCTCCTGGGCCACTCCTTCCTTTCCGGCCGGCGGATTGTCGAGGCACGGCGTCTTTCCGGGGGCCCCGAACGCCACGCCGGTTTCCGTCCCATAGTTGGAGAAGGTAAGGGTCAATGAACCGGCACCTTCCGCCTTGAACAGCTTACCGTCAGTCTGGGCTATCGCTTTGAGCTGGTCGGTTCCGTTCTGATCGACCGCCGATATCGGACTGAAGGAGGCTTTGTAGGAGAAGATCTGGCCGTCAACGGAGCAGCCGATCCTTGAATCAACGCTGTGGTCGACAGTCAGTAATTCAAAATCACTCAGATGGGTGATTTCGTTTTCCATTTCGCGCAGCTGGAACGTGATCTTGCCGTCTTTCGGCGCGATTTTAGAATTCAACTGATAGTAGTCGGTCACGACATCGAGATATCCCGACTGCTCACAGGCGGTCAGGAGGGGGTTCTCCTGCACAAATTCTGTTCCGTTGTAGCTGTAGAGAACGGGACAGGACGGGTTGATATCTATCAGAGTGAACGACCAGGCATCCGACCAGTAGAAATTGGGATGAATGGATTTCACGCGCCAGTAATACGTCCCCGCCGAAAATGCGTGCGAGGATGTATAGCTGCAATAACCGTTCAGGCAGTAGCCGGCGATTTCATCAACCACGATGTTAGTGAATGCGTTGTCGGTTGCCACCTGAATGCGGTAATTCGAACCGACATCGGGCATCTGTTCCCAGGAGAACGACTTGTTGGAACCGGCGCCGCTGGTGGAGTATCTCGAAGGAGATATCAGCGTAGGTTTCGCGTATCTGACATTGAATTGACCGGACGATGACCAGGGACCGTCACCGAAGGCGCTGTTGTGGCCTCGCACCCGCCAGTGGTAGGTGTTTTCCTTCAATCCGTTGGTCGTTCCGGGACCCGGAGGCTGGAACTCCGAGGCCGTGATATCGGCTTGATCGACCCTGGGCGAACTGAAGTCCGAGTTGTTGTCTATCTGGATCCTGTACGACTCGGCATTGGAGACGTCGCTCCAATCCATGAGCGGCAATTCGACATCGTAGAACGACTCGCCCGCGATAGGATATGCCAACGTCGGCTGGCCCGGGTAGTCCGGAACAAACTTGACGGCGTACATATCAGCCGCGCAGTTTCCTTTGGAATAACCACCGAGGATGAATCCATTGTCGATGGTAGGTTGAACCGAAAACGCTTCATCATCGTCGGCGTTGCCCAGCGTGTCGGCCCAGATTAGATTTCCGTCGTTGTCGGTTATGACGAAATAGCAGTCCCAGTAGCTTGGCGCAGGCTGCGATGTTCTGCCGGCAAGAACGTACCCGCTGGTTCCGTTCTTCATCACGTCGAAGACGTTCTCGTAGCCGTCCCCGCCGATCAGCTTGTACCACTGCAGGGCACCGTTGCTTCCGGACGCTTTCATCAACAGGGCATCAGAATAACCGTCCTCACTCGATTGACCGGCTATAATGAGATTGTTGTCGTCCGACTGGACAACCGCTCGGGCGATTTCGTAGTATCCGGGTTGGCCGATCGTACTTGTCCAAAGCTGGTTTCCGGATGCGTCGATTCTAATAATGTAAACATCGTAGTTGATCGGCTGAGGACCACCGGTAGTTCCTACGACGTAATATCCGTCGCCGGTCGCACTTTGAATGATCTCGCCGGCCAGTTCATCCGATGCGGTCGGATAGGTTTGCCGCCACTGCAGCGTTCCATCCGTGTTTATCTTAAGAACGGTAAGATCGCTGTAACTTCCGTTCAAAGTTGTTCCGAGCACGAGATATCCGCCGCCATATGCTTCGACAACGGAGTAGGCTCGATCGTCGTCGGAGAAGCTGAACGTCTGACTCCAATCCGACGTGATCGCTCCGCTTCCCGAATAACCGAACTTGGAAACGACCATGCTCTTATCGGTAGCGGACTGGGTATAACCGACTACCACGACATGATGATCAACCGTCAGGCACGCAGCCTGGGCATAGTCGTCATCAGCCGTACCCGCGTTTGCTGAATCCACAACGTTGCCACATTCATCGGTGCTGACGGCAATGAAGTCCGCGCTTTCGTTGGTCTTGGTTCCGGCCAGGAGATAGCTGTTGAACAGGATCTGGTCGACCGTGGTCTCAGTTGTAACATACTCAAAATGCGCGTTGGTACTGACCGCAGCTGCTGCCGGTGCATCACCGCCTTTGCCGTCGGCGGCTTGCGAAATAGGATTGACTTCAATTCGAACTTCATCCCCCTCGACGGCGGCAAAGGATCCCGTCACGATTGTACCGAAAGTTGAGGGGTCGGTGTTGTCCAACCTGTCTACAACAACACCATTCTTGGATATCTGGGCATATCTCGGATAGTCATCGCCACACTCAAGCCGGTAATCGATCGACTGATCTTCCGGTACGGTCAGGACAAGGGGACTATTCTCATAGTACGCCGTCATCTCATGGTTGGTGACGGTATTTGTCCAGGTGGTGTCATAGATCGGAGTTGCGAATGCTGCGGCATCGTATCCGGCGCCTCCAATTGTTCTGGTCCAGTTCGACGGATCAGCACATTGAATAGGCGGTTCGCACACGTCGCCGATGCCATTTTGATTGCAGTCCAACTGGTCCGGGTCGGGCTTGTTGGGACAGTCATCAATCTGACAGGTATTGGCGGGATAGCCCGGGTCACCATATCCGTCACCGTCCGTATCGGTGCATGGATCGCAGCCATCGGGAATACCGTCGTGATCGGCATCCTGACGGTCATCGTAGCCGGGACAGACGTCACAACCGTCGGGAACGGTATCGCCGTCGGAGTCTACGTTGTCATCATGACCGGGACAGATATCGTCTGCGTCGCACACACCGTCACCGTCAGAGTCAGGACATGTTGGGGTGATGCGCAAATGAGTGTTTTCCTGATCATCTGCTTCGTTCCCCGCTTTATCCCGCAGGAGCATGCTCACCACACAGTCTGCCTCCGGCCCCGTTACCACCCAATCGTACGACGAACCATAGCCGTCGTAATTGTTGT
>CAZFOY010000018.1:0-57899 GCA_964520865.1 uncultured Ignavibacteriales bacterium | reverse complement strand
CTGGGCTGCAATCCCTCCGGCACCTGCAGAACCGGAATTTCATTGAGGCCGGCTACCTCTTTGAGTATGCCGCCGGTCGTGATCGCGGCGATCATTGATTTGCGATGAAGCGCGTCTTCCAACGCGGCCAGCGTCTCTTCGGTGTTGCCGCTGTAGCTCGAAGCGATCACCAGCGATTCATCGTCGATATATTCAGGCAGAACATAGTGCCTGATTACGTTGAAGGGGATAAGCAGCTTGGATGCGAGAAAGGACCGTACGAGATCGCCGCCGATAGCGGAGCCGCCCATACCGATCACCACGATATTGCGGGGATCCGCGAACGACGATGCGTCCACCTGCCAGGTCTTGGCGATTCTGAGCGCTTCTTCCATCTGTTCCGGCAGGTCGAATATCCGGTTGTACATATTGTCAGGATCGGTGGCCCTGATTTTCTCGATGTCGTTGAGTATTGACAAGGGACTACTTCCTCTTTCTAAACGGTTTCTTTTCTAATTCCTGTTTATATGACTGCAGTTTGTTCAGCACTGACTGCTGGGTGGTGCTCTCCATAACCGAGAGGGCAAGATGTCTCGCCATCGAAGCGTCGATCTTGCGCACGAGCCGGTAGAGGTCGAAGATCCTCGAAGGACTCATCGACAACAGGTCCACGTCGAGTCCGATAAACAGCGGCAGTGCGAGCAAATCTCCCGCGATCTCGCCGCAGATCGACACCGGGATGCCGCTTTTCTTACCGGCTTCGATCGTCATGCGAATGAGACGAAGGACCGAGGGATGGAAAGCCGAGTAGACGTTCGAAACCCGAATGTTCATCCGGTCGGACGCGAGCGTGTACTGCGTGAGATCGTTGGTTCCGATCGACAGAAAATCCGCTTTCCGGGCGAGCGACTCAGCCATCATCGCGGCCGAAGGTACTTCGACCATTATTCCCAACTTGATGTCTTCGTCGAACGGCTCACCTTTCTTCTTCAAATCGAATTTTACCTGCGAAAGGATCTTCCGCGCCCTGTCTATCTCTGCGCCGTCGGTCACCATCGGCAGCATGATAGACACGTTGTTAAGAGCGGAGGCGCGGAGGATGGCGCGAAGTTGCGTGACGAAGACGTCTTCCATATCCAGAAGGGCCCGGATTCCTCTCCAGCCGAGGGCCGGATTGTCTTCGTGCGGCCAGGTTTCATCGACCGCCAGCTTGTCGTATCCGAGGTCGAAGACGCGCAATGCGATCGAAGACTTCGAGTATTTCTGCGCGATCTGAGAGTAATACTGAAACTGCGTTTCTTCATCGGGGAATTCATAGTTGGCCAGATATAGGAACTCGGTACGATAGAGCCCGACCGGGAACTTCTTCTGCGCAAGAACGTCGTCGACCGGCCCCGGAATGGTCAGATTAACCCCCACCGGAACTTCCTTGCCATCGGCTGTAACCGGAGGGACCTCTCCCAATTTGCGAACCCGTGCGATTACTGCCGGCCCCTGACGACGTTTCAATTTCTGGAACGTGGCCCAGTCATTGTCGGTCGGATTGATGATCACTTCGCCGTTGGTACCGTCGAGGATGACTCTGGAATCGTTTTCGATTTCCTTATGCGCTTCCTCGCTCAGCACCACCGGAAGGAACAGGGCCCGCGTGATCAGGGCCATGTGGGAGTTCTTTCCCCCTTCGCGAACCAAAAACCCGATAGCACGGCGTTCTCTCATACTCAGGATGTCACCCGGCGACAAAGAGCCGGCCAGGACGATTGTATTGGCCGGAAAGTTCAATTCGCATTTTTCGAATCCGCTCAGGTGAGACAGAACTCGACTCGCAACCGCTTCGATATCCGAGGCCATCTGGGCGAGGTATTCGTCAGAGGCATGTTTGAGCGGCGCTGTAGTATGCCTTACGAAGCTGTTGTAGACGAAGGCTGCGTTGCGACGGCGGCTCCGGATCTCATTCTTGACCTGCTTCAGGAATTCAATGTCGCCGGCAATGAGAAGCTGCGCGTCGAATATCTTTGATACCGCGCCACCCATCCTGCGGTCGGCGGAATCGCGCAGTTCGTGAAGTTCTGCAACGGTGTCCTCGATCGCTTTGTCGAGGCTCTCGATTTCCGCCCGAACCCGCGAAGCCGGTATAACGATCTCGGCGACATCGACATCTCCCGGTGTGACCAGCCGCGCCGTTCCGAGCACAATCCCGCCGGAAATCGGTTCGCCTCTGATCACTTTTCTCTTGTTCAGCATAGTTTTGCAGCCTGTAAGGGTGTCGGATACGAAATGGAAAATAAGGGGAGTTAACGTTGAAAGGCAAGCGTTTATATTACAACTCTTCGCCGAACCCGGACTGAATCACCTTGACGATCTCTTCGGCAGCCTTCTCTTCGTCCGGTCCGTCGACTTCTACCATCAGCTCCGATCCCTGCTCGGCCGCAAGCATCATCACCCCCATAATCGACTTGCCGTTTACGCGAAGGCCGTTCTTCGTGAAGAATACTTCTGATTCGAATCGGGTCGCCACCGTTACCAGCATCGCCGATGGGCGTGCATGAAGTCCGAGCCTGTTGACAATCCTGGTCGTTTTCTTGATCATGCGTAGTCTTCCGCGAGAATGTATCGCTTTCCGGAGAGTTCTTTCACGATGTTTTTCAACTCGAGCGCCAGGAGATATTCCATCATCTCCGGCACGGATAAATTAACCTCGCGCGACATATAGTCAACCTGTTTCGGTCCTTCGGCCAGAAGATTGACGATTTTCCTCTCGACTTCGGTCATCTCCGGCAGCTGCGCCAGCCTTCGACTGACAACCTCCCCTTTGAGTCGCGGGAGTTCCTCGAAGATATCCTCGATGGAGGTCAACAGTCGGGCACCCTGCTTGATGAGCGCATTGGCTCCTTCGCTCGATTTCGCATTCGGCGGACCCGGTACCGCAAACAGCTCCCGTTGCTGAATGAGGGCCTGTGAAGCAGTAATAAGCGCGCCTGATTTTCTTCCGGCTTCAACCACCACAACACCGTCGGACAGCCCGGAGATGATGCGATTACGTTCCGGGAAGTGAGATCGGTCGGGTGCGGTGTCGGGCAGATACTCGGAGTAGGCCGCCCCGTGCTGAATGATCTGTTCGGCCAGCTTCTTGTTCGAGGGCGGGTATATCTTGTCGAGTGAATTCCCCCACACGGCGATTGTCACGCCGCCGGCGTCCAGCGCGCCTTTGTGCGCAGCAGCATCGATCCCTTCCGCCATCCCCGAGACGACCACGATTCCCGCCTCAACCAGAGCTTTTGCCAGATTGTAAGCGAACATCCGCCCATGTTCCGATGGGTGCCGCGTGCCCACGATAGCGATCGCTTTCTCGTTAGCTCCTGCGTCACCGGAACGAAAGAGCAGAGGCGGTATGTCGGACTGCGGGAGGTTAAGTAGACTCGCCGGAAATTCCGGAGATCCGGGGAACATGGCCGACCAGCCAAGCTGAATAACACGCGATGCGATCTGCCGCGCTTCCTCGAGATCCTGCCTGGTGTGAATGTCCGATGCGATCGTGTGAGAAACTCCGGGGAACGTTTCGAGACGGGAAACGGAAGCTTCAAGGACCTTGCCAGGTGTGCCGAACGCTTTGACAAGTTTATGAAAGCGCCCACGCCCGACTCCCGGGATGCGCAGAAGCGCGATCGTTTCCGTAAGTCTTTCTTTAAGCTCGCTTTTGGTCAAGTTTCTTCTCTATAGCCTCGAGAAATTCCCTGCTGTTTTGCCCTGTAACCGCTGAAATGTAAATATACTCCGAAGGGAGGTCCCTGGAAACTTCTTTAACATCACTTTCGCTCACCGTATCGATTTTCGTCACGGCTACGATCGATGGCTGTTTGAGCAAAGCGGGATCGAATCCGGACAGCTCTTTCTTCAGAATATCGAGCGTCCCTGCGATGTCAATATCGTTGATGTCGATCACATAGACGAGCAATCCTGTCCGCTGAATGTGACGAAGAAACTGATGGCCGAGCCCTTTTCCTTCCGAAGCTCCCTCGATTAGTCCCGGAATGTCAGCCATCACACACGATTTGAACTCACGGAGCTTGACGATGCCGAGATTCGGTACGAGGGTGGTGAAGGGATAGTCCGCGATCTTCGGACGAGCGGCCGAGAAGGCAGCGAGGATAGTCGACTTGCCTGCATTCGGCAATCCAACCAGTCCGACATCGGCTAATAGTTTGAGTTCCAAGGCGATACGTCGATCTTCTCCCGGTTGCCCGGGCTGTGCCTTTCGCGGCGCCTGATTGGTGGCAGATTTGTAATAGGCATTACCATGTCCCCCCTTTCCGCCGCGTGCGATCACCGAGGTGGCTCCGGCAGAATCAAGATCAACGATTATCTGTCCGGTCTCGAGATCACGAATCACTGTCCCGACCGGCAAACGCAGCGTAGTGGCTTCGCCCGATCGACCGGTCTTCAGACTGCCGCTTCCGGGCTGGCCATTCTGCGCCTGGTAACGACGTTTGTAGCGGTAATCAAGCAATGTGGTCAACTGCGGGTCGGCAATTACCACGATATCGCCGCCTCTGCCACCGTCCCCTCCATCCGGTCCCCCTTTCGGGATGAATTTCTCGGTATGGAAGGCGACACAGCCATGACCGCCATTTCCGGCCGTAATTTCAATTTCCACGTAGTCGATAAACATGCTCAGGCAATATCCATTGCGAGCGGTGAAATGTCAATTATCGATTGAAAATCAACATGATATGGCGAATTCCGAGGTCCTGAATTATTGCCGGGCGGCCGTTGACGCACCGGGTAAAACAGCATATATTTGTCCCACTAAATTCGCTCAGGAAGGATATATACTACTTGCCAGGGATAAATCAGAAGAAACGTCAGTTATACGAAGACTCGTCGCTCATTCTCGGCAGAGTATGCGTGAAGGTCGGATTAAAACCGAACTTTATTACTGTTGTATCGCTCTGCTGCTCGATTGTCTCCGGAATCTACTTCTGGCGCGGGCAGATGATCTGGGGAGTGGTTTGGATGATTCTTACTGCTTTTACTGACATGCTCGACGGCTCCACCGCCCGGGCCGGCAATCTGGGTACGGTCTTCGGCGGGATATTCGACCATGTGCTGGATCGCTACGGCGAGTTCTTCATTCTTGCAGGTATCACTCTTTCGGGCGCTGTGCACCCGGGCTGGGGGATCTTCGCGTTGTTCGCGATGTTGATAGCCAGCTACACGAGAGCGGCGGCAGAATCTATGGGAAAGATCGAGAATTGCGCGGTCGGAATCATGGGACGCCTTGAGAAATTCATTCTCATTATCGTCGGATCGGTGCTCGAGCATTTTTATCCGATCGGGAAATGGCCGCACGGCGGCTGGCTGGAACTGGCCCTGATCATCGTTGGCGTCACGTCGTTTATCACGGCCATTCAGCGCCTCGTCTACACTCGCAAGGTGCTCGGCAATCGCACCGAAGTCTGAGTGCGCACCGCTCGACCGAAACTCACGGAACAATTTTGATCAGATTTGATTTGAGCTTTTGAGCGACAAGGGTTAGCTTGTCACTTTCGGCCCGTTCGCGCGAAGATCGTAACGGGCAAGACTGACTACACGAAAGGAACTAAACTTGATTACGACCATCGGCAACCCGGTTTACGACTACATAAAGACACAGAAAGTCAATACCAACAAGCGCATCCTCTCCGGCTGTTCGACGAACGCGGCCCTTGCACTGAGCAAGATGGGGGAAGAGGTCCGACTCGTCGGAGCGGTAGGTGAAGACTACGAAGAGCTGTTCAAAGTAGATCTCGGCAGATTCAATATCGATTACCGCATCACCCGCTCCAAAGAGACGGGTGGGTTTTCTCTGATCTATTACGATGATTTTGGCAACCGCACCCTCGATCTGCTCGGTCGGGCCGATGATATCTCGATTATCGAACCGTCCTGGTATACCGACAGCAAGGCGGTTCTTATCGGTCCGATCCTCGGCGAAGTATCGTTCGCCCAGATTAGGACTATTCGCGAGTCGTTCGAAGGGCTCTTCTTCTGCGATCCTCAGGGGCTGCTGCGCAATGCCGACGCAAACAATCGGATCTATCATGAGAAGGTCGAGGGAATCGAAGAGACGCTGGGTTTATTTGATATCGTCAAACCGAACGAACTCGAAGGAAAAGTCCTGACCGGAATCGACTGCCGGGAGGATCCGTACGAAGTCGCGAAGATCATCAAGTCGTGGGGACCGAAACTGGTGATCGTAACGTTAGCCGAACTCGGCTCGGTGATCTACGATGGTTACGAATTTATCGACATCCCTCCGTATAAGATCGACCTGGTCGATGCCACCGGCGCCGGCGACACCTACATGGCAGGCTTTACATTCGAATATCTCAAGACTGGCGGTGATTTGCGCAAGGCCGGCTGCTTTGCCTCATGCACCTCATCGATAATGATTGAAAATGTCGGACCGGACTTCGCCATGAACGAACCGATGATCCGGCAGAGACAGAACCAACTGTTGTCACTGGCTGACTTTCGGGTAGGAGTGGCAGTAAACAGCTGAGTCGTCGGCCGGCCCGGCCGGAGAAAGGACGACCGTGGAACAAGATCAGAATTCCGCATTTTTCAAGCGTCATTCACGACGCGCCTATCTCGATAAACCGGTCCCCCAGGAGGCCCTGGAACGAATATTCGAAAAGATTCGCTGGACCCCGTCGAGTGCCAACAACCAACCCTGGCGATTCATTTTTGTGAGAGAAAAGGAAGTTCACGATCGGCTCGTCGATGAAGGGCTCAGCCGCGGGAATGCCTGGGCGAAAGCGGCGCCAATTCTGGTTGTCGTATATTCAAGAGAAGATTACGACGGGGTGCGTTCCGACGACCCGGTGAAGTACTATCAGTTCGACTCGGGAATGGCCACCATGGCTCTGTTACTGGCGTCGGTCGAAGAAGGACTTATGCCGCACCCGATGGGCGGATACCGGGCCGCCGATGTCAAAAGGATCGTCGGCATTCCTGAAGAATTTCACGTCCTCTGCGTGGTGGCGCTCGGTTTTGAAGGATCTATCGATCAGCTCGACGAACGCACAAGGGAAAAGGACCAGAAACCACGCACCCGGAAAGCGATTTCGGAAATAATCTCATTCGACACATTTCCAACCGGATAGTAGAAGTATGAGTGACCCGATTACGTTCGAAGACTTCGAGAAGGTGGACATCAGGGCGGGGAAGATAATCGAGGTCGAGGATTTCGAGAAAGCCCACTTCCCGACTTACAAACTCAAGATCGATTTCGGCCCGGAGATCGGCGTCAAACAGTCTTCGGCCAGATTCAAAAGTGACTACCGTCCCGAGGAGCTGCTCGAAAAACAGTGCCTTGCCGTCGTCAATTTCGCTCCCAGGAATATCGGCGGGTTCATGTCCGAGGTTCTGGTGCTGGGGGTGGAAAAGGAAGAAGGCGGACTATCTATCGTCCGACCTTTCGACAAAGCAAAACTCGGCGCAAGGCTGTACTGAGCGGTTTCGATTTTACGGCTTGATCCCGTCGAAGAGGAACGAGACGAGATACTCTTCGGTCTGCCGGCGGTGCGTCTTTCCCTCGGTATAGTGGCGTCTCACCAGTCCTTCCATTACAAGAGATACCAGATACCCGGTAAGATCCACTTCGAAATCCCCACGGATCTCCTTGGTCTGTACGCCGCGCTCGATGATTTCATCGACATATTCCCGGATATGTCGCCCGATCTCGATTCCTTCGAGGGCAACGCCGGAGTGGTTCATCGCGGTGGTGACAAACAGGAAGAACTTCTCTTCGTCTTTGAACAGTTTCGAGTTCACCACCAGCGCCTGATATACATACAGGAGCCGGTCGCGCGCCAACACTGCCCGCTCGCCGTTCCGGATCTCGTCGACCCATTTCGCGAGGTAATCATCGAACATGAGAATGACGAATTCGAGCAGATGCGTTTTGGAGGGGAAGTACTGGAAGAACGAGCCTTTGGATATGCCGATATCCTGGCATAGCCGGTCGATGGCCAGCCCGTCGTAGCCGTACTCGCCGAACAACCGAATGGCGGCTCGATAGACCCGGTTTTTCTTGTCGGGAGTGAGACGGCGGAAAGTCTCGTTGACAATTCCTCGTTGCGCCAGTTCGGCGATTACGTTTTCATCGAGGGGAACGGCAGGCATTTTCCGTCAGGGCTCCAAATTCTTCGTAAGGTTAAAGGCCGACAACCGCTTAATAGAATGACCGGATAGTCATAAGATATAAACTATATATCTATAATAGCAAATACTATTTGACAGGAAGGAACGATTCGAATAGCTTCCCGTTCGACACAAGTGAACCCGTTCACATTAAGAAAGGATTCTCCGTATGGGCAAAATCAGAGTTGCCATTATCGGCGTCGGTAACTGCGCTTCTTCGCTGGTGCAGGGCGTCGAATACTACAAGAAAGCTAAAGACGACGACCAGATTCCCGGACTGATGCACGTCAACCTCGGCGGTTACCACATCCGCGATATCGAATTCTCCGCCGCCATCGACATCGATAAGAACAAGGTCGGCAAGGATCTGTCCGAAGCGATCTACACCAAGCCGAACAACACCTATGTGTTTGCCAAGGTGCCGAAAACCGGCATCACCGTCCAGCGCGGCATGACCCACGACGGCCTCGGTTTCTATCTGTCTCAGATTATCGAGAAGGCTCCCGGTGACACGGTCGATATCGTGAAGTTGCTGAAGGACACCAAGACCGATGTCGTGGTGAATTATCTTCCGGTCGGCTCCGAAGAGGCGACCAAGTGGTATGTCGAACAGATTCTCGAAGCCGGTTGCGGTTTTGTCAACTGCATTCCGGTCTTTATCGCCCGCGAAGCCTATTGGCAGAAGCGGTTCAAAGAGAAAGGCCTGCCGGTTATCGGCGACGATATCAAGTCGCAGGTCGGCGCGACCATTACGCACCGCGTGATGACCCGACTGTTCCTCGATCGCGGTGTGAAGCTCGAACGGACCAGTCAGCTGAACGTCGGCGGCAACACCGACTTCCTGAATATGCTTGAGCGGACCAGACTGGAATCGAAGAAGATCTCGAAGACCTCCGCCGTGACGAGTCAGTTAAATTATGAGATGGACCCGCGCAACATTCACATCGGTCCATCGGACTATGTTGCCTGGCTGGATGACCGCAAGTGGGCGTACATCCGGATGGAAGGCCGGACGTTTGGCGATGTGCCGCTCAATGTCGAGATGAAGATGGAAGTTTGGGATTCCCCAAACTCCGCCGGTGTGGTTATCGATGCGCTCCGTTGCTGCAAGCTCGCTCTGGATAACGGCTTGTCCGGCGCCATGATCGAACCTTCATCGTACTTCAAGAAGTCGCCGCCGGTGCAGTATACCGATGACGAGGCCCGACGACTGACCGAAGAGTACATTGCGAAATACGGTTGGAAAGAGGCCTCGAAGACGTCGAAGCCGGCTCGTGTAGCTGCCCGCAAACCGAAAACGACCAAACCGGCCGTCAAGAAAGTCGCTTCGGGACGCAAGACGACCAAAACGGCGTCCAAAAAGCGGGTAATCAAAAAGAAAAAATAGTTTTTTCTTTTTGGCCTTATGACTACCTTAACCGGCGATACGGATGTATCGCCGGTTTTTGTTGTCTAACAAGAGGATATTGCCTTGCCACCGAAGGTTGGAAAACGGTTGTTTGTGACGTTTGAAGGGATCGACGGCTGCGGGAAGTCGACCCAGGCGATGCTCTGTTTTCAACTGCTGACAAAGGCCGGTTACAAAGTCAAAATGCTCCGCGAACCCGGTTCGACGGTCGTTTCCGAGAAAATCCGCGAAATCCTCCTCGATACCAAGCATAAGATAACCGACCTGACGGAGCTTCTGCTTTACGAAGCGGCTCGGGCTGAGATTACCGCCCGGGAGATCGCACCGGCGCTGGCCGATGGTCAGATCGTGCTGTGCGACCGGTTCTACGACAGCACGACGGCGTATCAGGGATTTGGAAGAAAACTGGATATCAGAGTGGTAAAAGGGTTAAACAAAGTGGCCACCGGCGGTGTTGTACCAGACCTGACCTTTGTTTTTGACGTTGATCTCAAGACGGCCCAGGCGCGCCGGGGAAAGCGAAAGGATCGGCTGGAATCGCAGTCGAAAGCGTTCTTCGAACGGGTGAGGGTCGGGTTTCTCGAGATCGCGCGCAAGGAGCGCCGACGTGTGAAACTGGTCGATGCTTCCCGCCCGGTCGAAATTGTCTTTCAGGATGTACGGAAAATACTGCTGAAAAAACTTAGTCGATGAATCAAGCCCTGCCGATCGATAGAAAAGCTGTCCTTCTTGCCATGATTCTGCTCGTCATGCTGTTGCTCGTAGCGGGCGGGCTGGGGATATGGGTCGTCTCGGACCCATCGACCGACCAGGCGCTCAATCTCGATGCCGCCGCGTTCGCGATCAACAACTATTACGTCGATACCGTCAACTGGGCGACCCTCGTAGAGTCGGGTCGTTCGGAGATGTTCAGCAAACTCGACCGCTACTCAACGTACTTTCCCAAGACCAATTTCGAAGATCTTGACCAGGAATTCACCGGAGGATACAGTGGAATCGGTGTGAGCATCCTATACGAGGATTCAGTCCTGCTGATCATGTCGGTTCGTGAAGACGGTCCGGCCTCCGAGGTGGGCCTCATGACCGGCGATATGATTACCGCCGTGGACTCCGTTTCGATCGACACGATTACTGCGGTGAGAGCACTCGGGTTACTTCGCGGATCGGAAGGAAGTTCCGTCCGGATTCGGATAGACCGGCCTTCGACCGATGAGACTTTCGAAGTGAACGTGACGCGCCGGCGGATGCAGTTCATTCACATTCCCTATGCCGGTATCACGCCTGACTCGATTCTGTATATCCGACTACTCGATTTCGATTTCGGCGCCAGCTCCGCCGTTCGTGCTGCTCTTGACAGCTTGCTGCCGCCCGAGCATAAGGGTCCGCGTCCCAAAGCAATCATTCTTGATCTCCGGGGCAACCCGGGAGGACTCTTTTCCGAGGCGTACACAACGGCGGATCTTTTCCTCAAGAAGGGTATATTCGTGGTCGGTACTCTTGGCCGATCCCGCTGGAACGATGAACGGCATCTCTCCACACACGGTGACATGACCGGCGGTCTGCCGATGGGAATCATTGTCGATCGCGGAACGGCCTCGGCCGCAGAAATCGTATCCGGTTCGCTCCAGCAGGCCGGTCGGGCGTTTCTGGTTGGTGACACGACATTCGGCAAAGGACTGGTCCAGGGATTCGTCAGGTATCCATCCGGCGACGGCCTCAAACTGACAATATCCCGGTATTATTTCGAGGGACCGAAAGGCAAGATCTTTCTCAACGACCTCGATTCGACCCTCCACGATGTCGGTCACGGATTGGTCCCCAACTACCATTTCGATATGTATCATTCCGGATCGTTCATCCGTGAGCTGGAAAGTTCGTTCTTGCTTGAGCAGTTCAGTGCGTTACATCAGGACAGCCTGATTGCGCAGACGCAAAACGGTGACAGTCTGAGCGACCGATGGCTTGATGAGTTCAGGACATTTACACGTTCGCGCGGCGCCAGCCTGAAATCGCAGAGAACCCTCCTCGCCGAGGCCCTGAGAGAGGAGGCAAACTCGGAGAAGGTACCGCGAAGAGATCTTGCACTCATAGATCGGATCGCCGGACGTTCGTCGGCTCTCGATGACAAGCTGTTTTACACCAACGGTGGTTATATAAAACTCCGTCTGCTCCAGATTGCCTGTGAACGCAAGTATGGAACCTATGACGCCTACAAACGGGTTGTAGTCAGGTGGCGCCCGGAAATAGCCTACACCTCGAAGCTCCTGCTGGGACAGAGCCCGTGACGGATCTTCTTTTGTACGTCATATGCGGACTGAGCGCCGGACTCCTCGGCGGATATCTCGGGCTCGGCGGTGGAATTGTCATCGTCCCCTTTCTCACCGTAATCATGGGAGTCGATATTAAAGCAGCGGTTCCGGTATCAGTTTCGGCAATCGTGGTCAATTCTTTCAGCGCCTCGAATGCTTATCTCCGAAAAGGAATGGTTGATCTCGAGCTGGTGATTCTCCTCGCCCTGTTTATGGTGCTTGGGAATATCGCCGGAAGCTCCCTCAGTCGTATCGTCCCGGCTGAGTTCATGAAAGTGACGCTCGCCCTTCTGCTGACCTATGCCGCGATATCGCTTCTGCGCAACCGCAAGGTCGAGGATCGCATTTCGTTCTCCGAGAATCGACAGAAGTACTTTCTGATCTGCACTCTGCTCGCATTCTTTACCGGGGCCGTGTCAGGTCTGGTCGGTATCGGCGGCGGGATCATTCTCATTCCGGTGCTCTATCTGGTGATCGGCTTGCCGATGACCACAGCGCGCGGGACATCATCGCTCATGATCGGCTTTTCATCGGCCGCCGCAGCCACCGTCTATTACCTTAACGACATGATTGACTTCAAGATAGTCACCGGCGTGATCCTCGGCGTGATCGTCGGAGGAAAATTGGGCGGTTACCTCGGGACGGTGGCTAAGCCGACCGTGGTGAAAGTGCTGTTCTTCTTCGTCATGCTCTATCTCGCGTTCAGACTGGCCTACGCGCCGTTGAAGGGGCTCCTATGACCCGACCGCAGTTCGACCCGCGCGCTTTGATGTTGACGCAGCAGATCGCATGGTATTGCACTCTCATAATCTTTGCGGTGGCCTCGGTTGTCTATTTTGTAGCGCCGGACAGCGCTTCGATCCTGGCTCAAGGTGGCGTGCTGTTCGTTTTGTTTGCGACCCTGGCCAAACTTCTCGTCCTTTCGGATCAATTTCGGAAGAACCGGTTGAACAAGTATTTGTTATTGAGCGCCGCTCTTATTATGGTACTGGCAGCAACTGTAATTATAAGGCTCCTCGGATGAAGACAGCGATTTTCTGTGATTTTGACGGCACAATTTCCCGCCGCGATGTCGGCTACAACATTTTTCGGCATTTTTCGGGCGGCCAGAACGAGCTGCTGCTTCCGGACTGGAAGGCGGGCCGCCTCAGTACGCGCGACTGCCTGAGGCAGGAAGCTGCCATGGTCAAGGCAACTCCGGATGAATTGTACCGGTATATCGACCAATTTGAACTCAACGCCGGATTCCATGAGTTTGTGTCAACCTGCGTCCGAAACGAGATTCCGCTTCATGTCGCTTCCGATGGCCTGGACTTTTACATTAATCGCATTCTCGAAAAGAACAATCTGGCGCATCTTTCCGTTGTGACAAATAAGGCTATACTTGAAAATGGCGGCATCACGGTCGAATTCCCGCACGATAACATTTCGTGCAAGCGATGCGGAATCTGCAAAGGTGAGCGGATTCAGGAGTTTCGCCGCCAGACGAACGGTGAATATAAGATCATTTTTATCGGTGATGGATACTCCGATGCCTGCGGCGCCCGCGAAGCTGATATTGTCTTCGCCAAGAAAGATCTGGAACAGTATTGCGAAAGACAGAACATTGACTATTTTCCCTATGATACTTTCTTTGATGTCGCGGATCGGATGGGTAAGCTCGGACATTTGGTCTCCTGAACCGGTGGAACTATAAGGAAAGCGAATGAAAGCGATCATCATGGCGGGTGGGTTCGGTACCCGGCTCCGACCACTGACTGTTAATATCCCGAAGCCGATGGTCCCGATCGGCAATATCCCGATCATGGAACATGTCGTCAGGCTGCTCAAAGAACACGGCATCACCGACATTACATCACTGCTCTACTTCCAATCGGACAAGATCAGGAACTATTTCCAGGACGGCAGTGCGTTCGGCGTGAAGATGGATTACGTCAAGCCGGAAGAGGATTTCGGCACGGCCGGAGCAGTTCGCTATGCTCTGCCCGAGGCTGATGAACCGGTGCTGATTATTTCGGGGGATCTGATCACCGATTTTGACCTGACCGAGGCAATCGATTGGCACAGGCAGAAGCAGTCCCAGGCTACGATTCTGCTCACACATATCGAGAATCCGCTGGCGTACGGCATCGTGATTACGCAGGACGATGGCAGGATCGATCGCTTCCTCGAAAAACCTTCCTGGGGCGAAGCGTTCTCCGACACGATCAATACCGGGATCTATCTGCTGCAACCGGAAGCGATCAAACTCATTCCGCCTCGGACGAATTTTGATTTCTCACAGAATCTCTATCCGCTCATGTTGGCCGAGAAGATGGGGTTGTACGGCAAGATCATGTCCGGCTATTGGAAGGATGTCGGAAATGTCGATGAATACCAGCGGGTCCACGTCGACTTCTTCGACAGCCACCTTGATCTCGGCCTTGGAGCAAACGCGGAGAAGACCGAAGAATATCAGCTTACGAAGGGAAGCAATGTCCATATCGGTCAGGGGGTGAGTTTGTCCGGCAAGGTGGTGCTCGGCGATGATGTGACGATCGACGACGGCGCCAAGCTCCACAACTGCATCGTTGGAACGCGAAGTCGGATTGGAGCGGGCTGCGATATAAAGAATACGATCCTCTGGGCCGACAACAGCATCGGTCAGGAGTGCGTCTTCGACAGCGCCATGATCTGTGCCCAGACGCACATCGGCGCCAACGTGCAGCTTCTGGACCATGTGATCATTTCCGATGACTGCGTTATCGGGAATTCGGCCACGGTGAAGGCGAACTGCAAAATCTGGCCGGGGAAGACGGTCGATGACGGTGCGATCGTGTCGACTTCGATGGTCTGGGGGGAGAAGTGGAACCGTGAGCTGTTCACCAACTCGAAAATCACCGGTCTTGCCCTGACTGAAATCACCCCGGAGATGTCGGTCAAAATCGGGGCCGCGTTCGGCGCATTTCTCGGTCAGAAGCACGCTGTCATCGTCAGCCGCGATGCTTCCGATACTTCCCGACTTCTCAAACGCGGACTCATCGCCGGATTGCTCGCTGCCGGAGCCAACGTCTCCGATATCGAAACATTGCCGGTGCCGGTAGTGCGATTCTGTCTCCTTAAAGGTCACTACAATGCCGGTATCTATGTTCGGCACAATCCCGAAGATTATCGGCTTATTGACTGCATATTTTTCGACGGCAACGGACTGGACCTTCCGACCGCGAAAACCAAGAAAGTCGAGCGGATGTATTTCGGTGAGGATTTTGAGCGAGCCTCGTTGGACAATATCGGTCATCTGGACAATCCGCAGCAGGTGTTGGAGGATTACCGCGAGATATTCATGCAGAATATCGACAGCGATGTAATCCGCAAAGCCGGGTTCAAGATAGTCATAGATCACTCGAACGGTTCTTCGAGCCAGATCTTTCCTACCCTCTTCACCGAGCTTGGTATCTCCGCGATTGAATTGAATGCCAGCCTCAATCCGCGCAAGTTCTCCAGTTCGCCCGAAGAGCACGCCCAGGCGATCGTCCAGATGTCGTCGATCGTGGCCTCTCTGCACGCCGATATTGGATTCATCCTGAATCCGGCGGCGGAGAAGCTGACGGTAGTTGACGAACTGGGCAAGCCGATCGACAACCAGCTGTTACTTCTTATTGTGACCGATCTCTTTCTCAAGACACACAAATGCAGAAAGATCGCGGTGCCGGTGGGAGCGTCGATGGGCGTCGAAGAGATAGCATCGGAACACGGGGTCGAAGTTGTGCGCGTCGCCAACGATCACCTGAGCATGATGGAGATTTTCCGGTCGGGCGAAGTTGATTATGTCGGCGGGACCCGAGGCGGATTCATCTTCCCGGGCTTCCAGATGGGCGCCGATGCGATGATGACCGGGGTGAAGATTCTCGAGATGATGGCGCGAAATAAGACCCGATTCGGCACGGTAAGAAAGAAATACGAAAACCTGCACCGCCAGACAATGTCAGTTCCCTGTCCCTGGTCTAAGAAAGGGACAGTGATGCGGCAGCTGATCATTAACTCCTCGGACAAACGCCGACAGCTTATCGATGGTGTGCGGATATTCGAAGATGAAGGGTGGGTCCTGGTCACACCGGACCGGGTCACGGCATCTTTCATGATCTCCGCGGAATCACGAAGCGCCGAGCATGTGTCGGGGCTAATCGGTCGGTATAAGGAATTCGTCGAGCAGTATCAGCTGTCCTAAACACTTTCCACGACGAGCCTTTCGAACAACTGCTCCAATAGTTTACACTGTCGAATATGCGAGTACTTTTCGACGGCCTCAAGTCTTGCTGACTCGGCGAGCCGCTTTCTTAGATCGTCATCTGAAATAACGCGAAGAAGGGCCGAAGCAAGGCTCTTGGCATCCATGGGTGGAACCAGCAGCCCATTAACGCCGTCCGCGATTATACCGGGTGTCCCACCTTCATTCGTTCCTATTACGGCCAGTCCCGATGCCATAGCTTCGATCGTGACCATGCCGTAAGTCTCGGACTGCGAGGTCAACGCGAACACGTCCATCGCGGCGTAAGCAGTTTCGACATCGTCGAAATGCGGGAAGAAGTGGACATAGGATTCAAGCTGCAGCTCCTTGACGGTCACCTTCAACTGCTCAGCATATCCGGTCGTCTCATGTCTCGATTCATCGCCGACGATCAACAAATGTGCCTGGTGCCCTTCTCGATGAAGACGGCCGCACGCCTCTATCAGGATGTGCTGGCCCTTTTTGGGGTCCAATCGACCGACAACTCCGGCTACGATTGCCTTGTCCGGCAACCCCAGCTTCCTCCGTGCGTCTGATTTGGCCGGGCGCTTTGAAGTAAACCGGTCAAGCTCGATTCCGAATGGAATCACGGAGATCTGCTCCCGTTTCAGGCGGGTCTTCGCCAACAGAGGATTGACGAATGTGTCGAGTGGTGTGATCCAGGCGCTGAATTGCCGGTACATCCAGGTATGTAGTATGTCCCGCTTGGTGCCGCCGACATGCATATGCTGCATGTAAGCCAGCTTACAGTTTCTCCCAAGCATCTTTCGGGCGAGAGCAGTAAGCAGGAAATTGCGGTTGAGATGTGAGATCAGAATCTGAATGTTGTGGGTTTTCACCACAGCGGCAAGTTTTGGCGCGCGGATTAGATCGGAAGCTTTCGAAGAGGACTCCAGCGGGACTGAAATGATTGTATTCGATGAAGCCAATCGGTGATACAACTCGGATTCCGGATCACCGATGAAAACGACCCGGTGCCCCCGGTCGGACAACCAGTGGCTGATCCGCTCAACATTCATTTCGAGACCGCCCCAGGAAGGAGAAGGGCAGAGCATGCCGATTGAAAAGCTGTTCACGACGAAGTATACCGATGCGGCGAATTCCGCACAAGTCGCAGGGGACACAAAAAAAAGAGCGGCTTGTTTGCCGCTCTGAAAATTCAATGACTATCGGTGTCCGTTATTCGGTCTGCTCCGGCCCGGCCGGTTCGGTCCGTTCCGGTTTACCCTTAACGATCAGGGCGATCGGCAACAGAACGCAGTAACCGATTACCAGAAGCAGCGGGGCAAAGGTAATCGAACCCTGTCCGAGGAAGATAAATCCCACGATAATAACCAGCAGAGCCGCTGCGAATAAAGCGTAATTCTTGGTGCCGTAAGGCCATTCAGGGGCTGCCGCTGCCTTTGCTTCCGCCATCTTCGCCGTCTTCTTTGTCTTATTTGCCATAAGTACTTCCAACTAAGCGCACATATTGCCTGATTGTCAAGAAGTTTTACAATCGAGGGTCCGCTTTTGCCTCAGACAATTTCTCTCTTTCCGGGAGACGCAACTGCCAGAGTCCGAACGCCCAGATCAGCATGAGCAGTTCACGGACTTCTTCATCGGCGAAAGTAGCCTCGGTAATCGAGGAGAGGAAGAACATGACTCCTCCGATCAAGCCGGCCGCGAAAAATCCGGATAATCCTGAGACTCTATGACCCCGGTGCCAGCCTTTCCAGCACAGGGCAAATACCGAAACCCACATCCCGAGGAAGAACAACATGCCCGGAATCCCCGACATGGCGGCAACATTAAGCAAATCATCGTGGGCGTGCGCGTATTTTCGATATTCCGGTGTGTCCGGAGGCAGCCGATCGGCATATTCCTGATAGAAATTTCCTTCGCCGACTCCAAACACCGGATGATCTCCGATGATTTCCAGCGTATGTCTCCAGATGAACGGACGCCCGCCCGGATCAGTCGTATGTACATCGCGGTAGGTTATCTTCAGGATCCTTTCCCGGATCGGTGAGACAGCGGTCACGAAAACGACTGCGCCGATAAGCGCAATGACGAGCGAGTAGGTAAACCAGCGTTTCTTCAATATCAGGCCGAGAATTACCAGGGCCGCGATCAATCCGAGAATCGGCCCCCGGCTGTGCGAAAACACGGTGACGGCCACCGCCAACACCGCGGCTGTTGTGGACAACCAGCGATCTGTCTGGTTCAATTTGCCCCATCTGGTCAAGGTGAATGCAGCCATGAAAGCGGCCGCTGTACCGTAGAAATTCCCGAACGTCAGAGGATTGGAGAATGTCCCTTTCACCAGGTAGCCGTAGTCAAATGCAGCCAGCGGGGGCTTGCTATTCGGCCAGTGGAATCCGGTAAAGTGCTGCAAAATACCATACAATGAGAATAGAATTACGCCGGCCACCAGCGACTTGAACAGCCAATTCCGGTAAAGGTCATTCTCACACAAGTAAATCCCGACCGGGACAATCAAAAACAGCCACTCCTCCTTGATCATCTCGATCGAGCGCATCGGCGTCTTGCCGAGCACAGCGGCAAGCAGCATCCAGGCTACATACAGACCGACAAACAGGTAGAAAATCCTGAGACGGGGTGCCAGTGGATTGTATCTGCGGATGACTATGACAATGAGGAAAAGCAGGAGCGAAACAGCGAATGAAGATTGGGCAACAGCTATGGAGAAAGTACAAGAGAATGCGAAAAGGGCGAAGAAGACGGCTAAGGCGCTGTCGAGTGCTTTTGCTCCCGGACTTGGCATCTAAAACAGATCACTCTCGATCAGTTCAACCAAATGATGAATAATGAAAATGTGTTCTTCCTGGATTCTCTGGGTCGATGGATGCGGAATAATCAGGGCGCGTTCGACTATCTTGGCGAGACGGCCACCGTTGCCTCCCAGTAGCGCCACCGTGATCATCCCGCGCTCGTGCGCGGCCTGCGCCGCCCGAACCAGATTGGGCGAGTTTCCCGAAGTCGACAGGAGGAAGAGCATATCACCCTTACTTCCGAGCCCTTCGACCTGTCGGGCAAAAACGTTTTCGAAGCCGTAGTCGTTCGATGCTGCGGTCATGATCACCGGATCGGCAGAGAGCGCGATCGCCGGCAATGACTGTCGGTTCCGCTCCGAGGACAGGCGAACGATGAGTTCCCCGGCGAAATGCGAAGAGTCGGCGGCCGATCCACCGTTGCCGGCTATCAGCAGCTTGCCGCCGGAGCCGATCACTCCGGATATCAACGCCGCCGTCTCGAGTATTTTGGATCCGAGCTGTTCGACTACGGATTTTCTGAGGATCGCTGATTCCTCGGCCAACTTTCTCAGCCGAACAAGTTTCTGTTCGTCGTTCATATACTTACTGATTCCTTCAAATGGGTCGCCGCCGTGAGTTCGCGCAAATAGCTCCGGCGGTCATCGGATTCAAGATGATTGCCGACGACAACGAAAGAGGCTCCGGCTTCGACGCGCGAAGCACAGTCCTCCGGCGTTCTGAGGCCGCCCCCGACGACAATCGGGATGTCGATGTATGAATTGACCGCACTTATCATCTCGTGCGGTACAGGGTTTTGCGCCCCCGAACCGGCTTCGAGATACACCAACTTCATACCGAGATACTGAGCCGCAAGGGCGTGGGCACAGGCGATATCATGTTTGGAATGGGGAATAGGCATCGTGCCGGAAATATACTGCACGGTCGTCAGCGGTCCCGACTCCACGAGCATATAGCCGGTCGGAATCGGTTCGATTCCGGTCCGTTTGACCAGCGGCGCTCCCTTGACCTGCTCTTCGATCAAATACGAAGGGTTCCTCCCCGAGATGAGCGAACTGAAGAGAATCGCATCGGCGTCCGGAGTTATCTGCGCAAACGATCCCGGGAAGATAATAACCGGCAGGCTGGTCACCTGTTTGATTTTGCGCACGCCAGACGGAAACGATGAATCCATCATGAACGAGCTTCCCACGAGAATAGCGTCGACTCCGCACTCGGCCGCTTCTTCGGCCAGCGGAACATAGGATCTGTCCGGGACCTTGTCCGGATCGATCAGCAGGAGGAATCCGCTTCCCCGCCGTTCGCGTGTCAGCAACAGCTGTTGGTAAACCCCTGGCATTTCACCTTCCGTTGGTTGAGAGAAGCGTACGTGCTTCGCCGAACAGAGACTCGGCGCTTGTTTCGTCCGCGACGCTTCCTTGCGCGAATGTCGGCTTGCCGCCGCCGCGGCCGCCGAATTTCGGCAACAGCGCTTTAGCTAATTTTCCGGTGTCTATCTTGAATTCTTTGAACGCCGTGTGACTGGCCGCAGCCATGAACGTATACTTGCCGTCGACTCGTCCAAGGGCAAGCGCCACCAGCGGGCGATTTTGCTCTTTGAGACCGTCGAGCCATCCGGCCATGATATCCCGGTCAGTATCGCCAAAATCGTTCGTGACCAGAAAGATCTTGCCGACCGCCTGTTCTTCGCCGACCGACTTGCCGCCGCCGGAGAACATCTCCGCTTTGACTTTCTTCAGCTCCTTCTGCAGAGAGCTGTTTTGTTCGCGGAGCTGCTCCACCCCCGCAAGGGCTTCGGGTTCCGGTCTGCCGACTATTGCCGCCGTCTCTCGTCGGAACTGCTTCGTGTCGAGCATGTAGTTGACCCCACCACGCCCCGTTATTGCTTCCAGTCGGCGCACGCCCGACGCTATTCCGGTCTCCAGCGTGATGAAGAACGGACCGATCTGCCCGATCCGCGAGACATGTGTGCCGCCACACAGTTCTTTCGAAAATCCGGCGACCGACACCACTCTGACCTTGTCTTCATATTTCTCGCCGAACAAAGCCATCGCGCCGGTCTTGCGGGCATCTTCGAGATCCATAATATCAGTAACTACCGGCGTATCTTTGAGGATCTCTTCATTGACGATCCGCTCGACTTCACGAATTTCTTCCGGCGTCATCGGCTGATGATGTGAGAAATCAAACCGCATATGCTCCGGTCCGACGTACGATCCGGACTGCTTGATATGTTCGCCTAATACTTTCCGCAGGGCCGCATGGGTCAGGTGAGTGACGGTGTGATTGCGCATAATATCCCAGCGCCGGTCTCCGTCGACAGACGCTGTAACCGCACCCTGATCTTTCGCGTATTTTTCGAGCTCGGCCGCCGATCCCTTTTCGATATATCCTTCGTGAATATAATAGTCCTGGAATTTCTTCATGTCGGTGACGATGATTTCGAAGCTCGGGCCTGAGATGACGCCGGTGTCGCTCACCTGGCCGCCTGATTCGACGTAGAACGGTGTCTCTTCAAGAACAACCGCCACCGGCTGCTCGGTCGAACCGTTCATGGGAAGCAATGAGACATGCTGAAGCTTGGTCTGAAGAGATAGGTTCTCGCGGATGAACTGCGTTGGGGGGACGCGAAGGTTCGCTTTGTCGAGAAGGATGTGCACCGCCGAAGCTTCGGCTTTGAATTTTCCGCCGGCCCGGGATTGTTCCTTCTGGCGGTTCATTGCCTTCTCGAATCCGTCCTTGTCGAGCTTGAGTCCCTTTTCCGTAGCAAGAATCTCGGTCAAATCGTAGGGGAAGCCGTAAGTGTCGTAAAGGCGGAAGACATCTTCACCCGCCACAACTTTGTTCTTTGCCGCCGCGGCTACTTTTTCGAAAAGGTCGAGGCCGGTCTCAAGCGTCCGTCCGAACGACTCTTCTTCGGTCTTGATGACGTTTTCTATGTGAGTCTGTTTCTCGCGTATTTCCGGAAACGCCTTGCCCATCTGATCGACCAGGGTCGGCACCAGTTTGTAGATAAAAGGCTCGTGCGCGCCAAGAAGGCGACCGTGTCGGGCAGCCCGTCTAAGGATGCGGCGAAGTACGTACCCCTGACCTTCGTTCGATATCCCGGCTCCATCGGCAATTGCGAACGTCAGCGAACGAATATGGTCGGCGATGACATGATGCGAAGCTTCGTTGTCAGCGTATTTGGCACCGGTCAATTCGGATACGGCGCGCACCAGATTCTGGAAGAGGTCTATCCCGTAGATTGTATCGCAGTTGTTAATCACAGACGACAGCCGCTCCAATCCGGCTCCGGTATCGACCGAAGGTTTCGGCAGATCGACAATCTGACCATCGGGCAGCTGATCGTACTGCATAAACACCAAATTCCAGATCTCCACAAACCGGTCGGACTCGCCGTTGACTTTTGCTTCCGGGCCGGTACCGTATTTTTCTCCCCGGTCAAAGTGGATTTCACTGCACGGTCCGCAGGGCCCGACATCTCCCATCGACCAATAATTGTCTTTCTTACCGAATCTAAGCACCCGGCCGTTCTTCAGCGGCGACGCAATCTTTTCCCACAGTTCGAACGCTTCGTCATCCGTCTCGTAGACAGTCGCATACAAACGATCGACCGGAAGCTTCATCTCTTTCGTGACCCACTCCCAGGCATAGGTGATCGCTTCTTCTTTGAAGTAATCGCCGAACGAGAAATTCCCCAGCATTTCGAAGAAGGTCAGGTGTCGGGCCGTAAAGCCGACATTGTCCAGGTCGTTGTGTTTGCCACCGGCGCGAATGCACTTTTGCGAGCTGGTCGCCCGGCTATAGTCTACTCTCCGTTTGCCGGTGAAGACGTCTTTGAACTGGTTCATGCCGGCGTTGGTGAACAGGATGGTGGGATCATCGAACGGAATAACCGGCGATGAAGGTACAACCCGATGATCGTGTCGCTCGAAATAATTCAGGAACGACCGTCTTATATCTGCGGTATTGATGGCAGGGATTCCTTTCTCACTGGTTCGTCAGGCGGTCAAACGCTTTTCTGGCCGCATCGTAGCCAAAGCCCCTTCGGGCCAGATAAGTATATGCTTTCTTGCGGGCCACTTCAAGTTCAAACTGGCTGAACTCCCGCCACCGTTTCTCCAGCGCCACGACGGCGTCTTCTTCTTCGTCGCGAGTCCCAAGGACCATGTCGACTGCGCTTTCAGCCAGTTGCCGGTCGATCATTTTTCGCTGAAGGTAGGCGGTGAGGAACGCCCGTCCGCACGGTCTCGACTCGACTACTCGCCTGGCCACTTCGAACGCGTATCGGGAATCGTCGAGCACACCCTGACGGCGGTACTTTTTCAGGGTCTGGTCGATCACCGGCGGATTGAACTGCTTGAGGCGAAGCTTCCTCTTCAATTCGCCCGTCGAGTAACTCCGTCCGGCCAACAGCCGCGCCGCCACGCGATCACATCGAAACAGGTCCGATTCAAGGCGGAGTTTCTCGACCTGCGATATTGTCAGCGTGATCCCTTCGACCAGCCGATGTCGATAGACGATTTCTTCGGACACGACGATCGGGTCATCGCCGTTGGAGAATGTGATCGTGACTCTACTGCCCGCCCGCGAGAGTTTTGTCAGCTTGATATCTGCGCTCATAGCCTCATTCCGTGCATGTGCGAATATACAGAAATGCCGAATCGAGGAAATGATAAAGTTTTAGATTCACATGCAGACAACTGAATCGTATAACAAAGTGTTAAAAAGTGAAGATAGCCTCAAAAGCTGTTGACAGTTGTTTAAGATTTTATTATCGTGGATGGCACAACAGGCAGAGCAGTAACTTATTATTATTTATACAGTTTTGGTGCTGTATAAATTGAAGCATTCATAACTCGATATCTACTAATTAGCAATAGATGATCATTCCTCAAATACTTGTCAGCATCGGATGATCATCGACAAGGAGCCAAAATGGACTTAGGACTTCAGGGGAATGTTGAGAAGTTTACTCTCCCCGAGATATTTCAGTTGATTGCTGCGAGCCGCAAGTCGGGAACGCTGGGGATTCAGAAAGACGATTCCATTGTCATGGTGTACTTCAAGCAAGGGGATATCATCTACGGCTACGGTCCGCGGCAGACCTTCCATCTGGGCAGGCTCCTGAGAGAGAAGGGGAAGATATCCGACGCTCAGCTCGAAGAAGCGGTGAGTGTCCAGGCCAAGACCGAAAATACGAAGCGCCTCGGTGAGATTCTGGTCTCGCGCGGATTCATCGACCGTGCCGACCTCCAGCAGGTCGTAAAGAATCAGGTCGAAGAGTTGCTGTATTCGCTGATGTCATGGACCACCGGCTCATTCAAGTTTTATGAAGATCAATTCCCGACCGACGAAGAAATCACGGTACAGCTTTCCGTTGAGAACGTTATTCTCGAAGGGCTCCGTCGTCTCGACGAACAAAATATGGTGAAGGAAGTACTCGGGGATCTTTCCGACGTATACGTTATCTCGGCATCGCAGGGTGGACGGACCCGTGAAGTCAGTATGCAGGCGAGGGAATGGAATCTGATGGCCTTGGTCGACGGCCACCGGTCGCTCGAAGACGTCCTGAAATTGAGCGGGACATCGCGAGAGGACGCCATGATGCAGCTGGCGCATCTCAAGCTGGCCGGTCTTGTCACCCGAACCGAGCGCAAGGCCGATCCGGAGTCCCCGCATCTCGAAAAGATGGTCAATCGTCTGGCCGGCTTGTTCGAAGAGTATTTGACCGAGAAGAAAACCGAGCTGTCAAGCAACCGCAGGCTGAGCAAAACATTCCTGGAGAATCCTGTTGAGCAAAACTGACACTCTCAAATCGCTGGAGTCGCTGCTTGGCGCGTTCCTCGATCAGGTGGTGACCCTCAAGGAGAACCGGCTGTCGGTGATCGAAGGAATCAGCCGGCTCGATGATATCGCCCGGCAACATGCCTCTGAGACCGATCTGACTGACAATATCGGGGAGTGGTTCGCCGGTCACAACCGTTGGCTGACCGAAGGAAATCTCAAGCCGACCGATGTTCATCGGATCAGCGGTATTCTCGGCGAAATCAGAAAGGAACTCCGCCTGACCGGAGTGTCATCGCCGGCCCGTAGAAAAATCGAGACCGAGATTGACCGATGGCAGCATACCGAACAGGAGCTGACCCACCGGGTAGTGCTGAAACGGGGCCCCGAAGGGGCGGCCGCCGAAGCGCCTGAAACTGACACTATCACGATGTTTGACAATAAGTTGGCTTACCTGACCAACCTCTTCAAAGACTACGCCGGAAACAAGCAGCATATCCTGACAGTTCTGGATGACCTCCTCAAGGCGGCACGGGCTCAGTCAAACAAAGATGCCTTGATTTTGTCCGCCTTTATCATATATTATCTCAAACATAACGGCTATAAAGTGGAGCCGTATGTTAAGAAACTGAAGGAAGCTGAAACCAATTTCAGGGCGGAGACGTTTAATGCTCAATAGCGGTGAGAGCGAATACTACGCCGCTTTGCTGGCGTTAAAACGGAAGGACTATTCCTCCGCGTCCGAGCATTTTAAGAAGGCTGCGCCGTTTTTTGAACATGATCGGGAGTTTCGACTCTTCCACGAATCGACTTCCCTCATGGTCGCGGTGAAGCAGGAATTGGACCGGCGCCGGCAGGAAGACAGCTTAGAAATCGAGGAGGTTTTCTCTAATGGCTAAGAAACAAAGTTTCGCGGATAAATCGAGTAAGAAGGCTCATGCGATGACCTGCCCGGTTTGCAACGAAACCATTCAGTTCGTCAAGCACGTTAAGGCGACCAAGGGCGACAACGGTGCCTGGAAATTCCGCGCACTGAACGTCGGCGTCTGCAAGTGCAACAACGCCGAAGTCTACGGATAAACCGAGACTACAGGCTGTAGACGGCAAGATTAGCGGGCGACCAAGTCGCCCGTTTTTTTTATCTCCGGCGGTCGGTGGAATTCTCAGGTGAGCTTGAGATACGGGACGGCGTTGGCAATCAGTTCGCCCGCCCCTTCCTTTTGAAATCTGAAATAGCCCGCCGCTGCAATCATCGCCGCATTGTCCGTACACAACTCGATCTTCGGCCAGAAGAGGCGGTGTCGGTCGTGCAGTCGTTCTGAAAACATCGAACGAAGCCGACTGTTGGCGGCGACTCCTCCGGCGATGGCAATGTCGCGAATACCTGACTCGCTTGCGGCCCGCATCGTTTTTTCCACAAGAAGCTCTACCGCAGCTTCCTGAAACGAAGCGGCGATGTCAGCCTTATGCGTCTCAAATTTTTCTTTCGACAGGCTTTCGATATACAGCGCCACCGCGGTCTTGAGACCCGAATAGGAGAAAAGATAATTGTCTTCTCTGAGAAGAGGACGGGGGAATTTATGGAATCTCGGATTTCCTTCTCTGGCGAGCCGGTCGAGTGCCGCTCCGCCGGGATAACCGAGTCCCATTACCTTGGCGACCTTGTCGAACGCTTCGCCCACAGCATCATCTTTGGTCCGACCAAGGATCTCATATTCTCCGAACTGCTTTACTTCGACGAGCAACGTATGCCCACCGGAAACGATCAGGCTCAGATTGTGCTGATCAAGGTCCGGGTGTTCGAGGAAGTTCGCGCTCAGATGTCCTTCCATATGATTCACCGCCCGAAACGGCTTGCCGCTTGCAAAAGCGAGTCCTTTGGCAAACGTCAGGCCGACCAGGAGGGCGCCGACCAGCCCCGGTCCCTGGGTCGCGGCGATCAGATCGATCTGTTCGAGCGTCACGCCCGCCGCCTCCAGCGCCTCCCGGTAGATCGGGACGATCGTCTTCAGGTGGGCCCGGCTTGCAACTTCCGGCACCACCCCCCCGAATTTACTGTGGACCGTTTGAGAAAGAATGACGTTCGACAGTATCTCATGACCGTCGCGAATTACGGCGGCCGAGGTTTCGTCGCACGAGGTTTCAATTCCAAGAGTGAGCATGTCTATTGTACGCTGATGGAAACAGAATCCGCCGAAGAATTCTTAACTCTGAATTTGGAAGGACAGTCAATCTTTACCGGAGCCTTTCCGTCAGTCGACAGTTTTGTGAAGTCTGCCGAAGCAATGATGGCGTTGCGATTGAGCAGATCGATGTCGGCCGGAGGACCGGTCAGTTCGATGGTCAGCGCTGACGGACTCGATATCGCAGTCTGACCCGAAGGAGTGTTGTAGATAACGATAGGTACATTCTCAAACACTCTCGTCTTTACCGCCACTATTTCAACCGTTAATGAAACAGAATCCGGATCGAGGGTGACACCAAAAATATCCGGCTTGGCGAGCGGCAGGGTGAGGGTAACATCGTTACGAAGACCACTCAATTCCTTCTGCACCGTGCTGATCTCGGTGATTTTTCGTATCTGCGATTGCGGCCCCGTAATCGTGACTTCGGACGGTTCCGGCGTGGATATTCTGCTGACAGCGTAACCCTTTTCAGGTTCAGTGATCAGGTCGGGTTGCACTTTGACATGTTCCTCACCTATCCGATCGACCATCAGGGTCAGCGTCTTCGGAGAGACGATATCCTCCAGACTGATATCCCTTGCCGGGGAGGCAAGCGAGGTGTTCGACGGCGACAGTTGTAGCTGGTGACGGCCGGTGCCGAACTGATTGGCGACCACTTTCACGCCGCGCTCCCGCCATTTCTGACGCATCAACTGTTTGCCGGTGGCTGAGACCATGATCATAAGCGACTCAGGCGGTGCCTGCGCAAGGGTCAGGTCGTTGTCGAGCACAACCTCGTTGAGCGGCAACCGGAGTTGATAGTTGTACACTTTCTCCGTGGCAACGTGAAACCAGAGCAGGAGTCCCAGCACGAGCGCGATGACTTTGATCCAGAAATGTTCGAAAATCTTGGCCATATCTATCGGAACAACGTGTTCTCGTCAGGGTGAAAGGTTTTTCAGGAGATATGGTAATAAGTGCACTCAGGTGAGGCAACGTTTAAAGTGCGAAGTGCTCTCGATTCCCCTTCAGTCCACTCGGTTGGGATCGTTCCAGAGGAAACGCGTAAGCCCCTTGTCGCTGCCTATCCACAGATAGTCCCCGTCCATAAGCAGGCTGTAGATCCGGCTCGACGGCAGCCCGTCGGCAATCGTGAATTCTCGCTGATTCGGGTGCTCAATATTACTGAGAAAGTAAAGGGTCAGTCCGTTGAGGGAGGATACCGCCGCAATCCGGTCATTGACGGCCAGTGCCCGATAGGTGAACCCGGACACCTGGCTCATGAACGGCTGCGTTTCGCCATCGTTGAGGTTCAATCGAAGAATGCCATCATCGGTCGAAAACCAGATATTGTTCCCCCATCGGCGGATCGAGTAGACCCTTCCGAAGATCACCCCGGTAGGGTCCTGAAATCGCTGTAGTCGTCCGGTCTTCAGGAGAAGTTGATAGGCGCCGGTCTCGGCGGCAATCCAGAGCGAGCTGTCCGTGACCTCGAAATCGTAAATCTCAGTATTGGCAAACAGACGCGGGCGGATCAGGTGGGAGGAATCGGCTCCATTGGAGAACAGCATGAGTCCCGACGCGGTGCCGACGAAGATCGAGTCGCCGATCCCCTTGACCGACAGCACGTCGTCGTCGGGAAGTCCGTCGGTATGGTCTATTGTCATGGTCAGCTGAAGGCTGCTGTGGTCGAATACGAGCAAGCCCTGGGTTGTCCCGACATAAATCGATTTGCCGTTGCCGTCAATACAGTTCACATCGACCGAAGGGAAATCAGGACTGAGCCCGGACTCGATGTAACTGAATTGATTGTCATCCGGGTTGAATATCGAGATGCCGGTGCGAATGTTGTTCAGGGCGGCTCCGGATACCCAGAGACTCCCGCTGTCGTTGTAGACGGCGTTCACGCGATTCTGGAGAAGGCCGAAAGGCAATAGGTCGATCATGTCGGATGAACTTCCGGCAACCGCCGCACCGAGTCCCCATGTTCCGATCCAGAGGTTGCCCGTCCGATCGTCGATGATGTCGCTGATCTGATAACTTCGACCCTGCGGATCGACTATCGTCCCGTTGTTGATGTAATTGTATTGAGGCGGTGCGTACATTATCGGCGGAGGCTGGATATGGACGTAATTGTTCTCCAGTTGAGGTACCTCGGCCACCGAAAGCCAACGATCGAAGATATTATCGTACTCGTAGTTGCCTGTACCGGTCTGCGTGTAGAGCTTGTCGTCGAACGTGTTCACCCAGACCCTTCGAACGTCTTCGTTGTCTATACCGGTCGCGCTCGTTAACGGCTGTTCCCAGGTTTGCGTGTTCTTGTTGTAGCTGATTATGCCTTCGGTCGTCGCAAAATAGACATGAGATATCGATGTGGTGATGTCCTGGACATTGTTGAAATCGGCGTACGTGAGCGTCTGGGCGCCGATCGTGATAGCCCGTATATCCGCTTCGGAAGCGATCAGAGAAACACAAAAGAGCAAAACGAGGAAGCGAGATTTCATCAGCTCCGGCCTTGAAGAAAGTCGATAACAGAGGCTACTATCACGGAGGTACCATAATACAAAGCTTCTTCGTCGGCAATGAATTCCGGCGAATGCCACGGTTTGTCCGCTTTGATCTTCCTGTTCATGATCCCCAGTCTGAACATGGCCCCTTTCACCTTCTCGAGATAGCAGGCAAAATCCTCACCGCCGAGCCCGGGCGTGGTCCCGGCAACGCTTCGTTTGCCGAAAAGTGTCTCGGAGTTTCGCCGGTAGATTTGATTGGCGTCGGGATGATTCACCAGCACCGGGTAATCCGCGATTACTTTGATCTCGAGCTTCGCACCGCGGGCTCGACAAACCGATTCAGCAGTTCGTCGAATAAGCTTTGGCAGCGACCGGGCCGCTTCCGGGGCGAGCGCGCGAGCGGTACCGGTTACCTCCACCCGGTCGCAAATGACATTCCGGGCGACACCGCCGCTGATCTTCCCAAAAGTAATCGCCACCGGTTGTATCGGGTCGATCTCTCTCGAGACGATCTTCTGAATCGACTCGATTACCTCGGCGGCCGTAGCGATAGCGTCCACCGTCAGATGCGGGCGCGCGGCGTGCCCGCTCCTTCCGTTTACGATAAGGTCAAAATCGGTCACCGAAGCCATCGTGGGACCGTCGCGAAGTCCGATCTTCCCGGTGGCAAGCCTTGGGTCGACGTGCAGGCCGAATATCATCGAGACATTCTTCAGCGCTCCGGCCTTGATCATCGGGCGTGCCCCTCCCGGCGGGACTTCTTCGGACGGCTGGAAGATGAACCGTACCTTGCCGTGAATCTCTTTCTTCATCTCGTTCAACAAGGCGGCGGTTCCGAGAATCGTTGCCATGTGCATGTCGTGACCGCAGGCATGCATTCTTCCGGGAATCTTTGATTTGAAAGGAAGATTCGTTCGCTCCTGAATCGGCAAAGCATCGATATCAGTGCGGACCGCTACCGTGGGACCCGGGCGGTCACCTTGTATTTCGGCCAGGACGCCGGTGCGCATCTTTATCGGCAGGGTCTTGATTCGAAGTTTCGCGAGCTGGGTCTTGATAAAAGCCGTCGTCTCATACTCTTCGTCCGACAGCTCCGGATACATATGGAAGCGACGGCGCCAGTCGATCTGACGGGGGAGACCCTTTTTGACGCGGGTCAGGATTTCGGCTTTGAGATCGGGGCGTAAGCTCATGCTGACTTTAGAACACGCGGCCGGTCAAATGGTTTCAGATTCTGATGGGTTGGCGGCGGTACCCTTCCGCTCGATATGCCGCCGGAATTTGTTCGCGTAGAGGTGGGCCAGGCGCAATGGTTCAGGCTGCCTGAAGCCCCTCAAGTTTCTCACGATGTAATCTCTGGACTGCTCCAGGTTGCATTTGTGGCCCGGAGAAATGAAAATCGGCTTCACTCCATCCTTGGTCCGATAGGCATATCCGACCTCGCGGGACTGGATCATGATTGGCTGGAAATTTCCTTTACCGGGAGCCACCGGGCGATGTTGTCCGGCCAGGAGTTTGCGGGCGCAGCCGATTGTCGGTTTGTCGAAAGCGAGTCCGATCAGGCTGGCCATGCCGCATCGCGCCGGGTGGGCGACGCCATGACCATGAACAATGATAATATCCGGCTCGGTCTTTAGTTTGGACAACGCTTTGATGATGGTCTCCCCTTCGCGAAAGTAAAACAGTCCCGGAAGGTACGGGAAGCTTACCTGACCGTATTGGAAGGTCCGTTCGATTTCTTCGATCTCCGGAAACGAGACGAGAACGGCCGAGGTGAATACAACTTCAGCGTTCTTGCCGTACGCGGTGTCAACCGCGGCAATCGTTTTGGGTTCCTGCAGCACCGGAGCGATTTCGACCTGTTCTGCAAGATCGCTGACAATATGTTCGGCCTCCCGCCTTGACTGAGGCCATTCGTGAAGACTGCGATAATTCATGTTTGACCGAATGTAGTTGCGCCGTTTGCCACACCTTTGACGGATCCCTTACCCTGAATCCTCCCGCGAACGATCAAATGTAGAGAAGTAGCCGGCGTTCCTTAGCAGAAACGTAGAAAATTCAATATCCGATTTCAAGCAAATTATTTGCGGTTTTCGATGAGTCGCAACCGGAAGAATCCGGATACCTGATGCCCGGCGTTAAGAGATGCGATATCTTCGGTCGTTACCCACGGATCATCCCTGTTCGGATTCACGATGGGAATGTAGAAATCGCAAGCTTTGCGACAGCCGGTCGCCACGATGTATCTCTTGTCGCCGCGATCGTTCTGCACCACATGCATGACTACATACACCTGCCCGGAATCGGCGGTGGTGTCGTACGCAAGATACAAGTCTCCCGGCATGATCTCGTCCGCCGATATCGGGTCACAGTTTTCCGGCAGGCTGTGGTATGTAATACCGGACATGACAAATGTGAGGTACTGATAATATTCAGCGTCGCTCGAATCGCGTTTGTCCCCCGGTTTGAGGAACAGCTCCATGTGAGAGTTGTAAGCGGGCTTGCCGCTCAGCCAGTCTCTGTAGCTCAAAGATTTGCCGGCCGGCGGAATTATGGTCATGTCGAACTGGTGATGCGTGTAGCGCAGATACTCGCCAAGAATGCGGACAGGTATTGCCCGGTCGGTAAAGGATGATCCGGTCCAGGGGAGATGAACGACCCGGCTGACCTGGTTGAATTCGAACGCCTTGCCGCCGTCCCACTGACCGACCGCCTTCCACTGGTGCCAGATCGGAAAGTTCTGAACCCAGAGCGAAAAGCCGGACATTTCAGACGAGTCGGGGACATGGAATCCTTCGGGAAGTCCGTACTCACCTTCAAATGTGTAAATGCTGTCGTCCGGTTCAGTGAAGTCGTAGTGAGCCTTGTACCATGCCAGCAGCTTTTCGAAATCAGCCGTACGCTCCGCCGAGGCCGACGCAGCTACCGCGAAGACCAGCGCAAGAACCGCAAGTATTATTCCTTTGTATCTTCCCATAACCTGTACGCCCGTCTAATGTGGGGGATTGTTATCGAGCCGCCCACAACCAGGCCGATCGACATGATTTCATCAAACTCTTCATAACTAACACCGCATTGTTTCGCCTGCAGGACATGGTAGCTGATGCAGTCATCACAACGGAGAACCAGGGAAGCTACCAGGCCCAGCATCTCTTTCGTCTTAGCGTCGAGCGCACCGTCGCGGTAAACGGCCGAATCAATCCCGAAAAAGCGCTTGATATTGATATTATCGCGAGAGAGGATCAATTCGTTGAGCTTCTCCCGCTCCTCTTTGAACTTTTTTACCCGTTCAGACATCGGTTTTCTCCCAAGTTTTCGGACAATATAGCTCCTGGAAGGGGATTGAACAACGTCCGTTTCAAGGCCGGTCAGCCGACCAAACGGTCATAACCGAGGAGCTTTCTCACGGCGCCAAGCTGTCCGACATGGTAGCTGTCGTGCAGGGCGTAGAAAGACAGGCCGCCCAGGACGGTGTTCTCGCCGTTCGGAAATCGCCGGGGAAGTTCCTTTGTCAGCAAGTTCTCGGGAGCGGAAGAAAGGCGTTCAAGGAGTTCCTTGGAGATGTCGCGGTAGATCGGGAATATACGGGAAACTTCGGGATACTCAACCGCCGGGCGGGGCTCGATTCCCCGAATAAACAATTCACCGAACGGACAGGTGACCTCACCGGTCAGTGTTTGGACGATAGAGTAGCGGTAAGTGGTTAGATGTCCCAGAATGAATTGCAGGGAATTGGCCCGATCAAGCGGCCGGACGCAAAGGTCTTTGGCTTCAATTCCTTCAAACGCCCGTTCAGTAAGCTGGCTGTTGACCCGGAAGATTCCTGCAAGTACTTCGGTGGCTGATTGCATGTCGTCTCCTTTTTGTCTCTGTAGGGAAGTATGTTCTTGTGTAACCGTAGATTTGTGGCCGAGGTTACCGGCGAAAAGAATATTTCTGCAAAAGAAAAGGCCGGATTCAAACGGAATCCGACCCTATGACTAATCTGATATAGGTGCGATCATCCGGCTTTTCGTGCTTCGGCGCTCGTGACCATTTGAGGACGAGCGTTTTCCGTGAACACTTTGTCCGTGATGACCACTTCCACCACTTCGGGCATCGACGGGATCTCATACATGATATCGAGCATCGCCCGTTCGAAAATCGAGCGAAGCGCCCGCGCACCCGTCTTCAGATCCTGAGCCACTTTCACGGCAGCTTTCAGCGCCTCCGGCTCGAACTTCAGTCGGACCCCTTCCATGTTAAACAGCTTGGTGTATTGCTTCACCAGCGCGTTCTTGGGCTCCGTCAGAATGCTCATCAACGCCGCTTCATCGAGTGACTTCAGAGGGGCCGTTACCGGAAGCCGGCCGACCAGCTCAGGGATGAGGCCGTAAGTAATCATGTCAATCGGCAGGGCGTGTTCGAAAATCTCGTCGGAACTCTGGCTGACGTAGGTATTCTCAGCTTCGAATCCGACTGTCTTCTTGCCAATCCGCCGGGCAATGATCTTCTCGAGACCGTCGAACGCTCCGCCGCAGATAAACAGAATGTTGTTTGTATTGATCTGCACGAACGACTGTTCCGGATGCTTCCGTCCTCCCTTCGGAGGGATATTCGCGACCGTGCCTTCGAGAATCTTCAACAGACCCTGCTGAACACCTTCGCCCGATACATCGCGGGTAATCGAAGGGTTGCCGTCCTTGCGGGAGATCTTGTCGATCTCATCGATATAGATAATGCCGCGCTCGGTCTTCTGCTGATTGAAATTCGAGGCCTGATAGAGCCGGACGAGGATATTTTCCACATCTTCGCCTACATACCCGGCTTCGGTCAACACGGTGGCGTCGGCGATCGTAAACGGCACCTTCAAGAACTTGGCCAGCGATCGCGCGATCAATGTCTTGCCCGTTCCGGTCGGACCGAGAAGAAGGATATTGGACTTCTCGAGTTCGGTGTCGTCCTCGCTACCACCCTCGATCCGGGCGCTGAGGCGGCTGTTCACACGTTTGTAGTGATTGTACACCGCGACCGCGACCGTCTTCTTGGCGTGGTCCTGTCCGATGACATACTGATCGAGGAACTGACGGATCTCCGAAGGAGTGGGGAGGTTCTTTATTTCCGACGGCTGTTCGAGATCGGGGGCGTTCTGGATAAGGTCATGGCAGAGTTCGATACACTCGTCGCATATGAACGCCTCATGACCCGAGAACAGCCGGCGTACCTGTCCCGACGCCTTCCCGCAGAAGTTACATCGTTGCGGTAATCTGGAATAATCTGAGTCTTTTGACATAAGCTACAATTTCAGTTTTGCGTTACTTCCGTTACGACTAATGGTGCATTCAACAACGCACGGGTCAAAGGGATTCGGAGTCGATACCACTTCTATTTGGTGGACCGTTTGGCTCCGTACACTTTGTCGATCAAGCCGTATTCGTTCGCTTCGTCCGGCGACATGAAGAAGTTCCGGTCGGTGTCCTTCTCGATCCGATCGAGCGGCTGACCGGTATGCTTCACGAGGAGATCGTTGAGCCGTTTCTTGGTCTCGCTGAATTCCTTGGTCATGATCACGATATCGGAGACCTGACCCTGGGTTCCGGCCAGCGGCTGGTGGATCATGATCCGGCTGTTGGGCAGGGCCGCCCGTTTGCCTTTGGTTCCGGCCGCCAGGAGAAACGCACCCATCGAGGCCGCGATTCCCATACAGGTGGTCGCCACGTCCGGCTTGATAAACTGCATCGTATCGTAAATCGCCATTCCGGAAGTCACCGAACCGCCCGGCGAGTTGATGTATACGAAAATATCCTTCTCCGGATCTTCCGCTTCGAGAAACAACATCTGGGCGATCACCAGGTTGGCGATTGTATCGTCTATAGGCGTGCCGATGAAAATGATCCGATCCTTGAGAAGACGGGAGAATATATCGTAAGCCCGTTCTCCGCGGCCGGTCTGTTCCACCACCATCGGTACCAGAAAGTTTGATTTGATTGTGTCTGTCATTTGACCTTCCACGTCCTTGTAGTTTATGGTAAGCGTGTCTCGTTCATTATACGTCGAAGTCAGTTCGCGGCTGTCTTCATTGTCGCCTTGCCGACCAGAAAATCGATCACCTTATCTTCGAGAATCGACTCTCTGAGATCGGCGATGTTGCCGGATTTTTGCAGGTTTTCCTTCGCCTGTTCCGGGGTAATCTTGTAGTTATCGGCAAACTTCTTAATGAGATTTTCGGTATCTGCGGGCAAAACTTCAATATTTTCCTGCCTGGCCGTCTGATGTAAGAGCAGATTCCACCGCAGCGTGTTCACGCCGATCTGTTCGTAATTCTTACGAATTTCCTCTTCATTGACGTCCTGGTACTGCTTCTTGAAATCCTCGATCACACTGTGCAGATATTCTTCGACCATCGCTTTCGGAATCGGGATTTCGTTCTTCTCGCACACCTGGGCGATCACCTGATTCCGGTGCGCGCGATTGAGCTCGTCGGTCTTTTGCTGCTTGAGCTGGTCGCGTATCTTCATTCTCAACTCGAGGGCCGTCTCCGCTTCGCCGGTCATCTTTGCGAACCCGTCGTTGATCTCCGGCAGGATGCGTTCCTTGACCGCCTTGACCTTCGCTCTGTATTTCAGGTGCGCTCCGGCAAACTGCTTGTCCGGGTAGTCTTCTTCGTACTTGACTTCGATTTCCTTTTCATCGCCGACCTTCATGCCGGCCAGCTGTTCTTTGAACTCCTTCACGGTCAGCTTGCTGCCGAGATCGACTTCGGAATTCTCGAACTTATCCTGGGCGAGCACATTCTCCGGATCGTACACTTTTTCGATATCGACCACAATCACATCGCCGTCGCGGGCTTCCCGCTGAACCTCGCGGACGTCGGAATGCTTCTTCCGAAGCAGCTCGATAATGTCGTCGACCTCTTCGTCGGTGACAGTGATTTCGCGGGTTTCGAGCACCATGCCGTCGAAATTGACTTTCTCGATTTCCGGGAATATCTCGACTGTCGCGGTATAGTTGAACCCGCCTTCGTCGGTGAAATCGAGTGTCTTCACCGTCGGGTATGAGGCGACCCGAAGAGTGTGTTCCTTGACGATATCGGGATAGGTCGATTTGATCAGTTCTTCGGCGACATCGCCGCGGACTTCGTTGTTGTACATTCGTTTGATCACGTCCATCGGGGCTTTTCCTTTGCGGAATCCCTTGAGGGTGACCGACCGCTGGACATCGCGGAATTTGGCTTCGAGTTTGGTCGTTACCGTATCGGCCGGAACCTCTACCGAGAGTTCCCGGACCAGCTTATCGATTTCTTTAATTTCTACTTTCACTTCTTTCAGCTCCGAGTAACAGGTCTTGCGTTAGCTACCGCCTTTTGCCTTAACAGTTATTTTTCCGTGCGGTTCAGCGCCGGTCGACAATCTGCTGGCGGCCAGCGCGATCAATCAGGCGGAGAATGCGAAAGGGGGGATTTGAACCCCCACGCCTTACGGCACTGGATCCTAAGTCCAGCGCGTCTGCCAGTTCCGCCACTCTCGCAAATTTAGCCACCTAATATAGACTGAATTGGGAGTCAAGTCAAGGTTGGGAAGCAGGGGAGAGGGGGGCAGTTGAATTCTGCCGGAATGACTTTGCGCCGGCTGCCTGGAGGAGGCTAAACCGCCATGAACTCGTCGACAGTCATTCCGAGCTGGCGGCATATGTTCTTCAGAAGTGTTTGCCCGACATCATCATTGCCGTGCGATACTTGTACGAAGCGGTTGCCCTTCTGCCAGGTCTCATGCTTTGACGATCTTGCTAAGACAAAGCCAAGTTTCTTGAGCTTTCTTCGAACGTCATTAAGATCAATGGTGGGTCTCTTGGACACGAGTCATGCGGGACAAACAGTCAGGCTCTTTCCGTTAAAGCCCCATTGGGTGACATGAGATTCGCCCTTCTTAGACTTTGGCCGCCCTTTCTTATTAGTATCTGTCAGGGAAGAGGCAATGAATTCTCCAACCAAGAAATTGTATTCATCCATTATTTCTTTTGGAGACGGTCGTGGGATATATTCGTGTGCCTTCTTAGGGTAAGTCTCAATCACGAAGGTCACGTATTCCTCGATCAATTCGGCGCAGGTTTCAGTCGCCGCTTCAGCCGTATCGCCTTGGGCAACGATGTCAAGATCGACACATATGGCAACAAATCTCTTCCCCTCTCGCTTTGTATACCCGCGAAACGCTAAGAAATGCTCTTTCGAAGCCATTGCCAAAAATCTCTCAGATAAATAGTTCAGTACTTCTCGTATAATAGATTATCGGCCCAGTAGATCTGTTTCTTGATTTGCCTATCAGGATGAACTCCCTCACTGGGTACAATCTAAATTATTGTACGTTTCTGTCAAGCGGTTTGTTCGAACCCGTAAACGACGCGTGATTCGAATAAGCACCTATTTTGTCAATATTATGTGTGCGAATGGAGGCGGAAACGGACCAGAGGACTAGGACAAGATCTCGGCAACACCAGCACTCGGACGACGAAATGAACCAAGGCGAAGCAACGCCAGGCCGAAGAAACCTCCGATGAAACGGAGATCGGGGACGCTGAGAAAAGCAGCAGCAGACGGATGGAAGAAGGGAAGCTAATCCGGGATTGAGTACAAGTAACTCGTTGTTATTCAATCTAAACTTCCCTTTCACCTGCCTCCGCGTCCGGTACTCACTTGATTGCCTCAATTCACTGACAGCTTGGCTGCCACGCTATTTCAACAGCAGCATCTTTTTTGTCTCTGCTTTGTCTCCTGCCTGAAGGTGGTACAGATAGATTCCGGTAGCCACTGATTTGCCCGATTCGTCGGTACCGTCCCAAACGACCGTGTGATCTCCCGCCGATTCCTCTCGATCCAGCAGCCTGCATACCACCTGCCCGAGCATGTTGTAGACGTCGATAGTCACGTGACTCCGCACGGGCAGGCCGTACTCGATCGTCGTGGTCGGGTTGAACGGGTTCGGGTAGTTTTGATTGAGACCGAAACTGCCGGGAGTTGCAGTACCGCCGCTGACGTCGGTTGCTTCGTCAAGCGAGAACGGCTGCACCACAAGGCGTTCAGTGGAATAAGGATACGGCAGAAACGATGAGTATACGAGAACCATCTGCGATGAATCGGCGCTGAAGGCTACGCCGGCGAGCTCCTGTTCGGCTCCGAGCAGTGGTACTTCGATACGGTCTATTAGCTGCCAGTTCCGATCAAATATAAGTGCCTTTTGAGGCTTATCGTCGTGACGGAAGTAGAACACGATCCGATAGTCCCCTCGAGGCACCAGGACCATTTCAGGCTCGGACCGCCAGTCCGTCGGCGCACCGAGCTGATATGTGAGATCGGCGACCAGTGAGGAAGAATGGGAATCAAAATCCAGAGCGAAAATCATCGGCGGGTCGGCAACGGTGAGGACATACTGACCGTCCATCTCCCCACCTCTCAAGACCGGATAGAAGTCGGGCCACCCGTAGATGTCCGGAAACTGACCGTGAAAGTCAATTACCTTGTTTTCTCCCACATATCCGTGATCGTAAACGTACTTGTACCATGTACAGCACCCTATATTTCCGCACCAGTCTTTGCAGCTCTGGTACAGGCCCAATTGCATGAGCGTATCCGAACGGCCAAGTAGAATAGGCGATGCAAGCGAGTAGAGCACGGACCTGCGAGAAGACTCTTCATGGGTAGGCAGGCAAAACGACCTGAGATACCACGGCTCACTGCCAACGCCGCTGATAACATAGAGAGTGTCCCCGATGCGAGTCGCTGACGGGGGCAGGTACCGATCTCCTGCGGCACTGTCAAGAAAGAATGCTGAAGAAACATCCGAAAGGGTGGGTGAATCTCCGTTGAACACGCAAAGCCGTTGACGCGTACTTATATTCTCCTGGTACTTCAAGTTGATGGAGAGCCCTTCCCTCCAGAACAGCCCCCTGCCGCCTTCAAAGTCAAAGACGAACTGATCGTAGACCGCACTATCGAGGGTCGGAGGGTAGATCCGCACCGGGTTCGCGAGATCACTGATTATTGGGCTGTTCCAGCGGTAGCCGACAACTCCGGATCCTTTGGTTGTAGCTTCGTCAACGTAGACGAGAAGTCCCAGGCTGTCCTGAATCATAATCGGCGAGCTGGAATACCCCCGGCCGTATAGGACGGGATGTGGCTCGCCCAATGACGCAATCTCCGGACCGGAAAGGGAAATGGCCTGAATTCCGTTATGTAGCTTGTGGGCGATTGAGCAACCATCCGCGGCGAGGGCAATTTCGATCGATGTTGAAAGATGGCTGCGAAAGTCTAACAGCTGGTAGGACAGCAGCGAATCGGATGAAACATCAATGGTGGCTGCGAAGTAGCTGTAGGGGCGCGAGCCGAGGGGCCCGGTCAGCAATCCGAGATGACCTCGTACAGCAAACCTGGAGTTGTATCCGGAATAGTCGCTCGGTAAACCAGGCAAATCAATGAAATGCAGAGTCTGAGTGGCGCCGGAATCAAGCGGAGAAGCGAAATAGTAGACAAACTCCGTATCGTTGTGAAGCCCGGAGTAGGTCCAGAATAAAGCAGAGTCTTTCGAATAGGCGACACCGCCAGCCGGATAGTAAGACGATGACTGCGAGGCCAGGACTTGTGCGGTTCCTTCCGGCGATACGTAGGCTAAATCACACAGCATGTCAAGCGGATTGGCGCGGTAAATGAAAGCGCCGGTGTCCACTACTCCGCCCATCGTTACTCCGGAAAGAGGACGCCATCCGGATGGGCCGACGGGGAGGTTGAAAACGGCGTTTCCGGTTGCGGCATTGAACGCCCAGATTGCGTTCGGATAGTCACGAAATGTCCAGGCTATACTACCACCTAACGCGATATGACCAAGACTCGTGCACAGTCTCCGAGCAACCTGGTCCTTCAACGTAAGATCCTCGGTGAACCGTGTGAAATAGACAGAGCTGTCGGCGATCTCCCACAAATAGAAATAAGGCGAGGACCAGGTTAGGCCGTAGAACTTACCGGAGAACTGATTGTCGGGTGAACGTAGTTGATGGGGTATAGTATCCACCAGGTCTCCTGAGTGAGTGAGGCGAATCGTCGACCATACGCCGGTCCAGGGCGTGGCCGCCAGCAGCAGAGTGTAATTGTCGGAAGTGGCAACGTGGAAATCGTTATAAAACCGGTCGGCCGGAAAACTACCTATAGGTATTATGCCCAGCGATTGATCGGGCACGATCGGCGTACCGAAATCGAGCCTGACAGCCCGGGATACATCGGACACGGAGCAGACAATAACGACAGCGAGGAGAATCGACAGGGACAAGGATCGAACTCGTGACATGAAACCTCCCTTATTAGTTACCATCTATAATATAACTGATTCAAGAATATGAACAAGCGGAGACATAATGGTTTTGTGGATAGATGACTCCTGTTTCTGCTTGCTAAGTTTCTGCGGTGCGCGTAAATTGGGGAATCATGTCGGGGAGGGACAGGGTTTGCTCACCCACTCAACAACAGGCTTCCCCGTGAGTTACGCAGCGGTTTTCAGGAGGTGTGGGATGAAAAGCAGTCTTCTTAGGTTCGTCAAGCTGTTGGGGCTCACGCTTGTTGTTCTCGGAATATTGTCCGGTGTCGCGATCTTTGCGCAGGATACGACCTCACACAGTGGATCGACCAGTACGCAGATGATTCAGTATGTGTACTTCCACGGGGCGCTGGGGGTTGGATTCGATGTCTACAAATCAAGCGACATCGAATCGATGGTCGCCGAGGAACTGAATATCAAGTCGCTTGGATTTCCTTTTCAGTACGGATTCCGGACGGGATTCAGGAATATCGTTCAAATCGAATACTCCAAGTCTTCGACCGACGCCCACAATATCGGTTCGGGTGCCTTCACCGGCACCGGGTCCATCGTTACCACCAGTGTGCCGATGAAACTTAAGTCGAGTGAGTTCCTCTTCAAGGTCAATCCGGCCGTTTGGAATTGGTTCAAGCCGAGCAAGGATGTCCGGGGCGTCTCCAGATGCTTATTTCTGATTCTGGGGACGAGCGACACCGAATATCGGGATAACGTAGGAGACGGCTTCGACGGATCCGGCAAGCTGTACGGTCTTGAGATCGCCGGAATGAATCGGTATGTCAGCTTCAGTTTCGGCGCAACCGTCCAGACTATCACGTATGAGACGACGCGACTTTTCAGTATCGATATTCCTTATGAGACTAAGGCCAGTCGATTCCTGATGTATATGCGGATGGGACTTGGTTTCGGGGTATAACAAACTTCGAATCAGGTGAACATCATTCAATATCCGGACCGGCCGTCGCGTCAGGTTTGACCGAGCATCCGGTTGAGGTCTCGCACAAAACGCTCGATTGCGGCGTCATCGAACCCCTTCTCCCGGGCGGCGCTTTCGAGTGTGCCCCAGATCGGTTCTCCGCACCGGATACATCGAATTCCCTCATCCATCAGATACCGTACCGAATCGGGTGCGATCTGTACGAGTTCTTCGATGCTTGTGTCCTTTGTGATTCGTGAGTCTGCCATAGTTCTTGAATTGAATATACTCGGGTGGCACTCCAAAGGTCTATACCTGATTTGCGGCCGGCTAAGACCTACACTTTGGCACGATGGAGTCGCAACGAATTCGAGATGACCGATACCGAACTGAAACTCATAGCCGCGGCGGCGATAATCGGACTCAGGAGGATACCGAAAAAGGGATAGAGGATACCGGCCGCGATCGGTACGCCCGCAGAGTTGTAAACAAAGGCCAGAAACAGATTCTGCTTGATATTCCCGATCGTCAGGTTGCTGAGCTTCCGTGCTCTCACTATCCCGGTGAGATCACCTTTTACGAGGGTCACTCCCGCACTTTCCATCGCGACATCGGTGCCGGTGCCCATAGCGATACCGACCTGCGCCTGGGCAAGCGCCGGAGCATCGTTGATGCCATCGCCGGCCATTGCCACGAACTTGCCTTGATCCTGAAGTCTTTTTACTTCGGCAGCTTTCTGATCGGGCAGCACTTCAGCTACAACTTCGTCGATCCCCAGTTTGCCCGCGACCGCCTTTGCGGTTGTTTTGCTGTCGCCGGTCAGCATGACTATCGAAACTCCGGCATCGTGAAGTTGTCGTATCGCATCGGGCGTTGTCTTCTTGACCGGGTCGGCAACTCCGATCAACCCGGCCGGCTCGCCATCGACCACGACAAACATTGCCGTCTGACCGTCTTGTCGCATCTCCTCAGCTTTGTCCGCCAGCGATTTCGGTTCGACGTGCAGTTCGTCGAGCAACGCCCGGTTGCCGAGAGCGGCCTTCTTGCCGTCGACCAATCCAGTGACACCTTTTCCTGTTACTGCCTGAAATGACTCAACTGATTTCGGAGCTATCTGTCTCTCGTTGGCAGTATCAAGGATAGCCGCTGCCAGTGGGTGTTCGCTTCCCTTTTCAAGTCCGGCAGCTACCGCGAGGAGACCCTTCTCGTCGAATGGAGACTGTGCATAAACCGAGACGACTTTCGGCTTCCCTTCGGTGAGGGTGCCGGTCTTGTCCACTACCAGGGTGTCGACTTTTCTCAGTGTCTCTATCGCTTCTGCGTTCTTAAACAGGACGCCTACCGATGCTCCCTTGCCGCTGGCAACCATAATCGACATCGGTGTAGCCAAACCCAGAGCGCAGGGACAGGCCACGATGAGAACGGCGACTGCGTTGATCAGCGCATGCGTGAGTTTTGGTTCAGGCCCGAAGAAAGCCCATATGATAAATGTGACCACCGCAATCGAGACCACGGTCGGAACGAAGTAAAACGACACAACATCGGCCATTTTCTGTATCGGTGCGCGACTCCGCTGTGCCTCGGCTACCATTTTGACTATTTGCGACAGGAGTGTATCGGATCCTACTTTCTCTGCTTTCACGATCAAAGATCCTGAGCCGTTGACTGTCGCGCCGATCGCCCGATCCCCCGCGCTCTTTTCGATAGGGATCGACTCGCCAGTAATCATCGATTCATCGACCGAACTATGTCCCTCGACCACTGAGCCATCGACGGGTATCTTCTCGCCCGGACGAACCCGGAAATGATCACCGATCTGAACCTGATCGAGCGGAATATCTTCTTCCGATCCGTCCTTGTTGACTTTTCGGGCCGTTTTGGGTGCGAGTCCAAGCAGCGCCTTGATTGCCGCGCCGGTGCGGCTCCTTGCCCGGAGTTCCATAACCTGGCCGAGGAGGACAAGGGTGACAATAAGCGCCGAAGCTTCGAAATAGACACCCACCTCACCCGAGGCATTCCGAAAGGCCGCGGGGAAGATCCCCGGCACGAGGGCGGCGACAAAGCTGTACCCGTACGACACCGCAACACCCATTCCAATGAGCGTGAACATATTCGGACTCAGGTGCGTGATCGAGCGCCATCCGCGTACGAAGAACGGCCAGCCGCCCCACAGCACGACCGGGGAGGCGAGCAAAAGTTCCAGCAGTGTTATTGTGCGGGGGGAAGCTATTGACCCGAGCCAGGCCTCCACGCCGGGGATGTCTTTGCCCATGGCGATGAATAGCAGAGGCGCAGATAGTATCACGCCGATCCAGAATCGACGGGTCATATCCTTGAGTTCGGGGTTCTCCTGTTCTTCTTCCGTTACGGTACGCGGCTCAAGCGCCATGCCGCATTTGGGGCAGGTCCCCGGTCCCAGCTGAACCACTTCAGGGTGCATCGGACAAGTGTATTCGATTGCCGACATATCCCTGTCGGTCGGTGCAGGCGTCTCATCTTTCGCCCCAAACTTTTCCGGGTCGGCCTTAAACTTATTAAGACAGCCTTCAGAGCAGAAATAGTACTCCGTTCCATTGTGGGTGGTATGATGTTTACTTTGCGGGGAAACTGTCATACCGCAGACAGGATCTTTGAGTTCTTTATCTGCCTGCTTTTGTTGCTGTTGATCGAGGAATTTCTGTTTACAGCCGGCGCTGCAAAAATAGACCGTCTCGCCATCGATCTCTACATGATGTGGTGAGGATTCGTCGACAGTCATTCCGCAGATCGGGTCTTTCTGTTTTGTGCCGGTCGTATCGTTCATTCTTCGATTCTCCTCCTGTGATTATCCGGATAGCAGGCGCGCACATGTTCGTGCGAGCTGGTTTCGATCGCTGGAGTCAGCTTTTGGCGAGGTCACGTTTCTTTGATTCAAATTCGGACTGAGAAAGTTCTCCCGCTGCGTACCGTCGCTCCAATATTTGCAGCGGCGCTTCCTTACCCTGATCATCGCTCTTCGACCAACTCCTCAGACCTTTTGCCAGTAAGACGATGACAGCTATGAGTATGATCCAGAATGCGATCATCCCGAAACTGCCGAATCCGAAACTCATCATTCAATTCACCTCCTTCGGTGATTAACCGATGACGGGAGAGCCCGTCTGCCTCTCCCGTCAATTCATCTTCTTACCGGTTACCGGACTGTTTGTTCTGAGTCTTGGAACTCTGCTGGCTGTTCATTCCCATCATGCCGGACGACATCCGGTTGGATCCCATCTGTCCGTTCATCATGTTGGATGAACCCATCCGGCCGTTCATGTGGTTGGAACCCATATTGGCGGGCATGTTCTTTGCCATTTGCTTGCGCATGCTCATAACCATGCTCTGCAGATCCTTCAGATCGGACTTGAGGGTGGTCATATTGTTCGATTGCATCATGGTGCCGATATTTTTCTCGATCTTATCGAAGTCGGTCATCATCATGTTTCGTTGCTGCCACATAGTTCCCATGGAGTCGTTCATGTTCCCCCGATTCATCATCTTTCCCGAGTGCGAACCGGCGTTATTCTCGGTCGCTGATCCCTGCTTACTGCTGTTCATCATCTGTGCCGTTGCAAACGACACCAGCCCTAATGTAAGTATCAGAGCTATGATTGACATTCGAGCGGTGTTTCGCATCGTAAGCTCCTTGTTATTGGTTAACACTACGTAACAACAAACTTGACCCTCAAATTGTGCACCAAACGGCCATATTTCTGAATAACCGAGTGATATTCAGTCAGTTATAAGGCCAATACCGACCGATGAGTTTCATCCGGCGGGATCTGTTCTTGATTTTATTGTCAAGTACCGGGAGAATGATTGAGAGTATTCTCGGATAAAGATGCTAAGAAGATATCATTGGGCGCACCCGATAACCGGCGCGGGACCATCGCCGAATGCGAACTCGACGAGATAGATAAGGTCTGAGATATCAAGAGCACAGTCACCGTTGACATCGCCCCTGAGCGGCGGCTGGATAGACGCGCCGTCGTTGAACATGAAGTCGACCATGACAATGACGTCGCTGATGTCGACAGTGTGATCGCTGTTCAGATCGCCCGAAAGCCACGTCCAGAAACTTCTCGGCGCCGATTCGGTAGTCAGCGCGGCGCGATCGGTTGCAGCTACTTTCCACCAGTACTTAACCCCCATGAACAGGGAGTCGGTCGCCTGGTAGCTGGTATCGCTGAGCGAGTCGTAGACGAAAGACGTCGTGAACTCGCTGTCTGCGGAGAGATACAGCGTATAGAGCAGCGTGTCCCCAAGGTCCGGGTCGGTGGCGGTGTTCCAGACGAACTCCGGCAGGAGCGTGTACAGTGTCGGCAGGGTGTCCATCGGTGAAACCAGCGTTGGGACAGTGGGAGGTTGCGATAAAGCACTTAACAGAAATGTAGCAACCGGCGTCCAGTCAGAATACTCGTAGCCATCGAACGCCCGAGCCCGCCAGTAGAACCTCGTATCGTCAGGAAGAGAATCGGTCACCTCCCAGCCGGTGGAATCGGGTTCTTCCGGAACCATGCTGACTGAATCGACAATCTCTGTCAATATGCTGTCGAGAGAAATTTCGTAATCGTAGGTGACGAGATCTGAATCGCTGTCGCTGCTGTTCTGAACATAGAGCACCGGTTGAACGGTCACCACGGAGTCGGCGATGGGTGCAAGGTTCACCGGCTCGGTAGGAATCGCATTCGTCCGGAAGGTTGCATCGAACCACTCCGACCAGACGGCGCCGTTGAATGTTCTCACTCCGGCGTAGTACACGGTTCCGTCGATCAAAGTATCTCCCGAGTAAGAAACAGTATCGCCCGCGTACGAAGCAGAGTCCGACCACCAGAGCGTATCTCCGGTTCCGGCCGTGTCAGTAGTAACCAGCAGCTGATAACCCAGTTGCGGATATTCCCCGGTCGGATCGATATAGCTCCATTGAATCAGAGGCGAGTCAGACAAAATGTGAAGTGAGTCCGGCTCGGACGGGACCGACAGGTTTACGACGACCGGATCTCCATCGAGAACGGTTATGCTGACCGGCATGGTATCGGATGAGACGCCGTCGTCGGCGATGAATCGCACGATATGTTCTCCACTTGCAGAAAAGTCGGGTGAGTAGGAAAAGTATCCTCGATTCACGCCGCTATCGACATACTGCGAATTCGCCGGCAGGTCCAGCGCGGTTAGCAATAGCGTATCGCCGTCGATATCGGAGGCGATGACGAAAAAGTCCAGATGGGTCCCTTCATACAGCTCTTTGGGGCTGATCGGTGCCATCGTCGGACCATCGTTCACCGGAATGACGGTAACTGCCACCATGAGCGAATCTGCCTTGTACCCGTCCGACAGGACCACCGAGAAACTGGTATCGGGAGTGTTGTTCGCGGGTGTGCCAAAAATGCTGTCTGCATCAGCGCTCAACCACGAAGGAAGATCGCCGAACGAGATAACGGTGTCAGGTCCATCGTCGTCTGCAAAAGTCACCCGGTATACGAGCAGTGAATCTTCGTAGACCGAGACTGAATCCGTCGAAGTGATCGCCGGCGCCTGGTCGACACAAGCGGTATCGTACTTCCCGATAAGAGTCGAACAGGGGTTGTTGGCCGGTGCACAGGGGGAGATATCCTTGATCGAGAAGTCGCCGCTGTCCGGAAGGCAGAAGTAGGGGTCCTGTGAGATGTTGCCGTTCAAGCCGGTTTGATCGAGTATATACCCGTACTGACCTCCTGTGTTTCCATAAACATCGTTGCAAGTAACCTTGATAGTGTTGGTCGTATCCTGCTCGATGTAAGCGATTCCGACTCCGTCGTTGTTAGCGATCACGTTTGTCTCAATAATGAGCGGCGGATACAGATGGGAATTTACTACCATTGCGGTATCGGCATTGCTCACGATAGTGCAGTTCCTGACGGTGTGGACTTTGGTCACATCTTTGTGAACCGTGTAGCGAATCCCACCGCCGTTGCCGGCGTAGAGTGTCGACGTCATGTCGAGCGTACCGTAGACCGAAATGCCGCCGCCGTTATTCAGCACGAGACAGCTATCCAGTACGAGCGAACTGACATCGCCGTCAGCACCGCTGTAGATTACAGCTACGTCCCCCGGATTGTCAGCGAGAGTGCAATTCAGGAAATCAGCGCCCGGGTTCACGAAGTCCGGTCCGGCGGCCTGCCCGGGCGACGTTGACTTGGCTTTCTTCGCCGGAGTCTGATAGACTACAGCCGCGGTTATATGGGTGAATGTGCAGCCGGACGCAACCAGCTCGTCAGGAAAGATGCTCTGAACCGCAATCTCGCCGCCGTCGAACGTGCAGTCGGTCACCGTACACTCTCCGCGTATCCCCACCACATTTCCAAGGAAATTGCAGCCTTCGCCCGTAACCGGTGCCGAGCCGGGACCGATCGATCCGGCAACAGCGGTGTCGTTGTAATTGAAATTCATATTCACGATACTCAACGTGCCATCGTACACTTCCAGACCAATTCCGTTGGAATCGACAACGCACGCAAGTGCCGCGGCGCTTGAGCTGAGTAACGAAACACCCTTCCCGTTGTTGCTCACGAGCAATTCGCGCAGTCGGGCCAGACCGTAGTTCTCGGCCTGTACGCCTATATCGTTATTCCGGATAATCAGGCTGTCCAGCTCCGGATTGCCCTGGACGTAGACTCCGGTGCCGTTGCTGTCCAGGGTACAGTTTCTGACTGCAGCCGAAGCCGTAAGAAAGATGCCGATCGTTGCGTTGCGGATCGTGAATCCATCGATTATCGAAGTTGAGTCTTGATTCTGGTCGAGGATGAGCGCTCGTCGGACGGCGCCGGTACTGTCGAAGCAGTCTATGACCGTTGAATCGTATCCCGCCTCGCTCATGAGTACAAGATTTCTGGCGCCAAAATTGACATTATAGTTGCCCACTCCGGTGTATGTCCCTGCGGCCACGAGAATGGTGTCGCCGTCCACGCCCGCATCGACCCCCGCCTGAAGGGTCGGTTGTTCCGATGGGACATGAATTGTGGCCGATTCAACTGTGGAGACAAATAATGCGGCGACTGCCAGCATTACCAGTTTCTTCAATAAGGGCTCCGATGCTGTTGGCGAGGTTTAGACTTACAGTATATAAGTCGACTTCAAACAGGTGTCAATTTAGAAGAGTATGCCGACCGAATTATGTCCGCTACCCAAGTCAGTCCGCTAAGTACCAAAACAAGAATCGGGAGGTCGCGGTTCGCCGGTTAAAAAGATTGCGTGAGATAAAGAGGTGGTGGTATACTCGGTTGATGCGATATGAGAGCTTCATTGCGCGAAGATACCTGAGGTCGGGCCGGTTCTTTATCTCTGTCTCCACCTGGATTACCATTCTGGGGGTTACCCTGGGCGTGGCGGTCGTCTGCTTTGTCATGTCGATGCACAACGGCTTCGAGTCGGAGATCCGAAGCCGCCTGCTCGGGACCACCTCCCATATTACCATTTTCTCGGCTGAGTCTCAGTATATCACTAACTATATGGACGTGGTGAAAAGGCTGGACTCAATTCCCGGAGTTCTGGCCGCTTCTCCGTTCATCTACTATAAAGCGGCGATTTCTTCGGCTTCCGAAGGAGACGGGATCATTATCCGAGGGATCAATCCGGCGTTGGAACAGGAGACTTCCGATCTCGCCTCCGATATCAAGGCGGGCGATTATGATCTTGATTCGTTGGTGACCGAAGACAACGATACGATACCGGCCATGCTGATCGGAAGTAGTCTTGCGAACAGACTGCATGTTTTCCTCGGAGAATCGGTAGTACTCTATTCGCTGAAGGGAGAGGATCTCCGGCGCAAGATCCAGCCGCGGGTGGCGAAGTTCTACATTTCAGGAATTTTCGAAACCGGATTGTACGAATTCGACGATAATCTGGCCTACATCTCTCTCTCTGCCGCCCAGCGGTTGTTCAAGACCGGCGATGCGGTCACGGCCATTCATCTCAAACTTCAGGACATCTATGAAGCTGAGAAGATGAAAGGGATTATCGACTCCACTCTTGATTACAGGTACAAAGTTGTTCCCTGGAACGAACTCCACAAAAACATCTTCACCTGGATCTCTTTCGAAAAGAAAATCCTGTTTTTGGGCTTTATCCTGATCGTGCTGGTTGCCGCCTTCTCGATTATTTCAACGCTTGTGATGCTTACAATGGAAAAGCGGGCCGAGATTGGCATTCTTAAGACAATCGGGTCAACTCCCAGGTCTATCCGCAAGATATTCGTATACAACGGCTTAACAATTGGGGTGGTGGGCGTTATCGCCGGCTGGCTAATCGCCTATTTCGCCGCCTGGCTCCAGAATGAGTTCGGATTTATTTCCCTGCCTCCTGAGATCTACTTTGTCAGCTATCTCCCCATAGAAACCCATCTGACTGACTTTCTTGGAACCGGCGTGGCTACAATAGTTATATGTTACCTTGCCGCCCTATATCCGGCGTATCAGGCGGCGAAGATGTCGGTAATCGATGTCCTCCGCGAGTAAACCGGCTCCGGACAGGCCGAAAAGTTAATTTTTGGAAGAAAATGGCGAAAATACTATAGTACACAGGGAAGTAACGGACTACGGAAATAGGAGCTTGTGAAACTTGGTCCCAAACGACGAGTACATACTGACGGCCAACGACATACATCGGGAGTTCAAGACAGCCAATGCAGCTCTGCCCGTCCTCAAAGGAATCAGCCTTAAAATGAAAAAGAGGGAAGTCGCGGCAGTCACCGGAGCATCGGGTGTCGGCAAGTCGACCCTCATGCACATCCTCGGCGGTTTGGATCGCCCGACCAGTGGCGACGTCTGGGTGGACAGTACGAAACTCGGCGACAAATCGGAACAGGAACTGGCGCAATTCAGGAATAAACATATCGGGTTCGTATTTCAGTTTCATTATTTACTCGAAGATTTCACCGCTCTGGAGAATGTGATGATGCCGCTATTGGTAGCCGGAAAAAAGAGAAATGAGGCGACGAAAAAGGCGGAACTACTCCTGGAGCAGGTAGGTTTAAGCGATAGAACAACGCATCTTCCGCGACATCTGTCCGGGGGAGAACAGCAACGCGTGGCAGTAGCCAGAGCACTCGCGAACGAGCCTCAGATTGTTCTTGCCGATGAACCGTCCGGCAATCTCGATACGACCACCGGGCGGAAATTACACGAACTCCTCTTCCAGCTCAACCGGGACAACGAAACTTCGTTTCTGATCGCCACGCACAACCAGGAATTGGCCGGAGCATGTTCCCGGAGATTTGAAATTGTCGACGGCCATCTGGCGGAAATGAACTAATAAGGTGCAAGAATATGTTATGCCAGGACTGTAAGAAGAGAGAGGCGCAGGTTCACCTGACGCAGATCATCAACAACGAGAAGATGACGCTGGCATTGTGCAAGGACTGCGCGGCGGCGCGAGGGTTTCACTCGCCGCTCGATAACATGCCGTTTCCGCTTTCGGAGATCCTGTCCGGTCTGGCCGGCGATCTGCCGGTAGTGAAGAAAAGCGCGAACCAGCACGAGTTGACCTGTCCGGGGTGCGGTCTGACGTTTGAGCAGTTCACCCGTCAGGGGAGGTTCGGCTGCGGGGAGTGCTACAAGACTTTCCGCGGGAGTCTCGAAGTCATCATGCGAAAGATCCACGGTGCGTCGATGCATCGCGGACGGCGTCCCAATGCCGCCGTCGCCAATGGCGAATCGAACGAAGCGGTGTCGGTCAGAGAGGAAGAACGGCTCGAAAAGCAACTGCGAAAAGCGATCGAATCCGAGGATTTCGAGCGGGCTGCCGAGATCCGCGACAAATTAAAAACATTGCGGGATTCGATCGCGGTCGATAAATAGGGAAGAGGACGATTAGTGAGCACGATGTTTGAAGATATGGCAAAGCTGCCCGCCGCCTGGCTCTCCGGAACGGGAAATGAGTCGATGGTGGTTCTGTCCAGCCGGGTTCGGCTGGCGCGCAATGTCGCCGGTTGCATGTTTCCGGAATCGGCCGATGCGGAAACCAAGATGCGGGTGATAAATTACTTCGATTCAGTCTACACGCGTTCGAAGATGCTCGCCGACGGTGACTATCACAAAGCGACGGATATCGATGAACTCGACCGGGATTTTCTGGTAGAACGCCATCTGATTTCCCCCGGGTTTCTTAACGGTGATCTCTCCAAAGCGCTGTTCATCGATCCTGACCAGCGGGTTTCCATTATGGTCAACGAAGAAGACCATCTTCGCCTCCAGGCCCTGGCCTCCGGGTTGGATCCGAAGGGTGCGTACGAGCTGGCATTGAGCTATGAATCCGAGATCGGGCACTATCTGGAATTCGATTACGACGCCGACTTCGGATACCTGACCGCCTGTCCGACCAACGCCGGCACCGGCATGAGAGCTTCGGTACTCATACACCTTCCCGGCCTGGTTTTGACGCGGGAGATCGACAAAGTTATTTCGCATATTACCCGAAGCGGCCTGGTCGTTCGCGGATTCTATGGCGAAGGTTCCGACGTGCTCGGTAACCTGTTCCAGGTCTCCAATCAGAATACGCTCGGTATTACCGAAGACGAGATACTCAACCAGATCGAACGAGTGACTAAAGATATTATCGAGAAAGAAGCCGCGGCACGTCAGCGACTGGTCGATGAAGCTGGAGATATGATCGAAGATAAGATCTGGAGGGCCTACGGCATCCTGATGCACGCCCGGGTGTTGACTTCCGAGGAAGTCATGAACCTGCTTTCGGCCGTCCGGCTTGGACACGCCATGGAAATAATCGATTTTCTCGATATTGCATTGATTAATGAAATCCTGCTGCTTTCACAGCCGGCGCATTTACAGAAATACTACGGTCACAAGATGGACACCAACAAACGTGACTTCGTGCGGGCGCAAATGGTGCGTGAAAAGCTGAGGGCCGGTCAAAAAGGACAATGAGTGCAACATTGTTCGGTCGGCGGGTGTTAAAATAGTGAAGATAACGAAATAGCAATAGATAAGGATATCACACCATGAATGAGATGTTTACGGAAAGTGCCCGCAAAGCAATTGAGTATGCCCGCGATGAAGCGGCACGATTGCGGCACGATTACATCGGGACAGAGCATCTCTTGCTTGGGCTTATACGGCTGGGCGAGGGCCGCGCGGTCGAGGTCATCAACAACCTCGGTCTTGAATTAGCCGACCTCAAACAGTCGATCGAAGAAGTCGTGCAGCCATCGGGCGGCACGATGACGATGGGCCAGCTGCCGCTGACGGCACGGGCCAAGAAGACGCTCGAGGTATCCGGCCAGGAAGCTCGGGCGCTCAAGTCCAAGGACATTGATACGGAGCACATCCTCCTCGCCCTGTTGAAGGACGAAGAAGGTGTTGCCTCCCAGGTGCTCTCGACCTACGAGATAGATTACAAGGAAGCGTACGAAGAACTCAAGAACATCCAGAACGGCAAGCCATCATCGTTCAAGAAGAAACGGAAAAAATCCAAGACGCCGGCCCTGGATCATTTCGGACGCGACTTAACCGAACTGGCCCGCCGCAGCAAACTCGATCCGATTATCGGACGCGAGCTGGAGATCGAGCGGGTTGCGCAGATCCTCTCGCGCCGCAAGAAGAACAATCCGGTCCTTATCGGCGAGCCGGGTGTCGGAAAGACGGCGATTGCCGAGGGTCTGGCTCAGCGTATTGTCGAAAACAAAGTACCGCAGACGCTGGAAAACAAGCGAGTCGTCACGCTCGACATGGCCTCACTGGTCGCCGGCACCAAATACCGCGGTCAGTTCGAGGAACGGCTGAAAGCGGTCATGAACGAAATCATCAACGCCACCGACGTCATCATCTTCATCGATGAGATCCATACGATCGTCGGAGCGGGCGGTGCTGAAGGTTCACTCGATGCATCCAACATTTTCAAGCCGTCGCTGTCGCGCGGTGAACTGCGATGCATCGGCGCGACCACCCTGAACGAATATCGCAAGTATATTGAGAAAGACGGAGCGCTGGATCGACGGTTCCAGACTGTTATGGTCGACCCGCCGTCCGAAGAGGACACGATCAAGATCCTCAAAGGTCTCCGTCCGAAATACGAAGAACATCATAAGCTGATTATTTCCGACGAGGCTATCGAAGCTTCGGTGAAGCTGTCCAATCGGTACGTATCCGGAAAATTCCAGCCGGACAAGGCGATCGACCTGATCGACGAAGCCGGCTCGCGCGCTCACCTGGCGACGTATACTCGTCCGGAAGAATTCGGCCAGATCGAGAACGAGATCGTCGAGCTGCAGGACAAGAAGGAAAAAGCAGTCAAGAACCAGGCGTTCGAGACCGCCGCGCAGCTTCGCGATGAGATCAAGATCAAGAAAGAGAAGCTGGCCGATCTGCAGAAGAGCTGGGAAGACACCCGCAACAACGAGCGGGTGGTGTTGACGGCGGACGATGTAGCGACGGTGCTGGCCAAGATGACCGGCATTCCGCTCTTCCGTCTCGAAGAAAGCGAGTCGAAACGATTGCTTCGGATGGAAGACGAGGTCAAAAAGAGCATCGTCGGTCAGGACGACGCCATCAAGACGCTCGCGCAGGCGATTCGCCGGGCTCGGGCCGGGCTTTCCGATCCGCGCAGACCTATCGGTACGTTTATATTCCTCGGTCCTACCGGCGTTGGTAAGACGGAACTTGCCCGCACCCTGGCCCAGTTCCTGTTCGAAGATCCGGATTCCCTGATCCGAATCGATATGTCCGAGTACATGGAGAAGTTCGCCGTGTCCCGTCTGATCGGTGCTCCTCCCGGTTATGTCGGATTCGAAGAAGGGGGGCAGTTGACCGAAAAAGTGCGGCGCAAACCGTACTCGGTGGTATTGCTCGATGAAATCGAGAAAGCGCACCCGGATGTCTTCAACATCCTGCTGCAGCTGATGGACGATGGATCGTTGACCGATTCGTTCGGGCGCAAGGTCGATTTCCGCAACACCGTGCTGATCATGACTTCGAATATCGGTACCAAGGAACTGCGCGACAGCAAGACGGTCGGATTCGATTCGACGGCGGTCGAGCAGTCGTTCGATACGATGAAGAAGAAGATTTCGGATGAGCTGAAGAAACTGTTCAATCCGGAACTGCTTAACCGTATCGACGGAACGATTATCTTCCATCCGCTGGATCGCGGTCATATCAAAGAGATTATCGAGATCCTGGTGGCGGATATCGCCAAGCGGTTGGCCGAAAAGGGCATTAGCTTCGTGCTGACGGAGGATGCCAAGGAGTTCCTTACCGATAAGGGATTCGAACCGGCCTACGGTGCTCGTCCGCTCAAGCGGGCGTTGCAGCGGTATCTCGAAGATCCGTTAGCCGAGGAGATTCTTCGCGGGCAGTACGCCGGCGACTGCGACCTCATTATCGGTGCGGGTGACGATCAGTTGAAATTTGAATTTAACCTGAAGAAGAAATCGGAGAACGAGAAGGTCGTCAAGTAGGCGTCGCTACAGGTTCGACGGTTTTTCGAATACAAGACCGGCACTCGATCGAGTGCCGGTCTTTTTGCATGGTAGTTTTCTCGGGTGTCCCCCCTATGGGTGGGTCTCGGAAGTCGCGCGGGATCCTACCCAAAATGTCGAACACCCCACGATATAGAATCTTTACATCTCGTGCCCGTCGGTCACTTCGAACGGATCCATTGTCGAATCGGGGTGCGGCACGTCGGGCGAAGAAGCAGCCTTAGCTCCGCCTACCGGTCCCAAATTCGGACGGATACCTTCGTACGGAGTATGCGGCGGCGGACCTTCCGCAAACGTGTAGTCGACCAGATAGATCAGGTCGGAGATGTCGGCATCATCGCCGCCGAGGCCATCGATGTTGGCCAAATCGCGCGGCCAGAAAGTGTTGCGGGCGTCGTTGAACATGTACTCCACCAGCGTAATCAGATCGCCGATGTCGCTCGACAGGTCATAGTTAAGATCTCCGGGGATAAACCGTCCGACTCGATCGTAGGGCATAAGCTGTGCCTTGATGCTCGGTGTACCGTCGGGCTGACGGTAGTTCCGCCAGATGGCCACGACCTGACCGGCTTTGTTCATGTCGACGCTGCAATGAGTCCCGAATAAGCCCGCTGCCCCGCCGATGTTGTTGACGCGGTAATTCGGTCCCACCAGATTGCCGTCGGGATCAATCTTCTGAAGAAAAACATCTGCGTAAAACCCATTTTCGGAGCTCTCGGGCCAGAAGCGAGAGTCGGACCACAGTACCAGTACATTGCCGGCCGTGTCACAGCAAATCTTCGGATCGATAAGCTGATAGCCGCTGACAAAAGTTGAGTCGGTGTCGGTCACCCGTATCGGTTCGTACTTGGCTGTCCCGTCGGCATTGAATCCTGCCATCCAGATATGCCCGTTCAGGGGTTCCGGGATTCCGAACTCTCGATCGTGCCAGACGATGTAGAAATCGCCGTCGGGTTCCATCGTCATGTTAACTGTGACAGCGTAGGGAGTATTGCACCCCGAGGGGTCAAAGAAGTCCCCTTTGCAGTCGACCATTTTAATCGGAAACACCTGGTTGCCATTGATGTCGTATATGGTGTAGTAGGCATGAGCGAAAGCCTCCTCGGCGATCCAGGTGGCGGCGACATGACCATCGTCAGAAATGCCGATAGCCGCCGATTGCCGCCCGCAGTAATGATCGAAAGGCTGTACCTCGGTTGTCGGGCGCCACAGCGGGTATAGGCTGTCCGTCTTCGTATCGTACAGCCGAATCCACACTGAATCTTCCTGACCTCCTCCGAACTGGCATCCGTCACTTCGCCAGATATACCCAACGAGGCCGTTGTTATTAATCGCCCCGAGCGGATGATTCATATGCGCAAAGGTCTCCTGAGGACGACAGCTCATGCACAGCGGACCACCCATCTCCGAACCGTTGGAGTTGAACAGGCTCATGAACCGGCGGTAGATGTAGTTGGTCGGATACGGCTCAGGTTTTCTCGCACGATACGGAATCACCACCGTGCCTTCATCATTGCAGTCAACCCGCACGATCCCGTACGATTCCCAGACACTGTCAGGATCGGATGCATCGGGCAGGAAATTGACTACCGGCTGAATCTGATTGCCGAAACGATCGAATTTGGTGTACTGATGACACCACTCTCGTGCGCCGGTCGTATCGAGGTACATGAGATTGACCTCGTTGATGTTACCCTCGGCGTCAATGGCCACTTCGGGCCAGAGTCCGAGCCAGTAGATGGGCGTAGTGGTGTCAGAGCAAGTGAAGTCATCCCGGGTAACCAGCTCCTGGGCAAACGAGGTTGTCGCGACGAGACAGACCAGGAGCGCTACGGACAGGCTACGAGAAACAGCAGTACGGAAATGTGACATACGCTCTTCCCCGATAAGATGTGTTGGTTTGATTCAATATAGCTCATTCGATCCATTTGTCAATCCGGCCCGCGACACTTCCCCGCTGAGCGACACTTCCCGACCGTGCGGAAACAATTATTTGTCAACCACTTACACTTTTCCGTTGCAATCGGGGCCAGATTTATTATACTGTAAGGCTCCGGAAGCAGCGCTTCCGGTTTGTTTGGAAATGCAGAATTGATTGATACGAGGTAACTGATGGCACACAAAAAAGGCGTCGGATCATCGAAGAACGGTCGCGATTCAAACGGCCAGCGCCGTGGCACCAAGGTGTACGGTGGACAGGTCGTGTCGGCCGGTTCGATTCTCGTCCGCCAGTGCGGCACGCCGATCAAGGCGGGTGCCAACGTCGGCACCGCCAAAGACTGCTCCCTTTTCGCCAAGAAAGACGGCGTTGTGAAATACGAACGCGTCGGCAAATCGGGCAAGCAAGTTTCGGTGTACGAGGTTGCGGAAGAAGCTGCCCAGGCGTAGTTTCGCACTGCCCACGACAAAGTATGAGAGGTCGCTTCGCAAAATGCGGAACGACCTTTTTTCATGCGCATTTAATCGATATGAGGATCAAAAGGGATTGGCTTCAAACGAAGCCGGACATATATTCCCCCTAATTGCTATGAGTAGACTACTTGCCGATTTGAATCCTGACCAGCATGAGGCTGTAACCAGTACCGAGGGTCCGTTGCTCGTGATCGCCGGAGCCGGATCGGGAAAGACCCGCGTGCTGACCCGTCGACTTGCATACATCCTGTACGAGAGACTCGCCGAACCGTACCAGATGCTCGCCGTGACATTTACTAACAAGGCGGCCGGCGAAATGCGCGAGCGGGTCAATAACCTGCTCGGTGGCGAGATTCCGTCGCT
>CAZFOY010000017.1:33760-58032 GCA_964520865.1 uncultured Ignavibacteriales bacterium | reverse complement strand
CCTTCCTGATGGATCGCGATCCCGTAACGAACCGCGAATTCAAACGGTTCGTTGACGCGGGAGGGTACCGGCAGACGGAGTATTGGCACCATTCCTTCATCGAAGGGGGCAGAGAGCTGTCATGGGAAGAAGGGATGCAAAAACTGGTTGACCTGATTGGTCAGCCGGGGCCGGCGGGCTGGGAATTGGGCGAGTTCCCGGACGGCGAGGACGATTTCCCGGTAACCGGTATCAGCTGGTATGAAGCAGCGGCCTACGCGGCGTGGGCGGACAAGCAGCTTCCGACAATTTTCCACTGGAACCGGGTGGCCTTTTCTGTCGGCGGGTCTCAGATGGTATCGTTGGCCAACTTCTCGGGAAAAGGGCCGATACCGGTCGGTACCACCGACAGCCTGAACCGGTTCGGGGTGCGGGATCTGGCCGGCAATGTTCGTGAATGGACGTTTAACCAGTGTGACCGTCCGGGCGAGCGCTTCATTCTCGGCGGAGGGTGGAACGATCCCGAGTACGCGTTTGCCGACGCCTACGCTCAGTCCGCATTCGACCGCTCAGTGACGAACGGCTTCCGGTGTATCCGTCCGATCGGCAGCGAGCCGAACAGTGCGCGCCTGGAACGTCTGATCGAACTTCCCTTCAGAGATTTTCGAGCTGAAGAGCCGGTGCCGAATTCCGTTTTCGATTTTTTCCTCCGTCAGTTCACATATGACAAGGGGCCGCTCGATGCGGTGATCGAAGAGGAAATTCAAATGCCGATGGGAAAGCGTCAACTCATCAGCTTCAATGCTGCCTATAGTGGTGAGCGAATGCTGGCTTATGTCCTCCTTCCGCGGCGGATTCCTCAAAGGCTCCAGACGGTTATCATGTTTCCCGGGTCGCTGGCGATCCATGCTCCGGAAGTAAGTCCTGGCGATTTCCGCCGTGCCGACTTCATTATCAAGAGCGGCCGGGCGCTGGTCCTTCCGATTTATAAAGGCACATATCAGCGAGGTGACAGTTTGAAATCGGACTATCCTGAGGAGACGGCTTTCTATCGCGATCATGTTATCATGTGGAGCAAAGATCTGGCAAGGACTATCGACTACCTGGAAACCCGAGACGAGGTCGATCCCACCAAGATTGCCTACTTCGGATTAAGCTGGGGTGGGGTGATGGGTGCAATCATGCCCGCGATCGAGAAGCGAATCAAGGTCGTAATTCTCTATGTTGCGGGTATGCTCTTCCAGCACGCCTTGCCGGAAGTCGATCAGATCAACTATGTCTCTCGAGTTACCCAGCCGACACTCATGCTCAACGGCGCAAGAGATTTCTATTTCCCGGTAGAGTCATCGCAACTTCCCATGTTCGATCTGCTGGGAACTGCTCCTGAGCACAAACGCCGTATGACCTATGCCCTCGGCCATTCGGTTCCGCGAACGGAATTTGTCAGAGAAACGCTCGCATGGCTCGATAAGTACTTCGGAACAGTCTGATTGTGGCGAATCTCATGCGTCGCACACCGGCGGCAGATTTGATTCAGCGCAATTCTATATCCTCTGTAACGCTCGGACAGACTATGGCCTCGGCTCGTAAGAGGAGTCCCGATTCTGCAATTTGTCGTACTTGCAGATGAACCAGCAACAAGAGGTCCGTCTGGTTGACAGACCTCCCGATTAATACCTATGTGGCGGCGTCCTGCGGAGAAGGGAGAGGTTGATGCGATCTACCTGCCGAAGATCGTGCATCAGCGACTCTCAGCCATCGAAGACGCACCGGTCATACCTTCTTCAACACTTCGACCATCCTTGATCGTGAGATTCGGTTCAATGTCATGAGCCAGCGCGATGAGGTTAAATGCGGGCGAGCGCATTGCCTGAGTCGACAGAAACTCCCGATCGGCTTCAGTCAGATTCCTGCCTTCGAGTTCCACGTCGATACTGATTTGACCGTAAATCTCGTTTCGCTGATCCAAATCCTTCACACCCGCAAACACCAGCAGACTGAGCGGAGCGCGCACCGACGTTCTGATCTTGTCCAGCTCAATGCCATTGGTTGCCGCATAGACTGCAATAGTGCCGGTGACACAGTCGGCCATTGCGGCCAGCGCCAGCTCGACCGGCTCGATCCGGTCGACCGGTGACACGACTTCGCCCTGGAGTTCGACAGGTACTCCAAGGTGGAGAATATGGTCGCGAGTCTGACCATACTCTTTGCCGGAAATCGAGAACGGACCCATCCTGACGGTGCTGTGGTAGACTATATTCTCGGATTCGGCTCGAGCCCGGAACTCGACATCGGCGTACTCGGGATGTACTCGCAATTCTTCGGTCATAGCGCGGAACCTGGTTACATCGAGCCCCTTCACGATCGTCGGCTCTTCGGACATTGTTTCAGTCGCCGGTGTGCTATCGGCCAATAGATCGGGACCTATGACAAGCGCAATAGCGACTACAATTGCTGTTTTGATACGGTTGCTATACATCTTTTGTCTCCTTTTGAAAGAGGATGGATGGCTGCGGAAGCTCGCAGCCACCATCCTGTATGATTGCTCGATTTCGGGAACGAACGTTTCTACTTCCGCATGGCAGTAACCGTGACCGGAACCCCCTTGGTCACCGAGTCAAACACCGGAGAATAGGTCGGGCCGAGCTGACACAGTTCCTGAAGCTCTTCGTCGCTGACATCGGCTTTGATCCGGTAGTTCATGCGGATACTCTCGTAGCCGTTTCTGACATCGTCGCGAAGTCCCAGGAATCCGTGCAGATCTATGTCGCCTGACACGGTAGTCTCCATCTCTTCGATCCGGATTCCTTTGGCCGCCGCATGATACACTATCGAGGTCGTCACGCAGCTGGCCAGAGCCTTCAGCAGGTATTCGACCGGATTCGGACCCATGTCCATGCCGAGGAGTATCGCCGGTTCGTCGGCGTCCAGCATGAATGTCTGGCTGTGATCCATATCCTCGCAGGCTCCGTGGAAGCCTTTGATCATGGAACGGTTGTGGCCACAATCCATCCATTCGTTTTCCAGGCTAAACCGGAACTTGGCAATTGCCGGGCTGGCTTTGATGGCATTGATGGTCTCGAACAGCTTGTCAACGTCCACGCCGTTCATGTTTTTCGTTTTGGTGTTCTGAGTCTGCATTACTGCATCCTTTCATTAGGGTTTGTTGGTTTTTGACTTGGTGTCATGTGACGGCCCCTATAGCAGCATGCGTGCCGGAATCCGAAACGAACTGACAATCCGGTGAGTGACAATGCGTTACTTGGTATGAGTGCGAACCGGAAGGACTCGCGAGAATTCGCTATTCGCGAGATCCCGCGAGTAAGACTGACGAAATATCGTGGATGGAAGCGCACCACGATTGCCGATCGCACGGACCCGGCAGATTACCGAGGTGCTATGAAGGTCTGGAGATTTTCAAAGCTCGCATGCGAGACGCGAGGGTCGAGGGGGGGATTCCGAGCAGTGCGGCGGCACCTTTGGAACCAGAAATCTTGCCGCCCGACTGATCGAGCGCCTTCAGTATGTTTGTACGCTCGAGGTCGCGAAGCTGTGAATCGGTCAGGAGCTTTCGGGAATCGGGGCCGAAAGAATTTGAGGCAGATGCAGTCGGCTGTAAATTGTCTGATATGTCCGCTGAAATTAAGCGGGCGATATTGGGTCGGCCTTCATCGGCAGTGATGACGGCCCGTTCCATGACATTCCGGAGTTCGCGGACATTCCCGGGCCAATGGTAGGCCCGAAGATGGTCACGGTCATGTCCGGACAGAGATTCGAAAGCGCGACCGATCTTCTGTGAGTAATCGGCAGCAAATGCTTCGGCCAGTTCGATGATGTCGTCACCCCGCTCGCGCAGCGGCGGCACGGTGATAGGAAAGACGTTGAGTCGATAGTAGAGATCCTCGCGGAACGATCCCTTGTTGACCGCCTCTTGCAGATCGCGATTGGTCGCGGCAATGATCCGAACATCGACCCGACAGGTCGAGCTGCCTCCCACCGGTTCAAACTCCCCTTCCTGAAGAACTCTCAGGAGTTTGGCCTGCAGGTCAATGGGCAGTTCGCCGATCTCATCCAGGAAGATCGTTCCTTGATCGGCCAGCTTGAACCGTCCGTCTCGTCGTTGCGTCGCCCCGGTAAAGGCGCCTTTCTCGTGACCGAACAGCTCGCTCTCGATCAGTGTACCGGGAATGGCGGCACAGTTGATTTTGATCAGCGGATGTTCGGCCCGGTTGCTGCTGTCATGCACCGCCCTGGCGACAAGTTCCTTTCCGGTACCGGTCTCACCCAATATGAGGACGGTGGCATCGGTAGGAGCCACTTGCCGCACGGACGCAAGGGTCTGACATAGAGACGGAGATGAACCGACGATACTCTTGAAGCCGTGGATGCGATCCAGCTCCTCTCTCAGATACCGGGTTTCAACTTCGAGAGATTTGATTCTTCTTTCAGCTTCTTGTTTGTCGTTCAAGTTCCTGAGAATGAGCGTAAAGAACGTCCTCCCCTGATCCTGGAATCGCGACAGGCTGGCTTCCGCGGGAAACGATTTGTCTCCGGCCGTTTTTCCCTTGAGGCCGCCGGGGATCCAGAGACTCTGTCGGCCGTCCGGAGCGCGCTCGAGTTCCTGAGTCAATTGGTGAACCTTGCTAAAGCTCGCGGATTCCAGAAATTCCTCAAGGGTGCATCCCAATAGCTGATCACTCTTGCAGTCAAAGACTTTCTCGACTGCTCGATTGATGCGCGTAACCACCAGATCATTGTTGAGTTCAATTATTGCGTCCATGGCGCTGTCGACCAGCCTGACGAGTTTTTGTTCCCGCTCCTTGGCCCTTGCTTCGGCTCTTAAGCGCAGCAACTCAGCCCCGGCACGAGCTGCAAAAATCTTCATCAAAGACTCGTGCTCCGGATGTTCCGGCATCGGCTTGGAATCGAGAACCGCAACATGGCCAATGACCTCCCCCTCTGTGCCGAACAGGGGAAGACCCATATAGCTGACCGCGCCGAGCGGCTCCAGATCGGGGTCATCGGGAAACAACTCAGTGATCTTATCCGGAATATGCACCGTCGAGCCGTCACAGATTACCGGTTCGCACGGGGTACCGGCTATGTCATATTCGTAATGGTCAATGAAACTGTCCCCGAACCAAAAGGCCATGGCTCTCAGGCGGCCGGACTCGGGTAAGAATTCGGTGACCCAGGCCCCCTCCGTTGAGAGAACTTCGGCCAGGTTCTTCACCAGGGCGTTGAAGAATTCAACCCCGACCGTTGCCGCCGTCCCCTGGAAAATGAGACGAACCTTCCGGTCTTGTGCGTCGTGATTGTCGGCGGGGAGGCGGGGTGTTTCCGCTCCGTTTGGGTTTTGCGTCTTCTTGTTCATTTTTCAAATACTACGGGTTTTCACATGGCGTGTTGCGATAATATAGACTAATTTTGTCCACGGAGCCAGAAGAAAAGCAGCTTCCGCGGGGACATTCGTGGTAACCCGGTGGCAGCGATGAGGATGGGCGGCAGGAAGGAAGCGATCACACTGTTGCCGCAATGCCGTATAAGTCCTTGAACTACAAGGTGGGCAGGGGGACGTGCCCCCACGTGTCGACAATATAGTTGAGTATCGGATACCTGGCGATGGAGACGCTGTAACAGGTCGGCCGCGCTACGTGTTGGCAAAAGACTCAGTCAAGTGATGTCACTCGGAATCGCTGCTGTCTGCCTCATAAGTGATAGGCGGTGCCCCGGCCTCGGTACGTGTCGCCAGGAAAGCAAGAAGGTTATTCAGCTCCGTGGGGGTCAGAATTCCGGCGAAGGCCGGCATGTTGTGGGCACCGTTCATTATCCTGATGATCAGCTGTCGTCGCGTGAGGCGACTCGCCACGGTCGACAGATCAGGTCCCCGCAAGCCGCCGTGCCCTGCGATGCGGTGGCAATAGAGGCATCCCTTCTTGTCAAATACCTGGGCACCTTCATACACCGGACCACTGGAGGCACCAACGACACTTTCGGGAATTGGCTTCGCATCGAAACGAGGTGACCATGGCGCCTTGTATCCCGCCTGGGTCAGGGCAACCAGAATTACGAATACACCTACGACAATGATAGCGGCCCACGGTCGTCTGCGGATGCTTCGCTCGCCTCTATTCGCAATGAGAGGAATAGAAATCAAGATCACACCTGCCAACAGGGGAGCAAGCACCATCACGTACGACTCAAGTGCTTTGGGCAGGAGTGCAAGAATGGCGAAGTACCAGAGGAAATACCAGTCCGGACGTGGTTGGGCCTGAATGATCGTCGGATCGGGAGGCGTACCAATGGCCGGCGGACCGACTGCATAGGCCAGTATAAGGACTCCCAAAATCAGGGCCACTCCCATCGCTACATCGCGCCATGCCGTCACCGGAAAGAACGGTTCTCCTTCGGCTCTCAGCATTGCCTGATAGCCGGTGCGATAGGTCTTCGGATCGACCGGATTTCCGGGCTGCGGTCGTTCGGATATTCCGTTGCGAACGACAAGATAAAGATGGAAGCTTACGACTGCAATGATCAGTCCCGGAAGTATCAGAGTGTGGATTCCGTAGATGTGGCTTAAGGCAGTGCTACTCAGGGTACTTCCTCCAAGAATCGCCTTGCCGAGCCACGGACCTATAAAAGGTACCCGCCCGGCCTGTTCAGCGGCGACAACCATTGACCAGATCGCATTCTGGTCCCAGCGAAGCAGCTGCCCGGTGAAGCCCATACCCAGCGTGAGCAACAACAGCAATGCACCAGTGATCCAGTTGATCTCGCGAGGGAATTTATACGAACCCATCAGGAACACCCGGGTCATGTGGATGCCGATGAAAATGATCATCGCCGAGGCGCCGAAATAGTGGATACCACGAAGAAGGTTGCCGACCGGCGCAGTTTGCGTAATGTACTTTATGCTCAGGTAGGCACCATCGGGAGACGCTACATACATCGACGCCAGCAGAATTCCAGTGATCACCTGAACGATGAAGGCGGTCAGTGTAGCACTGCCGAAGATATACCACCAGCCGAGGCGGGGCGGCACCGGGTGTGACAGGAGCGGCTCGAACGTTTCGACCAATCCGGTACGATCGTCAAACCACTGCCAGAGCTGCCTCAGAACATTCATCGTTCCGCCACCTCGTGCTTGTATAGTCGTGCTCCTTCAGTGTTACCGGATAGAGTTATCATGTGATAGGCAATGGTGAGGTTTTGATTTCCACTTGTCCGTCCCTGATACGTACCGGATACCGGCTCAGCGGGCGTGGCGGCGGGCCGGCCGCCACCTGGCCGTCTTTGTAGTAGACTCCACCGTGGCACGGACACATAAACAGTTGAGAATCCGGGACCCATCGGACGGGGCAGCCGAGATGGGTACAATCGATCGAAAAAGCGATGAATTCCCTTTCGCCATTGCGCTGCAGCCAGGCAGCGGTCCGGCCAAAGTCCCCCGCCCATGGCGTCGACTCGGCAACCTTGAAGTTCACGGCGACCGTCGTTCCGATCTTGAATTTGTCGATCGCTCCCACGACGCGCCACACTTCTTTGGTCGAGTGAAACACCGGGCCAAGAACAAAACTTGCCACCGGAACACCGAGCAGGGCGGCGGCCAGCGCGCTGAGAGAACCACCCACCCACGCGAGGAACTTCCGTCGTTCTTTGAGCTCTTCGTTACTGTCGTTCGGTTTCATCTCGTTGTGCACGGCGTATATCTCCAATCCAATTGATTACGGCGACCGCGACCATTACGAGTCCCAGCACTAACAGAGGATACGATGTCACCGCTCCCCAGGCAAGGAATGTGATGCCGACAGAAAGTACGAGCGGCCAGTAGGTCGGTTCGGCCAGCACCTCGGGCTGTGGACCACGCCGCTGATCAGGGTGTTGTTCGCAGCTACCGGCCGAATGGTGTTGCGGATTGTCTTCGTTCATATGAATTGATGTCCTTGCTCGCTGTATGTTTGTCCTACCCGAATCAATTCCGGTGCACGGTACCAACCTTCATTTCCACGATACCATCGGGCGTAGACCATGAGAATTGCCCAGAGGAAGATGGCGCCGCCGATTACCCACATGAAGAGTCCGCCGAGTTGCTGATCCGCCTTGACGGAAATCCCCCAGCCGTTTCGGATGAGATTAAGAGCTCCGAATTCATTTTCAGGATGAATGTACAGAGGATACAGGCCAACGGGTGCGAAAGTAAGCAGGGCACCGAGAATGCTGTTAGCCAGCCCCCCGAAGTACAAGTAAAAGATCGCCGGAAGGGTGTTCAGACGGCGGTACCCGGGCGGGGCAAGGATCGGCCACCAGAACACAGAAGCGCTGACCAGAAACGTGAGGTGCTGAAAAATATGCAGTCGCTCATTCTGCAAGGCCGCGTTATAGAACGCCGGAAGGTGCCAGATCCATAGCACGCCGATACCCAGACACCAGGCAATCAACGGTGTTCCAAGGACCTCTTCGATCTTCCGCACCCATCGCACGGCAAGAACCTTGCGAATGAACATTCGGGACAATCCGAGCACCAGGAAAGGCGCCACGATCAGTTCGAGGCTGAGGTGTTCGAGCATATGTGCGCTGAAGAGGTAGTCATCGCCGAGTACGTCGAGCGGACCGCACAGGGTCAGAAGCAAGGCAAGGTTGCCGAGCGCGAAATACAGCGTGCGGCGCGACCGTTCGAAGCCGGTGGCAAACATATACGCTGCCATCAACAGGATGCATCCGATGACGACCGAGGGATACCACTCCCAGGCCGTCTTGAGAAACTCCATGGTTGTCATAGGAACGCCCATAAATATACAACGCTGAATACGACCACCCAGACAGCGTCGACAAAATGCCAATAATAGCCGATCGCTCCCAGGGCCGACTCTCTCGGTTCATCTTTACGGCCAAACAGCGCAAGAATGAGCATGATGACCAGCAGAAGCAGGCCCATAAGAACGTGCAGGCCGTGGAATCCCGTCAGGGTGAAGAAAGTCGTGCCGAAGAGATCGCGACTGATGGTCATGTTCCGATGGATGAGGTCGTAGTACTCCCGCCCCTGACCGAAGAGAAAAACTGCGCCGAGCACTATTGTCAGACCCAACCAGAAGGGAACGCGTGATCGGCGATGATTCTTGAGATTGGCTTCGGCTCTCCACAAAGTGAAACTGCTACTAAAGAGAAAGAGCGAGAATATGATTGCACTATGAAAATTGAGGTAACGTGCAGCAGTGGAGATCTTCTGTCCCTCGATATGGAAGTTAATGTACGCTATTATCAGGAGCAGGAAGAAGATCGATTCGGACAAAATGAAGACGCCCATTGCCATCCTGTTCTTGTCACTCAGCATGCGATGTCTCCTGCTCTTCCTGCTTCCAGTCCGGATTATCGGGATGAGTCGCGTCCCAGAGCGGGCGGCGGCTGCGTACTTCCGGCAAAGTATCGAAATTGTGTGGTGGCGGCGGTGAACTGGTAGCCCACTCGAGAGTCCATCCTTCCCACGGGTTGTCTCCGGCAAGTTTCCCTCGGCGGTAGCTGTAGATAAGGTTGAAAATAAACAGCAGGATGGATGCGGCCAGGAGATACGAGAATGCGGACGATACGAAGTTTGGCCAGTCGAGATTGGCGATGTCCGGATAGGTGTACACGCGGCGCGGCATACCGGCGATGCCGGCGTAGTGCATGACGAAGAACGTCCCGTTGAATCCGACAATCGTCAGCCAGAAATGCCATTTGCCGATTCTCTCGGAGAGCATGCGTCCGATCATCTTGGGATACCAGTAATAGAACCCGGCAAACACGGTGAATACCGTTCCGCCGAGAAGCACGTAGTGAATGTGGGCGACCACGAAATAGCTGTCGGTCAATTGCCAATCGACCGGAACCGCCGCGAAGACAACGCCGCTGATTCCGCCGATAGTGAACTCGATAATGAACGCAGTTGCGAACAGCATCGATGTCGTGAAGCGAATCGAGCCTCCCCACATGGTGGCGATCCAATTGAAAATCTTGATCCCCGTCGGAATGGCAATGAGCATGCTGCCGGCGGCAAAGATGTAGTAGACCCAATGGCCTAACCCGGCGGCGAACATGTGATGGATCCATACACCGAAACTCAGAAATCCGATAGCGACTGTCGAAGCGGCCATGAAGCCGTAGCCATAGATTGGTTTTCGCGAGAAAACCGGAATGACCTCGGAGATAATGCCGAACGCCGGCAGGACGAGGATATAGACTTCGGGATGTCCGAATATCCAGAAGTACTGCTGCCAGAGAAGGGCACTGCCACCTGCTCCGGGCTGGAAGAAAACGGCATTGAGCAGACGGTCAGCAAGCAGCATCACCAGCGCCGTATTGAGGGCGGGAATGGCGAGAATCATGAGTATGGCGTTGACCAGTACCATCCAGACAAACAGTGGCAGCCGTCGCATGGTCACGCCGGGGGCGCGAAGTTTGGCAATAGTCACGATAAGATTCAGTCCGGCGGCAACCGTGCCGATGCCGGAGACGAGCAGGCCGAGCGCCCAGTAACTCTGGCCGGGCGACAGCGAGAAGTTCTTTTCCGTCAGCGGGGCATAGGCAAACCAGCCAGCCGCCGGCGCGCCTCCCGCGAGAAAGCTGAAATATACCAGCAACCCGCCGAGAACGAACAGCCAGTAACTCATCGCGTTCAGACGCGGAAAGATCATGTCGCGGGCGCCGATCATCAGCGGGATGAAGTAGGTGCTGAAACCAATCAGGATCGGCATGGCAAAGAAGAAAATCATGGTTGTGCCGTGCATCGTGAAAAGCTGGTTGTAGGTGCGCGGATCGACCAGATGGTTGTTCGGTACGATAAGTTGGGTCCGCATGACAATGGCCATGCTTACCGCCAGGATAAAGAACAGGAGAGAGGTCCCGATATACATCAAGCCGATCTGTTTGTGATCGACCGACATGACCCAGCTCAATAAGCCACGATATTCTTTGATATCACCGAGTGTCGACGGAGCTTCGGGCGTAGTCTCTTGATCGGTCACTTCAAACTCTCCAGGTAGGCAACCACGTGTTTCACTTCATCCGGACTCAAGCCGAGGTCGGGCATATTGCAGCCCGGTTTGACCGACTGCGGGTCACCGACAAATCTGATCAGGTCCTCCGGCGATGTACTGAGCACACCGCCCGCAATTATTTTTCGGCTGGCAAGATGCGTGAGATCCGGGGCAACGTCCCCGTTCGCCAACGTTCCCCTGATGGCATGGCAATTGCGGCAGGTCTTGCTCATGAAGAGCCGCTCGCCCTCCACGGCGGCAGGATTAGTCGGCGGAGCGGCATCGCGCTCCTGCTGTTGGAGCCATAGTTCGTAGTCGGTCTTTGGCTGGACCACCACCGTGAACCTCATCCAGGCATGTTCGGCGCCGCAATACTCGGCACACATTCCACCAAAATGACCGGTATCGGTCGGTTTGAGCCACAGGTAGTTGGGATGATTCGGGACGGCATCGACTTTCGGACCGAGATTCGGCACCCAGAAGTCATGGACGACGTCGGACGATAGCACTCGGATCAGCCAGGGTTCGTTGACCGGCATGTGGATTTCATCGGCAACGACCACACCGGTCCCGGGATACTGCGCTTTCCACCACCATTGATTGGCGGTCACGATCAAGTCCGGTGCATGGTTGCTCGGCGGAGGCTGGATAGTGTGCATTGCTTTGACCGTGACAATGAAGACAACGGTCAGCAACAGGGCGGGTACCACGGTCCAGATAATCTCAAGTTTGGGATTGCCGAAATTCTGGTGCGGCTCGTTGGGTCGTTTACTGCTCCGGAATCTGATGATATTAGTGATCACCACGCCGGCCACAATAAGGAAGATCACTGCGGCGATGGCGAGCACTATAATGAAGACGTGGAGTACTGCCGCTGCTTGCGGTGAGTCGCCACTTATTACTGAACTACCATGCACTCAACTGACCTCTGGACCGCTTCAGCCCGTGCGCGCAGGAGACTGTCATGTCAAATCAAGTCGTTGCCGGAATTCACAAAGGTGAGCGACAGTTACCCGGTGTTGCGGGGCATACGTTATATTGGCGTTCGAAAAGAGAGTTACCAATTCACTATAATGAATTGTAACACAGTGTGTACAGCTCCGGTTCACCATATCGTGGAATTTTCCGAGTGCGATGCAAGAGACAAATTTAGTCTCGTTAACTGCGTGATTGAGGAGCGCGCAGTCTTCGATTGCAGCTCTCACCAAAGACGATCGCAAATTGATTGCAACAACGGGAAAATTCTCGTGTCACTTACACCTGGGCGTACATAATCAGGGAAATCGACCGGGCGTATGTTATCGTGGCCAATTCCGCAAACGAGCCGGGTGTCAGGGAACTGCTTAGATGCCTTCTGGAGAGAAACGGTTCATAGCATCTAAGTTGCTACAAAATCCCGATTGTTGTTGTGATGAAGGTGGAGGTCGCCGATATCTCCCTGCTACGAATCCTGGCAAGTCTATGTTTGTTAGGCGGATAGAGGGGTCGCGGCAAACGAAATTGAGAAGAGGGAGAAAAGAATTGAAACCGCATATTGACAGAACCGTTGAAAAAGTATTATTTGCTTTGAAAATCAAAGTGCTTTGGTGTGAGGGAAATTATGCACGAATCAGATCACCCGTCCGCACAGATCGAGCAGATCCGTGCCATCATGACACGGTCAACGACTTTCGTTTCTCTTTCCGGTCTTTCCGGCATTGCGGCCGGGATTCTCGCTTTTGTCGCCGTCTGGCAAGTGTACCGAATTATCGGAACTATCTGGCTCGGGGATAACGTTTTCGCCCTTCTTCGCGCGTCATCGACTCAGGCTTACTCCGTGACAGTCGTATTCCTGCTGACACTCGTCGCGGCGTTGTTGGCCGCCTTTTTCTTTACCTGGCGACGGGCCAGGGGGCTCCGCCAGGATCTGTGGAACATGGCATCGCGGCGGTTCGCGATACACCTCGCCCTGCCGCTGGTGGCGGGAGGAGTCTTTGCTCTGGCTCTCTTACAGCAGGGAGCGTTCGAACTGATTTGCCCGGCCATGCTGATATTTTTCGGCATTGCACTCCTTAACGCCGGCAAATACAGTTTCTCGGAAACGATAATACTGGGTACTATCGAACTTGTGCTGGGATTGATCGCCGCCGTCTGGGTCGAGAGCGGATTGGTCCTGTGGGGAATAGGTTTCGGCCTCATCACTGCCGGCTACGGAATAGTCATGTTTCTGAAGTATGAACGATGAAACAGATTATCGATCATATAAACAAATGTTTCGAGAACCGCACCCGGCTCGGAATCATGGCGGCGCTGATGGTCAATGACAGCATCGACTTCAAGGCGCTCAAGCAGCTTCTGGGCATTACCGACGGTAACCTCTCCAGCAATATCTCCACGCTTGAGCAGTATGGCTACGTGAAGGTCAAAAAGCGATTCATCGAAAAGACGACCAATACCTCTTACTCGATAACGAAAACCGGGCGAAAAGCATTTCAGGACCATCTGGCGGCTCTTGAGGCACTGATCAAAGGTGTCGAGCCGGATGAAGGGCAGTAGCAGTGACACGCGACGCATTCTCCGGTCGGTCGCGCTGATCCATCGCCCCTTTCTCCAACCCAATTGCCGAAGGTCAGCGAGGGTATAGCTATGGAGTTGCAGATTCAAAACGTATCCAGGACCTATTTCAACGGAGTGCAGGCGCTTAAAGACGTAACGCTTACTATTCCGGCAGGGATGCATGGTCTGCTTCGACCCAACGGTGCGGAATCGTTTCTCTTCAAGTTTCGCCTCAATCAACAATGAAATCGCTTCTTGCGACCGGACTCAGAATTATCCGGTTGACAGGAAATTGTGCTCGACAATGAATCGGGCTTTCGCAACATTGAGGAAGGAAAACAGGCCCGGTAGCGATACCGGAGGTGAGAGAAGCGAAGGTGAAGAAGAACAAAGTTTGGTCAACCGTTGCATTGCTGGTGGCAGTGATCGGATTGTCGATCCTGTCCACACGATGGTGGGGATTCAAATCGGAGAAAGTGGTTCTTCCGGTGGTACATGTTTCATCGGAGTCCGTTAAGATAGCAGACATAGCGCGGCAGAATCAGATTCCGCTCGCTGTTGTGTTGAAGTCATTTTCGATCGACTCTGCGAAAGCGGAGATCACGGACTTGGCCGCTTTGAATCTTACGTCAAAGCAGGCCGAAGCGAAGATCACGAAGGGACTCATTGCCTATTCGGAACATCAGAGTAAGAACTGGGTGAAGATCTTCCTGAAGTTTATCCTGTGGGGCGTATTCCTGCCGATTCCGGTCGTGTTGATAGCGAAGAAGAAGCTGACGCCGGGCCGCCGTCGGTTCGCCTATCTCATCGCTGTCGCAGTATTCGGAATATTCCTCGGGTCCGATCCGTCTCCGATGGGAACGGTCAAGGATGCAGTCTTTCTTCTGACTGCCCATCAGACGGTTTTCTGGCCGCGCATCATAGCGCTCGGGCTGTTTCTCCTCACCGTCGTACTCTCTACCAAGTTGATTTGCTCGTGGGGTTGCCAGTTCGGGACTCTTCAGGACATCCTCTTCCGCTTCGGACGTAACAAGCCGGATCGCAAGGGAGCGATCAGGCAGTTCAAGCCGAAGTTCTGGATATCGAACAGCATTCGTGCTCTGTTCTTTCTCGCCTCCGTCGTGGTCGGCCTCATCTGGTCGTTTGACATCGTCGGCCCTATCGACCCGTTCAGGATATACAATCCGCTTGTTCTGGGCATTGCAGGGTCGGCCTTTCTGGCGGTTGTCCTTCTCGCGTCACTCGTTGTCTATCGCCCCTGGTGTCATTTTGCCTGTCCCTTTGGTCTCGTTTCGTGGTTGTTTGAGAAAGTCGCGATCTTCAGAATCAAAGTTGACTACAGCAAATGTGATGCGTGTCAGGTCTGTAACTCGGCCTGTCCATCGACCGTGATGGATGCAATCCTCAAGCAGGATCGCGTTGTGCCCGACTGTTTCGGTTGCGGAGTATGCGTGGAGTCTTGTCCGACCGACGCGATATCCCTGACATCATCGCGAAAGAAAACGGGCGACTACTCCGTTGCTCTGCGAACCTTGCAGACCAAACGTGAGACTCTCAAGAATCGGCGGAACGGGCTGTAGATTAGCGCTATTGATGTATTCCCCAGACATGCACGATCTCACCCACTTTCGGCAGCAGGTCTACGGCAGAGTGAATCATTACGACCAGAAGTAGATTGCGGGTACGGGCCCAAACGACACCAAGAAACAGACCGGCCGCCGACAAAACGACGACCGAAAAGCAGATGGCAAACAAGACCGAGGGATCTGAGCCGACCGGTGAGTTGGCCCCGCCTCCCCGTAGTATCAGTCCGGGCGCGTGGGCCAATCCAAAAAGAAACGATGCAATGAGCACTCCACTGACATCGGATTTCAAGTATGCCGCCAGTCTTGACTGTAATACCGCACGGAAGAAGAACTCCTCTACCAGACCGACTTCGAGCAACAGCCAGGCATAGGTCAGCGGAAGTCCGATGATGAGTTGACGAAACGAAAACTCACCCTGTCTGACAGGGGCGGTAGCCTGGCCGATGAAGTATTGAAGGGCAATCATCGCTATGCATAGGATGATCAGTATCCTCACGTGTTTTTTTTGAAACCAGGTCCGGATGCTCCAGTTCAATCCGAAATCCTGCAGGGAAAGACCGAATCGCTTATTCAAGAAAAGTAGAGGGAGTACTACGAACACGCCAAGCCTCTGGACAAGGGTCAGGAGAGCGGATAGTTTTGGCGACGATTCGGTGACGTTCAGCAAGGCATTGATCTTTGTCGGACCGACAGCCAGATAACCGGCGATTACAATCAAAAGAAAGACCACCGCGGCCATTTCGCGTCGGGTCGACTCTTTTATATCGGCAAGCGGTGTCGCTGATTTCGACAGCCAATAGGATGCAGATGGGAGGATCAGGGCGAATATCACCATGACTCCGACCGCCTCCCCGAAGCTGTAGCTGCCTTCACCGCCCAAGATCAGGAAACAGGTCAGATAGACTGCACAGTAAATCCAGAACACTTGATTCCTGATAAACGATATGCTTCTCAAACTCTTCACGTTTTCATCTCTACGTCATCCCGCCAACATTGTTCGCAACAAAAGTAATGTTGAAGGGACAGTCTTTGGTCGATCATATCAGAACGGTAAACACAGATAAGGTTATCAATTCTTCTTGACGAAAAAGAGGGGCTTTAGCTATATTTGTATTCAAAGCTGTCTGTAGGGATTAATTAAGGTATGCCCTTCTAAGAACTCCACCGTAGGACCAATGATCCGGCTTGTTAGTTGAGTAACTGATTCGACGAGAGGTCGAAAGTACGGTCAAAGCAGAGCATTCGAAACAGGATAAGTCCACAAAGGCATCAGGGAACGACATCTTGGCGTCACTTGTCAGATGAAGGAACGCATGTCCATGTCGGCCGATGAATCAAATGATGACCGGACTCAGACATTCGTTGCTATAGTTAACGGCACCAAGGTTTCACGCTATAGGATAGTCGAGAAGATCGGCTCCGGTGGGATGGGTCAAGTCTACCTGGCCGAAGATACTCAGTTGAATCGGAGAGTCGCACTGAAATTCCTCGCACCGCATCTGTGTCAGGACGAGGATTGTCGCAATCGATTTATCCGTGAGGCACGAGCGGCGGCAAAGTTGGATCACCCGAATATCGTGGTGGTCCATGAGGTTGGGGAATTCAACGGCCAGCCATACTTCTCGATGGCGTATATCGCAGGGCGGCCGTTGAGGGACTATACCGATGTCAATAGACTATCTATCACCGAGATATGTGAGCTGAGTCTGCAAATCTGCGAAGGTTTGGAAGCAGCTCACCTTCAGGGCATTACGCACAGAGATATAAAGCCGTCAAATATCCTGATAGACACTCAAGGAAACACTCGACTTGTGGATTTCGGTCTGGCCTCGGTTGCGGGCGACGCACAGATTACGCGTGAAGGGTCCGTGATGGGAACACTCGGCTATATGTCTCCGGAACAACTCGAAGGCAAGGTGGTGGATGGGCGATCAGATATCTTTAGCGCAAGTGTGGTCTTCTATGAGATCATTACCGGACACTCGCCGTTCAGACGTGAAACAGAAGCTGCCACACTATACGCAGTCATGAACGATGTACCCGAGCCCCTCGTACAGTACAATCCTGATGCCCCGCCAGAACTTGAACGCATCATACTAAAAGGACTTCGTAAGTCGCGGGAGGATCGCTATCAGACTATTTCAGAGATGGCGTCAGACTTCAGGCATTTGGGTTCGATTCATTCGAAAGCAGCGGAATCAACGGCAACCCGGGTGATGATCGCGGTCATACCCTTCCAAAACCTGGGGTCCCCTGAGGATGCCTACTTTTCGGATGGAGTTAGTGAAGAGATCCTCACCGAGCTGGCAAAAGCCCCGCAGCTGGGTGTTATCTCTCGAACAAGCGCTGCCCAATATACCGGTACCACCAAATCGCTCAAACTGATCGGACGAGAGCTGGGAGTAGGCTACATCCTTGAAGGAACGGTTCGTTGGAGCAAGGCGGATGGAAGCAACCGGGTTCGCATTTCTGCCCAGCTAATAAGGGTGTCCGATGATACGCATGTATGGGCCAACCAATACGATGCGGTGCTTTCCGACATTTTCGATGTTCAGTCGAAAATAGCGACGCAAGTTGTCAGATCTCTCGGTGTGCAGTTCGCGGCGACGACAGATCGCGATTCTCCCGGGCCACCAAGAGTCGATGCCGAAGCATACACGTTTTTTTTGAAGGCCAAAGAATGGTTCCGCGTGTACCAACCGGATTCAAGAGCCCAATACAACACTGTAGAATCTTTGCTGAAGAAAGCCATTGATTTGGAGCCCCGTTTTGCGCAAGCCTACGCGTGGTTGGGACTCCTGCACTCACTCATGTGGGATGCGTATTATGATCGAACTGCCGAGTGCGCACGTAACGCACGCACGATGATTGACCAGGCGCTACGAATATCCCCAAATTTGCCTGAAGCACATCAGTTTCTGGGCCGCTACTACTATTCCGTCGAACGAGACTTTAGCTGTGCGATACAACACTATACACGAGCGTTGAATCTGAAGCCCAATGACAGCTGGATACACGCAGATATCGCGTTCGCGCAGCGTAGAGGTGGACAGTGGCAGGATTCGATAACTTCGTTGAAAAAAGCGGTCTTGCTTAACCCGAGAGAATCTTTTGTACACTATCAATTGGGCGTATCTTATATTTACTGCCGGCAATATGCTGATGCAGACTCCTGCTTCAACACTGCGATAGGTCTTTCACCGGACTATGGTGAGGTGTACTTATACAAGTCCTGGCTCTGTTTGCTCGGAAATGGTGAGGCGAAACAAGCCCAACAGGTGTTGCATGATGCACTGAACTACAGTCATCCGTTTCCGCAATTGAGGTACCACGATATCATGCTCAGCTGTATCGACGGCGATTATGAAGCTGCATTGAAGCACCTGACGACCGAGAGGGAGGTCCACATCAGGCCGGAATTGAGAATGATAGAGTTTCTTTGTTTGACGGGGGATGTCTTTAGATATTTCGGGAAAACCGACCAAAGCCTCAAGGCATATGCTGATGCCTGTGAGTTAATTGATCGCGCACCGCGGGAGAATTCACAGGATGCGTTCCATCACTGTTTCGCCGCCCGCGCGCTTGCCGGTATCGGTCGACGCGAGGATGCACTTGAGCAAGCCGGCAAAGCGCTCAAGCTGATGCCGATAAGCCGTGACTCGGTAGATGGCACGACAGTGCTTGCGGAGATAGCGGAATCGCATGTAATGATGGGTGAGTACGATCTTGCAATAGACGAGTTGTCGACGTTGTTGTCGGTTCCCTCCTTGACTTCCGTCCGGTTTCTGAAGATCTGTCCCGGGTTTGCCCCCATCTTGAGTCAGCCACGCATGCAGGCATTGCTCGATGAATGGGATTCGGAAGGCAATAACCAGAAGTTGATCGAAGGCTAAGGGAAGAGGTCAGAATCCGACCAGAATGTAGAATCAGCCTTTGTGTCGCGGGACATGTATGAGGCTGGGTCCTCTGTCTCCGCTTGTTTCAATCTTAACACAAAGACGTTGAGGGCTATGGTTCCGCCGACAAGCGACGGCCAGCAATCAGAGAAGAATCGTATCGTAGTATACAGGAATACTGAGCGTCCGGTTTCGTATATACGCCTATGGAGATCAGCTTTTTGAACACTTGCTTCAGTCAAGATTCGTGACACCTATGCTGCTGGCAGCAGCCCTGGTGCTAATACTTGCTGTCGTAGAAGGGGGCGAAATCGCTCAACTCGATTAGATCCGGTATCCGAGCATCCTTTCCAATCCTTTGCGCCGGCGACGACTCAAATGAAGCCGCTTGCCGTTTTCAAGAACGACAATTGATCCTCGGTGCCATCCGGTGTGCACTTCCTTGATGCAATCCAGATTGACTATGGCGCTGCGATGGATCCGAAAAAACTTCGATGAATCCAGTTGTTGCTCCAGCCAGGTCAGGGTTTGACGGAGCAAATGCTTTTTGTCACCGACGTGGAGGACAGCATACGGTTCAGCTGATTCGATCCAGTCGATTTCATTGGTTCGGACAAAATAAGATCGTCCCGCCGCTTTGATTGGAATCCGCTCCATTCCGGTACTTTCCTCTCCAGGTCTCGGACCGGCCTGGCTATCGGACCGTTTGGCGAATTGAACGAGCAGTGCCTCGATTTTCCTGGTGAGAGTGCTGCCCACACGACGTTTCCGGACTTCCTCTTTAGCATGACGAAGAGCTCTATCGAACCGCTTTTGGTCGAACGGCTTCAGCAGATACTCAATCGCGTGAGCTTCGAACGCCCTGAGGGCGTAACGATCGAAGGCGGTGACGAATACTATTGCCGGCATTGACGTCGGATCGAGGGCCATGATAACCTCGAAACCGTCGAGATCCGGCATTTGAATATCGAGAAACACGATATCGGGTTGATGTTGTTTGATACTTTCAATTGCAGTCCGACCATCGGCGCAATCCGCGAGCAACCGAACATCGGGATCATCGGCCAGCAGGGACCGGAGGTACTTGCGTGCAAGAACCTCATCATCGACAATCAGGATACTAATCGACTCAATCATCTTCAGTAGCCTTTGTTTCAAAGAGAGGGGAGGATGCAAACGGGAGCACTACGCGCACGCGGGTGCGAGAATCGGTCAACTGCTCCAGATCGATCTTTCCTTCGGCACCATACATCGCCTGGATGCGCTGTCGCGTAACGCCAAGGCCGATGCCCAAACCAGGTTTTGTCGGAGTATCAATACTGTCGGAACCGCTGTCGATGATGTCGATTACCAGGTTCCTGCCGTCTTGCCGTGCAGAGATATCGAGGCGACAGGTACCGGTTCGCCCTGCAAGGCCATGACGAATCGCATTCTCAACAATCGGCTGAAGCAGGAGGACCGGTACATATGCGACCTCCGTCCCGCCGGCGATGTTCATGGAAACGTTGAGCCGATCCTGAAACCGGGTCCGCTCGATTTCGATATACCGTTCGAGAAATTCAATCTCGTCTTTCAGGGGACATTCATAGCGCTCAGATTCGCTTAACACTCGTCGAAGCAGCTCCCCCAGCCCGACGGCCATCTTGGCCGCTCCCTCGTTGTCCCGATCCCGGATGAGTGAAACAATCGAGTGTAACGTGTTGAACAGAAAGTGAGGTTGAATGTGAAGCTTGAGAACATCGAGTTCGGTTTCCACCAGTTGCTTCTCCAGCTGGGTGGCGCGCAAGTCTCGTTCAAGATATCGGCGGTAGTAGTTGACAGAGAAAATCGCGATGAGGATTCCCCAGTAAACCATAATATCGATAGGAGCGCGAAGGCTGAGCGTCTGATCAACCCAGTTGATCTGCCCGTACGAGGCTTGAAACGTTTCACGTCCTGTCAGCACCCACGGCAGCCGAACGAGAAGCGTGGCCCAAACGACATGAACAAGGGTTGCGACAACGCTCGCGGCAAAGTGAATCGGCAGACTACGCCACCGGTGCGGTTTCTCGAACGAGAATCTCTTCGCCAGTCTCTGAATCGCCACGGTGGCGATCGCCCAGAACGACCAGCCCAGGGCGCCGGAGGCGGCCCAGAGCAATGGATCCGCTGCCTGATCGGTAACCGCGGCCCGCACGTAGTAGTAGGTGGAGTAGCCGGCCCCGACCAGAGCCCAGAAGAGAACCAGCCAGAATATGCGCCCGCGGACTCGGGTCGTATTCGGTTCGGATGCGTGCGAATTCAATTGTTCACATCTCATGATTAAAGTTCGTGCGCGAACTCAAATATAACAGGGGATCCGAAATAACACAACCGCCCGGAATAGAAGATCGTTCCGCTTCGCCCCTTAAACTCGACCGTTTGCCGTCCCAATCGAACCGCTCACCTACATTGTTCAACTCCTCAACACACACACGTTCGGAAAGTATACTGTTATGGTCTATCTTGAAGTCGGAAAGCGATTGACTTGAGAGACCAAAACGGAGTCCGCGGGCTTTCCTCGGGAAGAAAAGAACCTGTCCGACAACCGGATTCTACAACTGCTTCGGATTCGAAAGAGGGATGTTTCCATGCTATTGACGAAACTGTCGAAAGCCGTTCGGGCAGCGACCAGACCGATGATCTGGATCCTTGTTTTTTTTGCCGGCTTTGCGAGCGCTGCTCGCGCCCAGAACTTCACAAAAATCACTGATCCATCCAATCCGGTCGTGAGCGACTCGACGCCTAATCTGTTCACCGGATGTGCCTGGGTTGATTATGACAATGACGGACTGGTGGATCTGTTCGTATGCGCCGACAACGGGAGTTTTCTCTACCACAACCTGGGAGGCGGGGATTTCGAACGCGTGACAACACCCATGAGCACGGATACCGTGTATGTGTACGGGACATCGTGGGCGGACTTTGACAACGATGGAGATCTCGACTGCTTCATAGCAGGCGAGAAAGGGAAGTTGTTCAGAAACGACGGCGGCGGTATGTTCACGAAAATCACAACCGGCGATTTCGATCAGACTCTTTCTGGAGGATGGTCGCCGACCTGGGCCGACTACGACAACGATGGCAACCTCGATCTTTACATCACCCTTCCGGCCGGATTCATGCAATATGCCGGATCGCGTCCGAGCCGACTGTACCACAACGACGGTCCCCCGGATTACACCTTTACGCGCATTGACACCGGTATCGTAAGCACTGTCAACCTGCCTTATACCTCGGCCAGCTGGTCTGACTACGATCAGGATGGCGATATGGATCTGTTCGTTGGCGATGGCCCGGCGAACGTTTCGCTCGGTTTGCCCGACCGACTCTATCAAAATCAACTGATGGAGACAGGTCGGGCCGGGTTCACTCTTATTACAACGTCACCGATTGCGACTGATCTTGGCGATGGTCAGCATTGGAACTGGATCGACTACGATAACGATGGGGATTTCGATGCGTATTGCACCGACTGGGGCGCGAATAGCTTCACCCTCAAGCCGAACAGATTGTATCGAAACGACGGCGGCGGGGTGTTCACCCGGATTACCACCGGGCCGCTTGTAACCGACGCACATATATCGCTCAGCCAGGTCTGGGAGGATTTCGATAACGATGGTTATCTCGACTGCTTTGTGACGAATGCCGGCCCCACGTCTCTGAACCCGAGCAATGATTTCTATCACAACAACGGGGATGGAACCTTTACCGCGATCACGACGGGAGATTTCCGGGGAACCGGCGGCCGCCACACCGGAGCGTCGTCGGGGGACTACGACAACGACGGCAACATGGATCTGTTCGTTTGCGGTTTGGACGACAAGCGAATGCTCCTTCACAACGACAATAGCAACGGCTATGGCTGGCTCAATGTGAAGCTGGTGGGGAGCTGTTCGAACAGGACCGCCGTAGGAGCCAGGGCAAGACTGCTGGCCTCGCTGGACGGCGTTCCGACATGGCAGTTACGGGAAGTGGGAACCGAAAACAGCTGGCTGTCGGAGAACCAGCTTGATCTCCATTTCGGGTTGCGCGATGCATCTCAGGTAGATTCGATTCAAGTCACCTGGCCTTCCGGTCTGATTACGGATACCACGGCAGTTGCGATTAATCAGACTATCGTTTTGGTCGAACCTTCCGCTGATCCGGACACCGATGGCGTCTACTGCAACGACAACTGCCCGTCGGTTTACAATCCCGACCAGACGGATACGGATGGCGACGGCATCGGCGATGCCTGCGATCAATGCTGCATTGGTATTAGAGGGAATGTCGACGGCATGGGCGGTGAGCCCGGAATTGATATTTCCGATCTTATCTACTTTGCCGACTATTCGTTTAACGGCGGTCCTGAGCCGGGTTGTCCGGAAGAAGCGGATGTCGATGGATCCGGGGGGATCGACATTGCCGATTTGATTTATCTTGTGGACTATTCGTTCAACGACGGCCCCGAACCGGTGAGCTGTCCCTAAAAGCGATATTGTGTGTTTAGCTGAGCCCACATGAGGCTCGTGTGCTCCACCGGTAAGTGGGACCCTGATGCTGGGTCCCACTCCGGACTCGATTGACCATTTCCTGACAGTCGTGATGTCCTCAGACCACCGGTTCGAGTTTGGGGAAGGTCAGGCCAAAGCGCTCACACAACTCCGGGACGCTCTCGAATTTCATCCCGAGGCGATACTTCTCGTTGATCCTCGCGAACGCTTCGATATCCCCCCAGGCTGCCGCAACCTCGCGGAAGTAGTTTTCGAATCCCGACGGTGAGATGACTTCGATTATCTCACACGGTTCATCGTCCGGATTCCAGAAGGTGTGCCACTGGTGGCGGGGCTTGAACACCCAATCGCCTGCATTCGCTATCACGACGTCATCGCCAAGCATAGCGCCAAGTCGACCCTTGATGACAAATGAATATTCATCCTCGTTCTCATGAAAGTGCAGAGGGGCAGCCAGCGCTTTCGGTGCGATCGGATGATGAATAACCGCAAAACGGTTTTCGGTCGGCACGCCGTTGATCTTCCAGGTAATTCCGAGTCCTCCAAAATCAAAGGAGTCCCCATCGATAGATTTGATGATGGTCGGTTTCATGATGTTTCCTTTCCATGTTTTCCAGATTCACGCCCGGCTACTTGACAACGTTCGAACTTTTGATTATACATATTGTATAATGATTTGATAGGATAAACGTGAGAAGTTATCAGAGGTTCCAATAATTTTACACTATGTCTAACAAAAAGCAGAAACGA
>CAZFOY010000017.1:0-33660 GCA_964520865.1 uncultured Ignavibacteriales bacterium | reverse complement strand
ATCCGCGACCAGAAGTGGACACCGATGCTGGAAGGGATGGTGGAAATCCTGGCAAACGGGTGGACGGGGAGTCAATCACGGATCAGAGCAAGCCTCAGAGTGGCTCTTGACTTCTTTACCTGGGAGTCCCTGGCCGATTCGGGTCTTTCGGACGAGGCTGCGGCGATGCTGGCCGCCGGGTGGATCCGCTCCAGCGTTTGAGCACCTGAACAATCTGTACAAGACTGCCATCGGCGATCCCAGTCCCACTACCCGCGATCTCCGCTACTATCTCAGAGGATGCGAATCGGACACCGGTTCCGGATCGCGGGCCTGCGTCCGGATCCGGAACCGTGCGACCGATCAATCAATACTTACTGTCGATCCGGTTGGTATTCAAACAGCACGACCGGCAGCCCGACCTTCACATCCTCCTTGACATACTTGATCCGGTCGATCTGGCGCATCTCATTGTCAAAAAGCACGATCGTACTTCCGGTGTTGGTCAGACGAAGCGGCCGGAGCGGTTTGACCACGACCGATTCACCCGGATTCAGCCAGGCGTCCTTTCCTTTGAGAACGGTGCCGAGGGTAAGCTCAGGAAATGACTTTATCCGGACTTTGTAGTTAGGAAGGACTTTCAGCTTCCATTTCGAGAGATTCACTCTGGTCCGTTCGAGATTCAGGATAGATATCCATTCCTTGTTTTTGTCCTTTCCCGCCGGGTTCACCAACGCTGCCGCCAGGTATACATCGACCTTGTCTTCGGCATCGTATACCCGAGCTTTGGTTCCGTCGATGATCTCCTCCGGTCGGTCGACCTCAATTCGTTCCGGAAAGTGGCTGATATCGTAGTTGCGGCGCCTTGTACGCGTGTCCACGTACAGCAGCGGGTTGTTGCTCGCGATCGTCTTCTTGAAGCGCAGGCCGGTGCGTTCCTGAATCTCGCGAACGGTTGACTGATAGCTCTGGACGTTGTACATTTTACGTCCTTTGCGGTCGGCAATCGCTTCCTCGTCCTGGATCACGATGAAGGCGCGCACGTCGAGCTTTTTCGTGTCCTTGTTAACGAAGAAGACAACCTTGAAAAACGCCGCCGGAACCTCGGCCGGTTGGCGTTCGGGCGGCCGCACCGTTCTCGAAAAATCGCCGTAGATAGGTCCGCTGAAGCAGGAAATCTTACCGTCGATATCGAGATCCAGATCGCCGACCCATTCTTCGAGATGGTACCATTCATCGGGATTGTAATTTTCGTGCTGCAGAGTGCAGTTGGAGTAGTAAAAGGTCTCATTTGCGGCGTGCTGCGCATCTTTCGTAGATGCTCCCCAGCCGGCGTTGTCTCTCATCGCGAGATGGCCGCGATCCCACGGGTTTTTCACGCCGCCTCGGTCGCGATAGTAGTCGTTGTCAAGTTGAAGGTCCTTGCCGATTCGCGAATCGATCTTCCATTTGTTGGAGCGCTTGGTCTTTCGCATGAGGTTTTGGTCGATGTTAAGCGCCGCGAAAATGGGTGCGCGCCGATTTTCGTCCATGACCACCGTGTAATTGACATAGTCCGCATAGATGCCGTTACGCAGCTTGGTTCTCTTCAGCACAGCTTTCTTGAGCTCCGCAGAGAAGGTGGGCAACGGAACTCGAGTCAAGAGAAAGTTTTCGTTGTACCCAGCCATTCCAGCCTCCTTTCATCGCACTGTGAGACAACCTCACAGAGGGATAGAATTATACCGGTACGCCCGGTGAATTAGCTTGAGATGAAATTTTCGCAGATGCTCCCGCTGTCTTAAGAAAGGACACTGCCGTCGGGCTGTCAACCCCGAATTCCGGTCCGAGGAGCGGATCGGCTGCCCGCCAAGAAACGGATTGGCGGAGGATAATATTGTGATATATTGTCTTGTGGGAATAAGACATACATATGTCCGTGCGGAGGTCAGAGCAAAAGAGGAACTTACTTGAAGCTACTGGTGGCCCTATTCGGCGTTGGCCTTCTGACCTTCTCAGGGTGCAAACGACAGATCACGACTCCCAGCTGGACAAAGCCACTTGACTACAGTGCATTGGAAATACACGAAATATCACTGGACCGATTCGGTCAGCCGGTCATCCCAGTCACTATCAACGGTGACATTGTTTTCGGAACATTTGATACCGGTAACATGACCGGACTTTCACTCTCTGACTCACTGGCAACCCGACTCAAGCTTCCGGTTGCAGGCGATACTCAGATGCTCGATAGCGACGGTAATCCTGTCTCGGTTTCGCACATGTACTCCATCGATAACCTCAATGTCTTTGGAAATGAGTTCGGACGTGTGACGGCGACCGAGGAATATCGCGGTGCTTTGGCATGTCTTGTCGGACCCCGATTTATGTTGGGCGGAAGAGTCACGATCGATTATGCCAATCATCTATTGGGATTCAGTAAACGGAAACTCAATGACATACCCGAGGGAGCAGCCAGCATTCCGCTGATCCAATCACCTGTGCACGAGGGTCTGGTTCTTGTCCGAGGCTTTGTTCACGGTAGGAAAGTGTTGATGGAATTAGACACGGGTAAGAGCAGAACGGTAATAGATCCCTCTCTCGCGAAAAGTCTGGACCTGGAAGGGGTCAGCCACGGAGTTCACATCGATAGTCTGCTAATTGGGAACAACGTGTTTAGTGTGCGTTCAGCAAAACTGGCCGGGCTTTCATCTCTCGGACAAGGCCTGGATGATGAAGTGCTGGTTGGAGTTGGATCGGACATTCTGTCGAAGATTGTCCTTACAGTCGACTATGCGAACGATCGGGTGTTGATCCTGCAGTGAGGATCGATGTTTTCCGGTCTGAATAGGAAAGGCCGATTCAATGACTTGAATCGGCCCTTTGTAGTCCTGCGCTAGTGCTAGTAAGGAAAGCCGCCGCTGCAGCAGCCGACGAAGTGACGGCCCGTCCGATCGATTATATACAAATAGTACGGGTTGGTCTGAGTCGTACAATTCGGGCCGGTATCAAATGAACAGTAGATGGCGATCGGGAAGGCTTCCGCTCTTTCCGTCGACGTGAGCGTAATCGCGATTGCCAGGCCGAAGACCATGACGAACAGGCTCGCGAATGCAATCAGCTTCTTCATATGGTTGCCTCCATGCAACAAAATGGTGAAGAGGTTTTCCTTCGGCTTTATGCCGAAGGGGTTAACGGAGATACTTGCTAAAGAACTTTGCTCCTGCCTGTTTCGTGTAGCCGCTCGAGACAAAGCGGATCGTGCCGTTCGTTCCGAACCCGACGAGAGTTGGTGACACCTCGATATTCGCGGCGTTCACCAAAGCATCTTGATCGCAGGTGAAGACGGAGTAGCGACTAAGCACCGCCGGCGGAAGCGATTTCCGGGCTTCATCGGCACTTCCCTCTACGACCACAACCGGTTTCCAGTCGGTTCCTTCGGCGAATCCGGGCGTCGACCAATCTTTCAGAAGTTCCCCACACGGACCGCAGCCGGGCATGACGAAGGCGACGATTACCGGATTCTTTCGAGAAAGTTCCTCCAGGGTCGTCGAGGAACCGTCGAGCGCGACGATTGAAAGGTAAGGTGCAGAGTCGCCGATCTTGAGCGATGTCTGATTGGAGAAATCCTCCGGTGAGAGGTTGGATCCGTTCCAAGCGAGTAGATTTGCTGTGCGTATCCCCAGAAAGACGGCAGCAAATATCACTACTCCCGCCAACAGAAGATAGCCAATGGATTTCTTAGTCGCGACCGGCATAGTTCCCACGACTCTTGGTCTGTTCTGTTTGAAATTATGATTAAGCCTTGTTTTCAAGATAGGACTAATTTAGTCCAGTTGCAAGAGATTCCTTTCGTGTCTCCAAAATAGTCAGTCGGCTCGGCTCTGGTGCTGAGTCCCGTTATCAAACGTGTTATAACACAACATCTTACGAGACTTCTTTGGCGCCAGACGGGAGCAGGTCAAGACTCGGAGCTTTCAGGAGAGTTGACAAAACTGTCGCCGTGAACTTACGTATTATACATCAACGATTCGACAGCTCGCGGGAAGGAGGTGGCAACACGATATCCCGGCTACTTTTTGACTTCGTCATCCTATTGTGGATTATATCCGAAATCGTATTGGCAAGAGTCAAACACTCCGAAGCGAAAATTTCGGATAAGGACAAACGGTCACTTCGAGTTCTGTGGCTATCGATTGTCCTTGGCGTCACGGCGGGTGTCTTTATGTCGTTTTCGAATTTTGGTGTAATACAAAGTCATCGGGGAGGAATCGAGAGTGCAGGGCTTGTGTTGATCGTGGCCGGCCTGGCCATTCGCTGGGTGGCGATTCTGACTCTCTGGAAGTACTTTACAGTCGATGTATCAATAGCGTCCGACCATAGACTGGTAACGTCAGGGCTATACAAGCTGGTACGGCATCCATCGTATACCGGCAGTCTCCTGTCGTTTTTTGGTCTGGGACTTGTATTTCTGAACTGGGTGTCACTGCTAATCGTCGTTGTGCCGATCACCGGCGCCTTCCTTTATAGAATAAAGGTTGAGGAGACGGCCCTGACAGGACATTTCGGTGAGGAGTATCGCCGATACGCCGCCTCGACCAAGCGGCTGATACCAAAGATCTATTGACCGGCCTTTTCCCTTACGCATCTTCAAACGGAGAAGACAGTTGCACCGACCCACGACGGTTAGCGCAGAATGCCGTCCGAGCCAAAAGCTGTTGGAAGCACCAGCGGTTTCTCGTATATTAGCCCCGGTCAATTCATCGTTCAGAACGAGGGAGAAATTTGGATATTGGTCTGGTCCGTCCCGGCGAAGAACAAGCGTGTGTCGAAATCCATAATCGGCTTCGCCGCGACCGTCGATCGTTGGCTCAATGGCGGTGGGAATTCGTGGAGAATACCTACGGTCAGGCGCCGACTCCGTTCGCATGCGCCAGGGATGGTGGCAAGCTTATCGGAACCCAGGCGTTCATTCCCATCCAGATGATCGACAAGGGAGGGGTCTACTGGACGGCCAAATCGGAAGCCACGTTGATCGATTTCAAATACTGGGGGCAGCACATTCTCGAAAAAATGTATGACCCACTTTTTCGCTATACCGAGGAGCACGACTTCACTGTCATCTGGGGATTCACGCCCGCGGCCAAGGCATACACGCAGCTTCCTTTTGAATTTCCGGGCAAGACGGAACAGCTCTTCCTGCCGTTTTCTTCTCGCATGATAACGTCGCTGGTAAACAAAGCCACCGGTGGATCGAACAGCTTTCTCAGAGCGGCGGCTGTTCGTGCAGGAGGCTCGCTTGTAGCAGCGCTGAGCAGCACAAGGACGGCGTTGACAGGAAGGAAGCTGCCTGAAGGCCTGGAGATTCGAACAATGGAGAAAGCGGACGAGCAGGCCGGATTCGTGTGCGAGAGGTTCGTTGATCAGTGGGGCGGTGCGACAATATACAGAGACAGTCGGTACCTGCAGTGGAGATTGTTCGAGAATCCGTATGTCCGGAGTATAGTGAAAGGCATCTACGAGGGGGGCAAACTGCTTGGATGGGTGGCATACGCTATCGGTGACGATGGAATCGGATATCTGGTCGATCTTCTGGTCGCCTGCGATCAGTCGCAATATGTCCCCGGCAAGCTGGTTCGTCGGCTCCTGCTTGAAGCCGTCGTAGGAACACGCAATATGGGAGCAACCGGCATCCGAAGCTGGCGTGTAAACCAGCATCCCTTCGAGCGACTCTTGGCGAGTGAGGCGAAGAAGATCGGGTTCTACCATGTCAAGAAAGGCTACCCGGTCGTTCTGCATAACTGCCCTGCGGGAGAAAAACGGCCGACCTCGGTCAGCTTCGACAATTGGTATGTGACGCGAATCTATACGGAAGGGGCGTTGAGTTGATCAGCCGAACGGCAGTTGAGTATGTCCGGTCTCAACTTGCCGGTCACGTACGTCTCTTTTTTCACGAACGTGCCGCGGATCTTATCAAGGGAGAGTTGATTCGATTCCAGCCGTACCAGGATGCGGTGACTACGAGGGAACGGTGTGTCCTGATTCCGATTGACATTCCAATTCCGTCCGAACCCGAATCACCCTGGACCTCGGAATTCAACGGCACAAAAGTAACGCTCTGGAACCGGATTCCCAAACCGGACGCAGAGGGCTGGCGTGGTGTGCCTGACGAAGCATCTCCGATCTGGTGGGTTCATGACTCCGGCACTTTACTTCCGAGCTGGAATCTGTTCGGAAATATTTTCGACCTGCTGACGTTCGGAGAAGAGAAGAGATCGACAGAGCGAGATCAGCACGGCCGTTTTGATTGGAAGTCGAGTCCCAGAGCAAAGCACGGATTGCTCGAAATCCCGGCGGTGAACGAAGCTGCGGCTCTTCTTGTAGCGGCGGTCACTTCACTGTCACGCTCCGAGTCTTTCGCTTTCGAGCTCGATGATAGTATTTTGAAGCCGCCGGTAGTCGTGCTCTCTCACGACTGCGATTCTCTGAAGGGAAATGATCTTACCTCGCAGTTGATTCGCCTGTATCGCGTCATTCAGCCGGTAACTAAGGGACGTTTGCCAAAAGTAAGCAATCTCTGGTGGATCGCCCGTAACGCGATGTCGCCACGACGGTATTACTTTGACGATGCAACGGGTCTGCTCGATATTGAGCGCTGTTTCGGTGCGACCTCAACATTCTATATGCTCAATGGATCGGGGGGCCGCCTCGGCGCGCGCAGTCCGATTTCAGAGGCCGGGCAGTTTGCCGACCTTGTCCCTTCGTCGTGGGAAGTCGGCATGCACTACAACTATGACACGTATCTGGATCATGAAAAATTCGCAGCCCAGTTCGGACAACTTAAGCAGGTAGTCACCCGGCCGATCGTGTCGGGGCGGGCACACTATCTCCGTTTCGATCCGTTTCGATCGTTCTCTTTCTTACGGGGATTCGGCATCTATGTTGATGAATCTTCCGGGTGGTCCGACAAGGTAGCATACCGAAACGGGTTGGCCGGCTGCTTTCAGACTTACGACCTGGAGAAGGATGCGCCGCTTGATATCTGGGAGGTTCCGCTCGCGGTTATGGACGATGGTCTGGTCGGCGAGTTCGGTGCCGATTCGGTCGCTGCAATCGAGAAGCATCTTAAGCATCTGAAATGTGTTGGCGGAGCATTCACGATTCTCTTTCATCCCGGTAACTTTGCGAATCCTGAGCATCCCCGCACGCTGGGTATCTATCACGAGATTCTCAAGGCCAGTCACCGGGCAGAAGCTGATTTTCTGACTGCTCGTAGTCTGGTAGATCTCGTCCGGAAATAGCCGTCCACTTCCGGCGCTACTCCCATCGCAGGCAAAGGAACCAAAACTGGTCCTGTTTGTTATCTTTTGAACAGCCGGTTTTCGATAACTCACCGGCATATCAACCTGAAAGTTCAGCACTGATTTCGGATGCGCGGCTTCGCACGTCGCTGTTTCCGATGATCGGGAATCTTCAAATCGGGAGAATTTTACCTTATGTCGAACTCAATAAGCAACGAACTGTCCGGCTCGGAGCTGGATGGAAACAGGGACCTTGGGCTTGGCACAAGGGTGGTCGAGCAGTCACATACCCGGTTTCTCAACCGGGACGGCAGCTTCAACGTCCGGCGCTACGGCCTTCCGTTCTTTAGGTCGCTGAGCGTGTACCATTCCATGTTGACGATCGGCTGGATACGATTCTATGCGATCGTAGTGGCCGGATACCTGGCAGTCAATCTCATTTTCGCGGCAGCATACTACCTCTGCGGACCGCATGCGCTGCAGGTAGCTGCTACGAGCACCAGTCACAACCGGTATGTGGACTGTTTCTTTTTCAGCATTCAGACGTTCACGACCATCGGATACGGACGGGTGAGTCCGGTTGGAACACCGGCAAACATCCTCGTAGCTGTCGAGGCCCTGACCGGGCTGCTCGGATTCGCATTTGCCACCGGTCTTTCGTTCGCGAGATTCTCACGCCCGGCCGCGAAAATCATCTTCAGCAAGCAGGCGATTATCGCACCGTATCGGGGAATCAAGGCGTTCGAGTTTCGGATTATCAATGCCCGGTCGAGCCAGATTATCGAAGTTGAAGTCAAGGTGGTGCTGAGCCGGCTGGAGAGGGTCGGATCGCAGTTGATCAGGCAATTCTACGACCTCACGCTCGAGCGACGACACGTCAGTTTCTTCCCGCTCAGCTGGACGATCGTACACCCGATCGATTCCGAAAGTCCTTTGTACGGGACGACCGGAGAGAGCCTGAACGAATCCGAAGCTGAGTTTCTTGTGCTGGTGACCGGAATCGAAGAAACGTTCGCCCAGCAGGTGCACACCAGATCCTCGTACAAGGCGCATGAAGTAACAGTGGGGGCGAGATTCGCGGATATGTACGTGACATCGGGCGACGGAGCGCTTGGTGTCAATTTCGAACGGATTCATGCTGTCGAACTTATTCCGAGTTGAGCTACCCCCGCCGCGAGGGGTTTGAATCCCTGACTCGCGGCGTGAGTATTTTGCGGCTAAGGGGACTTATCTCAAGAGCACCATTTTCGTCGTCTGTTGATATTCATCTGCAATGAGGTGGCACAGGTAGATGCCGGTGGCTGCTTCCCTGCCGTCTGCCTCTTTTCCGTCCCATTCGACCCGATACCGTCCGGCCGGTTGATTGCGGTCAACCAATGTCGAAACCGTCTGGCCGAGAATATTCGTCACGGTGAGGAGCACCCGGCTATCTTTCGGCAAATCGTATTCGATCGTAGTCGTCGGATTGAACGGGTTCGGATAGTTCTGTGAGAGCTTGTATTCGCGTGGAAGCAAGGCTCCGGCGCTTTCCGCTTTTGCATTAGCGGAATCAACTCTCGCCAGTGAGTCGAGAAGTTCGAGAGATCTGTCGACCGTAACGGAGGCGATCCCGCCGCCCGGACTCGCCAATGGCGACGACAGATTCACCTTGACGAAATACAGACTGTCGTTGTGAAGATTATGGTACCATATAGGCAGGAATCCCCAGCTTGAAGGTATCTGCGGTACCAGCGCCGGATCGAGGGCAACCTGTCCGGGGCCGGTGACGACGATTGAGTCGGTATCCCAGCCGGCCGATGCGGTCCAGCCCTTGACACATACGGAGGTATCGTGATCGATATAGGCTACATACAGTTTCGCCGAGGGACCGTCGCCATAAACGCACAGCTGAGGAGCGTAGACATCGACATTTGACGACGATACGACGGTAGAGTCAAAATGTCCCGGGCTGGTTTCATAGAAATGCACCAAATCGCCGCTGGTGCCTCCGGTATAAACGATATGGTCCATTCCATTCAGTTCAGCCTGGGCATAGCTTCGACCGAGGCCGCCGATGTCAGCGGAGACCACGAGAGTGGAATCGAAGGTCTGAGTCGCCGGGTTGTAGGTCCAGATGGTGAAGCCACCGCGGAATCTGAAAATGCTCACCTTCGGATATCCGTTAGCATCCATGACGACGCCCATCCGCCAGTAGTTCTGCGGATCTTCAGATATACTGCACACTCGCTGCGGAGTGACCGGTGTAGCGAATCGGTCGGTGGAATGCCAGCAGCGGAGATTGTTGCGATTTGAACTCTCGCTGATGTCGAAGAACCAGACATCATTCGCCGAGTTCGCGACAACGATAGGATAGTATCCATTGAGGGGAGCATCGGGAAACCGGACTGTCTCCATGTCGTCCTCACTCGTGTAAGGTGACTTGATATACCGATAGCCGGACGGATCGGTTGATGCATATCCTCGAAAGCCGATGTGAAGTCCGCCGGCGAAGGCGGCTCCGCTGTGACTGTGCGAATACCAGGTCTCGGTACCGTCGCGCATAGTCATCCAGCGCGCCCGTACGTCGTGCCAGGTGTTACCCCGATCGTATGAGACGATCCAGCCGGTCTGGTCAGACCCGAATTGCGAAGAAACGATAATCAGGGTGTCGCCGTTTCTCCCACCGCGATAGCTGGGAAGACTCAAGAGAGCGTGATCGGATGTCGTGTAGCCGACAGCAAGCGGCGTGGAGACATCGACCTTACCCTGTTGAAATGCCCGCGCCGACGGTACGTTGGAAAGCGAAGACCGGTTACCTTCGTTGTCGACCGCTTTAATTGCGACGAAATATCTTTGACCCGGGGTTAGTCCAATCAGAGTCAGGTACTCAGTCGATCCGGAAGGTTGAGGCTGAGGGGGCGACGGATAGGTGGTAGCTGTCGGCCAACTGGAGTCGGTGATTGAATCGAGCGCATAGCGAACGATGTAGCTGCCGGCTGTGCCGACAGATCCGTCGTCACCGGTGGACGTCCACGTCAGGTCTATGGCGCCTTCGGCTGTACCCGGAGATGCCTTCAGGTTAGTGATGGCAGCGGGCGGGATTGTATCAGCCGGAATGGGAAGAGTTGCCGAGGCGACATTCGAAAGTCCGGACCAATTACCGGCTTCATCGGCTGTCATCATTGCGAAATAGTAAGTGTCGCCCGGGTTGAGATTCGATACCGAAAATGATTGCGTGCTTCCGGCGGGCAGCGGCGTTGGTTCGCCCGTGGATTGCGAAGCAGAATTCCAGGTCGACGAACTGATCGGTGACAGCGAGTAGCGAATGTCGTAGCGAGTCGCCGTGCCTGTGTTGCCGTCGTCGCCGGGCGCAGTCCACGAGAGGTTAGCCACACCCGTTTGACTCGAGGGGGATGCGTTCAGGTCCGTGATTCGGGCAGGCGGAGTGGCATCGGCCGTAGTTGCCGAGGCAATGTCCGACAACGCGGACCAGTTGTCCGACTGATCGGCCGTCTTTAAGGCGAAATAGTAGGTCGTGCTCTCATTAAGTCCGGAGATTGTGAAAGTCTGCTCAGATCCGGCCGGCAAAGGTGCCGGAACGCCTGAGACTTCCGACGCCGAATTCCAGTTTGTTGAGGTTATGCTCGATGACGAAATACGAAGATCGTACACCGAAGCTGTTCCGATATCGCCGTCGTTGCCGGGAGCGGTCCAGGTGAGTGTAACCGACGATGCGGTGGTGGAACTCGAACGAAGGTCCGTCACCGGGCCCGGTGACACGGTATCCACCACTCCGGCCGGGACGGCCGCTACATTCACCTCGTAAACAAGGTTGGTGGCGTTTGATTTCCAGATTACCGCTACGCTGTCGTAGTCGGCCGGAACGTAAGGAGGGCACTGCGGCCAGGTGCAATGCGCCGACTGCACTATTATAGTGGAATCAGGATCCCAGCCGTCGGATTCGGTCCACGTCTTAAGACAGATGCTTGAGTCGGCCCCGTTTTGTACCATATAGAACATATACAGACGGGCGTTGGAGCCGCTGTTCACCACGGAAAACTGCTGGGCTCCGAGCCCGGACCAGTTTACAACCGACGGCGTGTCGACTGCCCAGTGAACACCGTCCGTGTTCCACCAATGGAACCATCGATTGTCCGCATCGCGCATATAGATAAGATGCCCTCGTCCGTTCATATCAGCGTACGCATACCCGCGCTCGGCAAGGCCGCTGATGTCATTCGTGATCATCGTCGAATCCCAGGTCGCGCCGTTCCATTTGAGCCGGTAAAAGGCATGCGTACCGACATCGAGCACGGTAATAACAGGTTTCCCATCCTGCCCCATCTGGATATTCGCGCGCATCCCGTTCTGTGTCGATCCCCCTCCGGTGATGCGGAAATGTCTTGGTTCGCTTCTTGAATAGCTCACGAAGTTGTTGACGGATCGGTAAACGATCAGAGGTTGATCGACATTGGCAGTCAGATTCAAATAGAATTGCTCGGAGTCATTGGCGCACACAACCGGATAGTAACAGATATCGGTACTCGGACCGAGCTGCCGCACCGGATCGGTCATGGCGTCAACAGTGTAAGGCGAGGAGATGTGGCGGTACAAAGGTCTGTTCTGCGAGGTCCGGTAGCGCCAGGAGGTGTGAAACCCGGATTTACCGCTGAACCATCCGCTCGAATGATAATCCATGTACCAGAGAGAATAGTCGTTGTCAAGTTCGGTGACGGCCGCGTGCCAGGTCTCACCCCGGTCGTACGAATAGAACCAGGCCGGATTGTTTCTTCCGAATTGAGCGATATGGAATACGATCGTATCGCCGTCGATACCGCCCCGATAACGTGATGAGGAGAGGAGCGGGTCCGAAGAGGGATAAGCGGTATTGACGCCGAGCGTTCTTGCGCCGCCCACTCCAATGGGAGGATGCGCGTCGGCGCCCGAACTGAAGGTCGGAAACAGAAGTACCAGAAGAGTCGACACGAAGCCCCCACGCAGTGAAATTGCATGCTTCGGGATCATAGAATCTCCTTACAAGAGCAATAGAGTGCCAAGTTACAGAATCGTAGTCACAGCAATTCCCTGGCATTGTCTCACCATCCTTGTAGGAAATGCGGAGCCGGAGAGCATTCGGACCTGTTCCGGAGCTACGCCATTTGGGCGCGGTTCGGATACGACGGAGCCTTTATCGGCAAGAATCCGTTATGTACCGTGCGCTGCCTAAGCGTTAGCTATACAACAGGTCTCGCTGCACCTTTAACTAATATATGATCCACATTCCCATTCCCAGACGGAGCGGCTGCTTCGTTGTCGCGCTCGAATTTCTCGAGGGCAACGGTCCGCTCCCTGCGGTAACAAAAGCAGATAATCGAATATTGCCGTCTACAAACACAATCTCCCTTCGACGGCATATGGGTTATACGAAACCCGGGCCAAGGGGGATTGAGATTATTATGGCAAGGAACCGGGCTTAACCTTTTTCTAACCGGATCGCGCGAACGAAACGGTACACTATCCATGTAAGTTATTGAATTGTAGTCGTATGCGATTTGCCGGGGAAGGGGAGTTTCTCAGCGAATTTGTTTGTTTAAACATGAACTATCGGCCAACTTTGACCATGGGCAATCACACCGGGATGCGCCTCGGCAATAAGTTGAATGTGACAGCATTTATGCGAGCACCCGGAATGCGTTTGCGGCGTTATAGAGACTGATCTGTAAGAGGCAGAGGAGCATCACAGGACGGAAGCTAAGAGGAGAACCAGAGCATGAAGACAAGATTTTTGGGTAATTCGGGAGTACGGGTCTCGGAACTCTGTTTTGGCGCCATGACGTTCGGTGGCAGAGGATACTGGACAGGTATCGGGCAGGTTCAGCAAAAGGAAGCGGATGGCCTGGTGAACAGCGCGATAGAGGGAGGGATCAATTTCTTCGACACAGCCGATGTTTACTCTGAGGGCTGGTCTGAAGAGATATTGGGCAAAGCGCTCGGGAGCAGACGAAAGGATATAGTCCTCGCAACCAAAGTCCGTGGGCGTACCGGACCGGGACCGAACGACGTCGGTTTGTCCCGGCGACATATAGTGGAGTCGTGTGAAGGCAGTCTGAGAAGGCTCAACACCGATTACATAGATCTGTACCAGGTGCACAGTTTCGATCCGCGTACACCGCTGGAGGAGACGCTTCGAGCCTTGGACGACCTGGTTCGTCAGGGGAAGGTTCGGTATATCGGCGTGTCCAATTTCACTGGTTGGCAGTTGATGAAAGCGCTGGCCATCTCGGAAAAACAGAATCTCGAGAAGTTCGTGACTCTTCAGGCGTTCTACTCGTTGATCTCGCGTGATCTCGAAAACGAACTGGTACCGCTCTCGCTCGATCAGAATCTGGGGATACTTCCATGGAGTCCGCTCGGCGGCGGCTTTCTCACCGGGAAGTATCGTCGCGGGAAACCTCGCCCCGAAGGAGCCAGGCGATCCGATCCCGCCGACCAGTTCCTCCAGTTCGATGAAGAAAAGGGGTTCGATATCGTCGACGAACTCGCGCGTATCGCAAAGAATCACAACGCCTCGATCACCCAGGCGGCCCTGAATTATCTGTTGCGAAAACCGGGCGTTACATCGGTCATCTTCGGCGTCAAGACCAAAGAACAGCTTGCGGACAATCTGAAGACGTCCGACTGGGAAATGACCGCCGAGGAAGTCGGCCGTCTTGACGAACTCAGCCCGCCGCCGAGAGCTTATCCCTACTGGATGCTGGAAAGACTCTCGAAAGATCGATAGGACAACAAGAATATGGCCGGACATACCGCCGGCAGAATAGAGTAAGCATCAAATCATCTTGACTGTGGGAGCGTGTAATGGATCCGGAAGTGCTTAAGGAAGTTGGAAAGCCCGGCAAGACGGCTCTGGTAGTGTGGGACGTTCAAAATGCCCTGGTCGATCGGATCTTCAATCATGACGAATTCATGAAGAATATAGCCGAGTTGATCGAAGTTGCGCGAGGCAGCGGGATACCGGTGTTCTTCACGAAGATCACACCACTGCCGGAGCGGTTTCAGATGGCTTCGCGAAGGCATGTCTGGAAGAATCCCGGTCTCGGACTCAGCGGAGACGGACTCAAACTGGCCCTCGTTCCGGAAAGCGATGACATCGTGATTCCGAAGAATACCACGAGTATTTTCATCGGCACCAATTTTGAATTGATGGTCAGAAACGCCGGGCTCGATACTATCGTTTTCACAGGCATTGCGACCGAGATAGGGGTCGAATCGAGTGCGCGGGATGCTCTCAATAGAGGGTTCTTCACGGTGGTTGCCCGGGAAGCTGTCTCTTCGATGAACAAAGAAAAGCACGAGCGGTCGCTGGCAAATCTGGAGAATATGGTTCTGGTACGAAGCAACGCCGAGATCAGGGACATGTGGGATCGGCCTTCGGAGTGATGGGGCATGCGCGTGCGGCCGCTACTGCCAGAAATCGTAGGGACCGATCGACTTTACAGATCAGTCTCAATCGCATATACTTAATCTTGAGTTGATGGCCGACACTTTCGCGCAAGCAGGATGTCCCGGTAAGTACGGAGCTGCATTTTCCCGGTACTACTCAGGAAGCAAAGATGAAGATAGACTCAGACGATTTTCGGGTCAGACCCGGCGAGAAAGTGTCGCTGAACAAGCGGCCGACTCAGGTCAAACCGTTCTACGAATCAAAGGAAGACTACGAGAAAGTTCTCGCCAAGCATGTCAAGAAGCTGAGTGATCTGCAGAGCCTTCTGTACGCGCATAATCGGTACTCGCTGCTCCTGATATTTCAGGCCATGGATGCGGCGGGCAAGGACGGCGCGATCAAGCATGTGATGTCCGGCGTCAACCCCCAAGGCTGCCAGGTGTTCAGTTTCAAGCAACCTTCGTCCGAGGAGCTGGAGCACGATTTCCTCTGGCGCGCGATCCGCAAATTGCCGGAGCGAGGTCGTATCGGAATCTTCAATCGGTCCTACTACGAAGAGGTTCTGGTGGTGCGAGTACATCCTGAGATTCTGCAGAATCAGGCCCTGCCGGAAGAGGCGCTGAACCACCCTCATTTCTGGAAACATCGCTACTCCTCGATACTCGGTCTTGAGCGGCATTTGTACCGCAACGGCACGAGGACGGTGAAGTTCTTTCTTCACCTGTCCAAAGACGAGCAACGTCGGCGCTTCCTCGCCAGAATCGATGATCCCGATAAGAACTGGAAATTCAGTCAGGCCGACATGAAAGAAAGGGAACGGTGGAAGGACTATCAGCAGGCTTATGAGGCCTGCCTGTCGGCCACCAGTACGAAACATGCACCCTGGTATGTCGTCCCTGCCGACGACAAAGAGAATGCCCGGTTGATAACGTCGCAAATCATTCTTGACACGCTCGGTGATCTGAAAATGAGCTATCCCGAACCGAACAAGAAGCAGCGGGACGATCTCCTGGCTATTCGCAAACTTCTGGAGAAATGAACGATTCAGTAGAGGTAATGTGAACAGTTCCCTGATCGGCCATGCGTCGATGGCGCCGGTGGTCCTGGCGGTCTTCAGCCTCACTTATCTTGGGCTTGCGGTCGGCCATGTCCCCGGACTGAAACTGAATCGAACCGGCATCGCACTGCTCGGGGCAATTGCGATCACGATTGTATCCGGACTGCCGACTACAAAAGCCGTTGGGTTAATAAGCTGGCCTACCATTCTTCTTCTGTTCGGCTTCTTCGTTCTTTCCTCGCAACTTCGTCTCTCCGGATTCTTTGACAAAATCGCTATTGATTTCTCATCGCGGATAAAGAATCCCTCTTCGTTCCTGTTCATCCTGATGCTCCTGACAGCCGGGCTCTCGGCATTTCTGAACCACGATATTGTCTGCTTCGTTTTCGTGCCGATCGTCGGAACTACCTTGTTGCGAAGACGACTTAATCCGGTTCCTTTTCTTATCGCCCTTGCTATCGCGAGCAACATCGGTGCGGCCGCCACTCTTGTGGGAAACCCGCAGGATATGATGATCGCGCAGTTGGCGAAACTGAATTTCGGGAGCTATCTCCTTTGGTGTATCGTGCCGGTGCTTTTCGCCCTCGGTTGCGCCTACGGAATAATCTGGCTGATGTCCCGGAAAACGTTTGATCTGGTCGTTTCCGAAGGACCCGAAGTAGAACCTACCCTTCAGCCGTTCGACCGGGCTCACACGATCAAAGGTCTGGTCATTCTGGGTCTTGTCGTTGCGTTCCTCTTTTCACCGCTGCCGAAAGAATTCGTGGCTCTAACCGCCGCCGGCATTCACTTCGCGAGCACTAAATTCAAGACCGAGGATCTGCTCAAGCTGGTCGACTGGCCGATTCTCGTGCTGTTCATGTCTCTCTTCGTAGTGAATGGTGTGTTTCAGGAGACCGGATACGGCAATCAAGCGGTCCAGTGGCTTGAAGGTGCCGGCATGAACCTGCAGTCATCAGCGGTTCTCGCGGTAGTGACTGCTCTACTGTCGAATCTGGTCAACAACTCGGCTGCCGTGTTGTTGCTGGTGAAGGTCGTCAATCTGTCGCATCCGCAGACTGCCTATGTTCTCGCTCTGGCTAATAGTTTCGGAGGCAGTCTCATTATAGTAGGCAGTGTCTCCAACATAATAGTGGTGCACCAGGCAAGGGAGATGGACGTACGAATTTCCTTCCGGGACTTCGCCCGCCTTGGAGTTCCAACTACACTTGTCGCGCTCGGTGGCCTGCTTGGCTGGGTGGCGATGGTGAACTGACTTGCAGATTCTTGTCACTGTACTTTGATATCGACGCTCGATGAGCGGCCGTAAGAATCCACGCACATAATGTGATGGCTCCCTTTGTCCGGCAGATAGAAGACGCTGCTGTCCGATGGCGCCGAAGCAATCAACTGACCATCGACAAACCAATGTGCCTTCCGGCTGTCCAGCGGCAACGACGCTTTGAATAGAATATGCTGATAGTTTCTCGGCACGCTCGATCGCAGGGAGTAGACAGCATCGCGCTCGGGTGAGACTATCACCGGACCCTCACCGGCCAGTTGACCGCGGCACTTCGGATTGTGCGGAGGCTCGCGGTTAACGATTCCACTCTGAGCGAGCCATGAGGCCAGACGCGGCGGCCAGTCCTCCACCGTCATTTCTTTGAATCTGCCCGGGACGAGGCAGCCCTGGCAGACAGAAAATCCAGTCCTGGTGTCGACAAGTATCGTCCGGTGAGCGGTGCATCGGGTGGATGGTGATACGCCCACGATGTAATGTTCAGTGATCGTATTAGGACACGCATCGGTATTCACTTGACCGCTGACGGCACACACAGCCCTTTCATCGATCCCCGAAGGCATCTTGAACCAGGAATCATTTCCGTCCGGTTGGATCGCTGCGAAGATATCAAACATGAGCGGCGCCGAAGCCTCGGCGCCAACGAGGGCGACTGATCCTTCGGCCGAAAAATTGCCGGTCCATACGCCGACGGTGAAATCCGGATCATAGCCGATCGCCCAGGCATCCTTGCGTCCGTACGAAGTTCCCGTCTTCCAGGCGACCTTCGGCATGTCAGCCGTGAATTCCCATGCGCCGGGAAGGTCCGGGCGCTTCAACTCGGTGAGGATATCAGATACCAGCCAGCTCGCTTCTTTCGATACAAGTTTCGTCGTGCGACCCGGTATCTCGTCCTGAGTCATCCGTATCGGCCTGCTGATGCCGCCGTGCGCCAGAGCGGAGTAGAGGTTGCTCAATTCAAGCAGACTCACTTCGCACGAACCGAGGATTAGCGGCAGGCCGTACTCCATCGGTTTGCGATTCAGCGTGGAAATGCCTCCCGATTTGAGCAGATCGTAGATCTCACGGATTCCCACTTTCGAAGTCAGATTGACCGCCGGCACATTCAGGGACTGAATCAGCGCTTCGGATACCGAAACAACACCGTGATACTTTTCATCGTAGTTGACCGGCGAATAGCCCGAGTAGTCGATCGGCAGATCCTCGATCTTCAGTTCCGGCGAGATAATACCCTTGTCAAATCCGAGGGCATAAACAAACGGCTTCAGTGCCGAGCCGGGAGAACGCGGAGCGAGCGCACCGTTAACCTGTCCCTGATGGTCGGCGTCGGCAAAGTCGGCCGATCCCACCAGGGCACGGAGCTGGTCGGTCTTATTATCGATCACGACGATGGCAAGGTTATGGATCCCTTTTGAAGCTAAACCGGTTTGATAGTTTCGTGCGAGCCGCTCGCACGTGATCTGAGTCGAATAGTCGATAGTGGAGTGGATCTCCGATTGGTCGGGGTGAGCGGACTCCATGCTCTGACAGAAGTGGGGCGCGGCAACAGCCGGTGCGACCCGGGAGTCGGGAATTTCTTCGCGCAAAGCCTGGGCGTAGTCATCTCGTGAAATCAAACCAGCGTCCAGGAGCCTCGTCAGGACCTTCTCTCGTCCCTTGCGACAAGCATCCATATCCCTATCGGGTCGTAACTGGGTCGGTGAATTCGGAAGCGCCGTCAGGATGGCGATTTCAGAAACGCTGAGTTGATCCGGAGTCTTGCCGAAATAGAAATACGACGCCGCGCCGATCCCTTCGATGTTCCCCCCGTAAGGTGCCAGATTGAAATAAGTCTCAAGAAGCTCGTCTTTGGAATAGGAAAGCTCCAGCTGCACGGCGCGAAAGATTTCCAGGAGCTTATTTCCGATCGTCCGTTCTTTGGGTTCGATCATACGGGCAATCTGCATCGTGAGGGTGGAGCCACCACGAACAACATGACCGGCGCGTACATTGTCGACTGCTGCTTCGAGCAACGACAGCGGGTTAAAGCCGGGATGCCAGTAGAACCAACGGTCTTCGGACACCAGAACGCTCTTGACCATTAGAGGTGAAATTTGCGTTAGTCTGACCGGTTTGCGCCAGAAGCGATCTGAGGATGTAAAGCAGTTGAGCAACTGGCCGTCGCGGCTGTACACGAAAGTAGAAGCCGGCCTTACGAGGAGCTCTTTGGGGAGGGGATAGACAAACCAGTTGACGATTGCGAAGGCGGCCGCAAGGACCGCCATCGCAACGATGGTTCGACGTAGTCGACGGCCGCGCCGTCGCCACCAAAATATGAGTTTTGTCTCAGACATGCTCACTCATCCGGATTACTTCGTGATTGTCACCGCTCCGGACGACGCCGAGCTCGCGATCAGCGGATTGTACATGCACTCCGCAGACACCGGCGGGATTTTGAAATCTCCCGCGCAGACGGCTCGCAGGCTGTAATAGAACTTCACTTCGTGGTTTGGATCGAGATCGGTGAAGATCAGCATGCGGTCATCTCGAATGTCCGTGTATTCGGCGGTCGGAGACTTTGACTGGATCCAGGAAAGCCGAGGCGATGTTTTCAGGCGCGGATTCTCGATCTCAAATCCGGCCGGCAACAGGTCGTTGATCACGACATAGTTGAGATATTTGTCGGTCGCCCTGGCCGTTATCACTGCGACTACCTGGCTGCCAAGTTCAACGCTGTCCAGGCTGATCGGCTGGCCGCGATCGTCCAGATACTCCCTTCGTACCTTGATACCACGGTCGAATTCAGCCGCTGCCGGTGAGGTCGGGACGCCGCTCGCCTGCCAGTAGTAGAAACATGTTCCGCCACCCTCGGTAACTGACAGATCAACTTTGGAACCGGACAGATTCTTCTTCGTCAGGTTGAAGCCGGAGGAATCGATCGAATACGACCGGCCACCTTCGACCGTGACCTTGCCTTTGTACGCGAGATCGGTCTTTCCTCTGAAGTACTTGCCCAGCGCCATGAGCGCGAAAGCGTTGTCCTGGGTGGTGTACCATTGATTGGCACGGGCGCGGTTCAAGAGGGAATTTGCGAGCACTTCGATAGACGGATCTCCGGGCGAGATTTTCAGCAAGACCTGGAGGAGGATTGCATCGGTGCGGGTTCCGGAATTGAAGTTCCCGCCGGTCTCAGGTTCAAACAGGTTCGGCTGGATGGAGGCCGGAATCAGCTTCATAGCTTCGTCGATATTGCCACGGGCAGCAAGGGCTCCGGCCAACTGATATCGAGAGTATGGCTGCAGCTTCGCAGGATCCAGATTCTTGAGATACGACACGAGTCGTTGCGGCAGGCGGTCGGCCTGAGCAAGAACATAGGCAGCATAAACACGCTGAGCATCGTTCAGGTCTTTCGCTTTGCGCCCTCGCGCCATGTCTTCGAGATGGTCATAGATCTTCGACAGGAATTTCTTGTCCACGAAATATCCGGCGCGGGATGCTTCGATTACTCCCTGCGAAGCATAGATGGTCGCCCAATTGTTGCTGTTTGTGCCTCCCGGCCAGAACGAGAAGTTGCCGTCGGGAAGGAACATACCGTGAAGGCGCTGCAGTCCTTCCTGAACGAAATACTGAGGACCCTGCCCCCCGAACAAAGCCGGTTTTACCACCTTGACAAGGTCGTTGAAATAGAGCAAGGGAATAATGCGAGAGGTAGTCTGTTCGACACAACCGTACGGATATGTAAGGAGATACTGAATGTCATGCGCAAGCGATGTCGCAGGCAGCGATGATGTTTTCAGTACGAACTCGCCGGTGCCTTCCACCCAGCCGCCCGGGAAAGTGATTTCGGCGGGTTTGCCGAGTGTTACGACGCCTGATCCGTACAGGTGCGTCAGAGGTTGCGCCGGCCGGTTAGGCAACTCGATGGAGATCGAGGACTTCTCACCGGACGCTTCGGCGTTGATGTTGAACTTCACTATTCCCGGAACCAATCCTGCTTTGCACCGAAAGATCACGTTCCCCTGGTGGTTGTTTTCAAGGGTAATGCTGGTAGTCGACGGAGACACAAACTGAATCGGACCTTCGGCCCGCGCGGTCACCGTGATGTCCGCTTTGTTTCCCGTATTGTTGAACAGCGTGAGCATGCCATCGAAAATATCGTCCGGACTTACGAATCTCGGAAAGCTTTCCTGAATGACAATCTTGTCCCGGACGATGACGTCACCGGTCGCAGATCCGAATAGATCGTTCTGGGCAGCGACCGCCATAAGGACAAGTTTGCCGTTGAACTCCGGCAGAGTAAACGAAACCGTCGCCGCACCGACTGAATCTGTCTCGATCAGTCCCGACCAGAGTGCGACCGGTTTGACCCGGCGCGCGGAAATCGGATTGAGATGCCTCTTGCGCGCAGCCTCGAACATCGCACCTCCGCCCGGCCTGATCTGGTTCTTTGCCTCGTTTACGTGCGGATAAAGCAGCGAGTACATATCGTAGGGTTTCAGAAGAGGCTGTTTCTTCCCGTAGAAGAACTCCATCGGATCGGGAGTCTTGAAATCGGTCAGCTGGAGAATACCGGCGTCGACCGCGGCCAGCGTCAGTTGAGTGGCTTTCGGCCGGTTCACCTTTATGTCTACCGTGACCACAGTTCTCGGCTTGACCACCTGTGGCGCCGAAAGGGTGACCGTAAGGTGCTTGTTCTCGTTTTGCACGCGAAGCGGCACGAGACCGAATGCACGGGCGGGCATGTTAGCTTCAAGGTCGTTTGCCCCTCGTATGATAGAAACTGTGACGTAGACATTCGGAAAATAATCCTCCTTCACCGGTAGCTCGATTTCGGCGGTGTTCTCTTTCATATCGCGAGAGATGACCCTGAGCACCTTGTCTTTCTCGACAGTCAGCAGGAGCTTCCCGCCAAATGGTGCACGGACCTGCAGAATCGCTTTGTCTCCCGCAACATAACTGTCCTTGTCGAACTGAAGCTCGATCTTGTCCGGGTTGGTCATCGCCCAGGGGGCAAATCCCCAGCCAGAGGCGTAGAAGTCGACCGATGAAGCGTGGCCTGCCGATGGTTCGGATGCAACTATTTCATATTGTCCGTAATCCGCCGGCGTGAAGGTGACCGAAGCACCTTCGACCGGAACCGATACATACGCCGAGTCTCTGATCTGGAGCCGCCTTTCCGAGACGAAATGGCCGAATCCAGATTTGTCTGTTTTGTAGAGGGTATTGTAGGTGACGCGATAGAACTCGACTTTAATCGAATCGGTGGCGATTGGCGTGCCGTCTTGATCGACGCTTATGATTCTTGTGGTGACCGGCTCGTTCTTTTTTGCATACCCGTTGAGGGTTAGCTGAAGCCCTACATATCGTTTGTACGGATGAATGGTCACCTCGGTATATTCACTGACCGCACGGCCGCCGTCCTCCGAAACTGTCGCCGAAATCAGCCCTTTGAGAGCCGAAGGCGCGACCAGATTGCCGGGAATGACATACGTGTAGATATATCCACCCGTGTCGTTGAGAAGAGTGTCGCGGAAGTCTACTTCCATTCGGGTGAACGAACGGTTTCGGTCGCTGAAGTGATATTTCGACCAACCTTTCGGGGAGAATTCCATTGGCTCAATTGTCAGATGTCCTGCTACCTTGTGGTTAGCCGCCGGCGGTCCGAAGAGATATTTAGCATCGATCGAAGCTCTGATCGTATCCGCTGAGTTGTAAGCCTTCGATGGCACACTCAGCGCGACCTTGATTCGATTCGGAATGAAATCTTCGACCTGAAATTCAGTTCGCCCGATCTGGAGTTCTTCGCCTATCTCAGCTACTGCCGTGTATTTCCCGGTACCTGCGAAATCCGGTATAGCAAGATCGACCGATTCCATGCCGGATCCTTCGGTCGACATACGGAAACTGGTAAACTTGCGGCCTTTCGGGTCGTAGATGGTAATCGAATAAGGGAAGGCAGGAGGCTGAGATACGCCCGCGCCACGCACGAGAGTTACCAGATGGGTGGTGTCCCCCGGACGGTATACACCTCGATCGGTGTACATGAACGCCTCATAGCCGGAGGTCAGGTAAGGTCGGCCGGCGACATCGAAATCGCTAAGCGGCAGAAGGCTCTGGTCGAGCCGAATGAAACCCATCTCGCCATCTTTAGTTACCCTGATGACAAAAGGATCGAATCCTTTGATCTTGTCTTTGATCCCTTCGAAGATTGCCGCCCCGTGCGAGTCGGTTTTGCCTACGACCAGGGTCTGGTTGTTGCGACTGAGCAATGTGATGGTCGCGCCCGAAATCGGATCGGAAGTCGCGAGCGAATTGGTCCAGACCATCAGGTAGTCGTCGGACATCCGGGCGGACACTCCGATATCGGTGAGCAGGGCGTAACGACTGTCCGAAGTCCAGCGTTGATTGCGATCGCGGATAGAAATCTTGAATACACCGTGGGCGGAATCCCCGATAATCGCTCTCAGGTCGACCGTAGCAGGGGTAGGTTTGTTAGCCGGTATATCGAGATCGACGTCTTTGACGAAGAAAGTCCGCCCGAGCACAACCGAGGACGATCGGTACGACATGTTCGCATCGCCGTATCCGGAGGCGAGGAAGAAGACCAGATTGTTAGGAAAGATCTGTTCTACCTCGACCGAGATCTTTGAGATGTTGGTGGTAGTGAATTCAAGCAGGCCGTTGCCGAGTCGCGGCAGGAAGACAGCTCGTGAAGTAAATCCGATAGCGGGAGGGAGATCGGGGAAAACGATTTTCGTGGAGAATTCTCTCTCCAGCTCACCGCCGGATGTAGATTCAAAACCACGCCCGATGTTGACAGTGAACGCATCAGCCGGATGGAACGGTCCGTGCAGGACAATCGCATCGTACTGGCGCTCGACCGTATAATCGACCTGAGGTTCAATTGAGATATACGGCTTGATTTGATCGATCAGCACTCTTTCGGAAAAGTAGATGTAAATCTCCCCGCCGTTCGGCTGGGAGACGGGACGAACATTTCGGACGGCCAGCATCCGCTTCGGCCTCGCCTCAATTGTCTTTACAAACTCCTCTTTCATGGCCGATCCGCAGTCGCGACAGGTGAGCTCTTTTGCGATCGTTAGTTTATACTTCTGTGCCATGGAGAGCCGCTGAAACGGCTCAGAAGTCACGATGAACCTGTCCAGATAGGTGTCGCCGGCGAGCAAACCGGAGGCAGCGCTGTCCGATGTTTCGCTCTCCGGAGCTTGAAGGGTGTAGTCGAGTTCGGAGGTTACCGCGCCCGGACCGCCTTTGATTCGGAGCCTTCGCCTCAGGTCATCGGTCCTGACCGGGAAGTTGAAGGACAGGTCGATTTTCAGGCGAAGCATCCCTCGTTGTGTTTGATCGAGGACAGCTTCACTTCGCCGAATGCTCGGCTCAAGTCCCGGTGTGTTGAATTCGAATTTTGACTTGTCGGCGATCTTGAATCCACTGATCCAGATCTTGTCCGACTCCACTCGCGCGGTGTACTGTGTGGCCGGGTGCAGCTCAGCATCGGGGAAGAAGCGTAGGACATCGGTGTCGATCCATCGGGCCAGGCCCGGAATCGGCGGGGAAAAGATGATCGGTGGATCGGTCACCGGGATATCCAGGCTGTCTTTTGAGACCATCGCCTTGGAGAATTTGAATGTGAAGTTGGTTTTCAGGTCCACCCGTCCGGTCGGACCGAACGATGTGACGTGAATTTCATTATCCGGAAGGCTGGTAATAGTTGAGACCAGCAAGAGCACTGCGCCGATAATCACCAACGCAATGAGGGCGGTCCGGTTTCGACCCGTTAGAAATCGGACCAGTTGCGGACGGTTCGCTGCAACCATAATCCTCTCCCACCTGGTTTTATAGGTTGACGTCTATCGGTACGAAGATAGGAGGCAGTAAGAAGAATACCCACACCTTGTCGTTCCCACGTTCATTTTCTTGTACACATTATGTCATGAATTGAGTCAGGCTTCAAGCGATTTTGTTTCCTGCGAATTCAGGCATCACAGATACGATTACCGGCAGCCGAAAAACATCATCTATATTGTTTAATTTGCGCCGGGGCGAAACTTGTCCCCGGTCCGCGCGTAGGTTATTTTCATGCCCGACGTAATTTCTACCCGGACTATTACGCGCAAGTACGGAGAGCTGCTGGCTGTCAACCAGGCTTCTTTGAAGGTACCGGAGGCACAAATATACGGATTTCTCGGACCCAACGGTTCCGGGAAGACGACGACCATTCGGATGCTCCTGGGTCTGATTCGGCCGAACGAAGGTGAAATTCGGATATTCGACAAGCCGCTGGCCCGCTTTCGCATCCCGATTCTTGCGCAAATAGGCGCGTTGGTCGAACACCCATCACTGTACGGCCATTTGTCAGGTCGTGATAATCTTGAGATAACACGTCGGCTGATCGGCGCGCCCAGAAGGCGAATCGATGAAGTGCTCGAGCAGACCGGGATGAGTCAGGCTGCCGGGAGATTGACGAAGACATATTCGCTCGGGATGAAACAGAGGCTCGGCCTCGCAATGGCTCTGCTGAACCGCCCCAAATTGCTGATTCTCGATGAACCGACCAACGGACTCGACCCGGCCGGGATCCATGAGATGCGTGAGCTGATACTCGCACTTCCGAAAGAGACCGGAGTAACGATCTTCCTTTCGAGTCATCTCCTCCACGAAGTGGAACAACTGGCCGATACCGTCGGGATCATTAACAAAGGGAAGCTACTTTTCGAGGGATCAATCGAGGAATTGAACAGCGATCGGGAGATGCGCCTTCATCTGAAAGTCGATCGGTCGGCTGAAGCGGCCGAGCTCCTCAAATCACGAGGCAGTTCCGGCGTGGAAAAAGTCGGCGACGCCGTTGAACTCCTGGTGGAAAGGGAAGGAGACTCGGCGGAGATCAACAGGCTGCTGGTCGAAAGCGGGATAAACGTTTTCGAGGTGCGGTTCAACCGAACCACTCTGGAACACAGGTTTCTCTATCTCACGGGGCAAACCGAAAGCAGGGGAGAGAAGTGAAGTACGTCGCCCGCGCCGTTATCGCAGAGACTTTGAAATTGAAACGGACGATGGCCTGGTGGGTAGCATTCGGTGCACCGTTATTCGTATGCGGGATGTTCCTTGCGGTCGGACTTAAGATGAACGAACTGCCCGGCAGGTACAACGGCGACGGGTGGGGATGGCTGATATCGAATGTCTCGTTGTTCTGGAGTGTGATGGTCCTGCCGATGATCGTGGCGCTGATGAGCGGATTACTCAGTGCCTACGAACACAATTCGCTGGGATGGAAGCATCTTTTCGCGCTTCCGATCAGCCGATCTTCGATTGTTATCACAAAATACATCGCCCACCATTCCCTTCTCATCATTACTACTCTGGCGATCGTGATTGAAATTTGTGGGGTGGGCTTTCTGATCAATGCAATCCGACCCGACTTTGGCTTCGCAGCTTCCCCTCCGATTACCAATATTGCGGATATGTTTCTCAAATACTATCTGGCGAGCTGGTTGATCGTGGCCCTGATGCAGTGGATGGCAATCTACATTCCGAACTTTACGGCAACGCTCGGAGTCGGGATTGCGGGAACGTTTGCCGGAATGGTGAGCGCAACCGGCTGGTATCAGAAATTATGGCCGTGGAAACTGATCGCCAACACCCACGCGGCTATTCAGGGTGTACCGCAATTAGCGCTGATCGTTGGATTGGGGGGAGGATTCGTGTGTACTGTGATCGCTATCATTCACCTGAGTCGGCGCGAAGTGCTTTAGACCGGTCGATCCGGTGCCGCCCTGCTGCCCCTGCTACTATTGAGCTTCCGGTTTGTTGACTTTCCAGACTGAGTCGGCGAAGTAGTGGCGCGAATCCTTGAAATGTTCGCACACCCGAAAGCCTGTCTCACCGGCAAGATCTTCGATATCAGAAATCAGATACTTGTATGAATTCTCGGTATGGATCGGTTCCCATCCTTCGAACAAGAAACGACGGCCTATCCGCTCAATGAGGACAGACTGCTTTTCCGAGCTGACAAGATAGCTCTCCATGCCGCCGGAAAATACGTCGTAAGTTCCGTAGTGACGCCACTTGTCCAGATCGAAATTCCCGCCGAGTTCGCGATTGATGCGACGAAGCAGATTCAAATTGAACTCCCGTGTCACTCCTGCCTTATCGTTGTAAGCGCGGAGGAGCAGATCGATATCTTTGCGAAGGTCAAAGCCGATAAGAAGCAGGTCATCATGACTCAGGCAGTTCCACAAGCTTCTCAGCAGGACGCAGTTCTCGGCATGAGTGAAGTTGCCGATAGAGGAGCCCATGAAAAGCACGAGGTTTTTCCGCTCGGCCTGACCATTCATCCATTTCAAACCGTTGAAATAGTCGGTAACGAGTCCATCAACTTGCAGTGAAGGGAGTTGGGTGGAGAGGGAACCGACCAACAGCCGCATAGCCCCTTCCGAGACATCGATAGGAACGTATCTCAAATCGAGATTGCGCTCCATCAACCGTTGCAACAGCGTTAAAGTCTTTTTCCCTGCCCCGGCACCCAGTTCAACGATATTGTAAGGGCTGTCATGATCCAGATGTTCGGCTATATCATCGGCGTGATGCTGAATGATCTCAAGTTCACAATTGGTGAGATAGTACTCCGGAAGTTGCGTTATTCGGCGAAAGAGTTCGCTTCCCCTTTCATCGTAAAGGTACTTGGAGGATATCTCCTTGCGTTCCGCGGAGAGTCCGACCAGAACATCGAGAGCAAATGCATCCTCCGCCCTGAATGAATCGGCATAGTCGGCGGATTGCAGAATTCTGTATGATGGTTGAGCGGACATTCCGTTCAGTGTCCCTCCCCGACCAGGCGAAAGCCGGTGAACTGCCAGCGCTTATCGCATTGAAAGAAGTTCCGATAGCTCGGCCGGATATGGGTTCGCGAAGTTGCGCAGGAACCTCCGCGGAGGACCATCTGATTAATCATGAATTTGCCGTTGTACTCGCCAAGCGGACCGCGATCCTGCTTGTATCCGGGATAGGGGAGGTACGAACTGGCCGTCCATTCCCACAGATCCCCCAGCATCTGGGAAAGTCCGGAGGAGTTTGTCCGCGGTACAGGATGGAAGTTGTCTGATTCGAGGAAATTGCCTTCAAGAGCGGAGCCGTTCAGGGTCGCGGCAGCTCTTTCCCATTCAGCTTCGGTCGGCAGTCGTTTTCCGGCCCAGCGTGCGAACGCCGAAGCTTCGTAGTAGCTGACGTGGCTGACCGGCTCGCCGTCGTTGATTGGACGAGTCCCCGTCAACGTCATAATTTGCCACTCGCCATCGTTTTCCCGCCAGTAAAGCGGAGAGTTCCAATGCTCCCGATTGACAGTCTCCCAGCCATCGGAAAGCCAGAGCAACGGATCCTTGTACCCGCCGTCGTTCATAAACTCCAAATACTCACCGCACGTAATCAGTCGATCCATCAGACTGAAATCGTTCAGAAGGACCTTGTGTCTCGGATATTCATTATCCCAGGCGAAGCGATCGCCATTTGCTCCGATTTCGAACGTCCCGCCTTCCATTTCAACATACGTAGCTGGACCGATCTCCGGTTGCGGCGCAGATTCTCCCGCGCCGCCTGATCTGTAAACGGGCCGAAGCGGATTGGAGGCCAGAATGTGTTTGATGTCAGTCACGAGCAGTTCCTGATGCTGTTGTTCGTGGTTGAGGCCAAGCTCCAGCAGACCGAGCAGTTTCCGGAAGTCGGAGTCCGACATCGATTCGACAAGTTTGCGAACCCGTTCGTCGATAGCCGAACGATAGGCGTAAATCTCATCTACCGACGGGCGCGAGAGCGTGCCGCGGATGTCCCGATTCCACCGCTCGCCAAGACTCTGATAATAGGAGTTGAAGAGAAAGTAGTATTGCTCGTTGAATGGTCTATAGTTCGGGGCGAATTGTTGAAGAATGACCCGCTCGAAAAACCACGTGGTATGTGCGAGATGCCATTTCGGCGGGCTAACGTCCGGCATTGACTGGATCACGTAGTCCTCGGTTATGAGTGGAGAACAGATCTTCTCCGTCGTCTTGCGAACATCTTCGTAGTGCTTCAGGAACTCCTGTAAATGCATTTTCTTTACCTTCCGTCTGCGGCCCGTTTTCCGGCTAAACTCTACCGCCGGGGTCAGCGAGGTAACAGACCTGCGGCCGTGTCCGAAGTAACCGTTGCCTTATCGTCAATAAGCTTCCGAGCGTTGTCCACCTGTCCCCAGGTATTCCACAACAGCACTCCGCGAACGTGCTTGTCTCTGAGGTAGTAGACGACACCTTCGGTGAATTCACTTTTCCAGTCCTCGACAGTCACCATCCCGCTCTCCAACTCTCCGACCGCTTCGTATCCGAGGTCGAACAAGTCCGAATAGAAGAAGGGGAGATAGTGATAGGGGGTCTTCTGTCCGGCCATATTCTTTCCGGCACATTTGCCCATCTTGGTCGCGTTGTCTTCGTGTTCGACACGGAGTCTCCGCTCAAGCGACGGATTAAAGAAGTTGGCTACATCCCCGGCGGCATAGATATCCGGATTGGAGGTCTGGAGATTCTCGTTCACCACAATCCCGCCGTCAACCTTCAGACCGGCTGCGCGGGCAATATCGACATTCGGCTGAATGCCGATACCGGCTACCACAACATCCGCATCGATCTCGGTGCCTTTAGAAGTGGTGATGTGGTACTTGTCGTTCTTCCGGGAAAGGGCCGTGACCGTTTCTTTGGCCAGCACCTGTACGCCTTTCGATTCGAAATACTCGTTCAGGAACTTAGATAGACGGGCGGGATAGATGCGCGATCCGATGCTGTCCTGAGGGAAAATAAGCGACGTTTTGATGTCGTTCATGGCGAGGGCCGCAGCGATTTCGGAACCGATAAATCCGCCGCCGATCACAACCACCGAGCTGCCTTTGGTCGCACGCTGCTTCAACAGGTGATAATCATCGAGCGTACGGAAATAGATGATGCCCTCTACATCGTACGGCAAAGTGCGCACCGAGCCGCCGGTTGCCAGCAAGAGCTTTTCGTATTCATACTTATTCCCCTGATTATCGACAACCTGTTTCGAGTCGGCGGCAATCGAAGTAGCAGTTGCCTGGACGTGCATTGTGGCGTGTTGCTTGGCATCGGAAAGCCATACGCTGTCAAGAGGATCATCTTTCCACAGCCCTTTGGAGAGAGGAGGGCGGCGGTAGGGGGGGTGGTTTTCGCCGCTGATAACGCCGATTGTGCCGGAGCTGTCGACGCTCCGTATTCCCTGAACGGCGGCATCGGCGGTCTGGCCGCCTCCGATTATGAGATACTTATAATGCGTCATTTCGAGACAATGCTTCCTTGTTTAAGTGCTGTAACAATGATTGTGGGAAGTCGGACGACAATTCCGCAGAAAAAACCGCCCGGTGTTTCTAATTATACGTAGGCTCAGACGAGATCTTTTGTCCGGTGCGGAGCTTTCGGTCAAAATTCGGCTATCGTGTCATCCGGATAGAAGTACAGCCAGCGTTCCCCGGGTTCGGCCGAACTGATTACCGGATGGCCGCTTGCGTGAGCGTGTTTAGTCGCGTGCCGATTCGGAGAGCTGTCACAGCACAATGTAACACCACATTCCTGACAGGTTCGCAGATGGACCCAGCGGTCTCCGGTCTTTTCACATTCTTCGCAGACGTGTCGTTTAGCTTGTTTCAGTGATTCGATGCTGCCCAGATGCTGGCAGGGAGGCTCGGATAAAAGCATATCTATTCCTTAGGTTCTTCGGGGATCTCCGAAGGTGCATGTATCATGTTGCAATAGCATATACGCTAAGTTCAGTCGGGCAGCAGGTGAATTCGTCGATTGGGACGTCACAAAATGCAGCTACATGGCTGAAACTGGCGCCGCTCATACCCGGCCGGAGATAGTACCCTATTGGCCGGCCCTATTAATGTGGCGATCAATCTCGGGGGCATGTTGATATTTAATTGGAAGGCAATCAGATAGACGGATCGAGAGGCGGCTTTTGGCCCGAAGTCGCTCACTCCTGGCCGTGTCGGCCGGCGAAACATTACCCTTTTCTGGGGTTGGTTTTTGCTTATATTACCGCAATATCGCGAGGCCAAAACCGATAGTCACCGGGCCGCTGTCGGCCGGGGAACCGGAACCGTGTTGGGTTGTCTAAGGATTTGAATGACAGAGCCTTGGAGCTTGAACGCAGGCCTGCGGCACTACGAAAATTCTGGAGGAATTCATTGCATGAGTAACACCGATAAGCTTCGTCAGATCTTCGCCGAAGCGCTCGAAATTCCCAAAGGACGGATTTCCGATTCACTCGAATATAACACCGTCCCCGAATGGGATTCCGTCGCTCACATGGCCCTGGTGGCAGCGATTGACAACGGTTTCGACATCATGATGGAGACCGACGATGTGATAGACATGAGTTCGTTCGGCAAGGCGAAAGAAATTCTCAAGAAGTACGGGGTGGAATTCTGAGTTTGCTCAAGGACAAGTGTGCCCTGATCACCGGGGCCAACCGGGGAATCGGGCGGGCGATCGCCGAGACGTTCGCAAGCCACGGCGCAAGAGTGATCGCGATTGCACGCAAAGAGGAAACGCTTGGCGAGTTGTGCGAACAGGTTAAAGAGAAATACGGTGCAGATATTGAGACGGTCGAGTTCGATGTGTCCGATCCGGATGCAGTGAAGGCCGGTTTTCAGAAGATTATCAAACTGACCAAACGGCTTGATATCGCCGTCAACAATGCCGGAGTTCTCGATAACAACCTGCTTCCGATGATCCGCACTTCCACTATGCAGGAAGTGTATGGTGTCAATACGTTCGGCACCGTTTATGTCATGCAATACGCAAGCCGAATGATGATGAGGCACAAGGCGGGATCGATCATAAACCTGAGTTCGATCGTAGGGGTCAACGGAAATGCCGGCCAGGTGGCATACGCCGGGAGCAAGGCTGCCGTTGTTGGAATCACCCTCTCGGCGGCGAAGGAACTTGCTCCGATGGGAATCCGTGTTAACGCGATCGCACCCGGTTTTATCGATACCGGTATGGTCCAATCTCTCTCCGAAGAGAAATTCGAAGAGCGGATGAACTCGATCAAGATGGGAAGAATCGGCACTCCTCAGGATATCGCCAACTGCGCCCTCTTTCTTGCCTCCGACCTGTCGGAATATATCACCGGACAGGTGATCGGCGTCGACGGGGGCATGTTGATATGAGGTTTTTCGAGGACCTGGAGCGTTATGCCGACAGAACAGTGGCGGTTGACGTTTCCGGTCGAACCTATTCTTACAAAGATCTGATCGAACAGAGTGACCGATTCGGCGGGGCGCTGAAAGCCGGGCGGAAGAATCTCGTGTTCGTGCTGTGCGCAAACAATTTTGAGTCACTCTGCGGATATGTCGGCGTACTTCGCTCAGGCAACGTGGGGGTACTTCTTGCCGCGAATACTTCGGAGGATCTTCTCACCAACCTGATAGATCTCTACAGACCCGACTATATCTGGCAGCCAAGAACCGAGGGAATCCGGACAGTATATGATTTCGGAGAGTACGGACTGGTATCGGCCGATATCGAGAGATCGGTAGAGATAGACTCGCGGCTCACCCTGATGCTTTCGACTTCCGGAAGCACCGGCAGCCCGAAAATGGTGCGGTTGACGGCCGACAATCTGCACGCCAACGCATCGTCGATCTCCGAATATCTGGGACTGAGTTCATCGGAACGTCCGATAACGTCATTGCCGATGCATTACTCGTTCGGACTGTCCGTGATCAACAGCCATCTGTTGATGGGGGCTACGTTGCTGTTGACGAACGACTCTATCGTGACCCGAACCTTCTGGGATTTCTTCAACCAGCAGAAGGCCACCTCGTTTTCCGGCGTTCCGTACACCTACGAAGTGCTCAGGCGTTTCAAGTTTTTCGAGATGGATCTGCCTACCCTAAAGAGTATGACCCAGGCGGGAGGAAAGCTCACGGCGAAATTTGCCCAGGAGTTCGCGGAATTCTCGCACAAGAAAGGGATCAACTTTTTCGTCATGTACGGTCAGACCGAAGCTACGGCGCGCATCTCGTATCTCCCGCCCAAAGACAATCTGACAAAATACGCCAGCATCGGAATCGCCATCCCCGGCGGGGAACTTAGCCTTATCGACGAGAGCGGTAATCTGATCGATACGCCGAACGTCGATGGTGAGTTGGTCTACCGCGGACCGAATGTGATGCTCGGATACGCCGAGGGGGAAGCTGATCTGAGCAAAGGGGATGAGCTCGATGGAAAATTAATTACAGGGGATATTGCCCGGTTCGATGATGAGGGGTACTTTTACATCACCGGCCGCAAGAAGAGATTCGTGAAGATTTTCGGCAACCGGGTGAATCTCGACGAAATCGAGCATCACCTGAAGGCGGCCGGCTACACCTGCGTCTGTGGTGGTCGGGATGACCTCCTGTGTATCGCCACAACCGATCCCGGCAAGGCGGACGAGATCAAAACCCGGGTCACGCAGAAGTACAGTTTTCATCATACCGCGGTCAAAGTGATAGAAGTCAAAGAGATTCTCAAGAGTTCTTCGGGAAAGATTCAATACGAACAAATTTTCGAGAAGGTGCTCTCATGACCGAGCTGGACGACGTGTTTGAATTGGCGCC
>CAZFOY010000016.1:0-58051 GCA_964520865.1 uncultured Ignavibacteriales bacterium | reverse complement strand
TTGAGTTTCAATCTTGCGACCGTACTCCCCAGGCGGGGTACTTAATGCGTTAGCTGCGGCACCGAGGGGGTCGAGACCCCCGACACCTAGTACTCATCGTTTACCGCTTGGACTACCAGGGTATCTAATCCTGTTTGCTCCCCAAGCCTTCGCGCTTTAGCGTCAGTATCAGTCCAGAGAGCCGCCTTCGCTACTGGTGTTCTTCCAGATATCTACGCATTTCACCGCTACACCTGGAATTCCGCTTTCCTCTCATGTACTCAAGGCCGACAGTATCAAATGCAGGCTGGCAGTTAAGCCGCCAGGTTTCACATCCGACTTGAAGGTCCGCCTACGCGCCCTTTACGCCCAGTAAATCCGAACAACGCTTGTCCCCCCCGTATTACCGCGGCTGCTGGCACGGAGTTAGCCGGGACTTCCTCTGTGGGTACCGTCAGGTATATGTCAGTTACTACATATACGTTTCATCCCCACTGACAGGGTTTTACACACCAAGATGCTTCATCACCCACGCGGCGTTGCTGCGTCAGACTTTCGTCCATTGCGCAATATTCCCTACTGCTGCCTCCCGTAGGAGTCTGGGCCGTATCTCAGTCCCAGTGTGGCCGATCACCCTCTCAGGCCGGCTACCCATCGCAGCCTTGGTGGGCCGTTACCCCGCCAACAAGCTAATGGGACGCGGACTCATCCATAAACGGCAGGTTGCCCCGCCTTTGACCACATGACGATGCCATCTAGTGGTATTATCCGGTATTAGACCTCCTTTCGAAGGCTTATCCCAGATTTAAGGGCAGATTGTCCACGTGTTACTCACCCGTTCGCCACTTTACTCATCCAACCGAAGCCGGATTTTCTCGTTCGACTTGCATGTATTAAGCACGCCGCCAGCGTTCGTTCTGAGCCAGGATCAAACTCTCCGTAAATATTGAAAATTCATATTTACTGTTTGAGCTCCCGAATCAGCACATTTGGAACGCGCGATTCAGAATTTACTGTAAAAGTTATGTCATCAAGATTTGGGTAAATCTTGGACCCGCGACATCAAAGAGCCTCTTACGACTCTTGATTTCGTATGGCTATTTAGTTGTCAAAGAACATCATTTTCAGTCGAAAAAAATACTGCCAATTCTGTGGCAGACACCGAGTATATACAGCCGGTGTTTTATAGTCAAGTGCTTTTTTTAACTTTTTTTGCCTTTGGCGTCTCCGCCGAACTATACCCGGTCGCAACGCCTTAGCACTCGCACCACTGTCATATATTCGGCCTCCAATAATAACACGTTAGCTTTCTGTTGTCAAGCCCCGGAAATCCGAATATTCAGGCCGCCGGGACAGCCCGCTAATCGCATCTGGTTAAACCCAACCAGCCCCCCCCGGGTTCCGTGCCGGGCACGATTATCCTCAATCGAACCCGCTGGGCATTATCCTCAAGGATGGCCCCCGGATGCGCAATTCCCCACGATTCTCGACCGGGTACGCGCTCGAAGGCCGCATCAAAGGAGATGCGACACTATGAAATACGCGGCCCTTTGAGACTTGCGACCCGGTCGAATTCCGAGTACTTTATCCACAAGCGACATCATTAGGAATGAAGGGAGAATCGGCATGAAAAAGACTCTGGCAATTGTGATTGTTTTGGTCCCCGCCCTGTTTGTCATCATGGGCAGCAATTCAACGAACGATCTCGGTTCGGTGCGGGACAGGCTGATCAAATGGCGTACGGGCGTTTGGCTGTCTGCTGGCGGAACCTATACTATCTGGACGCCGAAACATTACTTCGTTCTCTCTATGTCGGGTGATTCGGCCAGTCCCAACTTGTACTACGGCTGCTCGCAGGTCAGCTATCATGAAAAGGGAATCACACGCCACCAGGTCCAGAGATTCCGTCGATTTCCGGGCGGCGATCCGACCATGTTCTCTGAGAACACCCTTACGGGCGATGATACCGAGGCGCCTTATGCACCAGACACGACATTGTTCAACCCGGATCATTGCGTGATCAAGGATGGCGTCATTTATGACGCCGTGGTCGAAGCTACCGACACCTACATCTTGTTGATTTCCTGCAATGGCGATCGCGAGAAGATCTTCAGCGACGGACGGTCGGTTTATATGCCGGCCGGAGGCGGCGAGGCTTATTCCTATAGGGTGGAACGCCTTTGACCAAACGTGCTCTCAGGATGCGCAACATCGACAGAATCCGCCAATTCCGGGCTTTTCATAACCGTTGTATTGACTTATAATTGACCTATGTCAACGAAACGATTGGTCCAGCCGCTGGCCCGTCACGCCGGCTGGCTGGTACCGTTGCTCATCTATATCGCTGCCTTCTCCGTCAGACTTGTTTATCTCAATCAGATTCAGGCGATGCCTACTTTTTCCCGCCCGGTAATGGATGAGAAATATCACGTCGAGTTGGCCCACGAGATAAACTCACCTGAGGGATTGCCCAAAGAACCGTTCTATCGTGCCCCGCTCTACCCGTATTTCCTGGCCGCCCTGTTCAGGGTTACGAACAATTCTCTCTACGGATCCCGCCTGATCCAGATTGTTCTGAGTTCTCTCGTGCCGGTCCTCATATATCTGTTAGGCGTGCGCCTGTTCCGACGAAAGATCGCATACTGGGCTTCTGCCCTTGCCGTGTTTTACCCCACTTTTCTCTACTTCGACAGCACTCTGCTCATAACCTTCCTCATCGTTCTCCTGTCGATGCTGACGGTGATGTGGCTCTACCGGATCGATGGCCGCACGTGGTATCATTTTGTAGTTGCCGGCCTGTTCCTTGGGGTAGCCGGTCTGGCGCGTCCCAATATCCTTCTGTTCGGTCCGGCGCTCGCCATTTGGGCCTGGGTTGAGATCAGACCGAAGGTCGGACTCAAGAAAGCGATTCTGGGCTATCTCCTCATCGGCGTCACCACGCTGATTGTTATCCTGCCTGTGACGATACGGAATTACATTGTGTCAGGAGATCCGGTGTTTATTGCCTGGCAGGGAGGGTTCAACTTCTTTATCGGAAGCAACCGCCAGGCGTCAGGCTGGTCCGCGACCGTGCCGGGAATCGATTTCACGTGGGAAGGCGGGTACAAGGAGGCCATTTCGTTTGCAGAGAAAGCGGAAGGACGGAAGTTATCAAAATCCGAGGTTTCGGATTTCTGGTATGATCAAGCCTGGAAACAGATCAAGCAAGACCCCGGCGCCTATATCGGTCTCACCTTTCGCAAGTTGGCCCTTCTCATCAACGGCTACGAGATCCCGAATAATCAGGACATGTATATAGCGGGAAAATACGCTACCATCGTCGCACCTCTCATGTTCAGCAAGTTCATCTACTTCCCGTTCGGCCTGCTCGCTCCTCTGGCACTGATAGGGATCGTTCTGTCTTTTCGGGAATGGAGAAAGTTTCTGATCGTGTATCTTTTCCTGGGGGCTTACACGCTATCACTCCTGACCTTCTTTGTCTGTGCAAGATATCGCCAGCCGATGATCCCGTTCCTCCTGTTGTTCGCCGTCTTCGCGGTCGACCGCATGATCACATACGTTCGCCAAAGACATTGGGGAAACACCGCATTGTGGACGACAGCTTTCGTTCTGTTGGGACTCGCCAGCAACTATGACATGCTGAAGATTAGTTCGAGCAGAAGGGCTGCTGAAGATTATCAGATGTTCGGGAACGCCTTCCTCGACGAAGGGAACCTCGCGGCAGCAACCATGGAATTCAAGAAAGCGGTTCTCGCCGATTCTACCTACGGACGCCCCTACAACAATCTCGGCCTCATCAGCACCCGTCGGGGAAATCCTACCGAAGCAGCAAAGTACTTTTATAAGGCGATTACTGTCGACCCGAACATCGTGGAGACCTACATAAACTACGCGAGCACATTCTTTTTGCAGAACGACCCGCAGTCGGCCGCCAGGGTACTGGAATTGGCGCGCAAGCGTTTCCCTCTCAACGACACTGTCATGCAGAAACTTGCGGTTGCCTACTCGGAATTGGGGAAAAGAGATGATGCGATCGAGGCTATCCGAGAAAGCTTGCGGCTCAACCCGAACAACACCGATGCTCAACAGATCTATCGGCAATTGATCGATACGGCATCGGGAAATTAGCTGACCCTGCCGAGCCGAACCTGTTGTTTCCTTCTCGGCAATAACATTCCGAACAATCCGAGCATAAACAGAGTAGCACCGAATCCGATTTTGCCATACACATCCCAGGGCGCCTCGGGCATCAAGGTAGATTCCTTCGGGTCGCTCGGATCATAAAACACCTCGACGTTGCTTCCCTTTGGGTGTTCCCCGGACAGTTCACGGGCAACTTCGTATTCCTTTCGACCGTTCCCGAATACCGGTGCTTGAAGGGCACTGCTGTCGGTGTAGGTCGCTCCGTTCACTTCGTAGGTGTAAACGACGAGCGGTCGAATAGCATCCTTGCCGTGAACTTCGGATTCGACCACCTGCCCCGTGGTAGTCGGCCAGTGCCGACGGGCGTCAAGACGAACCAGCTTGTCCGCATTAAAGTAGATCAGGGGGACTCCGGCCAGCAACAGGATCACGCAAGCGTAGAACAGCCGCGACGACACGCTCGGTACGTGCCTCGACAGTCCCATAAGGAGACGCGTAACAATGATGATAAGTGCACAAACAGCGAAGATTATGATGTTGAGCATCTCTTTACTTTCGACTTAGCCGATTTCGTGTTATGAAAGGAAGTACCGGCAGTACCGGAAGGTGCCGGAAGAACCGTCCCGACACAAGAAATAACTCTTCGATTCAGGCAAAAAAAAGATTCCCCCCTGGACAGCTCCAGGGGGGTTACGTAAACCTTTGATATGTGTTCCGTAAGTATCCGCCTTATCTGTCACATTACGTGGCGGGAACGTCACTCTTCGTCCCCAGTCAGCGGACCTTACATTAGCAATATAGATCCCATCCCTGATGTTGTCAAGCGATATCTTCTTCCGCCTGTCATTGCACTCTCTCACAGTCGCTTACCAAACAACACCTTTTGCGTATTCTAAAACCGAACCCTCTCCCTTACTTCGTCAACTACATTATCAATGGCATCGCTGGCTCTCGCTCTCAGATTGAACTTGCTCCCATTGAGAGCCTTCTTAACCGCGTACTCGGCATGTTCTCTTCCGAGGACGTAACCCATCGCAAAACATCCGGCCATCCCGCCGATTACGTACAAAAGTATGTTGCGCTTCATGATTCCTCCGATGTTATTTAGTGGCAATGGATCTGTCGATCGGCAAAGATGAGATCGCAAACCTACGGATCCATATAGACTCTAAACAAATTTCAGCGGTGGGAGTTCCTTGACCGACCGACGGGGTGCGTAACCATGAAAGAAATATCGACGACTATCCTGATCAAGGCACCGGCAGATGTGGTCTGGCGGATCCTTCTCGACTTCTCCAACTACCCCGAATGGAATCCGTTCATCACCGAAATCACAGGAGATGCGAATGTCGGGGGACGGCTTCGCATAAGCGCCCGCCTGTCGGAAAGGCGCGGGATGACATTCAAACCAACCGTAAAGACGAGAACGCTTAACACCGAACTTAAGTGGCTCGGTAGCCTGCTTGTGCCGGGGTTGTTCGATGGCGAGCACCGTTTCAGACTGGAAGCACGGTCACATGATCGGACCGATTTCATCCAGGAGGAACGATTCACCGGCATTCTTGTCCCGCTCCTCTGGAAATGGATCGCCTCCGACACCGAAAAGGGATTTCACAAAATGAACGAGGCGCTCAAACAAAGGGCTGAGCGCCTGCATTCAAGATCACAATCAAAGTAGACAGGCTATTTTGGCTCCGGGGCGGTCAGCCGTTTGAACTCCGAATCATTGCGCAATGCCGATAGGTCGGTATCGCCGAGCGCCTGTTGGGCCAGTTTTGGATTGGCTGCGATCGCGTCGCGCAGCGCATCAAGGGCAGCCCCTTTCTCACCGGCGGCCAGTCTAATGATCGAGAGATCGTACAGCACCTCGCCGTTGTCGGGAGCCATCTGGGCCGTACGCTCCATAAGAGGAAGGGCGTCAGCAAATCTCTTCTCCGTGAAGGCGGTCCAGGCTTCGTTCCAGGAGTAGTTCATCTCGGCGATCTTAAGCAGTCGGCCAAGCTCGGCGAAAGGGTCAGGGTTGTCATCGACTCTGATATCTATCGCGCGGTCGTTGTAGCCGCCGTATCCGGCACCTTTCTTGACCACAATGAGTGCGGCCGACTGCTTGCCTCGAGAATCTCCTCCGGCCGAGTCGCCGGCAAGAAGCGCGGCATACATCCGTTCAGCAAGTGTGCCGGGGGCATTCAGAAAGGTCTTCTCCATGTCGAGTACGACCGACTCACCGGTCAGGATATTTCCCTGGATCGCATAGCCCGGCCCGAATCTTCCGCCGGCCCAGGGTGAACAGCTGTCACCGCTATATGTAACCGATTGTCCATCGGCCGCCACGATGCCGACTTGCCGTCTTCCCGGTTCATCGTCCATCTTGAGCATGCTGTCCAGGGCCGCTTTTGGCGAAAGCCCGGCGGCCATCAGCTTCAAACCGACCGGCCCAAACGTGGTATTTGCATACGCCTGCGTCGCTACCGCCCCTACGCCGGCCTTTGCCCAGGGGACGACACTTCCTACGGCAAAGAAGCGTGATGCTACGGCAACGCCCAATTCTCCAGTCGCGGAGTCTTGAGCCACGATCGAGAATGTCGCGACTGTGCGCGTCTGATTACCCTGCGACGCCGCGGCAGTCGAACATGTTCCGACGAAGGATAGAAATTCAAAGCACAGAATTGTCAATATCGCCGCCCCGAAACTCCGGACAGCCCGAACAGATCGATTCATACGACCTCCTGTCTTATCGAATCACGAACCCAACATGGCCGTAAAATAGACTTGCCTCCACACACGGGCAACAAGAATAAACACCCCCTCGTTCAATCGGCGACATTGAACTCAGTTTTTGGTTGACCGGCGCTCGTGCCTTCGATATGTTTTTGGAAAGAAGTCCATAACAAGGGTTCTGCTTAGTGAAAAGTTTGACAACCGCCCGCAAGATACGCATTGCCGCTCGCACCGGGCTGAATATAGCGATCAAGCGGCCGATAACGGTCTCTTTTGAGATTACGTACAATTGTAATGCCCGATGCTCCCACTGTGATTTGGGCGACTATATAGCCGAACCCCGGACCGAAGCCGAGGTCTTCGCGAACTGGCTCGAAGAGCTCAAACCGGCCGTGGCCCAGATTTCCGGCGGCGAGCCGACGCTGCGAAAGGATCTCGTGGAGATCGTGCAGGCGATGCGGCAGCGCGATCCGGTTGCGGTCTTTGTGATCACATCGAATGTTCAGAATCTCAACGAGGAGAGATACTTGCAACTGCGTGAAGCAGGCATCGATCAGTTCTCGTTTTCTCTCGACTATCCGGACGGCCGCCACAATGTCTTCAGGAATCTCAAGAACAACTTTCAGCACATCCAGGAACTGATCGAGCGCGTAGTCAAATACAAGAACGATGACATAGTACTGGCCTGTGTCGTTCAGAGCGACAACTTTCGCGATCTCCCCCGTATGGCGGCACTCGCGCGGGAATGGGGCGTCACGGTGAATTTCAGTACCTACAACTCCCTTCGCACCGGCAAAGAGTATTATCTCATCAGTAATCCGGACGATCTTGCAGAACTCAGGGAGATTGTCGAAGAACTGGTCTCGATGCAGAAGAACGGATATCCAATTATGTCGTCGCCATGGACGCTTCGGCAGATGGTGAAGTTTTTCGAAACGGGACGGCGCGAAGACTGCAGAGCAGGACATCGATTCCTGATCGTTACGCCGTGGGGGAAGGTCAGCCCGTGCGGTATGAATCGCGAAGGATACGAGTCGCGCGAACAACTACAGCGCGAGTTCAGCAGCAAGAATCTTTGCGATCAGTGCTTCACGGCCATCCGGGCCAATTCCGAGAAATCACCGTACCGTCTGCTTCTCGACGGCATCCGGGCCGCCTCAAGGGCCAGTTAAACCGGCGTCGTTTAGAACACGCTGAATTTGAAGTATTTCCTCGGGTTGTCCTGAATATCTGTCACCAACGTATTCATCCGGGCCATCAGATTGGTCATTTCCACATACAATCCGGTATCGTTTACGAGCAGGCCCAGGCTGCCTTGAGCCTGATTCATCTTCTGAAGGATCGTGTCAAGCTTCGCTGTTGACATAACCAGGTTGTCGTAGAGCTGCGGATCGTTGACGAGCCGGCCGATCGTTCCGGTGTTTTCGTCGACCTTCCGACTCAGACTTTCTACCGAGTTCGAAGTTTTCTCGATTGATGAAGTGATCGCTCCCTGATTTTTCTGTAATTCGGTAGTCAGAACGGTCAGTTTCGACAGCAGCACTACCATTTCATTGTACATCCGGTCATCGGTAGCCATCTTCCCGAGAGTGCCTTTGCCGGCATTCATACGGGCGAAGAGGGTGTCGAGGCGCAAGACTATCCCCTTCGCGTCGTTGATGGCATGTTCTCCTGCCTCGAATACGCGAGACGCGCTCCCAGCATCGCGAGTTTTGATCACAGCCATTTCTTTGATCGGCGTGCCGGGTTCCATACCGGGAATTATCTCGATATATTTGTCACCGAGAAAACCGATCGTTCCCAGCTGAACGCGCGCGCCGGAGGTCAACCGGTTCCAGATATCTCTCTTGACACGGCAGACCACCTTGACTTGCCGCAGAGAGTCAAGATTCACGAACTGGACCGACTTGACATTGCCGACCTCGACTCCGGACATCCAGATCGGTGATCCGGCGACCAGTCCTTCGACATTCCTGAAGTAGCAGACGAACTTCCCTTTGGATTCGAAAATCGAGGTTCCCCCTCCGCTCAACGACGCCCACATCAGTATCACGATAACAACCGTGAGCAGCAGACCGATCTTGAGACTGCCCCATTTGACAACCGTGGTTCGCTTCATATCATTAGCCTCTATATCCTATACTAACTGAAGATTCACTTTTCACAAACTTATGAACTTACGTTTCGCAACCAGCCCGAACGAACCCTCGAACGGGGCCAAAAACGCCCGGACTCCCTGATGGGGCGAATCCCTCAGACCATCGAGATCACCGTCGAACGCCACCTTGCCTTCGAGAATTACCACGAATCGATCGGCGATCGAGATGGCGTCAGCAATCTGGTGGGTCACCACTATGGTAGAGATGTGTCGTTCCTCTTTGAGCTTCTCGATCAAGGTCAAAACGTTCTCGGTCGACTGCGGATCGAGCCCGGTCGTCGGTTCGTCGTAAAGCATCACGGTGGGATCGGTGGACAGAAGAGCTCTGCCGATAGCGACTCTTCGCTGCATACCTCCCGACAGCTGCTCCGGGAGTTTATCCATGATCTCGTCGGCATCGAGCCCGACGAATCCGAGCATCTCGACCGCCTTCGCGCCAACTTCTTCGATCGGCATATCGGTATGTTCAAGGAGATAATAGCCGACGTTTTCCCACACGGAGAGGGAATCGAACAGGGCACCATCCTGAAAGACCATGCCGATTTTCTTCCTGATTTCCCGCTTCTCCTTTTCCTTCATGCGACAGATATTCTGCCCGTCGACATGTATCTCTCCCGACTGCGGGCAGTTTAACCCGAGAATGAGTCTGAGGATGGTCGATTTGCCGGAGCCCGAGGGTCCCATGATTATGCAGGATTCGCCCGTCTCCACCACAAACGAGACATCCTCCAGCACCGGTTTGTCGGTATAGGCGAACGAAACGTGCTTAAGCTCGATCATAGCAGCCAGCCTTTGATGAGGGAGAACACCAGTTTAGTAATAAGGAAGTTAACCACGAGAATCGAAATCGACGAGAGGACGACCGACTCGGTCGTAGCACGGCCAACTCCTTTCGTCCCTCCCTCGGCGGCGAATCCCTTGTAGCATGAAACAAATGCAATGACAAATGAGAACGCCACCGGTTTAATCAGTCCGACAAACATATTCCCGAATACCAATCGATCCCTGACCGCGGTCCAATACATGGTGGACGTCACATGCGCTATGAGCAATGCGACGATGTATCCGCCGAACAGGGCGATCGCGTCGCACGCCACGGTCAGGGCCGGAACCATGACCATCAAAGATATGAGCCTCGGGACGGCAAGTTTCTTGATCGGATCGATGCCGAACGCTACCATGGCATCAAGCTGATTCGACGCCTTCATCGCGCCGAGTTCTGCGGTTATACCGGCGGCCACTCTTGCGGCAATCATCAGCGCGGTAAGGACCGGTCCAAGTTCACGGAGAATTGCGATCGAGAGAATCCGGCCGAGGTAGTCCTTGGCTCCAAAATCCGCCAGTTCGACCGAGAAGGCGAGCGCGAATCCCTGGCCGGCAAAGATACCGGTCAGCGCCACCAGGTAGAGCGAGCCGATGCCTATTATGTACATCTGCTCCCTTGTCTCCATCATGTAGAATGGGCGGCTGAATAATCCGCCGATCATTCGAAGGGAGAAAATGAATATGCTTTGCGTAACGTACGCAAAGTGCTTCAGGCCTCGGCTCAAGAGCGCGAAAATGGGGCGGTCCTTTCTTGTGGCACAGGCGTTCCTTCGCTATAACGCCTTACTTTACATGAAGTTTGTCAGGAATGAAATAATAAGCGGAAAAATAGTCAAAGACAAGCCCTTTGTCATTCGTTATACTAAGACCTGAAGCGAACAACAACTCTGGCAAGCTACTGATGTACAACAATACACACGAAAAACGCGGCCATGCGGTCGCCCTCTTCTCCGGCGGACTCGATTCCGCACTTGCTATCCTGCTCATGCTCCGGCAGAACATCGAGGTCACGGCGCTGACCTTCATGACCCATTTCGGATGCGATCTCGGCGACCGCTCTTCGTGCGGATCGAACCCCTACCCGGCTGCTGAGAAATTTGGATTTAATGTTAAGCTCATGCACCTTGGCCAGAAGTTCGTCGACATTGTCGAGAATCCCCGCTTCGGTCGCGGCAAAAATATGAACGTCTGCACCGACTGCCGCATCCTGATGCTGAACGAAGCAAAAGAATTTATGGAGATGATTAACGCCGACTTCATTATTACCGGCGAAGTCATGGGGCAGCGTCCAATGTCGCAGGTGCGGAACAAGATGAACCTGATCGAGAAAGAAACCAAGCTCCGGGGCAAACTGGTCCGCCCGATGTCGGCCAAGCTACTCCCCCCGACCGAGCCTGAACTAAACGGTATGCTCGACCGCGACAAACTGGAAGGCATCCAGGGACGCAGCCGAAAACGCCAACTTGAGCTGGCCGCGGAATTCGGCCTCGATGATTACCCGTCACCGGCCTCCGGATGCCTGCTGACCGATGCAGGCTATTCCAACCGACTCCGAGACCTGCTCGCCCACACCGGGAGATTGACATTCGATGACCTTAACTTGCTGCGGGTAGGGAGGCACTTCCGGATCGACAGCCGGACCAAGGTAATCGTCGGACGAGACGAGAGCGAGAACAAGCAGCTGCTGTCGCTTCGAAAACCTGAGCATGTACATTTGGAAGCGCTCGGAGTCGGGTCGCCGGTAACGCTCGTGATCGGCGATACCAGCGAAGGGAATTTGCAGAAAGCGGCGATGATCACCGCCCGCTATACCGCGGCCAAACATCTTCCTGAGGTATCGATCACGGTTATGGATGGTTCAGATACGGCAGTCACCGTTCCGCCCGCCCGGGATGAAGATCTTCAGCAAGTGGTCATCAGATAGTCCGGAATCCATGCAAAACAAAAGGTCCCAACAAAAGTTGAGACCTTCTCTCTCCTCACCATCCAGGACAAACTCAATAGCTCAACCGCCAATAAAGCTATCCAGTCTTTTCGGGCAGGTTGCGGACCGCCGTAGCGTCCCGGAATACGTTAAATACAAACAAATAGCGTGCCGAAGCAGAGCTGATCACGTAACACGTGTAACTACAAGAGGTTACTATGCGAGAGCGGTCTTAAGATCCGGTCGCATCGTCCATTTTCGCAGGATTTGTCGATAAATCGGCGCAGGAATTGATTTGGGGCAAAAAATGAGCCCTTTCCCGCTTCAAAGGAAAGGGCTCCGGAATACTTTATTGAACTTTATCTACGACTTACATCGCTGTACTAATCGTCACATTAGCTACTTTACACTTACTTCAGCATGACCATTTTCTTAGTCTGTGAGAAATTGTCAGCCGAAATATGATAGAAGTAGACGCCACTGGCATAGCTCGCGCCGTCGAAAGTGACGACGTGCGTGCCGGCTTCCAGATTGTCATCGACCAGCGTCGATACTCTCTGTCCAAGCACATTGTAGACGTCAAGCGTTACCTTGGCGGCTACCGGCAGGTCAAAGGAGATCTGGGTCGTCGGGTTGAACGGGTTCGGATAGTTCTGCGCGAGGGCAAACTTGTCCGGAAGTCCGTTCGCCACGTTTGACAGTGCCACGTTGACACCGGCGAACTCCGGTCTGGTGGTAATCAGACTGTTGTCCTTCGTATTGTGAGACACGAAAGTCAGCTGATGGTTCGGGCTCTTCATTTCGACAGTCTTGATGTTGACATCTTTGACGGCCGGATCAGTCACCTCAAACACCAGATTGGCAATAACTCCATTGCCAGCTTCAAGATCCGGTTTCGACGCCGGAGAGAACTGAGGCAGCAATCCGATAACGACAGTATGCTTGTCATTATTGATGTTTGCTACTTTAAAGTCGAAATACGACACGCGGGTATCGGTAAAGTCGACCTTCTTCAGTGTGACTCCCTCAGAGAACGAAAGCGGAATATCGAGACCGGCAAGCGGGACGTCATTGCTGATTTCCAGAGGTACAACCACAACGTTCGCGGCTCCGTTATCGGCTTGTTTGGCGACAGCTTTGCCCACGCCAAACGTGTTGGTGCCGGCGAGAATCATCGAAGGCACCAATAGCGCGACAGCGACGACGAGAATCAGGTTAAGACGTTTTGTCAAGGTTCACCTCCTCAACGGGTTTGTGTTGCTTCGTCTGCTGCCATGTAAGTACACTCCATTGACTGCGGACACATGACAGCTATTTCATCCGTAATACGAAAATACGAAATTGTTTTCTTCTGAAAGTTACTCTGTGAATTAATATCGCGTGTCGAACGGCTAACTATTTCCTCGGTAACAAAATAGAAAGCATGTTAAACATTGTCAAGATTTTTTCTTACTCCTACAGATATTGCGACGATACAATCCTCAAATGTGCCCTGTCGTTCCCACGATGTCGGCAGGACCTTCTCCCACCTGTAAATGTTGTACAACTATTCTCGCCAGTTCGTTCCCGTTTTACACGTTTTTAACAATTTGGGAGGAAGAATTTCCATCAAATATGACGCACAAACTGCGCGATTCGTTCAACCCGGAGGGCCGCGTGTGATTCCTTTCACATTCGACACAAAGGAACGTGAGAAACGGCGTCTGCGAAGGCCTCTCCCCGTCGACGGCGCGTCGGAACTAAACGCTTGACATAAAACGAGTCACATCCATTCTTTAGAGCACTTATCACAAACAATTGGATCAAACCCGGAGGTAGAGTGGAACAGCAACAGCAGGACCAACAGGCTTTCAAACCGTTCGTCTCGGCCGGTCAAAGCATGGCTGAAGTCACCTGGAAGACGATCATTCTCGGCTCGATCATTTCCGTCGTTTTCGGTGTGGCCAATGCGTACCTGGGACTCAAATTCGGCATGACCGTCTCTGCCTCCATTCCGGCCGCCGTGATCTCTATGGCTGTTCTGAGATTGTTCTTCAAGAAAGTCACCGTCCTTGAAAACAACATCGTCCAGACGATCGGCTCGGCGGGTGAATCACTTGCCGCCGGAATCATCTTCACGATCCCGGCCTTCTTTATCTGGAGCGCCAATCAAACCCTCGTAGCTTCGGGTTATCACCATGACATTACAAAGATGCAGATCTTCTGGCTGTCCATGCTGGGAGGTGCGCTCGGTATCCTCATGATGATTCCGTTGAGGAAATACCTGGTCGACCGGGAGCACGGCAAGCTGGCGTTTCCGGAAGGTACCGCGTGTGCGGAGATTATTATCGCGGGGGACGAAGGGGGCGGAAAAGCCAAGATGGTCTTCACCGGAATCGGACTTGGTGCCCTTTACAAAGTTCTTATGAATATGCTCAAGACCTGGTCGGAGTCGGTCAACTACGACTTCAAGGGGATATTGAAAGGCGGCACGATCGGAGTCGACGCCACCCCGGCACTTCTCGGTGTGGGCTATATTATCGGGCCGCAAATCTCCGCGCTCATGCTTTCGGGGGCAGTTCTGGGCTATCTCGGAATCGGTCCGTTGCTGTCTTTCATAGGTCACCAGATCCCGGGCACGATCATCTCGCCCGGCACGATTCCTTTATCGGACATGAGCCCGGATCAACTTCGTGACTTCTATATCAAGTATCTCGGCGTCGGTGCGGTCGCATTGGGCGGGTTCGTTTCACTGATCAAGTCGTTCCCGACGATCGTTTCATCGTTCGGTAAGGGGTTCGGAGAACTGATTGGCTCCAAGCACGAAGCCGCTAACATTCCGCGCACCGATAGAGATGTCCCAATGAAATGGGTCCTCCTCGGCATTCTCGCATGCATTGTAATAATCTGGGCACTGCCGAATACCGACCTGCATTTTCTTGGTGTCGTTATGGCGGTGCTGTTCGGTTTCTTCTTCGTTGTCGTTGCCGCAAGAATCGTCGGCATTGTCGGATCTTCTTCTTCCCCGGTTTCCGGAATGACGATAGCCACCTTGCTGGTGACCTCGCTTATTCTTCTGTATTTCGGCGTTTCCGGGGTAACCGGAATGGTCACCGTTATGTCGGTTGGCACGATTGTCTGTATTGCCGTCTGCCTCTCGGGCGACATCGCACAGGATCTTAAGACCGGATACCTGCTTGGGGCGACTCCGTGGAAACAGCAGTTAACTGAATTCGTTGGTTTGTTCTTCCCGGCGATCGCCATGGGCTTCACCGTCTACTTCCTGAACCAGGCATTCGGATTCGTTCCCGGGGCAACCGACCGACCTCCCTTACTCGCCCCCCAGGCGAATGTGATGGCAACGGTAGTGATGGGAGTTATGAATGCGAATCTTCCCTGGCTGCCGATTATTGTCGGCGGCATGATTGCGCTTGCGGTTGAGTTGCTCGGCGTCTCGTCACTCCCGTTTGCAATCGGGCTGTACCTTCCCCTCTCGCTCTCCACTCCTATCATGACGGGTGGACTGATCGCCTGGTTTATCAAGAAGATCAGCAAGGAATCGAACTTCAAATCGAGGAACGAACACGGGATCTTGTTCGCTTCAGGGTTGGTTGCAGGGGATGCGCTGATCGGCGTTCTGGTCGCATTCTTTATCGGCACCTGGGCTTCGTACGAGCACTTCTACGACGCGCACGACGGCATGATGGCGACCCTGACCGGAGCCTTCGGTCCCTGGCTTTCCCTGATCATGTTCTTCGGACTGGCCATCCTCATGGGTTGGCTGGCCTATCGAGGGTTCGAGAAGAAAGGAAGTTGACCCGGGGAGGAACAATACGCTACAGATACGAAGCCGGCTCGTTCAGAGCCGGCTCTTGTTTTGGTCCAAAGGAGGAACTATCCTTTCGGGCCGATGTTGAAAAAACGTGATAAGAGTTCCGCAAAAGAGAACAAACCAATGGAAGGTGATTTGACTATGCAGACAAGTTCTCTCCGCCACACTGTAATCTTCCTCGCACTTACGACATTGGCAATCGGCGTGCTGCTCATCGGTGGCTGTTCGAAAAAGCAATCGCAGGAACAGGCCGATCAGAAAGCGATGACCCAGAGCGAAGGGGAAACCCTGACTTCGCAACTTCAGAATCATAACGCCGAATGGCTCAAGAACGCCCCGCAGGCAACGGTATCCGCCTTCGAAGAAGGTGTCAAAGAAATCAAGGAATCGGGGATACTCGAACAGGCTATTCACGAAGGTCAGATGGCACCTGATTTTAGTCTTCCCGATATCAAGGGTGATACGGTCCGGCTCTCCGACTTGCTCAAGTCCGGACCTGTGGTCATCATCTGGTACCGAGGTGGTTGGTGCCCCTACTGCAACCTTCAGTTGCGAGCGATGACCAAGGTCGCGCCCCAAATCAAGAGCCTCGGCGCTACCCTCGTAGCTATCAGCCCTCAGCTTCCGGATAGCTCCATCTCCACCGCCGAGAAAGACACGTTGAACTTCACCGTGCTTAGCGATGTCGGCAATCGGGTCGCCTCGGAATACAAGATCGTATACACCATACCCGAAGTCATGCTCGAGAAGTTGCAAGGGCATCTCGACCTGGCCGGCTACAACGGGTCAGACTCGACCCAGTTGCCTCTTGCCGTGACTTACATTGTCGACACTACCGGCACAGTCAGGTACGCATTTCTCAGCGCCGATTATCGCGTCCGGGCGGAGCCGTCGGTAATCGTCAGCGAGCTGCAGAAGCTCGAGAAACCGGCTATGTGATCGAAGATTGAGTCAATTGGATTCGGAGAAGAGCCGGTCGGGTACTTGCCCAACCGGCTCTTCTTGTATCTGAAACTACTTTGATTTGATGTTGTCGACCGCCAATTTGGTCTTGATCCAGAAGTCCTGCTTTTGAAATGCGTTCTGCATCTGTTCGCCGCCCGGGCGTTCACCCCGCTCCCCAGGGCGTCCCATCCTGCCTCCTTCGTCGCCATCGTTTCCCCCCATCATTCCGCCACCTTCGCCGGGGAATCCGGTCCCGCTGAAGTGCGGGCCGCCCTCGCCTCGCATCCCTTCCGGCCTTCCCCCCCATTCGGCCCCGAACCCGAGTTTCTTCCCCGGCTCAAGTCCGAGTCCGTAATCCCGCACCTTGCTCTTCGCAAGCGGAATGCTGAATTCGTAGACGTAGAAACCGTGGTCGATTCCCCAGGCAACTTTCGGTCCGTTCGCTCCTTCGATGCCGATTCTGGCGTCGATCAGCCCTTTCTTGTTGAAGTAGGTGAAGACGGTGTCGTTGCGGCCGCGCATCCGCTCCGGATTCATTCCTTCGCGACCAAAGCGGCCATTTTCATTCTGCCTCTGGCCTTGATCTTCTTTTCGTGGCGAAGCCTCGCGAATTTCGGACATTGTGGGACCGCCGACGAATTTGATCCCGGCATCCTTGCTCTTTCCACCCTTTGAGTCGAGATAGATCGTGATACCTGTGCGATGGATCACCCTTGCCCACATCGCATCCCGGAATCGAATCTGGACGTACAGGTTTTCGCTGTCGTTAGCCAGCCCGACAACGGCCCCCTTATCCTCCAGAAAAGTGGTGGGCAAACCACTCCAATCATCGACGTTGCCGTCGATATATATCGGCTTGTCCGTCCAATGCGGGGAAATTTCAGGCGATCCGGCGTTGGCGGGACTTATGGAAAGTAACGCCGCAGCCGTCACCAACATCAGTCCCCCTATTAAGGTTTGAGGCTTCACTCTGATTCCTCCTTGAATATCGTCTGAGTTGCCCGGCGACCGGCGTCGGACAAGTTGTTTCGTGACATCATTCAATTATGACAGTTTTGTGATGTTCGGAGATTAATCGTCCGGCCCTTTACGAGCTCTTGGTTTTTTCGTTGTATGCCGGACCTCTTAGTACTTTATTATCCCTGATTATAACGTGAGGGTTTTGCTATGTCCAACTTTATGAAATCAATCAGCTTGGCTGCGTTAGCGGCCATGATCCTTGCGGCCGAATCCAGTGCCTGCACCAATCTCCTTGTAACCAGAGGTGCCTCGGCCGACGGCTCAGTTATGATAACCTATACCTGCGACGGTGAGTTCCATCCGCATATGGAGCGGCTCCCCGCAGCCGACTATGAGCCGGGGGACTCGCTTGAAATCACCGATTGGGGCGGCACTGTCCGAGGCACCATCCCGCAAGTGTCTCACACCTATGCCGTGGTTGATTATATAAACGAGAAGCAGCTCGCGATAAGCGAGACGACATTCGACGGACGGCTCGAGTTAAGGAATCCGTCAGGGATGTTTCACTATTTCGATCTGATGCGGCTGGCACTTCAGCGGGCGGCCACGGGGCGCGAAGCGATCGAAGTGATGACTTCGTTAGTTGACCAATACGGCTATCGATCGACCGGAGAATCGATTTCGATCGCCGACCCGAATGAGGCCTGGATACTTGAAATCATCGGTCCCGGCAAGGACGGTCACGGTGCCGAGTGGGTTGCGGTGAAAGTGCCGGATGGCTACATATCGGCGCATGCGAACAAGTCGCGGATCGGCGAATTCCCGTTGAACGATCCGAACAACTGTCTGTACTCCAAAAATGTAATCTCGTTCGCAGTCGAGAAAGGATATTACGATCCGAAATCGGGCGAACCGTTCAGATTCTGCGATGCCTACTGTCCTTCCTCCCCTCGCAACCAACGATATGCCGACAGTCGCGTGTGGAGTCTGTTCCGGCGGGCGGCACCTTCGAAGAACCTCTCCTTCGATTATACAAGAGCAGTCGATGGTGCGTCACCATATCCCCTCTGGATCAAGCCTGACAAGAAACTCTCCGTGAAGGATGTCTTTTCTCTGATGCGCGACCATTACGAAGGGACGCCGTTTGACATGACCAAAGGGCCCGACGCCGGGCCGTTCGGATCGCCTTACCGGTGGCGCCCGATGAACTGGACAGTCGATTCAGTCGACTACCAATGGGAGAGGCCGATTTCGACCCAGCAGACCGCCTTCTCGTTTGTATCGCAGTCGCGGAACTGGCTGCCGAATCCGATCGGCGGAGTCCTCTGGTGGGGCGAGGACGATACCTACACCAGCTGCTACTTCCCCCTGTACTGCGGGATCGACAGCATCCCTCAGCCTTACACGGTCGGAAGTTTGAACAAATTCTCCTGGGAGTCTGCTTGGTGGGTGTTCAATATCGTCGCCAACTACGCGAACCTGAAGTATTCGTACATCGCCCCGGAAATCATAAACGTGCAGCAGGAGATCGAGGGGAAGTTTCTCGCCATGCAGCCGGGAATTGAAAAGACGGCTCTTCAGCTGGCCAAGTCGGATCCGGCGATGCTAACTCAGTACCTGACCGACTACTCCGTTTCGAAAGGGGATATGGTCGCAGCCCGATGGAAGGAACTTGCCGAGCATCTTTTCACCAAGTACAACGACGGCTACGTTCAGGACTCGACCGGACGTCCACGCGAAGTAGGATATCCGGAAAGCTGGCTTCGCGACGTGCTCCAAGCCCGTCCGTCCCAGTTCAAACTGAAGCAAAAGGTGAACGAGGTTCCCGAGACAAGATTGATCGATTAAACGACTTCTCGGAGGGGCGACTTGCCGTCCCTCCGACCGACGACACAATTAATCCCTTGCCCGTCCCTTTCATCTTGTCTACTTTCAGCCTACCTGTGTATAACTTGAAACCGACTTCCCTCAGATGAAAGACCTGCTCAACAAATATAAATGGCCTCTGATTGTCGCGCTGGCGGCGATCGCGATTCGAATCATCTACCTCATTCAAATCAGCCGTGATCCCGGGTTTCAGGTGCCGATGGTCGATGAAAAGTGGCACTGGCTCTGGGCGCAGGATATCTTGCACAAATCTTTCTGGGGTGAAGGTTCCTATTTCCGCGCCCCTTTGTATCCGTACTTCCTTGCCCTTCTCGCGCTAATTACGAATACTTCCATTTTCTGGAGCAAGCTGCTGCAAGTGCTGCTCTGCGCAGGAACGGCAATCCTGATATTCAAGCTGGCCGAACACCTGTTCAACCGCACCACCGCAATCGTCGCCGGACTGATTTATGCGGTGTACGGCACGCTCGTGTTTTACGAAGCGATGTTCCTCATTCCGGCGATCTTCCTCCTGTTCGTTGTCTGGGGCATGTACCGGCTTTTAGCCTGTCGGGATAACCCTTCGTGGAAAGGCATGCTCCTGACCGGGATAATATTCGGGCTGGCGTCCCTGGCCCGTCCAAACATACTGCTCACCATTCCCTTTCTGATGGTGTGGATGTTCTTCACCGCCGAACGGGAATCTGGCTTTCTGTCACGCAGCAAATTGCCGATCGTTCTGCTTGTCGGGGTCATCCTTACGATTGCACCGGTCACCGTCCGAAACAAAATCGTTACCGGCGACTTCATTCTGATTTCATCACAGGGCGGCGTCAACCTGTACCTTGGAAACAACCCGGACGCTGACGGCCTGACGATGCTCATGCCGGATGTGAAGCTCAATGAAGCGGTCAGCTGGGATCAGTTCGGAAAAGTGACGCGGGCCGCTGCCGAACGAGAATCAAAGCGGTCTCTTAGTGATGCCGAAGAATCGTCGTTCTGGTCGGCCAAGGCAGTAGATTTTATTGTGCATAATCCCGGCAAGTTTCTAAACCTCGTCTGGCGAAAAACGGTCTATCTGTTCTCCGGATTCGAGAACAGTGACAACGCCGATATTTATTACCAGCGAAAGAGGTCCTCGCTGTTTTCAATTCTCGTCTGGCACAAGCTGATTTATTTCCCGTACGGCTTGCTGATCCCCCTGACGATTGTAGGAGTATATCTGACCCGGGACCGGTTCAAAAAGTTGCTTCCGATCTATATCTACTTACTCGCCTACATCCCATCGATCGTGCTCTTTCTCGTAACAGCCCGGCACCGACTTCCGCTGATCCCGTTTATGATCATTCTGGCGGCGGCCGGCCTAACCCGATTGTTCAGCGGATCGATCAAGAAAGGTTCCGTTGGTATTGCGCTGGTGCTGTTCGCAGTTCCCCTGGTAGCACTCAACAGGACCTATTACGACGAAGGTGAGTCGAGCGGATTCCAGGTGCATTTCAACAACGGAATCAAGTACGAGCAGCTCGGCGAAATGGTCAAGGCCGAACAGGAGTACCAGCTGGCCGATGACATCTATCCCGGCTCACCAACCTTGATCAACAACCTTGCCTATGCCCAGTACAGCAACGGCAAGTATGACCTTGCCTCGAGGAATTTCGCCCGGGCGATCAGCATTAAACCGGACTACGCCGCACCGTACAACAATCTCGGTCTGGTCTTGATGAAGAAAAACTCTCCCGACTCCGCGATAAAGTTGTATGAACGGGCTATCACCCTATTCAAACCGGATGCCGCCCGACCCAACGAGTTGTCCCAGATGTACACGAATCTTGCCGAAGCATTCGATGAAAAGAAACTGACCGATTCGGCCGTGGTCAGTTATGATAAGGCTATTAAGGCCGGTCCGCAGAATTTTAGCGCCTACCAATCCGCCGCTGTGTTCTACAGCAAGCTGGACCGATTCTCCAAAGCAGATTCTCTCTACTCCCGAGCAGGTCAGCTCCGCGATCTCGACGCTGTCGACCTGTTCAACTGGGGGCTCAGCTGGTTCCGAAGGAAGAACTACGATGCGATGATCCCGATGATGTTCAAAGCGATCAAAGCCGATCCATCGCTGTCGGAAGCCTACTACGGCATCGCCCTGGGATACTACATGAATGGATACCCGAAGGACTCCCTCAATAAATACCTAGATCTCTGTTTGGAGAAGAAGCCGGACTACCAGCCGGCGCTCGATATGCGGAAGCTGCTCTCTGAGAGGAAATAGCGGTCAATACTTGCGGCGGCGTTCAACCATGTAATTCGAACCTTCTTTCGCCTTTGCCGCCTTCTTAAGATCCGCGAGCATCTTAGACATTTCGCCGATATGACTGAACTTCCCGTTGTCGTTGATTATGACGGCGATCGACATGGTGAGGATCGGGAATTCCTCCTGCACGCCTCTTCGATTGGTTGTCCGAATAAAGCCGCGCTCCCGGTCTTCGGAAGCATACTGGTACGGGATCAGTCGGTCAAACGTCTGCAGGACTTTGCTACATATGAGATCGACGTCATCCACGGGAATGATATAGATGAAGTCGTCCCCAGCCACATGACCGACGAAACCTTCGCGACAAAGATCGAACACGACATCCTTGATCACTCGCGATGTCAACCGAATGATCTTGTCCCCCGCATAGTATCCATAGTAGTCGTTGAACGCTTTGAAATTATCCAGATCGGCGTAGCAGACTGCAATCTGAGAACCCATATCAAGCTGGCGCATGATTTCGCTCTCAATGATGTTCGGTCCGGGAAGGTGCGTGGATGGATTGATGGACAGATCGCGGCGACTTCGCTCGATCACCCTCTTGATACGGACCTCGACCAATTTCTCGCGCCAGTCGCCATAGATGAAATCCTCCGCTCCCTTCTGATAGGCAGCAATCACGACGTTCTCATCCGGCTCCGGGTGAAAGAGTATGATCGGAACGATCGACATGAAGACGTTCTCCTTGATCGACCGAACCAGCTCGACTTCCTTAATGAAACTTCCCCGGCCCGCAATCATGATTACATCGACCGGAAACCGCTGACAGGTGACAATCAGCTGCTCGAAAGTATCGAAAAGGTGAACGGAAATATTGGTCGCTTTGAAGAACTGGGAGACATGGAAATCGAGATTCAGGCCGCTTTGCTTGATTGCAAAGTGGTACACCGGTTTGCGAGGAAGTTCAACGTTTTTTGGACCCGGCCAGTTCTCGAGGATGGTACTTCTTATGCTCGGCAATAATGTAATCCTGGTCAATCGTCGTATATATCTGTGTTGTAGATATATCGGCATGTCCGAGCATTTCTTGCACGATTCTCAGATCTGCCCCTCCCTCAAGCATATGGGTGGCGAACGAGTGCCGAAAGGTATGGGGGGTGACCTTTTTGGTAATGCCCGCCTTCGTAACCAGCTTACGAATCACCTTCCACAGTCCAACTCGTGAGAACTTCTTCCCTATCTTATTGACCACAACACAATTAGAGACTATCGGGGGCTTTTGCTGCTCGCGCGCCAGCCAGTAATTTTCGACCGCTTTTCTGGCGAATTCCCCGATCGGCACCAGTCTTTGCTTGTTTCCTTTGCCGGTCACCCTGATGAACCCGGCCTCAAGTTCGATATCGCCGATCTTGAGATCGATCAGTTCGGAGATTCGCAATCCGGAACCATAAAGAATTTCGATTATGGCTCGATCCCGCTTTCCGGCAAGTGATTGTGGCTCAATGCCGTCTATTATCCGCTCGATTTCGGCTACACTCAGATAGTGCGGATGATACCTGACTATCCTCGGGGCGGAGAAGAAAGCGACCGGACTTTCCTTGATCGTCCCGGTGTCCTGAAGATATTTGTAGAATTGTTTGAGCGAGGAAATCTTGCGAGTAATTGTCGCCGGTTTTCGACCGACTTTGCCGAGCGACCCGATAAACGCGGTCACGTCAGCCGGGGTAACCCGTGCCGCATTCTCGGCTCCCGACTGCTTGAGGAATTCGCGGATGTCCCGCTCGTATGACGAGATCGAGTTCGGGGAGAGTCCTTGCTCAAGTTTGAGATGTTGCAGATAGTCGCTCAGTAACAGTTCTGACTGATTCATAGCCTAAATATGATGCGCGATAGATAAAACAGCCACAACTTTATATCCGGCGCGTTCGAGTACCCGTTTCGCTTCAAGTACAGTCAAACCGCTGGTCACGACATCGTCGACAAGAATTACCCGTTCTTCGGCGGTTGCCGGCCTGTCACACTCGAACACCCCTTTGATATTTTTTCGACGGTGGCGGAAATCAAGCCTGGCCTGTTCCTTTCGCCGTTTGATCCGGGAAATCACATCCCGCGCGACTTCGAAGTCAAGCAGCTCTGCCAGACTCGATGCAAACAGCTCCGCCTGATTGTATCCCCTCACATTCTCTCTTGTTGGGTAGAGCGGTATCGGGATAAGGACGTGGCAGTCAAGATCGCGGATCTGGAGTTCAAACCGAGCCACCAGCAGCTCGGCCATGAGTTTCGCCGGACTGGTTATACCTTTGAACTTGAAATGAATGACGATATCTTTCAGCGGCGAAGTGTAGTTTCCATAGGAGAACATCGGTACCGTGTCGTCTCCGCAAATGACACAGCGATCTCCCTCGGGAATTTGACGAGAACAGGCCAGACAAAACGGGAGGTCATATTCTTCGATCTGCTCTCGGCAGATAGCACAGACATGATGCTCATCTTCCGTGTACTCCCCGCAGCCAAGGCAAAGCGGCGGGAACAGCAGATCCAGGAAGCCCTGCACTACATCGTTATCGAGGATTTTCCAGCCCACGTTCGTATGATACGACAAATGTAACCAAAGGCAAGCCCAATCAGTCAGAATCAGGCTTTGCTTGAGCTAAATCGCCTAACCATAGATCGCATAGTAAAATACAGAATACCACCCGACAGGATACCGGCTGATATCAGTGAGACTATCCCAGTTGATTCCCCTGCGGTCGCCCCTCCAAAATGCGGAGATAAATCGAGAGCTCGATACACAAAGTCTACGCCGATTCCGGCAAGAACGGAGACCACCACGATCGTGCCGAGATAAGCTACCAGCGCACGACCTTTCAAGATCTTCGTAACAACCGTCAGCGAAGCTATGTTTGTCGCCGGCCCGACCATTAGAAATACAAGTACTGCCCCGGGTGAGAACCCGGCCGCCCAGAGTACTGCCGCTAATGGCGTGGACGAAGTTGCACACACATAGAGTGGCAGACCGACGACGATCGCGCCAAGGTACGCCGTCCAGCCGGTCCGAAGTGTTTCGGGCAGGCCACCGAAGCCGCTGCCGAGAAACACCGCTACAAGACCGGCCAGGAGATACCCGATAAACAGGTATGGCGCCAGATCGGCGAGCAGGTCGTTGACGGCGTAGTCGATCAGGGTGATGATCTTTGCGATGAGACCGGACTTGGGGGGAGCATCCGAAGCACCGCAGCCGCAAGAATCGCATCCGCAAGTTTCTACATCTTCGGAGAAAGCCGGATTACTCTTCTCGTTAACTACCAGCATGCCGGCGGTCAACGCTGTAACGAACGCGGCGAGCGGACGGGCGACTGTCATCACCGGATCCATCATCGAGTAAGTCAGCAGGATGGAGTCCACCCCCGTCTCGGGCGTTGAGATCAGAAACGCCGAGGTCGCGCCCGGGCCGACACCTGATTTCCTGAGTTGATCGGCAACCGGAAGAACGGAACACGAGCAGAGCGGAAGCGGCACACCGAGAAGCGCCGCGCGGACGACAGCCCCACGCTTGCCTTTCTTCAGCAGCTTGTCGAGCGTCTGTCGATCGAGAAACAGGTGGATCAGACCGGCCAGGAGGAGCCCGAGGCATAAGAAAAAGGCCGAATCGAGGAGCATTGCCCAGACAGACCCGGCCAGTTGTGTCAAAAACGTGAGGATATCAACCGCCAATCTCTTTAAGCAGCTTCCGCGCCTGGTCGGCCGCGGATCCGGTGGGATCCAACTTCAGGTACTTGGTCCAGTAGAACTTGGCGGAATCGTTCTTCTGCAGATTGTAGTAGACGATTCCCATATTGAAATTGGCAATTCCGTGGTCCGGGTTCTCCTTGAGCACCTTTCTGAATTCTTCAATCGCCCGATCGGGCAATCCCATGAAGTTCAGACTGGCGCCGTAGTCGGTCCGAAGATCGAGCGAGGAACCATCGATCGCCAGCGCACGGCGGTAGCATTCGGCCGCAACCGGGTAGTTGCCGGCATCGTAGCTCTTATGGCCAAGCTCCACGAGCGAGTTGTAATCGGGCGGCAGGTTATTGAGCAGGTTCATCGCGGTACTATCCATACCGTTGATACTCGGGTGACCGGCCGGCATGTTGTTCGCCTGCGTTTTCGGGGGCTGAGGCGGCGCTTCCGGTCGCATGAACAGGAAGTACCCTACCGCCACAACGACCAGGGCTCCGACGATTATCGCAGTATCGCGTATTCCGCGCTTCGGCGACGATCCTTTCTGCGATGCTGAACCTCCGGCGCCTAAACGGGCACCACATTGCGGGCAGAATTTGGCTGTCTCACTCACTTTTTGGCCGCAGGCTGAACAAAATTTCTGAGACATATTTCTTACTCCATTCTCTTATTCAAGACTATGTGTATCTACTCGGCTTACAATGTAGCGGAATCGGGTCGGCTCGACAATTCAAAAATTGATGACAAGCCGGTCCGCCGCTTATATATTGCGCCGTTTGATTCTACATGCAAGGAAGGGAATCGTATGAAAAAATCAGCCCTTTTCGCCCTGATCGTCACGCTCGGGCTCATATTCAAAACGTGTCACTCTGCTTCGGTCTACACCATCACGCCCGATTCCGTCTACAAGCATGTCGCGGTGCTTGCCGATGACTCGCTCGAAGGACGCGAAGTTGGCGAGCCGGGAGAATGGAAGGCGGCCACCTACATTCAGAGTATATTCAAATCGGCAGGGCTCGAACCGAAAGGGACCGACGGCTATCTCCAGGGTTTCGATTTCATCAAGCGAATCGACCTTGGTCCGAACAACCGGCTGACGGTGAACGGGACTGAACTCAAACTGGGGGACGAGTACGAACCTCTCAAACAGTCCGCCTCAAAGCAGTTTTCGTTTGATAGTGTAATCGATGTCGGCTTCGGCATCACGGTGGATACGAGCGACGGACGCTACGACGATTACGAGGGAAAGCAGGTCGAGGGTCAGGCGGTGTTGATTGCGCGGAATACGCCGTCACCGGAGAAATTCCCCCACGTAGAGTTCGATCGCTACAGCACGATCGCTGACAAGATTAACATGGCAATCGAGCACAAAGCAGCCGGGATCTTCCTCTACACACCTTCGGACAAGGATGACACGCTGGCTCCCGTAATTCCGGCGTATATCACCTTCAAAGACGTTCCGATCGTATTTCTAAAGCGAAAAGGGCTGGAGCGGCTCAAAGTCGGTTTGGACGACCCGACGATTGTTTCCATACGAGGCGAGACGCAGTTATTCAAAGTCCATGATACCGGATACAACGTGATCGCGTATCTTCCGGCAAAAACCGACACAACGGTCATAATCGGTGCTCACTATGATCATCTCGGATGGGGGACGCCGGCTTCACTTTATCACGGTTCGGTCAAACAGATCCACAACGGAGCGGATGACAATGCTTCCGGCGTTTCAGCATTGCTGGAGCTGGCCCGGTATTTCAAGAGTGAACAGGACCAGCTTAAGTACTCCTTGCTCTTTATCTCTTTCAGTGGCGAAGAGGCCGGTTTGCTCGGGTCAACGCATTTCGCCAATCACATGACGATTGATTCCTCCAAAGTCCGCATGATGATCAATATGGACATGATCGGAAGGCTCAAAGACCAGGAGAACGGCCTCGCCATTCTCGGTACCGGCACCTGCGAGCAATTCAAGAATTACTTCGATTCCCTGAAATCGGACAGTGTCAAAATGACGTTCAAGGAATCAGGTTTCGGACCATCGGACCACACTGCGTTTTACAACAAGGATATTCCGGTGCTCTACTTCTTTACCGGTCCGCACGCCGACTACCACAAACCGACCGACGATGTCGATAAGATCGACAGTCACGGGATTGTACAGGTGGCAGACATTGTTCGGGACATCATTACCCATTTCGATCAGTACGATGGACCGCTGGTATTTGAGAAGACGAAAGGTGGTGCCGAAGGAAGGAGTCGTCCGCAGTTTTCGGTCACCTTGGGTGTGATGCCGGATTATACGGCCGAAGTAACCGGACTCAAGATTGCCGGTGTCGTGCCGGATCGACCGGGCGAGAAGGCCGGGATCAAGAAGGACGACATCATTGTCAAGATGGGTGAACTGAAGATCGGCGATATCTACGACTATATGAATGCGCTGTCAAAATTCAAGAAGGGTGACAGCATCGACGTCGTAGTACAACGCGATGGCAAAGCGATGACATTACCGGTGAAGTTCTGAAAACGGCTGCGCGCTGAGATTTTATTCGACCGAAGTGTCGACGCCCTTCTCTCTGACGACCGAGAGAACCCCTTTGACCTTGCGGACCTTGTCGAGTATTCGGTTGAGATGTGACAGGCTGGAGACCTCGACTACGAATTTTCCTATCGCCGTCGAATCCTGAGCATACATTTCCGCCCCCCGTACGTTCGTATCAGCATCGGCAATCGCCTGGGAGAGGTCCCGGAGCATATTCTTGCGGTCCTCTACCGTCACTTTCAACTGGACGACGAATGACTGTCCCTTGGCCGTATCCCAACCGACATCGATCTTTCTTTCGGGGAAGTCGCTCAGGAGCTGCATCGCGGCGGGACAATCGGTTCGATGAATAGTAACGCCTCTCCCCCGCGTGATAAATCCAATTATATCTTCTCCCGGTACCGGCTGACAACAGCCGGCAAACCGGAACATCATATTGTCCATACCGTGGACTTTGATCCCTTTGGAACCGCGAATACGATCGACCACACGGTTGATAAACCCGGCCGGCTTCTCCTCTTCCGGTGCGATCAGTTCGATCAACGGGCGGGAGGTCATCGACCCATTGCCGATGGCCGCGAACAAGTCATCTACCGTCTTCTTGTCGAGTTGCTCGGCATACCCCTGCAGAATATCGTCCCCGGGCAATTTGACTCGGAGTTCTTTGAGCTTGCGCTCGACAATCTGCTTGCCGAGGACGACCGACTGTTCGAACCCGGCTTGCTTCAGCCAGCGTCGGATTCGCGCCCGGGCCGATGAGGTCTTGACGAGTTTCAGCCAGTCATGCGAAGGGACCCGGTTCGGATTAGTGATAATCTCGACGACGTCACCCGAATTGAGCTCGGTCGACAGGGGCTGGAGACGGCCGTTGATCTTCGCACCGGCACAGTGGATGCCGACCTCCGAGTGAATTTGAAATGCGAAGTCAAGAGGTGTTGCCCCTTTAGGCAGGTGGATCAGCTTTTGATTGGGGGTGAAGACGAAGATATCCTCGGAATACAGGTCGATCTTGAGATACTCCATGAAGTCCGACGGATTGGTCATGTCCTTCTGCCATTCGAGAACGTCGCGCAGCCAGACCATCTGGCGGTCCGACTTGCTCATCTGCTGCTTGCCTTCTTTGTAGAGCCAGTGGGCGGCGATACCGTTTTCCGCAACGTGATGCATCTGGTGGGTGCGAATCTGAATTTCGACCATCTTGTTCTCGGGACCGAACACCGTGGTATGAAGCGATCGATAGCCGTTCGGTTTCGGGTTGGCAATATAGTCGTGGAAACGGTTCGACACCGGCTTCCACATCGAGTGGATAATCCCGAGCGCATGGTAGCAGTCACGCTCGGTATTCACGATTATCCGGATGGCGAACAGATCGAATATTTCTTCGAACGGCACTTTGCGCACCTGGATCTTCCGAAAGACCGAATCGAGATGTTTCGCACGACCGTAGACATCGGCCTTGATACTGTCCTTCGCCATAGCCGCCTTGATCGGTGCCACTACCTGATCGACGTATTCTTCGCGCTCTTCTTTCTTCTCTTTGATCTTCTGCGCCAGATCGAAGTAAACCTCCGGCTTGAGATATTTCAGCGAGAGATCCTCCAGCTCGATCTTGACTTTGTTGATGCCGAACCGATGTGCGAGCGGGCAATAGATGTCCCTGGTCTCTTCGGCGATTATCTTTTGTTTTTCCGGAGGCATATGCTCAAGTGTTCGCATGTTGTGAAGGCGGTCGGCGAGCTTGATCAGAATGACGCGGATATCTTTCGCCATCGACAGCAGCATCTTTCGGAAATACTCTACTTGTTGTTCTTCACGCGAAGCATAGTGCACGGCGCCCAGCTTGGTGACGCCGTCGACGAGATCGGCGATTTCGTCCCCGAACTCCTCCCGTAGCCGTTCCAATGGAATGTCGGTGTCCTCGACTACGTCGTGAACCAGTCCGGCCGCGATAGTCGTCGAGTCCATATGCTGTTCCGCCAGAATAAACGCGACCTCAAGGCAGTGTTCGACGAACGGCTCGCCGGACATCCGCTTTTGTCCCCGGTGCGCCATGTCCGAAAATTCGTACGCCTTCCTGATGAGCGGAATATTCACGTTGGCGTTAAACGCCTCGATCCGTATGATGAACTCGGCAAGATTCATGCTGCTCGTTCGCTCACTTCTTCTTTAGCATTACCTTGACTTCGTGCGCAACCTGCTCCGGAGTGATCAGGGCCATGCAGGTGCACTGCTTGTGCGGGCACTGGCACTCCACCCCTTCCGGCGGCTGAATCACCTTCCCTTTGCGACCCATCGGACCCCATCGTACCGGAGACATCGCTTTCCGGCTCGGATACAGTCCGACAACTTTCGTATCGACCGCCGCCGCAAGGTGTAGCGGACCTGTCGAGTTCGCCACCACGATCTCGGCGAGTGAAAGCACCGCCGCCAGGGTTCGCAGATCGGTGTCTCCCGTGATCTTGCGCACGGGTACGCCGAGCTTTCGGGCGACGTCCTCAGCGATCGCGCCTTCGGGGTCGGAACCGGAAATCACCGGATTCACTCCGTTCGCCTCCAGCAGCTCGTACAGCCTGATAAAATTCTCCATCGGCCAGCATTCGGCCGATCCGCCCGATCCGGGGTGCAGCACAATGAACCGTCCGTCGACTCCGGCATTTCCCAGAATCCTTCGGGCGTTGTTCAGTTCCTTCTCGCGCAGGTGGACCCTGGAGAATGTGATTTTCGGTCCTTTGCGGAAGAATCGCAGGAAATCGAGATTGTATTCGAACTCGTGCTTAAGATTTTTCTTCCGGCTGTGCATCAGATGGGTATTGAAAAATATCGAATGGAAACGTCCGGCGGTACCGACGCGAACCGGGATACCGGCATCGTAGAACAGCCGCGAAATTTGCCGCTCGGGGTAAAGCACGACGACAGTTTTGTACTTCTCTTTCTTGATCTTTTGAAGGAGGTCCTTCTTGTATAACTTATTCGAAAGCAGCTGGTCGTTTTGTACTCTCAGGATCTTGCCGACACTTTCGTTGTTTTCCAGTATCGGCGAAGCGTACAGGGATGCTATGACATCCACTCTGCACTCCGGATAACGTGCCTTTATCGACTCAACGAACGGCAACGCGAGAATCAAATCCCCGAGTCGATCGGTTCGGCTGATGAGAATATGATCGTTCGGTTCCAAGTCTATCAATCGTGACATGTCTAATCAGTTCCTGTTTGACGCTTCTGTCGCTGTAATTCGCGAAGTTTCGCGTATTTTACCATTACCGCCGAACTGGAGAGGATCGATACCAGGAATCCTTCCAGCCCGTCGCGGAAGCCTTGCCGGGCAATATAATGTTTTAGAAATGCGACGTAAGGTTTAATTACGATATCGAACCATCCCGCCCGGCTCCCTCTCCGATACGCTTCCTCCGCACCCAACGTAGTATATCGATTGTATTTACGGAAATAATCCTCCAGCGAAGGATAGCTGTAGTGCAACAGATCATTTCTGAGATATGCCGTTCGTCCTTTCACTACAACTTTCTCATGCACCACCGCGTCTGTGAACCCGCCCCTGGTTCGGTCGAACAAGCGAAGGATGTGGTCGGGGTACCAGCCGCAATGCTTAATCCATCGGCCAAGAAACTGGGTTCGCCTGGGCAGATAATACCCGGATGCCGGATCATGCTCAGACAGGACGCCTTGAATCTCCTCCGTCAGCTCGGCGGTAACCACCTCGTCGGCATCCAGCGAAAGGATCCAGTCGCATCTTGCCTGTCGCACGCCTTCCTGCTTGGCCGCTCCGTATCCTCGCCAGACGGGCGAGAAGACTCTCGCCCCGTGCTCACGGGCGATTTCGATAGTTCTGTCCTCGGATTGACTGTCTATGAGTACCAGATCGTCCGCCCAGCTTACCGATTCCAGACACCGTCCGATATTGCGTTCTTCATCGCGCGATATGACTACAACCGAAACCGGCCTCACTGTTTGGCCTCCAGAGCATGATCGAGAACGGCGCTGAGCGTATCGAACACCTGGTCAACCGTGATATCGAAAATATTGTCATCACTACCCGAAACCACGGCTCCGGTTTTCTGGTCGTACGGCCGCCAGAGCAGGAAGTTCTTCATATAACGGCTGTACAACCCAACCACCGGGACTCGAAAGGAGCGCGCGATATGCACGAGCGACGTATCGGGCGAGATCAGGACATCGAGATACTTGATTATCGCCGCCACTCCCGACAAAGACAGGCCGTCGGGAACGAGGACCACATTGCCGTTGAGCATCTGACGGAGCTTTTCGGCCCGGCGCCGCTCGGAAGGCACGGTGGAGAGGATGATCCGGCAATTCTCATACTTGTTGGTAATGCGTTTCAGCAGATCGACCGCCTTCTCCTCCGCCCACATCCGCGTGGGCGAACCTGCGGACATATTGAAGCCGACCTTCAGCGTTTGCTCTCCGGCACCATCAAGACTCTCGATAAACCGATTCGCCTGTTCAATCTCCTTCGGCTCCAGATGCGGCTCGGCATAGCCGGAGATCCTGGTACTGTCGATCGCAAAGGCCTCAAGCAGGCGAAGGGTGTTTTCGATGATATGGCCGGTGTTGTCCATGCGATGATCGTAGTTGAAGTCATAGTACTCGCGGTACTTGACCTTCCCCACCCCGATTCTCGGCTTACCCGGAGCGCAGAGCTGAGACATAAACAGGGCGGTTACGGAGTCGTTACCGATCATATCAACAACACAGTCGTACTTTTCGCGACGCATCGCTATCAGTTCCTTGATATCATGGAGCGGGCTCTTCCTATAAATGTAGATTTTGTCAAAACGGGGGTCGTTCCTGATGATCTGGTAGTTGGTCGGAGAACCGAGTATCGCAATCGTGATGTGAGGAAAGCGCTCTTTCAATCCGTCGAACACCGGAAACGAAATGACCATATCTCCGATCTTTTCCGGCCTGAGGAACAGTACTTTGTGAATCTGATTGCCGTCAAGTGGGACAAAGTCCTTTCGACCTTTCTTCAGGAAGATATGAAAGACCTGAAAGAAGAATGCTTTGAACTTGTGCTCAAGCGGTTTCAGACGGTCAAACTTCATGTCGGCTCACCAGTTTCCGGAAGTGGCCTTCCACCCGGTCGATCATATGCTCGTACCGAAAATTCTTGCTCCAACGCTCTCTTCCCGCTTCCCCCATTGCCTTCATTGTCATCCGATCTCCGAGGAGTCCGCACACCGCGTCTTCGATCGAAGAGGGTTGAAGCGGTTCACTGAGTATGGCCGTACTCCCTTCCGAAACAACCTCAGGAATTCCGCCAACGCGACTTGCGACAACGGGCAGCCCGGCCCGCATCCCCTCCAGCACCGCAATCCCGAACGGCTCAAGAATCGAGGGATGGACCATGATATCCGCACCGCTGAGCAGATCCGGGACATCGGAACGCATCCCGGCGAAGACGAACCGATCAGTCAACTTATTCTCTTCGATGACCTGTTTTAGCTCTTCCTCCAACGGACCATCGCCGAGCCAGAGGAATCTGATTGCCGGATACTTCTCAATAATGTCCGGCGCGGCCTTGACCAAGTACCGATGTCCCTTGTGCTCCACAAACCGGCCGACTGTAACCGCAATGATGCTGTCCGACGGGAGGTCGAATTCCGAAACAAGCTGCTCTCTGTCTCTCTGCCGATCGGATTCCATCGATAGGCTTGGAATGCCAATCGGTATTACTTCTACTGAATCCGGCGCTATGTACCCCGACGCCACTACTTCGTCTTTGAGCGCCTGTGATGGCACAATGACGCCACTTATCAGCCTTGGTGTAAGAAAGCGATGCGCGACGGAATCGCTCGTAATGTTTAGCCCAAGCGACCAGACGACCCGGGTGTTGCCGTTGATTAATGCAGCCAGTCCGCCAAGACGAACGTCCTTGTTGAAGTTTACCGAAATGAGTTCAATCGCCTTGTCCGACAGGACTCGCTTCAGGCGAGCGATCGTCATCGGATCGAAATCTCCGGAGATGCGCATCGGTTCGAGACGAATCGAATCGTTACCGCCTTCCATGCGATGCAGGAAATCGGAATCCTCGCGGCCGATCACCGTCACCGAGTGACCTCGTGCAGCCAGTCCCTCGGCGACCAGCCGAATCCACTCTTCCATTCCTCCGTAGGTGGTCACTTCGATTGAGTCGAGAAAGGCAACGTTCATTACATATCCCTGAACTGCATCGAATAGAGCCTGGCGTACAGCCCGTTCCTGTCGAGAAGCGACTCGTGAGAACCGCACTCTACTATCCGACCTCTATCGATTACCAGTATCCGATCGGCGTTTTTTATGGTAGACAGCCGGTGGGCGATCACGAGCGAGGTTCGGTTCTTCATCAGACGGTCGATCGCTTCCTGCACCAGGACCTCGGATTCGGTGTCGAGAGCCGAAGTTGCTTCGTCGAAAATGAGAATCTGAGGGTCCTTCAGGAGGGCTCGGGCTATCGCCAGGCGCTGACGCTGGCCGCCCGAAAGTTTCACTCCCCGATTGCCAACCTGGGTGTCGTAGCCGTGCTCAAGCTGCTCGATAAACTCGTGCGCGTTTGCCATCTTCGCCGTCTCAAAGACCTTCTGCTTATCGACGTTCGACAGACCGTACGCGATATTGTTGAAAACACTGTCATTGAAAAGATACGTTTCCTGCGTCACGATCCCCATAAGCGAGCGAAGCGAATCGATTGTTACCGTTCGAATATCCCGACCGTCGATAAGAATACTCCCTTGCTGCGGGTCATAGAAACGGGGCAGGAGGTCGAGCAGCGTCGATTTCCCGCCTCCCGAAGGTCCTACAAACGCTATCACCTGACCCCGCTCGACCGCAAACGAGATCTCTTTAAGAATCGTGTCGGAACCGTTGTAACTGAAAGTAACTCCCCGGTATTCGATCGATTTCTCGAACGACACCAACCTGCCGGCGTCCGGCATATTCTTGATCTTCTCGTCAGCATCGAGCACATCGAAAATCCGCGCCGACGCTGCCATGCCTTCCTGCAGCTTGATATGAATCTGGCTGAGCGATTTTACCGGCTTGATCATCGAGAACATCGCCAACAGGTAAGTCATGAAGTCACCGGCATCGAATTCACCGGTCCCGGCTATAATCTTGCTCCCGGCATACAGCAGAATGATGATGCCAGCTATAGTCGAGAGCGTATCGTTGATCGGCGAGGCCAGATGCCGTATGCGGGTCATGCGGAGTAAGGCTCGGAAGTAGTTGTAAGTCGCGGAAAAGAATTTCTTGATCTCGAATTTCTCCATCGAGAACGCCTTGACGATGCGAATGTTGCTGACCGATTCTTCCAGCACCGAGTTCACATCGGACATCCGTTCCTGTGACCGCTCCGAATATTTGCGCAGCTTCTTCCCGATAAACCAGATGAAACCGAAAATGACCGGTAGAATGACCATCGCAAGCAGGGTCAGCTTCCAGCTCAGGACGATCAGGAAGAAAAAGAAGACCAGGACCATGATCGAGTCGGTTACCAGCCGATTGAATCCGAGGTCAATAGCCTCGTTCAATACCATGACATCGTTCGTAACCCGTGAAATAATCTGTCCCGTTCTTCGTGAGTGAAAATAGTCGAGCGACAACCGCTGGTATTTTTCGAACAATCGGTCGCGGAAATGCCTGACCACCGACTGCTGGACGTAGGCCATGAAGAATCCCTGCAGATACAAAAAGAGATTCTTCCCCAGAACGACAATCAGGATTGCCCAGCAGAAGCGCAAAAGGGTTTTTTTCCGATCAGCTCCGGTCACAATCGAGTCGACCCACCCTTTCATCGTCTCGCGGACATCGGTGACGGCGCGGGATAAGCCGGCCACAAATCCGGAGTTTCCGACGGTCGTGCTATCGGTCGGTACGACCACCTGAGTAGTCGAAGAAGGTGTGGCGCCGACAAGCGGCAGATTGTTTACTTGAAACAGAGTCATCAGGAGCGGTCCGAACATCCAGACCAGCAGACCGGAGAGCACCGCATGCAAAGACGCCGAGATCGACGCCGTCAGCAGTTGCTTCCAGTATGGCACGAGAACCGAAAATGACCTTTTATACAGACCCAATCAAATACTCCTGATTTGAAACAAGAAAGTAATATCGACAATTCCGGAAGGCAAGTCAACGTGTATAACCACGTGATAATCAGGGGATTATACGTACGAATGAGGCAGGAACAGCGAGCTGAAAACGACTCGAAGGGACCTTCGCATCCCCTTTGTATATCCTACGTTTTCCGGCGAGGGTGTTGTCGTGTCCGTCGTCGAACTCGAACTCCTTTATCCGCCAGCCGGCATCCTGGTGATCGTAGGTGAGATTGATCGACCACGGGCATCCTTTGTATGACACCGCAAACCTGGGCTGACCCGAATCACTGTAGTCCGACTTGATCTTCACTCGAGGATCAGTCATCACACTGTCGGGCAGCGCACTGAACAGAGAGAACAGGTTTACTTCAGGTACTTCGCCGAGGCAATCGATTGCTCCGATGAGTCCGGGGATCGTCTCATACAGATACTCGTTAGTGGATGGGAATAAGACCTTTACGCTATCCCGCGTCATCCATCCCTTTAATGCTCCCTTGCCGAGATAGCCGCGCCCGGTCAGGGCAAGAATCGAGTCGGTCTGATAGACGTCGAGCCGAAACGAATTACGTTTCTTCCCTCGCTGGACCTGGGCATCGAACAGATAAGCTTCTACCTTGACATCGGTTTCTGCTGTGCCGGGTTCCTCGTTTCCGACCCGTACTGATTGACCACTTCCGCAGGCAACTATCAGTAGCGCCGTCAGGATGACCGCATATCGGCCCACCGCGCGAGACATATCAGCCCAACCGTATTCCGGAAAAGAGGTAGACGACTGCCGTGATAAACGGCCCGAGAATGAACCAGAACCCACCGATCAAAATCAATCCGAGCAGAAGAAAGGGGGATATTCGGTCGAACTGGTTAAGCGTAGCTTCATATCGAGGCGGAAGTATGGCTCTCAGAATATGGGAGCCGTCGAGCGGAAACAGAGGAATGAGATTGAAGAAGGCCAACGACACATTGATCATGATCATGAAGAAGAGAAACAGGTGCACAGCTTCCGGCATCGGAGTGTTGGTCGAGATAATTGCCCGAAAGATCATGCTGGCAATGAAGGCGAGACCGAAATTTGAGATAGGGCCTGCGGCGGAAATCCAGAAGTCGGCCATTCTCGGATTGCGTGTGTTAAACGGATTGACCGGAACCGGCTTGGCCCAGCCGAATCGGAAGCCGGACAGGAACATCATGATTGTCCCGAGTATATCGAGATGGGCCATCGGGTTGAGCGTCAGTCGCCCCATATCGCGCGCGGTCGTATCGCCGAATCTCAGCGCGGTCCAGGCATGAAAATATTCATGCACGGTCAGGGAAAAGAGAATGGCCGGGGCGGCGATAATTGCTTTTTGCCAGAAGTCGGGACCAAACATAACCTAAATCACTCCTCGGTTGCTTATACAAGCATACCGGTTTTCATTACCGAAATTCAAGTACAATCGAAAACAAAGGACGGTTCCGACCGACCGGAACCGTCCGCATCTTGAACCTTCTCCTGCCTCGATCAGGAGTAAATGCCTCTCAACTTGACGACGTCGACTACCCGAGTAATAGCCACCATGAAAGCGGCAATTCTCAGGCTTGTCTTGGTCTTTAACGACATTCTCAGCACATCGCCGAATGCCATCACCATCTTCTCTTCGAGGCGCATGTTGACCTCTTCTTCCGACCAGAAGAAGCCGGCCCTGTTCTGCACCCATTCGAAATATGAGACGGTCACTCCACCGGCGTTGCACAAAATATCCGGGATCACGAGGATGTTGTTCTTCACGAGTATCTTGTCCGCTTCCGGAGTGGTCGGACCATTCGCCCCTTCGGCGACAATCCTGCATCTCAGTTTCGCCGCATTTTTCTCGGTGATCTGGTTCTCAAGCGCAGCCGGGATCACGATATCCACCTTAGCATAAAGGACGTCTTCGGGTTTGACTTCCTTCACGCCGGGGAAACCGAGAATCGACTTGGTCTTTTCAACGTGGGCGATGAGTTTGTTGATGTCGATGCCGTCGGCGCTGTGAATGGCGCCGTTGACGTCGGATACATAGGTAAACTTGACGCCCAGTTCGTGAAGCAGCTTGGCCGAGATAGATCCGACATTGCCGAAGCCCTGCACGGAGGCGGTCGCTCTTGCCAGATCCAGCTTCAGATGTTTGGCCGCCTCCCGCACCGAGATCATGACTCCGCGTCCGGTCGCTTCAGTCCGGCCGAGCGAGCCGCCCATATTGATCGGCTTGCCCGTAACCACACTCGGGACCGAGTGATTCTCCCGCATCGAGTAGGTATCCATGAACCAGGCCATCACGGCCGGTCCGGTGCCGACATCGGGAGCGGGAACATCGTCGTCCGGACCGAACAGATCGATCATATCGGCGACATATCGACGGGTCAGCCGCTCCAGTTCGCCGGTCGACATCTTGAACGGATCGCAGACCACACCCCCCTTGCCACCGCCGAACGGAATGTTTACAACGGCGCATTTCCAGGTCATCCATGCCGCCAGTGCCTGAACTTCGTCGAGCGTTACACTCGGATGGAACCTGATTCCCCCTTTGGCCGGTCCTCGTGCTATCGAGTGCTGCACCCGATAGCCGGTAAACATCTTGAACGAGCCGTCGTCCATACGAACCGGCAGGTTCACGATCGTACTTCGCCGAGGCATTTTAATAAAATCGAGCAGCGACTTGTCGATACTCAGTTTCGCGGCCGCTGCATCGACCTGCTTCATTACGTTTCCGAACACCGAGATCGGAATCGTGATATTCTTTCTGGATACGACAGTCTTGGAATGCTCCCGTCGCTTGCTGTTGTTTCGTGATGTCGATTTAGAACCGACTTTGTTTGGCATGGCAATCCATCCTTGTTTAGACTTTATGAGAACGTCTCTAAATTACTTCAATCGCACTTCGGTCTCGGCGTCGAAAAACCGCCACGGATGCTCCGTGGCCTGGTTAATGCCGATTCGCGGAGAGGTGCTTATTCTAACGCGTTCTTTCGAACGCTCCTCCAGATAGATAATGTTTCCGGTGAGGTCCAGACCGTTCTGTTCCCGGGTAAGACCGAACGATCGACACAGCTTCCCCGGTCCGGAGAGAAGGTCCAGCCTTTTCTTGCCCGGAGAATTTGACTGCATCAGCCCGATGCCATCGACCGGCTCTGCCGCCCGGATAAGCACCGCAGCCGGTTTCCCTTTGGATTCGGTAACGAAATTCAGACAATAGTACATGCCGTAGATGAAATAGACATAAGTGAACCCGGGCCTACCGAACATGACTTCGTTGCGACGGGTCTTCCCTCGCGCCGCGTGACAGGCGGCGTCGTCCTGCCCGATATATGCTTCGGTTTCCACGATTCGGGCCGCCACCGTACCTTCAGGCGAATTGAACACGAGGTGTTTTCCGACAATGTCACGGGCGACCTGAAGGGTCGGGCGGTCGTAAAATTGACGCTTCAGTTTGTTGTATGTTCCGGTTGTTGATCGCAATTGACTGTCTGGCGCACTCAATCGAGGCATCCCCGCAGTGTGTCAGGAATCAGCGACGTGGCCATCTCAAAATCGAATCCGACTTGCTCGGGACGATGCGCGTCCGAGCCGAGCACCTGCACGGTTACCCCTGCTTTCTTTGCGAGATTGATGATTTCCATACTCGGGTAGTACTCTCCCCGACCATGACGCATGCCGGCCGTATTCACTTCGATTCCGGTACGTCGACTCGCTTTCAACGCGGTGAAGACTTCGCTGATGTACGGCTTGTAGGCCTCATTTACAGCCTCGCCGTAATACTTCGTGCCGTACTTCACGTAGTAATCGAGGTGGGCGATATTGTCGAACAGACCCGTCTTCGCAGCTTTGACCGCTGAAGAAAAATACTTCTGAACCATCTCCTCCACGGAGTATTTTGCGAACGCCTTTTCATAAGTCGAATGACAGGCGAAACACAGGTTGTCGATATCGTGAATCCCGCACAACATGTAGCTCAGTCCGAATCGTTCGCGAAGTTTGAGCGCTTCCTCCTCACATCCCTCGAACCAGCCGAACTCAACACCGGTCTTGACCGAGAGACCGAGCGGATAATATTTCTGTCCGGCTCTGGCGACGTCGTCGACGTACACGGCCAGATTGTCCGGAGTAGCTGATTTCACTTCTCCGTTGATGCGTATGCCGGTTTTTGTTCCTTCGAGCTTCGGATTGGAGTCGTAGTGGGTCGTGAAGCAAATCTCGGCGAGATTCCTTTCGAGCGCCGCTTCGCAGTATTCATCGATCGTTCCCTCCGCATCCGGCGAGTAGTCGCAATGGCAATGATTGTCGACCACACCTTCGATCAGCAGAGGCTCGATTTTTGTATTTTCAGACAAAGTAATTTCCTTTCAAGAACGGATTATTCACTCGCTCTGCTCCGATCGTCGTTCGGGGCCCATGTCCCGGATAACAGACAATATTGTCCGGTAGTTTCAGAAGTTTTTGATTGATTGAGTCGATCAGGGTCTCGTGTGAGCAGCCCGGGAAGTCGGTTCGGCCTATCGAGCCGTAGAAAAGCGTATCCCCGACAAAGGCGATTCCACCTGATTCGTCCAGAAAACAGATGCCGCCGGGGCTGTGCCCGGGCGTTGCCAGGACCTTGAACGCGAGATCCTCGATTACCACCAGTTCTTCGTCGCTGAGCCACCGTATCGGCGGTTCCACCACGATCGGAGCGTCAAGAAAAGTCGACATGTTCGCATTCGGATTTGACATGAGATTCTGCTCGCCGTCCCCTGCCAACACTGGAATTTGGTAGTGCTCGCGAAGAGGGTTGACGGCCCCGATATGATCGGCGTGGGCGTGCGTCAACAGGATCGCCCGAGGAGTGAGGTTCAGGCGGGACAGTTCAGCTTCTATCTTGTCTTCGTCGGCTCCGGGATCGATAATCACGCCGTTGCGCGATTCCTGCCGCCAGCAGATATAGCAGTTTACTTCAAGTGCCCCAACCACAACTGTTTCGACATCCATACGGTCGTCAAAATATGACGTGGACTGGTTTTGTCAACTCTATTCTGGTTTTACCGATTTTGTCACCGGGTCTGACTTCGTTCCCGGCCGGCAGACACGGCCTGCACGGAGCGGGCGAAAAAGCAAAAATACCTGTTGCATATGTGAAAAAAGTCACATATCCTTGCTGTTTACATTTGACCTTACCGGATAGAATGTATATATTTACGGTCACTTGATTAGAGAGGAAAATACGACAATGTTGCTTGCGGACATAAAATATCAGCTTCCCGACTACAAAGAGAAACTCGATAAACTTGCGAGGTATCTTTGACATCGAAGGCCGTCAAGCCCGCATAGCCGCGCTCGAAAAACAATCCACCGAGCCTGCCTTCTGGGACGATAATCAAGCTGCCCAGGCTGTCCTCAAAGAAATCTCCGTACATCGCAAATGGGTCGAGTCTTATGACAAGCTCAAATCCGATTTGCAGACGGTCAGCGAGCTGCTCGAAATGGTCAACGATGACGAATCCGAAGACGCTGAAGAGCTCAAGCAGACGTACGAGCAGGTCGTCAAGGAAGTGACCGATTTCGAGTTCACCTCCCTTCTCTCGGGTCACGATGACTATCGCGACGCGATCCTGACGATCCATCCCGGAGCTGGCGGCACCGAGTCGCAGGACTGGGCCGATATGCTGTTCAGGATGTACAATCGATGGGCGGAACGCAAATCGTTCTCGGTTGACCTGCTTGACCTTCAGCCCGGAGACGAAGCAGGTCTGAAATCGGCCACCCTGAAGATCAAAGGGGATTTCGCTTACGGTTTCCTCAAAGCCGAGTCGGGCGTACATCGCCTCGTTCGTATTTCTCCTTTCGACGCCAACTCTCGGCGACATACCTCGTTCGTCTCGGTACACGTCTTTCCCGTGGTCGAGGACAATATCGAAATCGACCTGAAGGAAGAGGATGTCCGGGTAGATACCTATCGCGCCTCAGGAGCGGGCGGACAACACATTAACAAGACTTCGTCTGCAATCCGACTGACCCACATCCCCACCGGGATAGTGGTGACCTGCCAGACGGAACGCAGTCAACATAAGAACAAAGAATCGGCGTTCAGCGTCCTCAAAGCGCGGCTTTACCAGCTGAAGAAAGAAGAAGAAGCCGCCAAAATGCAGAAGTTCGAGCAGTCAAAGAAGAAGATTGAGTGGGGTTCGCAGATACGCTCTTATGTCTTTCATCCCTACAACATGGTAAAGGATCATCGGACCGGCGCTGAAACGTCGAACGTCCAGGCGGTCATGGATGGAGATATCGATCAGTTCATCCAGGCGTACTTGAGTGATCCGAACTTCAAAGAGGCACAAGTTTCAACCTGATTGATGGTGTTTTCGTAAGTTCAACTTGATTGGAGTGAATCATGGATGCGTTATCAGTAATTAAAGATAAAGCGAGACAGAAGAACCGCCGGGTGGTCCTTCCCGAAGGATCCGATCCGAGAGTGTTCGAAGCCGCCAAAAAGATCCTGGCCGAGAAGCTGGCCGGAGTCACGATTCTCGGCGAAACCGGACAGGTCGAAAAACTGGCCAAAGAAGCCGGTCTGGATTTGTCCAAGGTCGAAGTCATCGATCCGGCTGAAGGACCGGACCACGACAAGTACGTAGCCGACTTCATGGAGCTGCGCAAAAAGAAGGGCATCACGCAGGCAGAGGCCGATGAAACGATGAACAAGCCGCTGTTCTACGGCGCGATGATGGTTCGACACGGAAAGGCCGATGCCTCGGTGGCCGGATCGCTCAGCACCACCGGAGACGTTCTTCGGGCGGCCATTCAGGTGATCGGGCTGAAGCCGGGAATCACCACGGTATCGAGCTGTTTCATGATGACTGTGCCGAAATACCGCGATGAAACGAACAAGATCCTGATGTATGCCGATGCCGCGGTAGTTCCGAATCCAACGGCCGAGCAGCTCGCCTCTATTGCTGTCTCAACATCGCAAACAATGGTGAACCTTCTGGGTATGGATCCGCGGGTAGCGATGCTGTCGTTTTCGACCAAGGGTTCGGCGAGCCATCCCGATGTAGACAAGGTTGTCGAAGCAGTACAGATTCTTAAGCGAGATTACCCGGAATTGAAAGTCGACGGAGAGCTTCAGCTCGACGCCGCCATCGTTCCGGAGGTTGCGAAGAAGAAATCCCCGGATTCGGCGATCGGTGGAAATGCCAATGTGCTGATCTTCCCCGATCTCGATGCCGGCAACATAGGTTATAAACTGACCCAGCGGCTGGCCAACGCCATCGCAACCGGACCTATCATTCAGGGTCTGGCTCTTCCGGCGAACGACCTGTCGCGGGGATGCTCCGCAGACGACATAGTTGACGTGGCCGCAATCGCGGTGCTTATGAAAGGGTAGGTATGAGTGTAAGCCAACTGGCACGTGAAATCAAAGAGTCGCCGACACTTCGTCTCAACGAAGCGGCCCGGTTGCTCAGAGAGCGGGGGGAACCGGTGATCCACCTCGGCTCAGGGGAGCCGAAAAGCAAAGTTCCCTTAGACGCCATCCTGAGTTGCGCGGCCAAACTTCGAACGGCGGATATCCGCTATACGCCGACCGAAGGGATTCCGTCGCTGATTCAGGCGGTCATCCGGTACACTGAAGAAAATTACGACAAAGTGGTCGGCCCGGAGAACGTTCTCGTCTCTTCCGGTGCCAAACAGGCCATTTACAACCTGATGATGACTATCATCAATCCGCAGGACGAAGTCATCATTCCGGCCCCTTACTGGGTCAGTTATCCTGAGATCGTCAAAATGGTTTACGGCATCCCGGTGATCGTGAAACCGGAAGACGGCCGTTTCCATCCGAGGATGCAGGATATTACCCAGGCGGTCAGCTCCTATACCAAGGCGATCATTATCAACTCGCCGAACAACCCTTCCGGAGCGGTCTACTCGGCCGATTTCATTCGAGAGATGGTCGAGTTCTGCGAGAAGAAGGGGATCTACCTTGTGATGGATGACATCTATCACAAGCTGGTTTTCGATGATGCGTCAGCGGTATCCTGCTACAAGTACGCCAAAGACGATTCGGACTCGTCCAAACTTGTCGTCGTCAATGGTGTGTCCAAGATGTACGCGATGACCGGATTCCGGATCGGCTGGACGATTGCCAACAAGAAAATCACGGCAGCGATGATCAACGTGGCGGCGCAAAACACCTCCTGCCCCTCGGTCATCCTTCAGGCGGCGGCGGCCGGTGCCCTCAACGGAGTGCAGAGTTCCGTCGAGAGTCTCCGACTTACCCTTGAAAACAGCCGCAATGTTATGGTGAACGAACTGCGTTCCTTCACCGGCGTGAAGTTGATCCCCCCGCAGGGGACCTTCTACTGCCTGCCCGATTTCAGCGCCTATCACATGAGCTCGAATGAGTTGTCGAAATTCCTGCTCGAAAAAGCGCTGGTGGTGACCGTACCGGGTGCTGAATTCGGCATGGAGGGACATCTCCGGTTGAGCTACTGCGGCACGGTCAAAGAGATTACCGAAGGGATCGCTCGAATCAAATGGGCGCTTGACCCTGAATCACCCAACGAGATATACATCGGCGACCGCAAGCTCAGGAGGGACTGGAAATGAGTCACTATATTCTCGATCTCAAAACCCCGGCCCTTTCCATCGCTAAGGCGGTCAAAGCCGAGTACGGCCTGAAAAACCTCGGATTCAGGAATCTCCACACCGTTTATTGGAATCTCCCGACCGAGGCTCTGTACGAAGAAGCGATATTCCGCTCCGAGGGCCAGATATCTCATCTTGGTCCGCTGGTTGTGAATACCGGCAAACATACGGCTCGATCGGCCAACGATAAGTTTGTCGTTCGTGAACCCGACAGCGAGAAGAACATCTGGTGGGGCGAATACAACCGTCCCTTCAGTATCGACAAGTTCAATCTCGTCTTTCAGCGCCTGCAGGGATTCCTGCAGGGACGCGACCTGTTCGTTCAGGACTGCTATGCCGGCGCCGATCCGAACTACCGCCTGCCCGTTCGGATCATCACCGAATACGCCTGGCACAGCCAGTTCGTTCGTAACATGTTCATCCAGCCGCAAAGTCATGATGAGATGCGTCGATTCGTCCCGGAATTCACCGTGGTCTCGATCCCATCCTTCCAGGGACTGCCCGAAATCGACGGAACCCTGTCGGAGACGTTCATTCTTCTGAATTTCGATCAGAAGATCTGCCTTATCGGAAATTCCGGATATGGTGGCGAGATCAAGAAGTCGGTCTTCACCGTACTCAATTATCTCCTGCCGCTTGAGAATGTCCTGAGCATGCACTGCTCCGCCAATGTCGGCAAAGGTGGCGATGTCGCCATCTTCTTCGGTCTCTCCGGCACCGGTAAGACAACGCTGTCGGCCGATCCGAACCGGTACCTCATCGGCGACGATGAGCACGGCTGGAGCGATGACGGTGTGTTCAATTTCGAAGGCGGTTGCTATGCCAAAGTGATTGCCCTCTCCCCGACCGCCGAGCCGGAGATTTACGCTTGCACCCGGAAGTTTGGTACCATCCTCGAAAATGTCGTGTACGATCCGGTCTCACGTCTGCTCGATCTCGACGACGAGCACTTGACGGAGAATACGCGGGCGGCTTATCCGCTGGATTATATCGACAACGCGGTGCCGTCGAAAATGGCCGGAAATCCGAACAACATCATCATGCTCACCTGCGATGCTTCGGGCGTCATGCCGCCGATCGCCAAGCTGACGCCGGATCAGGCGATGTATCACTTCATCTCCGGGTATACCTCGAAGGTGAGTGGTACCGAGGTTGATCTCGGCAAAGAACCGGAGATCACCTTCTCGGCCTGCTTCGGTGCTCCCTTCATGGTGCATCATCCCTATCATTACGCGGAGATGCTCAAGAACAAAATCATGAAGCATGCCGTAAACTGCTGGCTGGTAAACACGGGCTGGACGGGCGGTCAGTATGGAATCGGAAAGCGTATGTCGATCCATCATACCAGGACACTGTTGAACGCGGCGCTCGATGGCAAGCTGCTCGATGTCGAGTTCTACACCGACCCGGTCTTTGGATTCCAGGTTCCGAAGAAGTGCGAAGGGGTCCCCGACAAGGTACTGAATCCGGCCGAAACGTGGGACGACAAAGCCGCGTACGAGGACAAGTACCTCCAGCTGGCCTCGCTGTTTATCGAGAACTTCAAGAAATTCCGCGACAATTGTCCGCCTGAGATCGTCAAGGCCGGGCCGCGCCGCGACGTTTCTTTGAATTATAAGAAGTGATGACTTACAGCGCTGCCGTCGTACATACGACGGCAGCGGACAATCCGAGCTCGATTCGACTCGGTCGCGGCCTGATGCGCCGGTCCGGGGGGCGAACTTTTTTACGGCCGGGATGTTACATCACCGTATATTCATCAAGCGAGCCGTGCATATAAATATGCCGGCAAGGAGTGACAATGCCCACCTATGAGTACCGCTGCACCGAGTGCGGCCATGAATTCGAAGAGTTCCAGGCGATCAGCGATCCGCCGATTACCATATGTCCGAAATGCAAGGGCAAAACCGAACGGATCATCAGCGGCGGAACCGGCCTGATCTTCAAGGGAAGCGGTTTTTACATCACTGACTATAAAAACAAAGAGCGGCGGTCCGACGGCGGTATTACCAGCCCGAGCAGCAGCTCAAAGAAAGACTCCAAATCGACTTCAACGTCGAAAACCGGTGACTGAGGAGAGCCGACAGGTGGCATCCGGTCTGACAGATTTTTCGTCACTCGGTCGGTCCCTGACTGATCCGAAACGTCTTGTCACCGACATCGCCGACTACGAAACTTACTACCACGACGCCACTCCTGAAACGACCGAACCCGACGCCATACTATTCGCCGAGTCAGAAGCGGATATTCTCCAAGCGGTAAGATTCTGCACTTCCCACAATGTCCCTATCGTTCCCCGAGGCGCCGGCACCGGCCTCTCCGGAGGAGCTGTCCCGTCACCTCATTGCCTCGTCCTCTCAACAGAGAAAATGCGTCTGCTGAGGATCGACCCGAGAAGTTCGACCGCGCACTGCGGGCCCGGAGTCATCACCAAACATCTCCTCGATGCAGCAGCCGAATTTGGCCTCACCTACCCCCCTGATCCGGCCAGTTACGAGGAATCGACACTGGGCGGGAATGTCGCTGAAAATGCGGGGGGACTTCGGTGCAAACGCTTTGGAGTCACCCGGGATTACGTGATTGGCCTCAAGGCGGTCACGATGGATGGCGAGCTGCTCACCACCGGAGTCTACTCAGACGACGACGGATTCGGGATTGGCGATGTGCTGATCGGTTCCGAAGGCACACTGGCGATTATCACGGAAATTGCGGTGAGACTCATACCGATTCCGGCTCCCGGTACGACGATTCTCGTTGCCTTCGATAATCCGAGCAACGCCGCCCGGACAGTGACGGACATTACCCGGTCCGGGATCATTCCGACCGTGCTGGAGTATATTGATGGCGACGCCGCCTCGTGCTCGAACCAGTACGAGAAAGCCGAGGGGCTTGACGATGCGGCCGCGATTCTGCTGATCGAAACTCCCGGCGAGCAAGGCGAAGCAGTCTCCGAGCAGGTCGCCGAGATCTGCCGGCGGAACAACTGCTCGTACATCCGGACGGAGAGTGACCCGGACAAAGCCGATCAGATGTGGAAAGTGCGCCGGAATATATCCAAGGCGGTCAAATCGATGGCGCAGATCAGGATTTCCGAAGATGTAGCCGTCCCCAACTCAAAATTCCCGGTGCTGATTGAGTTCGTGAATCGGCTGAACGCGACCAGCTCACTCCGGATCAACTCCTATGGCCATGCCGGAGACGGCAATTTGCACGTCAATTTTATGTCGATGACCGGCGGCGAGGACGAACAGCGACTTATCGACGAGGCGATTCCGGTGCTCCTTCGCGAGGCGGTCAAGCTGGGAGGTACCCTGTCGGGAGAACACGGTATCGGCCTGGCCAAACAGAAATTCCTCGGCTTCGAGTTCGACCGCCCTACCCTCGACGGTATGCGGAGCTTCAAGACCATATTCGACCCTTCCGATCTTCTGAACCCTCACAAAATCTTTCCCGACGACGCTAAATAGCACGTTTTTGGTCTTATCCGCTTGACAACATTGCAGTCGTATTGTAATATAGGTGCAATGTGAAATGTTTCACATAATTAGGATTGGCAATTAGCATCCTAGTAAACCTTTTGATACAACAAAGGAGTTTCTCATGGCCAAGACCCTGAAGGAAAAACTGGCCGGCATAATCCCCAAACTTCGTGCGGAGCGTAAAGAACTCGTCACGAAATACGGCGACAAAGTCATTTCGGAAGTGACCGTCACGCAGGCTATCGGCGGAATGCGCGGCGTCAAAGGGATGGTGTGCGACACATCGGTTGTGGAACCTGACAAAGGTTTGATTATTCGCGGCATGCCGATCCTCAAACTGAAGGACAAACTGCCCGAAGAAATCTTCTGGTTGCTCATCACCGGTGAACTTCCCTCGGCCGACGAGCTCGCGGGCTTTCAAAAGGAATTGAAGAAGCACGGCGAGGTCCCCAACTACGTGTGGAAGGTTCTCAAGGCGATGCCGAAGAGTTCGCATCCGATGGCGATGCTTGACACCGCTGTTCTCGCGATGGAGAACGAGTCCGCGTTCCGTAAACGCTATACCGAGGGTATGAGCAAGGATGAGTACTGGGAACCGGCTCTCGAAGACGCGATGAAGATTATCGGCTCGATCCACACGATCGCCGCCGGCGTCTATCGCATCAAGTACAAGAAGGGTGATCTGATCGAGTCTTCAAAGAAGCTCGACATCGGCGCCGACTATGTCAAGATGCTCGGCCTTCCCCCGAAGAAAGGTCAGACGGCCGAGATGATGCGCCTCTACCTCACCCTGCACTCCGATCACGAAGGCGGAAACGTCTCTGCCAACACCTGCCACACGGTGGGCTCGGCTCTTTCGGATCCGTTCTATGCCGTTTCGGCCGGACTGAACGGACTGGCGGGCCCTCTGCACGGACTGGCCAACCAGGAATGTCTCGGCTGGGTACTCGACACGATGAAGAAATTCGGCGGCGTCCCGACTGAAAAGCAGATCGAAGACTACGCCTGGGAGACGCTGAACGGCGGACAGGTGATTCCGGGTTACGGACATGCGGTTCTCCGCGTCACCGACCCGCGCTTCACCGCGTTCAACGAATTCGGAAAGAAGTATCTGAAGGACGACGCCGTGTTCCAGACGGTGGACCGTGTCTTCAACGTCGTTCCGAAAGTGCTGGAGAAGCACGGCAAAGCCAAGAACCCGTGGCCGAATGTCGACGCTGGTTCGGGCGCCCTGCTGTATCACTATGGCCTGAAGGAATTCGAGTATTACACCGTCCTGTTCTCGGTCTCACGTTCGCTCGGTATGCTGTCTCAGCTGGTGCTCAACCGTGCTCTCGGCACGGCGATCACCCGCCCGAAGTCAGTATCCACTGCGTGGCTGAAGGCACAGGTAGCGAAATAACTCCTCCTGTATATATTTCCTATTTGTATATAGAAGCGGCTCGAAAGAGCCGCTTTTATTTTGCGCTGGAATTTGTTTTTCAGGCTGAAGGCAGCGTGATTATGAAACAGGCGCCGCCTAACGGACTGTCCTCGTATATGATCTCACCGTCCATATCCGTTACGAGCTTGTAGACGGTCGATAGTCCGAGCCCGGTGCCCGACTGCTTGGTCGTAAAGAAAGGTGTAAACAGCTTCTCTCGAAACGATTCAGGAATCCCCTTGCCGTCGTCCTCGAATCGAATTATCGCCTGATCGCTGTCCTGCTTTGCCGTGATGCGAATTTGTCCGCCTTTGGTCTCCATCGCTTCTTTCGAGTTGTTGAACAGGTTCATCAACACCTGTTTGAGACCGTCGGGATCGCCGTTTACCGAAAGACCTTTCTCCGCCTTTGCGGACAGTTCTATATGCAGTTTCTCAGCTTCAAACCGCACTAATCCGACAAACTCCTCGAACAGCGTATCAAGCGGAATCGGTTTTCGTCGTTTCTGTTCTTCACGCGTGAGGGAAAGGAACCGGGTAATAATCTCATTGAGTCGCCTGGTCTCGCCCTTTATCTGGTCCGTGAAGGCGACGTATTCCTCGGCATTGTCCCTGGGTTGAAACTCCGATGCCAGTCTCTGAATCGCGATCGAGATTGCGTTGAGCGGATTTCTGATCTCGTGAGCAACACCGGCGGCGAGATTGCCCATCTCTGAGAGACGCTCTCTTCGGGCCGAACGCCGTTGTAGATCGCGGTAAACGGTCAGATCGTACAAGACGGCCACGATCCCGCGGATACGGTCGCCGTCACGAATTTGCGAAATTGAAATGAGCAGGTCCTTTGTTTTCTCGTTGAATTGAGCCGCAATTTCCCGCTCAATCGACTGATCGCGGCTGTCGACAAGCGTCTCAAATGCGAGATCCATTTTGGCGAGCGCGTCGTTCCACCTTGTCCCGACAGTGCCACTTGCTTCGAGAATCCGCTCAAATGCCGCATTTGCCAACACAAAGACGCCGGCGGCGTCGGTCGCCGCCACCCCGATTCGCATTTCGTCAAAGATTCTGTCCGAAATCGATTTTATTTCTTCGTACTGCCGGGCTATCTCACGCCGCTTGCTCCGGCTGTTAAGATACAGCAACACGATCACCACAAGAATCAGCAGCGTCACTGCCAGCGCCGTCATCTGGAGGTCATAACCTGTAATAATGTCGTTGTAGCGACTCAGCGACATCCCTACGCGCAACAGTCCGACCGGATAGTCCTTAGAGGCGAACGGCTGAACCAGCTCCAGTACTTTGGTGTCATTGAATAGGTACTCACGATGCATGACCGTGTCGCTGTCGAGCGCGGCTGAGAGGAATGGATCCGAGTCGATTGAGAGAAGATCGCCGGTCTTGCGCGATGCAAAGACGATACCGTCGGTCGACTGGTAGATGATATACTCCACCCCCTTTTCTTCGGCCATCTTCTGGGCGAGATATCCTATCTGTGTCTTCTTTAATGCTTCGACGAAGTATCCGGCATCGGCCACCAACAACACTACCCGATCGAGCTTGTTGGACATCTCGATATAATAGTGAACCATCTCGTCAGGGCTGTCTCCCTGATCGAGCAGCAGAATATAGTTGGACTGAGGATTGGCAATCAGGCTGTCGATCTTGTCGACGACATAGTCCGGTGGACGCAGAACTGATCCGCGCGCGACCCCCCCGGTCACGAGCGATGAGTCCATCCCGTAAACGAAGATCGCATAGAGGCTGTGCGTCGCGGCAATCTGTACCAAGTCGGTGTCGGTGAGCTTGCTGAGTTCGATCTGGCTGATATCCGTGACGATTTCGCTGAATCGCTTGTGGACGAGAAAATCGAAAAAGTGCTCGGATTCGATCGCATTCTCAGCGGCTCGTGTGAGCGCCTCGGTGAAGGCCGTTCCCTGCATTACGAGCAGTTTGTAGCTATCGGATCGACTCTCCCGAATACCGAACCAGGTGATACTGAGAAGCGTGAGGGCTAATAGTATGATTATTGCAGCGAGGAAGCGCTGGTTGAAACCGCCCTGAGCAGCCGCACTTTGGCGATTCTTTGACATGAAGGGAAGCTATCTTTGCCGGTCGATACTGGCAACTAAAAGTTATACATCGGCCATCGACACGGGTGGACGCCCTGAGAGCGCGTTCTCAGTTCCCTCGGCCTGTGTTTCCCGGTGATTGAGAGGAATGACGCAGGCAAACCGGGCTCCGGAGGTCTTCGCGTAGGTGATATCGGCGTTGTGTAAATCGATAATTTTCCTGCAAGTGATTAAGCCGATTCCGTGACCTGTATCCTTAGTAGTGAATCGTCTTTGGAACAGCCAGCCTTCTTTTTCCGGAAGTACCCCGGGTCCGTCGTCTTCCACCACCAGCGAAAGGGCGGGTTCGCCGTCCCGGTCGATCAGCCTGGTCGTTATCCAGATATGCTTCTCCCCTTCCTTCTCAGCAAGGGCTTCGGATGCGTTGTAGACCAGATTGACGACCAGTTGCTGAATCTGCCCGATATCCACTTCGACTAGCGGGAGGTCATGCGCGAGGTTCGTCTCTACCTCAACGTCGTCGAACTTATTCTGAGGCTTGAGGAAGGCAAGTACCGTCTCAACCAGTTGATTGGCGTCGATCTTATCGAACTTCACGTTCCCATCATTCACGTCCATGAGACCATCGGTGAACCGGGCGATCTTGTCGACCGTCCCCCTCATCAGCTCAAGCTTCTTGTTAATCTTCTCGCTGTCTCCCTTTCTAAGAAAGAGCGGCATCAACTCGATATTTCCCGAAAGGATAGCAAGGAAATTGTTGATCTCATGAGCGATATCTCCGGCCATCTCCCCTCTGGTGTAGTACCTGTCGAGGCGGATCATCATTTCCTGAAAACTCTTGCTCTCCGAGATATCGCGAATGATGAACAGATACGCGACGACCTCCTCGTTCCGTCCGGTGACGCCCGTGGCCGTTACATACCCGGGAAAGAGTGTGTCATCGCTTCGCTTGCATAGCAGTTCCAGGTTCACCGCCCCGGCCCCTTCGGGACGCCAGTCATTCTCCGAAGCTGTGTTGCGGAACAGATCGCCAACGTTGGATCCGCATACCTCACTCTCGGTCATTCCGAATACCTGTTCGGCCTTGTGATTGAATACCGTTATGACGCCGTCGGTCGTTGTTGAGATTATGCAGACGGGCGAACTGTCGATCAGCGTCTTGAAGTGCTCCTGTGATTCACGAAGCAGCAGATTGGCCTTCTCCAGACTGGCGTTGTATTTTTGTAAATCGGTATGATTATCCCACAGGCGCTGAGACATCGAGTTGAAAGCTCCGGTCAGACGGTCAAGTTCAGGATCGTATCCCTGATTGACCATGTAGTACAGTTCACCGTTACCGGTCTTTTCGAAGCCATGGATGAGCCTTCGCAACGGATCTCGGAATCTCTTATTCAATAGATATACGGCGAGCAACGACACCAGAGCGGAGGCCAGGAACAACAGCAGAAGCAGATACGCCAGATGAGAGCGATTGGCGAAGACATAGGCATGGTCCGCTATCGCGACCAATACGGCCGGTCGATTGTCCGCAAGGTCAAATCTGTAGTAGTAGACCGAGTAATGCCCGAGAGGAGAAATAGGAATAAGCACCGGGTCTTTCAATCCGAGAGCATAGTCGACCGTTGCAGACTGTATTAATTCACCGTGCTCGTACGACGGACCATCGCTGCCGGCAGCCCCTCCTTGCGTATAAGACGTTTTCAGCTGAACCGGATGACCATCCGATCCTCTGACGTAAAGCCGGGCGTCGGCAAGTTGACCGCCGTCGAAAATCGAATTCAGTGACGTAACAGCGGCATTCTTCCAGGGAATATCCGCAGATCGCTGCACTCCGGTCGAGCAGGTTGAGGCTATGGATCCACCCACCTGATCGAACTTCTGACGAAGTACGAGATAGTCGGTGTCTCGCGGCTGGTCCTCGCCCGGATAGAGAACAATCATGGCCGTAGCCGCAAATATAAAGACAACCTGGACAATGATAATGTTGCTAAGTCTGGTAAGTAGTCCTGTCTCGAATCTCATTGAAGGTCTTTCCGGTTGCTGAATAGGTGCTATTTACCCCTATATCGACATTGCCCCGGCAATTTTGATTTGATCGGAAAATAAATTGAAAATAAAAAAATGGGAGTGGTGGAGGGGGGATGCCCGACTCTAACGTCAGGTGGCTGGAGAACCAGCACGCACCACTCCCAAATCTTAAATTATGTCAAAACTCCAAGAACATGAAAAGCAAGGCGTATGCCGTAAGAAACCGGTAGTAGCTGGAAAATTACGCGACTATGATAATATATAACCTATTGATTGGCAAGAGATAAAAGAACGTCTTCCAACAAACGGTTTAGGCATGTCCGGAATTATTCAATCGAAGAGATACAATATGCAAAGACTTGCGCCGGACCTTGCGACAACACGACCTTTATCTCACAATCAGGCCGCTTCGCCGACTTCGCGTGTAACCAATTTCCAGTCAATAGGTTATTTGGTCACTAATTATACGAAAAATTTCTCAGACTCGATGGGCAATTTTGTCTTCCATCGACTCAATATACTTCTCCGCCGCAACTGCTGCGGTGGTACCATCCCCTACAGCATTGGTAACCTGTCGTACAAGTTGCGCCCGAACGTCACCGCAGGCAAAAATGCCCGGCACCGAAGTCTCCATTTTGAAGTCGGTGATGATATATCCGTTGTCATCAGTCTTAAGTTTTTCGCGGGTGATGGTCGAGTTCGGCTTGAATCCAATATAGGGAAAAATGGCGCCAACCTCAAGTGTCCGCTTCTCCCCTGAGTTGACATCCCGAAGGGACAGGTGCGATACTTTCCTGTCGTCGCCGTGAATCGAGTCTACCACGGTGTTCCAGATGAATTCCACTTTCGGGTTGTCGAACGCCCGTTGCTGAATGATCTTGGCGGCCCGGAGTTCATCCCGCCGGTGAATGATATAAACCTTGGTAGCGAACTTGGTGAGATAGGTTCCTTCTTCGACCGCGGCGTCGCCGCCACCGACTACTGCGATAATCTGATTTTTGAAAAACGCTCCATCGCAAATGGCGCAGTAAGAGACTCCCTTTCCGCTGAACTCTTTCTCACCGGGGATATTCAGGAATACCGGCGAGCCGCCGGTAGAGAGAATCGCCGCTTTGCCGCGGTAGAGATTACCCGAGGCACATCGCGCCGTCCGATACTCACCGTCGACATACACTTCTTCAACCTCTTCCATTTCTATCTCAAGACCGAACTTCTTGGCATGATCGGTAAACTTCATCGCCAGTTCGGCGCCGTGGATATGCTCGAATCCGGGATAGTCCTCCACCTCACCGGTAACCGCGATTTGTCCGCCGGGAAGATACTTCTCCAGCACGACCGTCTTGCGATTGGCCCGCGCTGAGTACATTCCGGCACACAGTCCGCCCGGTCCACCACCCACTATGATGACATCGTAATCCTTGACCTCGGCCATATATCACCTCATCTTAGGTACTTTCTCAATCCGTCCTCGAATCCGATTGGATCGATTCCAAACACCTGCCGCATCTTGTCGATCTCCCCGATACTCTCACCGACTAACATCGTCAGCTGATCCGTTGTCAGCGGCGCCGGCTTCAGTATCTTCTCCATGACTGCAGCGGCCATCTTCATCAACATCAGCGGGAGGTGTATGTTCACTCGCCGTTTATTCAGAACGCGTTTAATTATATGCAATATCTCCAAATATTCAAGTCTTTCAGGTCCGGCCAGATCGATTATTTCCGCCGAAGTCTCTTCCTTCGTCACGCACTGTGACATGGCGCTCGTGACATCATCGATATAGACCGGCTGGAGGCGGTACCGTCCGCTGCCAATCACCGGCGTGAAAGGGGACAGCCGGATCATTCGAGACAGCATGCTGACGAATCCGTCCCCTGCTCCGAAGATAATCGACGGCCGGAGGATCGTGTAGTTCAGGCCGGATAGTTTGACCGACTGCTCAGCCTCGAATTTCGAACGATAGTACTTCGTGGCGGAGTCGGCTGATGCTCCGATTGCCGACAGGTAAACCAGCTTCATCACTTTCTCTCTCAGCGAAGCGCCAACCAGCAATCGCGTGGCCTCCACAACCGTTTTCTGAAATGTCTTCGTTCGCGTTTCCGCAATTATCCCCACCAAATGAAACACCACCTGGTTCCCGGCGCAGAGCGCGGTGAGCGCCTCCGGATCTTCGACTGAGCCACTCACGACGCGGATTCGTTCATCAAGATGTACCCTCCCCCGTTGCGAGTGTGATAAAACGGTTATTTCATGTCCGTCGCGAAGGAGGCGGTCGATCAGATGGCTCCCGACGAAGCCTGAGGCGCCGGTCACCGCAATCTTCACCAGTCGATCCCTTTCTGGGCGAGAACTCCCTTTTGGTACGGATGTTTGATCTCCTTCATCTCCGTGACGAGATCGGCCTTTTCCATCAGGCTATCAGTTGCATCACGTCCGGTAATCACCAGGTGCTGCATTTCCGTTCGCGCGGCGAGAATTTCGTCCACCTCTTCCTCGGTGACCAGGCCGAGATTGACGGCAACATTGAGCTCATCGAGTATGACCAGACGAAATCCGCCGTTTCTGATCTTTTCAATAGAGAATTCCACCCCCTTCTTGGCGGCCGAGCGATGCTCTTCGAACGATTTCTGATCATCGACAATCCCTACAAACCCCTCGCCCACAGTAAACAGCTCGACATTCGGCTCCAGCCGTTTGATCCCCTTCAGTTCGCCGTACTTCCAGCTCCCTTTCACGAACTGAATAATGCAGACGTTCCAGTTGTAGCCGACCGCCCGAACACACATGCCAAGAGCAGCCGTTGTCTTCCCTTTTCCGTTCCCGGTATAGACAATAAGCAGTCCCCGTTCCTTTGAGTCGGTATTCTCGGTCATAGTTACCTCGATTCAACGTTTATTATGTACATACTCAATATCAACAAATTTATGGCTGAAGTCAATTGCTTAATACAAGGCAACTTAACAGTTGTCAAGACATGCGAATTTGTGAAAAAAATAACCAATTTTTATTGACAACAGAGTCTATCTTTCATATACTTAGATCAGATAATATGGAGTTTGTATAACACTATACCATTCACCCCGCAGGTGGGTTACAGTTCGTAGCTGAAAGAAGGTTGCCATGCAGTTTACAAAGGCTGAGGAATACGGGATGCTTGGAGTACTCTATCTCGCTGACAAAGACAACAGCTCGGTGACGCCGTTGTCTGAGATCTCCGAGGCTAAAGAGATACCTGAGAAATTCCTCGCTAAGATCTTTCAGTCACTTTCTCGGTCTGGCATTGTTCGTTCGCACCGCGGTGTCCGGGGCGGTTTCACGCTTGCCAAGCGGCCGGAAGAAATCACGATCAAAGAAGTACTGGAATCGATTCAGGGTCCGTATCATTTGATTAAATGCATCAAAGATACTGACGTCTGCAACAAAAGCGATTTCTGTGCTCTCCGAGAGTTGTTGGTGATGGCCGAAGAGCAACTGGTAGCCGTTTTCCAGGGACACACGCTCGCCGACCTCGTGCAGTGGCAGAAGGACCGCATCGTTAGCGTTTAGTGCAGACAAAAAAACCGGCTTCACCGGGCGATTCTGGTTTACATATATTGGCAAATCGTTTATCTTCGAGCGACCAAAATTGAACCTGTGAAGAAGGATGTGCGATGCCGGTCAAATCTGATCGTTGGATCATCGAAATGGCCAAGAACCATAAGATGATCGAACCTTTTTCCGAGACGCAGGTGCGTCAGGGATGTAGTTTTGGTGTCTCCTCGTACGGCTATGATATCAGTTTGTCCGATGAATTCAAGATATTCGACCCTCGGGGCCTCTCCGAAGTAAATCCGAAGGAAGATTTTTCGGAGCATTTCCGCGACATTAAGGCTGATTCGGTCCTTATCCCCCCGAACTCATTCATCCTGGGCCGTACTCGGGAGTATTTTAAGATACCGCGCGACGTGGTCACCGTTTGTTTCGGGAAGTCCACTTACGCTCGCTGCGGTATCGTTGTAAATGTCACGCCGTTCGAGCCGGAATGGGAAGGTTTCGCCACTATTTCACTTTCGAATACTACACCCTTGCCTGCCCGTGTGTTTGCCAACGAAGGAATCGCTCAGATTCTTTTTCTCGAAGCGGCCGAGAGCTGTCTCAGGTCGTATAAAGACAAGAAAGGAAAATATCAGGGTCAAAAGGAAATCACCCTGTCAAAATCGGAGTAGAATCCGATACAATGTACCAAATGTAATGTGTAAGATGTTTTTACGAGACGTTTGATTTTTCTCAGGAGTTGATGATGTTAGAAGAAGCTGTCACAGATAAAAAATCGCAGGAGACGAAGGCAAAGAATCGGAAGCGCCGGATGGTGACCATCGACGGAAACACAGCCGCCGCTTACGTAGCTCATGCGACGAACGAAGTTATCGCGATTTATCCCATTACCCCATCTTCCAATATGGGTGAAATTGCTGACGAAAGATCCGCCGCCGGACTGAAGAAC
>CAZFOY010000015.1:10968-63411 GCA_964520865.1 uncultured Ignavibacteriales bacterium | reverse complement strand
ATCCGGTCTAACTCTTCGCTTCCGCAGAAGCAGCCTTTCGCGCAGCCTTCTGCTCTCCCTTAAGCAACGACCATTTGAGCAAAGGAGGCGTCACCAGCGTCGTCACGATCACCATGATCACGACTGCCGAATAGGTAGCCGGCGACACGACATCCTCACCGTTCAGAACGAGCGAGGCGCCGATCCCGGCAAAAATCAAACCGACCTCCCCTCGCGGGATCATGCCGAGTCCAACCGCCCAACGGTTGGTCGTCTTGTCGAAAATAGCTCCTGCGCACGCCTGTTTGCCGATGATCGCGGCTAAGGTCAGCACGGCCGAGAATCCAAGGATCTGCAGATGACCGAATGTAGTCAGATCCACGAGCATTCCCATCCGCACGAAAAATATCGGGACAAGGAACGTTGCGATCGGTTCGATCAGCTCCTGAATGCTGTGCTCTCCCCGCTCGCGGAATCGTTTGAAATGGATCTCTTCGAGAATCAGTCCGGCCGAGAATGCACCCACGATCGGCGCCAGTCCAATCTTCCCTGCCAGATAGGCCAGCAGGAAACAGACCAGGAGCGAAAACGAGAGTAACACTCCTTTGACTTTGAGCCGAATGGCAAAATTGAAGTATCTCGGGAGAACGATTTTTCCGATCACGACCGCGCCGACTACGAACAGTACCGCCTTGGTGATTATCCAGAGAACCCCGATCGAGCTCAGTCCGGCCGATCCCGGCTTGCCCGCTGCGGTGATGATGCCGGCGACAACCGCCAGAATGACGAGGCCGAAGATATCATCGATCACCGCCGCGCCCAAAATGATTTTCGCCTCCCGCGTTTGGACTTTCCCGATATCCTTAAGCACCCTTGCGGTGATACCTACCGAAGTCGCCGTAAGCGTCGCGCCGATGAACACGTGCACGTAAATCGATTCCTGCGGCATGAACAGATAGCTGACAAACCAGCCGAGGAAGAACGGTGTGATGACGCCGAAGGTCGCCACCATGAACGAAGTGACGCCTACTTTCATCATCTCCTGGACGGTCGACTCCAGACCGACTTCGAACAAGAGGATGATCACGCCCAGTTCGGCGAGGATCTCCAGCGTGATATTGGTCTTGAAAACCTCAAAACCATCGAACCCGATCAGGTGCAGGTTGCCGATGAGCATACCGATGATCAGTTCACCGAGTACGGCCGGCTGTTTGACCCGTTCCAGCAAATCTCCTCCCAGCTTGGCGGCGAGCAGAATGACGATCAGGTCGAGCAGAATCCCGAGCACCGGTCCGCCGTGTCCACTCGCCGCGTCTGATCCTCCGCCCTCGTTGCCGGTTGCGCCGAAAACGAGTGAATAGAAGAAGTAGACGCCGATTACCGTGAGAAATAGCCAGAATCGCCTTTCGTTCAGAAAGCGCACGTATCCTCCTGTGAGATAAGCTGTTTTCGTCGTAATTGGCCCAAATTTAGCAGATTGGCGGACCGCTTTCAAGTCTTTTGTGCAGCCGGCCGAATCGGCGAAAATCGACAGCTCTCCGTGCTGTTACAAAATTGGACAATAGCCCGGTCGGTTCCCGTCGGTCACTCAGGTTTGACCGGAAAATGACGAAATAGATAGCAAATGAGACTATACAGACAGGCTTAACCGCAGGTAATCGTCAGGAAGAACTATGTTTATCTTTATAGGCGCGATCATTGTTCTCGGAGGGGTGATCACCGGATTCGTGGCCGAGGGAGGGCAGATTCTGGCGCTGAAACAGCCGATGGAGCTGTTGATCATCGGTGGCGCCGCTCTCGGTTCGCTGATTATATCCACGCCGATGCCCGTTATCAAAGGAATATTCGGTCAGGCGAAGGGGGTCCTTTCCGGCGGCTATAAGAAACAAGACTATCTTGAGCTGCTCGTCATGATGTTCGAGATTTTCAATGTCGCCCGAAAAGACGGTCTGATCGGCCTGGAAAACCATGTCGAGCATCCCGAAGAAAGTGAAATCTTCAAGCGATATCCCAAATTTCTCAAAAATGACCATGCCGTTCATTTCTTCGTCGACACGATGCGCGTCATCATCTCCGGCGCCGTCCAGCCGCACGATCTCGAAGACCTCATGGACAACGATATCGAGGCCATCCACGAAGAAGAGCTGAAGCCGTCGACCGCCCTTAGCACCACGGCCGATTCTCTTCCCGGCCTCGGCATTGTCGCGGCCGTGCTCGGTGTGGTGATTACGATGGCGGCGATCGATGGTCCGCCTTCAGAGATTGGAGAGCATATTGCAGCCGCCCTGGTCGGTACGTTCCTCGGCATCCTCGGCTGCTACGGATTTGTCGGACCGCTCGCCACCAGCCTCAAACATCGGGTCAGCGACAACCGCCAGTATGTCGCCTGCATGAAACACGCCCTCCTCTCGTTCAACAAGGGCGTGGCAGGCGTTATCGCGGTAGAGTTCGCGCGACGGACCCTTGAGGCTGAGGTGCGCCCCGGTTTTACCGAGCTGGAACAGGCGTGTAACGAAGCCAAGAGGAGATAGTCGATCGTGGCCGACAACGCCGAAAGACCGATCATCATCAGGAAGAAGAAAGGCGGCCACGGCGGTCATCACGGCGGCGCGTGGAAAGTTGCGTTCGCCGATTTCATGACCGCGATGATGGCATTCTTCCTGGTCATGTGGCTGGTCGGCCAGAAGGACGAAGTCAAGCAGGCGGTGGCCGGCTATTTCCGGGATCCGGGAAAGTACGAAGCCGAAGGCAAGGCGGGGGTTCTCGAAGGATCAAACGCCGTGATCCCGGCCAAGGGACCGACCCAGGGGGTAATGAAAAAGGAAAAACGGGGTTCCGGACCATCGGACAAAGAAAAACAGGAACTAACCCTCGCGGCCAAGAACATCCTCAAGGAACTTGAAAAACAGGAAGCGTTCAAACGACTCAGGAAAAACGTCAAGATCCAACTGACCTCGGAGGGCCTTCGGATCATACTCAATGAGTCCGAGAACTCACCTGCATTTTTCGAACCCGGCTCGGCCAAGCTCTTACAGAAGAGCGCTATCATTCTGATAACGATCGCCAAACAACTCGGCACCCTGCGCAATCATCTGGTGATCGAAGGACACACCGACTCATCGCCGTCGGAAAACCCCAATTACAGCAACTGGGAGCTTTCCACCGATCGGGCCAATTCGGCGCGACAACTCATGGAAGTGTCAGGGTTGTACAAGGGCCAGGTACGTGAGGTCCGCGGGTTTGCCGACAAGTTCCCGATGATCGTGAACGATCCGATGGATGCGCGTAACCGGCGGATTTCGATCGTCGTGCTGTATGAGTCCAAGGAGACGCAGTACGATCAACTCGAACTGGGCGGTGACTTGATGCAGGAGATCTCCGACTGACCCGCTGAGTTCTGACCAATAAAAAACCGGCCGAAGCCGGTTTCTGAATTTTCTACGAGACAGTATTACTTTTCACGAAGCTCAAGCATTTCCTTGCGGATTTCCTGGGCAATGTTCTTCACGTCCTGCATCGCTTTCCGGACTCGACCGGTCGCCGCCTTGTTACCGGCCTCCGCTTTTTCAACATCGCCACGGGCCGCTTCTACGGCATCAACAAGTTTCTGAAAGCTTGACATAACATACTCCTATCTTGTGTTGCTGGTTTTCGTGTTTCCTAACATGTCTAAAACTCTACGAATCGGCACATTGTTTCGCAAATAAAACATCAAAAAATCCTGTTTTTCACGGAGCTTTGGCTTATATTCCTTCGTACATACAGAAGACGACCCCCCGGTTAAAAGTAAACCGGGGCTTTTGTGTTGTCTGAAACCGACTTAAGCGAAAAGAATTCATGCACGTAAGATCAGCTCCAGCGACTTCACGAATGCCGAAGATCCTCGATCGGTTTGCGAATTACGCTCCCACAATCGACCTGGTCAACAGGCTGAACCAGCCCGAACCCGCTTCCGTGACCGTGGCCGGGCTGAGCGGGTCATCCGGGTCGTTTCTGATCGAAAGTCTCTCCCGACAACTGGGGGCGCCGCTGCTTGTAGTGACACAAAACTCGAACAGCGCTCACGATCTTTACGACGATCTCTCGTTTCTCATCGGTCCGGAACGGGTGGGGCATTTCCCGGCCCGACAGATCCTCCCTTACGATTTCAAAGCCCCGGTCGGCGAGGTTATGGGGCAGCGAATCTCCACCCTCTCGGGCCTGCTCGACAAAAAGCTCTCGGTGGTGGTCTGTCCGATTCGAGCTTTTCTGGAACCGACCATCCCGTCCGAGCAACTGAAGACATCCCGCATAAGCCTTCACCGCGGCGAAGAAACGGATATGCAGGATCTGGTATCGCGGTTGGTGAATCTCGGATTCGTGCGGGTGCCGAATGTCGAAGAGGTCGGTGACTTTGCCGTGCGGGGCGGCCTGATCGATTTCTTCTCCCCCGGCGCCGATGTTCCGATTCGTATCGAGTTCTTCGGCGATGAAATCGATACCATCAGGCAGTTCGATGTAGCCAATCAACGAACGGTCGGGAAGCTCGACGAAGTTGTCCTCCTGCCGAAACGGGAGATTCCCATCACCCAACAGACCCTCGAATCATACCTTGAGACGATGAATTCGGAGGATGCGGAGTATATCCGAACACGATACTTGAACGACCCGGAACTCCCCGGCCTGGAATGGCTTGCCGTCTCGTTCGGACTGGAGCAGGGTGGTCTGCTCGATTATTTCCCGGCCGACGGAATCGTTTTTCTTGAGTCCGAAGGTGCGCTGGTGACCGAAGCGGAAGGGATTCTCGACGAAGCGAAGAATCTACGTGAGAGACTGAGAGGACGCCTCACCGATTTGCCTCAGCCCGAGCAATATTACCGCCCGATCGAGGAGACGTTCCAGCGGGTGAATCAGTTTCGTAAGATCGATCGTGTACCGTTTCGAGGTGGACGGAGCCATGTGGTGGATTTCGCCTGCCAGCAGCACCCGGCGTTCGGATCGCGGCTGGATCTGCTGGGCAACGCGTTGAGAGAATACGACGCCCTGAATGTCGTCTACACGATCGCAACCGACACGCCCGGACAGGCCGAACGGCTGGCGGAACTTCTCTCCGAGAAAGCGGATTTCGACAAACCACCCCATATCGAAACCGCCGACCTCAAGGGGGGATTCGTCTGTCCGGCCGCCGGCGTGGCTGTCCTCACCGACCACGAGATCTTCAGCCGGTATCATCGAAGGGTCCGCCGCAAGAAATTCCGCGAAGGGGTCACGATCTCCGACTACTCGAATCTTAACCGCGGCGATTATGTAGTGCACACTGATTATGGCGTAGCCCGTTATCTCGGGTTGGAGACACTGCTTGTAGACAAACGTAACCGCGACTGCCTGCTGCTTCAGTACGCCGAAGACGACCGGCTGTTCGTCCCGATCGAAGAGTTCAACCGGGTATCCAAGTATTCCGGCAAGGAATCGAGTCCGACGCTGACCCGTCTGGGCGGTCCGGCGTGGGACAAGCTTAAGGAGAAGACGAAGAAGGCGATCGCCGATATGGCGGCCGACCTGCTTCATCTCTATGCCGAGAGACGAGCCAAAGGAGGGTTCTCGTTCGGGGAAGACACCGTCTGGCTGAAACAGCTCGAAGCCTCGTTCATTTACGAAGAGACGCCCGATCAGGACAAGGCGATAATCGACGTCAAACGGGATATGAGCGAGGACAAGCCGATGGATCGACTGATTTGTGGCGACGTCGGTTACGGCAAGACGGAAGTAGCCATTCGCGCGGCATTTAAGGCGGTCGAAAAAGGAAAGCAGGTCGTAGTACTCGTTCCGACCACGATTCTTGCCCAACAACATTACCAGACTTTCTCCGAACGGCTGAAAGACTTCCCGGTCAGAGTGGAGACACTATCCCGTTTCAGAACCAAAAAGGAACAGGAGAAGATCGTAGAAGATCTCGCGCAGGGAAAAGTGGAAATCGTTATAGGCACCCACCGCCTGCTCTCCAAAGATATTTTCGTAAAGGATCTTGGGTTGCTGATTGTCGATGAAGAGCATCGGTTCGGAGTCCGTCATAAAGAGAAACTGCGTCAGCTCAAGACCGAGGTAGACACGCTTTCGATGACGGCGACGCCTATTCCGCGCACCCTTCAGATGTCGCTTATGGGAGTGCGGGACATGAGTCTGATCACCACCTCGCCGAAAGACCGGCTCCCGATCATCAGTGAGATAGTAGAATTCGATCCGGCTATCATAGCAACGGCAATTCTGCGTGAGATCGATCGAGGCGGACAGGTCTTTTTCGTGCATAACCGGGTGCAGACGATTGAGGCGATGTACCGCTTTCTGAAGAAGATCGTCCCTCAGGCGGAAATCGCTATTGCCCACGGACAGATGCATGAGAAATCGCTCGAAGGGATCATGCTCGCCTTCATGACTCGTCGATACAATGTCCTGCTGTGTACCTCGATTATCGAGTCCGGTCTGGATATTCCGTCGGCCAATACTATCATCATAAATCGCGCCGACCGGTTCGGGCTGGCCCAGCTCTATCAGATCCGCGGGCGGGTCGGCCGAAGTGCTCGCCGGGCGTACGCCTACATGCTTACGCCGCCCATGAAGCTGCTTAAGGCGGACGCTATCAAGCGCCTACGGGCGATCGAGACTCACTCCGATCTCGGCTCCGGGTTTGCATTGGCGATGCGCGATCTGGAGATCCGGGGAGCCGGAACCGTTCTGGGCGCGAAGCAGTCCGGATTTATCGAGGAGATCGGATTCGATCTGTATACCAAACTGCTCGAAGAGGAAGTCGCCCGACTCAAGGGTGCCGAGCTTCATAGACCTCCGAACACCAAACTTGAGACTGATATTGAGATGTTCCTCGACAACCTATATGTCAACGATCGCAAGCACAAGGTAGACATCTATCGTCGGCTGGCCGACTGTCGGAACCTCGATGAAGTAGAGAAGATCCGCGACGAGGTAACGGATAGATTCGGTCGGATGCCTCAGTCGGCCATCAACCTGTTCGATGGCACAGCGGCTAAAATTGCAGCTTCTTTGCTGGAAATAGAGAAGGTCAAAGTGCGCAGGGGACTGGTGAATCTGTTTTTCAAGGAGGGGCGGAAACTCAGGAGGGAGGAAGTCGAGGCTCTTCGCCAGGCGACGGACTGCCATATGGAGTTCTCCCTGACCGGAAATGCGCAGATAATCATCGATATGTCGCCGGTGAAAGAAGAAGACCGACTCGGCTACCTGCGGGGCATATTGAGCAAGGTATAGCCGCTCTGGATCAGTACTTTCCGCTGCCCCGAACCCAAATTAGTCCCTCAAAACCGGGTCAACCGACCAACTTCCGGCGTCCTGAAAATCGACCAGGAAAACTCCGTTAAGAATTGAGCGATAACCGCTTAAGATGTTTTCTGATCTGCCGATAAGGACAGGAGTCGGGCACAACAACGATGATAAACGCCTATGAGAGAAAGAAGCCTCAATCGGGCCTTGCGGGATTATCCTGAAGACTCGGTTTAAGTTAAGAGTGACTTTGCGGAAAGGACCGACAGGGAAGATAGTCGGCACGCTGTCTTACGGATAGAATGACTCTTATGAAGATTCCGGAAATCGCCACCTACAAAACTTCACTGAAGATCGCGGGGATTTATGCCCTCGCCGGTTGCCTCTGGATACTCTTTTCCGACCGGGTTCTCGAGTCCCTGGTTACGGACTATAGTGGCCTGAGCCACCTCCAGACTTACAAAGGGTGGTTCTACGTTATCATGACCGCCCTGCTCGTATTCCTGCTCATCAATAAGCACCTGAGAGAAATCAAAGTCTCTCGGGAGGCTCTGCAGGAACGGGAGACGCGCTACCGCAACCTCTTCGAAGATTCTCCGATATCGCTCTGGGAATGTGATCTGAGCGGAATCAAGCTGGAGATCGACAAGATTATCGAGGACGGCGTTACCGATCTGCAGCAATACTTCGCTGACGATCCGCGCGAAGTCACACGCATCATAGCGGGAGCCTCCATCAGAGACGTCAACACCGCTTCGGTAGCGCTCTTTCAAGCTAAAGACAAAGAACAACTCATTGCCGAGTTTCCGGTCCTCTATACGCCGCAGACCTCTTACCCGCTGGGATCTGCATTTGCGGAGCTTGCTAACGGTGCTCGGGTAGTCGAAACGGAACTTCCCGCCCGCTCTCTGACCGGAACAAAAATCCACGCCGTGGTGAACCTGACTGTCGCTCCGGGTTGCGAAACGGACTGGTCAAGAGTCCTCGTATCGATGGTCGATGAGTCCTACCGCAAGCAGGTACAGCTTGAACACGCCAAGCTGGAGTCCCAGCTACGGCAGGCGCAGCGGATGGAATCGATGGGCGTGCTGGCCGGTGGAATCGCGCATGATTTCAACAATATTCTCACGCCTCTGTGCGGATACGCAAATATCGCCTACGAAGAGTTGCCGGCAGACTCGCCGGTGCGCGAAGATCTGCAACAGGTGGTTCAGGCGGCTGACCGGGCCAAAGAGCTGATCAACCAGATTCTGACTTTCAGCCGGAATTCCGAGCAGGAACGACAGCCGGTCGACATGACCAGCACGGTGCGCGAAGCCCTCAAGCTGCTGCGTTCGACTCTTCCGGCTTCCATCGAGATACGCCACAATGTTGAGGAAAATTCCGGAACGGTCTTTGCCGATCCATCCCAGATACACCAAATCCTGATGAATCTGTTCACTAACGCTTATCAGGCGATGCAGGATACCGGCGGGGTACTCGATGTAACGTTACAGAGTATTTGTCACGACTCAAACTCCCTGGACGAAGAAACGGAGATTTCGGACTACATCGAGTTAGTCGTCAGCGACACCGGCCTCGGGATGGATGCGTCGCTTCAGGAACGGATATTCGAACCGTTCTTCACGACCAAGGGCGTCGGCAAGGGAACCGGCCTGGGGCTCTCGGTGGTGCACGGCGTGGTGCGAAGTTACGGCGGCGATATCACGGTCACGAGTGTTCCCAACGAAGGATCCACATTCCGCGTCAGGCTGCCCCGAAGCGAAACTACGGTCGCTGAACGACAAATCGCCGAAAATACCGCTCCGAGAGGAACCGAAAAGATAATCTTCGTCGACGATGATCCGCAGGTCTCGTCGGTGGTGAGCCGCATGCTGGCCAGCCTCGGATACAACGTTCGCACGTTTACCAGCAGCCTTGAAGCACTCGATCTGCTTCGCACGGGCGCCGAGTCGTGTGATCTGCTAATCACCGATTACACAATGCCTCATCTTTCCGGCAAAGAGCTGGCCGTTGAGGTAACCTCCCTCCTGCCGAATCTTCCGATACTCTTGATCAGCGGAATTCATGTCGATGTTTCCTACGAGCAGTCCAGAGGCGTGCGAATTGTCGAGATCATCATGAAGCCGATCGGCAAAGTAAAACTCGGCCGCGCCGTCCGCAGGGCGCTCGATTCCAAAGCTCCCGCACCAACCAGCTCCCCTTTCATGGCCTGAATAAGGCCTTCGTTGATTCGCCGGCATACTCATAATTAACCGCCCAACAGTCGCTTACGATGCCGGCGGCGCGTTCGCGCAAAGCCCGCCCTGACCGTCACGTCGGATTGAAACGGAACCTTTGTTGGAGAATATGGGTTCAATATGTCGTTATTCGGAAATGATTCACACCCGGTTCAACAGGAGGATTTCTTTATGAAGCGTGCAGGAATACTGCTGGCTTTGCTGGCAACGATGCTGATGTCGGCGAGTGTATTCGCCGAAGGGTCCGACATGAAAAAAGCGGACCAGATGAACAAGATGGATAAGACTGGCAAGATGGACAAGATGGGCCAGATGGATGAAGGGAAAATGGATGGCAAGACGATGACCGTCAAAGGGGAAATCGTCGACATGGGCTGCTATCTCGGTCACGGCGCCCGCGGAGCCGACCACAAAAGCTGCGCGGAGATGTGCATCAAGAACGGAATGCCGATGGGACTGCTTACGGACAAAGGCACCCTTTATCTGCTGACTATGAGTCACGATAACGCCGATCCGTTCAACAAAGCCAAAGGGATGGCTGCCGAGACGGTATCGATTACCGGCCCGATGCACGAGAAGAACGGCATGAAGTCGATCGAGGTAACGGCAGTTACCGAGGCTGCGGGGATGAAATCCGGCAGCAACAATTAGGCGCCAATTGACCGCCGAAAATAACAGAAAGAAAGCACGCATCAGACCGAGCCATTATTTGGCCGGTCTGTTGCTTTTTCTGGGACTGGGGTTGGTCGGCTGGTGGTATGTCACCTGGCCACACTTTCCCCCTGCCGAACAGGGACGGAGGCTGGCCGAACGGGAAGGATGCTTCGGATGCCATGGTCCCAACGGTACCAGAGGGGCGTTCAATCCGGACAGGCTCGATGAGAAGGTGCCAACCTTTACCGGTGATCTGATGATGTTCGCCTCCGATGAGCAGGAGATCCGTGAGTGGATCGCCGATGGCGCCCCGGCCAGGAGAGCCGCCAGCAAGACGTTCCAGGAACAGAAAGCCAAAGGAGTGCTGAAAATGCCGGCGTTCAAGGATCGGCTGAGCGATGAGCAGATCGACCAGCTGGTCGCTTTCGTGTCCGCGATGAACGGCATGAAGAAACCGTCCGACTCTCTGGCGCTGTCCGGATACCGACGGGCTGACAAGCTCGGTTGTTTCGGGTGCCACGGCCCGGGCGGGAGATTCGCCCGTCCGAACCAGGGTTCGCTCAAAGGGTATATCCCGAGTTGGGAAACTTCCGACTTCGACGAACTTGTACACAACCGGCAGGAGTTTGAGCAATGGGTCGAGAACGGCATTTCCGACCGAATGCAGCACAACTTCGCCGCCCGATTCTTCCTCAACCGCGCCTCGGTAAAAATGCCGCCGTACAAACCGCACCTGCAGCCGGGTGATCTCGACGCGCTCTGGGCATACATCCAGTGGCTTAGATCGCAAAGATCCTCGGACTGAAGAGCCGTTTCATTCTGAAACGCTCGGATCAGTCCGCATTCGCGTTTCCGCACCTTTCCCCCACATTCTCAAGCCGCTCTCCGACATAGCCGATAAACTTCAGTATGAAACCGATCGACCTTAATCAGTCGAACCCGGCCCTGGACCTCTTCTTGGTGCAGTTGGCGGGCAAGTATACCAAGTATCTGCCTGAGCAAGTGGTCTTCCGGGAGGGCGATCACGGGAACACGATGCTTCTGCTGCTCAGTGGTTCGGTGCGAGTCATCAAGAAGAATCCGTCGGACGGCGGTTCGATGATTATCGCCACGCGTGAATCCGGAGAGTTCCTCGGCGAAATGGCGTTGGTGGAAGCATCACCCCGCTTCGCCACGGTCGTGGCGGAGACCGAGTGCGAAGTGCTCGAGTTCAGCAAAGAAAATTTCGAGAAGATCATTCAAAAGCGACCCTCGTTGGCAACCCGGGTGCTCCGGAGCCTGAGCAAGAAACTTCGTGAATCCGACTCCTTCAGGCTTCGTGAACTCGAAGAAAGCAACCGGCTCCTTACCGGGTTGAATGAGGAACTGAAAGGACTGAATTCCTTTCTCGATCAGGTGATCGAACAATCTCCGTCCGCTCTATTCCTGGCGACCTCCGACGGCACCGTCCTCAGATACAATAGAGCGGCCGCCCACATGTTCGGCATCACGCAGTCATCGAGTCACCCCAGTACGGACATGATTTTTGCCGGCTTCCACCCGCGAGAATTTCAAGGCACAAAGAAGAAAAGCTGGGCGGGCGAAGTCAAAGGGAAGCGGTACAGCCAGGAATTCCCCGTGTATCTTTCCGTCACGACGCTCAACGAGCCGGACCACGGCACTGTCTATTTGCTGATTTGTCAGGATATCGGCGAACTGCGGGCGTTTCACCGCACCGCAGCCGACCTGGAGCGCTTTATCTCGGTGCACCATGCCGTCATGGATATTTCGGACAAGGTCAACACTCTGCTTGCTTCCATCCAGGAGAACGTCGAACTGCTCCTGGTGCGGCTGCCGGAAAGCCAGCTCAGGCAATCTGAAAACGTCGTTCAGGGAATTAACGCCAGTTCGATCGAGATGCTTCAGGCGGTTGATGATTACACCCTTCGTCGCTCCGCTGACTCAGACTTCGCATTCGTCGACCTCGCTCAAGTTCTAAAGACGGTGGTCGAGTCGTTCCGATCGATCGATGCCTATTCCGCGGTGACCTTTGATTTCGAGGTCTCCGACAACTTCCCCAGGAAACTGCTTACCAAGTCGGATCTGATTCAATCGATTACGATGAGCCTGGTGCAAAACGCAGCAGTTGACATGATCACGAATCCGATCCTGAAGGCTCGCCGAATTGTCGTCACCCTTGACCGCTCGGCCGATGAGAGTTCCCTGCTGATAACGGTCGCCGACAACGGCACGGGTGAGAAAGAGGAGCCGCTTCCTCCCACGGTGAACAAACGTTCGATGCTCCGGCCGAGTCGATCGGCCATTGCCCTGCAGGCGATCAAAGAGCTCGTCGAGAATTACAGCGGTGATTTCTGGATTGACCTGGATCCCGGCAAGGGGAAATCCTGCCACCTTTCATTCCCGCTGAGATCGGGGCAGCGAAGTGCCTGACCTGCTATTCTTCCTCCTGGTTGGTCACTATGTCGGTGATTTTGCGCTCCAAACCGATCGGATCGCCGATCGCAAGCAGCGTTCAACCGGCGCCTTGACCCTGCACGTGACGATATACACTCTTACCATCGCCGTCTTTCTCGCGCTCGGCCTGTCGCTGCAACGCAGTACCGACTTCTTCCGGTTCGCAACCGCCTACGTACTGGCCTTCATCTTCGCCGGTCACTGGTTACAGGACAGACTCAAATCACGACTCTTTAACGGAAGCAAACAAGCTTACTATATCGATCAATCGATTCATATAATCATTCTTTTCGCAATCAGAGTGTTTATATACAATGCGTAGCCTAACTCGAGATCGCCGACATTTACTACCGTATATTCCACGTATCCTTGCCGACTGGTACGCATCCACTCCGTATCCGGAAATTCACTCGATATCTGAACACGAAGGAACAGTCGTGTTTCTTGATCTTTCGGGATTCACCGCCATGACGCGGGCATTCGGTCAGGCGGGACCTGAGGGTGCCGAACGCCTTACCGCGCTTGTCAACAGATACTTCGCGCTCGCCGCTGACGAAATCCACACGCGCGGAGGAGATATTCTGAAATTTGCAGGAGATGCGGTATGGGCGTATTTCCCATTTCCCGTTTATCTCCAGGATATATTTCACAAAATCTCTCTCGGCGTACAATCTCTGGACGGGTCTCTTCAAATTCACGGAGGAGCTGAGTTTGGGTCTTTTCAGTTGATGACGGCCGGGGATTCGACCTCTCGTCTGGAAATAGAGCCGGTAGGCGATTTGATCACAAGTGTCGCTCGCCTTGCCGATCAAGCCGGATCGGGGAATCTGCTTGTTGGAGAAAACCTGGCCGGACAATTACCGGTGCGCGAGCATTCCCGTTGTGTCAATGACGACCACGCCACTCCTGACGAACGAATCAGAGCTTATCTTTCGCCGGAACTCCTTTCCCGCCTGGAGTCCGCTATTGTGGCCGACGGATTAGATTACGAACATCGCGATGTCGCCGTGCTGTTTGCTCATCTCCAGTGCCACAATGGAATATCGAACGACCACCGGTCAATTCAGCTGCAAAGAAGGTTGAGCCAGGTGTTCGGGATCATTTCGGGGCACAAAGGCAATATTGCACGACTGGATCCATACGGCCAGGGGCACAAGCTACTCGCGTTGTTCGGCGCCCCTGTCCAACATCAGGATGATCACCTGCATGCTCTTCAGGCTGCCCGGGACCTGTTGACGGTGGCTGACTCCGGCTTTTCGATTCGGGTGGGACTATCATCCGGACCGCTCTTCTGCGGCGAAGCAGGAACCGTGACGCGGCGTGAATACACGGTGATGGGCGAGCCGGTCAATTTGGCCGCCCGCCTGATGGGATGCGCCGAAGATGGACAGATCCTTTTCGACTCGGCTGCAAGGAAGCATCTTCCTGCCGAGATTGTCTCGACACCGTTGACCGTTGAAGCAAAGGGTTACTCTGATCCTGTACGCGCCCACGTCTTCACGAAACTGGAGGAGATCCCGAACAACCATGATCGCCAGGGTGCTCTGGTCGGTCGATCGAACGAGCTCAGCAGACTGGATAGCATCGTCACGGCGTGTGCCAGGGGAGCGGGAAAGGTCATTCAGATACGAGGATCTGTCGGCGTCGGCAAGACGGCACTATTGAAGCGATTTGCAGCCGAACGGGCGGAGTCCTCGATCTACCTCGACTGCCGGCCCTCCTTGCTCTTCGGATCAGGATGGGTCGCACGAGAGATCCTCGAAAGGTTGCTCGCCCACAGTCCCTTCGCAGCCACTTGTAGCATCGAAAAGCTCCTATCGGAGCAGGTCGAGCATAAGTGGCTTCCGCTTCTGTCACCGCTGGTCGGTGAACCAGTCGACGAAAACGAATGGACATTTGGGCTGGCCCCCGAATTGCGCCTGCGAAAGACGGCCGAAATCTACGCCCAGTTGATCGAACATCTCTGTTCCCGCACAGGCGCAGTGTTGCTTGACAATATCGATCGAGCCGATGAGTATTCGCGCGATCTGGCTTATGGCCTGGGCGAGACGATCGAAAGTACTCCGCTCCTGCTCGTACTTTCGTCCCGTTCTACGTCAGGCTCCGTTCCGGATAGCGATCAGCCGGGTATCGAGACGATAACTCTCGGCTGTCCCAATGATTCCGACTGGTGGCAGTACTTTACTGAAAATTTCCGCGATGGCAAGCTGGAGCATGAATTGTTCGAGGCGTTACTTGAAAAATCTGTCGGCAACCCCCTTATCATCACCCAGTACCTCGATCACTCGCTGAATTCGGGTGCACTCCATTGCTCTGAAGTTTCGGGAAAGCTCGAGTGCTCGACCGAGACTGAGCCGATCCCACTCCCTTCGTCAATCCGGGAGATCTCACTGCACAAGTTCGACAGCCTGCCCGAACTCGATCGGGCCATGCTCAAAGATGCGGCCGTTTGCGGCGGGCCGTTCGATGTCGGGCTGCTTCAGGAAGTCTGTCAGACGGTCCGGTCGAATGAACTCAAAAATCGTCTTCGCACGCTCCTGGACACCGGAATACTAAGCTACGATCGTATCAGCGGGCGGTATGATTTCGCGCATGCTTCCATGCGCGAGGCAATCTACTCATGTCTGCCCTCCTCGAACCGGGAGGATTGCCACAGAAGATTCTTCCATTCTATGCAGGCAAGATCGGACACTGTTCTCTCGACCCTTGCTCACCACGCCTTCTATGGCGCCCAATGGAAAGAATCGTTCAGCATTTCTCTTGCGGCGGCTAAACTTGCCCGGTCAATCCACTCGTTATCCGAAGCCGGGTCACTGTTTCGGCAGTGCGAAATCTCGTTGAGCAAGCTCTCTCTCGACGAGGTTCCGAATTCGCACCTCTTCGATTTTCAACGGACCTACGCCAGGCACGCTGAATTTACGGGCGATATGGGCAAGGCGTTCGCGCTCAACCGTCGCCGTCGTCACACTGCCTCAAGATCAGGGGACGTTGGGGAATACTGCGCGGCAGTTGCCGAGACGGCACATCTCTTCTGGATTCAAAGTAAATACCGCCAGTGTGAGCGGATCCTGACTCTCGCTCTTTCCGAGACGAGCCTTGGCGAATATCCCGATGTAAAGGCTCGACTCCTTTCGATTCGTGCTGAGATTCATCGACGGCACGGCGATTTTGATCTCGCCAGGGACTATGCCCGGGAAGCTGCAACTGCCGTTGCCGGTTCCGCCGATGAATCCTTGAAGGCAAGTGTCTACAACAAACTCGGTTTGGCCCTGTGGGGCGGGGGTGCGCTTGAAGAAGCTGTTGACGCCTACGAAAGGAGTCTCTCGCTCGGGCACGAGAGCAAGTTTGCGCAGGCTCAGGCATCGAACAATCTCGCGATAATTTACTGGGAGCAGGGTAATCTGATCAAGGCGGAGCGTCTCATGAACGAAGCGCTTCAGGTCTTCAAGGATATCGGAGATCGACGCAACGAATCGTACGCGTCCGGCAACCTGGCCAGCCTCTATCGGCTGTTCGGGAATTACAATAAAGGACTGGACCTGCTGAGAGAGGCCGACGCTGTGTTCGTCCGAACAGGCGATGAACATGCGCACAACTATGTCCTCGGCAATATCGCAGATATCGAGCTGATCGTCGGTGATCTCGATTCCGCCCGTACCAAATTTGAGTCGGTCGCCGCTTTCGCAAAGTCTGTCGATGATAAGGAGCTGTCAGCTGAATGCGAGGTCCGGTTCGGCGAACTGGCCTTCTACTCCGGTCAAAATGAAGAAGCCTACGAACGTTACCACCAGGCAATTGCCACGTCGGAAGCGATCGGTTCGAAGGAGTACCTCATCCGGGCTTCTATCGGCCTGGCGCGGCTCCTGGTGGGTAAGAAAGATTCGTCCGAACTCCGCAAGACTATCGAGCAGGTCCGAAATACGGCCTCGGAGACCAAAGCGGTGATGCCATTGCACGAAGTTAGCTTTCTCGAGGCTGAGTGGTATCGGATCGGCGGTAACATCTCGGAGGCTGTAGGCCGTTACAAGACTGCACTCACCTATGCGCATGAGCAAAAGCTCTTCGAGTTAACCCTCAAGTGTGCTGTCCGCTTGCTGGAACTGTCACCCGAATCCGGCCTGACCGCCATGAGACTGCTCGCCCAGTTGGCGGCTGACTTCGAAGCCGACAACGGCGAGGGAAGCTGGAGCCGCCTGATCGAATCTCCCTACTTCGTCTTCTTCGCTCGAACCCTTCTGAAAACCTCTTCCAGGCCGGTATCGACCGATCCCCACTGCCTGTGGGAATGAGGCCATAACTCCCGTTTCAATTCGAGTTTTGTGATCGGAATCTGAACAGTCGCTGCGCAGCGGTGAACATACCGTAAGTCATTATATCACAACCGACTACGACGGATTTTTGCGCTCTTGAGCATACTGCTGTTTCAATTGGAACCACATTTGCTTCTTACTGTCCTGAAACGAGCGATAGTACCCGTAAAGCAGCCTGAAAAGCCGAAAAGATAATGACCAGGCTGGGAGAGGAGACTTATGGCAGGCAAGTATTCCAAATCCAAGCGTCCGAGTGGGACCGGACGGGCGGCGTGGCTGATTACGCTGCTGATGCTTTTCGGGCTACTGGGAATGACCGGGTGCGGACATAACCCGACCGCACCGGATACCACCGCGAACGTCAATCTGGCGGCCGGCGGACCGGATGCTTCGGCACCTGATGCATCGCCGAAGGTATTCGCCTTCAACCACCGGACAGCCTACGGATCCGGCTGGGTGTCGCCACGCAGAGGCGGCAGTATCGACCTGAACTGGGGCAGCTCAAAGAACCAGTTGATCGTACCTCCTCACGCAGTCAACAAGCGGATGTTCATCGAGGTGCGGACGAGCTTCACGCACGAAAACCAGCAGCCGGGTCAGAACTTCTTTGAATTTGAATTCAGCCCGGACGGCACCCAGTTCAACACGCCGGCGACCCTCGTGATCCAGGCGCGAGCCCTGAATCGCATCATGAGCGACGGCGGCGTTATCAAGCTCTATTGGTTCAACCCGGAGACGGGCGTCTGGGAGGTCGAGCAGTCGGCGCGTGTGCATCATGGCCGTGTCGAATTCCGCATCGCCCACTTTTCAAAATTCGGCGTCTCGGATTAAGGGACACCCAACACCCCACGACAAAGGCCGCGCTTCCGTACGCGGCCTTTTAATTTGCATCTATCCGGACGAATCTACTTTGAAGAATCCCCGTGAGCATTGAATTCGCCGGTTACCTGAATCAGAACCGGGATCCCTTCAACACTATCCGGAAGTACCCGCGCCAACTCTTCAGATTTCTCTGAGGCAAAGATCTTGATACAGGGCTGTCCTTCAGTTTCGCCGATCCCTACACCGACAACGCCCGGAAGACGCATCCACGCTTCGGTATGTTCGTGCAGTATTCTCTCGATTTTCGAATCAGACATATTGGACCCTCCGTCCCCGGTCTCCCGATCGGATTTACAGACGAGGAAAACAACTGCAGCCAGAATCCCGACCGCCACAACGGACAACGTCCGCGCGGCTCTTACACCGGCGGACATATGATCAGTCATACTTCTCCATGGTAATCGATTTGCCATATTCGTCCAGATAAAAAAGAGCGGGCCATGAAAGACACCGCTCTTTGCTTATCAGGAGATACGTTACTACTGTCCGCAGATCGTTACACCGAACCTGCTCAGGACCGGCGCGATCGGGGATACAATCGCAGTACCGTCGTTGGTCCCCGCAAACAACAGGGCGACCGGGCTGGCGGCAGCGTCGTTAGTCACCACCAGCGATCCGGAGTCACCGGATTTATCGAAACTGCTGGAAGTCACGATCTGACCGGTAAACGTTGCCGTACCGTGAGTGTACCCGATATTTACTGTCGCATTGATCGCGGTCACCGTACCGGTCGTCAGGCTGGTGGTCCGGCCGACTTTCTGGATCGCCTGTCCGACATAGGCATCCACCGGTGTCGTCCCGGGCAGGCCGTAGTAGGACGACGGAGTGGCGCAGACGAAATCAGTCGTGATATATTCTGCGATAGCCGCGTCATAGGTATTGGCCTGACCATCGAACTTGATCGGTTCGAATTCTGACAGCACGGCTACCTGATCGGTCGACAGATTGTTCGCGCATTTCGGTCTGTTATCATAGCGACCCGGCTGCACGATCGGTTCTCCGAGCGCGGCATCGTTCTCGCGGGCGAGCACATGATTGTTGCTGAGTATGTACGACTTGCCCGATTTCGTAACGACGCATCCGATGGTCCCGGAAGCACATTCATTGTTATTGCCAACCGATACGCCGATCGGTACCGGGCGATACCGTTTGGTCAAACCGTGCGCAACGAATTTCCCGGTGACCTGGACTTCGACTGCGACGCCATCCAGGCGGGAGGGGATTCCGGACAATCCGGCCCGCTCCGCATAGACCTTAATGACCGGCCGGCCATCCGCGCCGAGTCCGGTCGCCGTTCCAACCACACCATCGAGTTTCATCAGACCGGAAGTATGCTTGTTTTGAATACCCACCACCCGGGCCACTTCGGTAGCCGAGACGTTCGGTCCGAGTGCGTTTTCAAAAGAAGTAAGCGAAGTGGAAGAAGTGATGTTCTTGGAATCATCGGAACATCCCATCCACATCATCGACGAAACCAGAACGAGGGCCAGCAGAACAGTGGCCAGAGTGAAGAAGCCTTTCTTACTCATACGTAAGTGTCCTCCATTAGCAGACAAGAGTGATGCCTTTTCGCCCACAGCCATAGTTCAGCCCTGCGCCACCAACTCCGACTGGCCAGGACCATACAGCAGACCATTGGCGGTTTGTATATACCCAGCGATCCACCCGTTCCGTGCCTTCACTTGCGCGCGTAAAGCAACGCAACGGTGTCGCGCAAATCATTAGTATGTAGCGTGTGAACTATTTAGCCGCCGGTATACTTGCAGGATGAGATTATCGTGGATAAAATACAACATTTTGAAGAGTGCAGTCAATTTAGCGGAGTACAAGTGAATGTGATGGTGTGGAAATGGGTTCGTCGAACCGATCAGGACCGTTCTCGGTCGGTCACCGGCGCACCGGAGGTTTGTACGATCGCCGGTATGGCCCGGCTCTCTCCGAAATCAAGTGCCCAGAACCTCGGACGGGACTCGCCGACCGCATCCTTCGCCACTTCAAGTTCTTCGACCGGTCTGAATTGACCGTCGGCACCGAGCTGGTAGGTTCCAAAGTGAATCGCTATGGAAGTTTCGGCTTTGAGCAACCGGTGAGCCTGCACCGCCTCTTCGGGAGAAATGTGTACTCCTCGCATGAACCACTTCGGCATATAAGCACCTATGGGAATCAAGGCAAGTCTGATCGGGCCAAACCGGTTTCCGATTTCTTCGAAGTGTGACCCGAATCCGGAGTCGGCCGCAAAGTAAACATTTCCGGCCGGACCGGAGATGAGGAAACTCATCCAGAGTGTCTTTTGACGGTCTTTTGTTCCGCGTCCTGAGAAATGTTGGGCCGGCAGCCCGTAGAGCGTCAATCCGTCCCGGAGATCCTTCTTGTCCTGCCAGTCCATTTCGTCGATTCGTACGCCGGGTAGCTCCCGTTCAAGGAATTTCTGATTGCCAAGACTGGTAATCAAATGGACTTGTGGATTCAACCGGACCAATTCACGTAAACTGGGCAGATCCATATGGTCATAATGATTGTGACTGACCAGCAGATAATCGATCGGAGGCAGTTCGCTGATACTGAGACCGGGCGCCCGTTTTCTCTTTGGCCCCAGCCAGCTAAGCGGACTGCATCGCTCGGAAAAAATCGGATCGGTCAGGAAGTTTAGCCCGTCCATTTGAAAAAGGACAGTAGAGTGATTAATGAAAGTAGCCTGCAACTCCCCTTTGCCGACCCGTTCGGGCGGCTTCGGATAAACCTTGTTTTCAGTCCAGGCGGGCCATTTATCCCGCGAAGTCAGGAACAGAAACTTAAGCAGACTCGCGAATCCCTGTTCTTCAACCGGATCTCTGTTTACAAACTGCTGACCATTAAAATGATCCGAAACCGGGCCGTCATATCCTGGAGCTTCAAACATACTATCCTATTTCCCTCGTGGTTTAGGTATAACGGACGGCGCCGGCTATTGTTCCATCATCGAGTTAACGACTCGACAATTGATGAATTTGAACCTTGCCAGCCGATGGCGGGAATTCTATCTTCGGATGTCGATGGGAAACAGACACGGAACGGCGTACTCTGTGGATGATTGAATTAACGGGCCGTTTCAAACAACAGGTGTACTTCTCTGATGGAAAAATTCAAGACTGAAGTTCGTCTCAGCCGGGAAATGAGCCTGATGGACGCCACATTGATCGGCGTCGGGGCAATGATCGGGGCCGGTATTTTCGTTCTTACCGGTATTGCTGCGGGCGTGGCCGGACCGGGCCTGATTATCGCATTCTGCTTGAATGGAGTCGTGGCACTCTTTACTGCGATGTCCTACGCCGAACTGGGTTCGTGTTATCACGATGCCGGCGGCGGGTACCTCTGGGTGAAGGAGGGCCTTCCCAAATGGAACGGATTTATTTCCGGCTGGATGAGCTGGTTCGCCCACGCGGTGGCCTGCGCCCTCTACGCTATCGGCTTCGGCGCCTACTTTGAACTGGTCTTTCACGAATTCGGTATAGCTGTACCCCAATGGGGATTTATTCCCCCTCACAAATTGCTGGCGGCCGCTATCGCCGTGATCTTCGCTTACGTTAACTACCGCGGTGCTTCCGAAGCCGGCAAAATCGGTAACTTCGTAACGATCGCGAAAATCATCATCCTCGGCATCTTTGTCGCCCTCGGAATCAAGTTTATCTTTTCCACACCCGATTGGAGTGCGTCATTTTCTCCGTTTCTCCCGAACGGCTGGAGCGGCGTGTTTAAGGCGATGGGACTGACGTTTATCGCGTTTCAGGGGTTCGAAGTTATCGCGCAAAGCTCGGAGGAGATCAAGAACCCTAAGCGAAATATCCCTCGGGCCGTTTTTCTCTCACTGATTATCGTAATACCGATCTATCTGCTGGTAGCCTTTACGGCGATCGGCGCCGTCCGACCGACCGGCATGACTCCCTGGGATTATCTCGCTTCCTACAAAGAAACGGCGTTAGTGAATGTAGCGCGCGGGTTTTTCGTCGGCGGCGGCGTCATGCTTCTGATCGGCGGATTGATTTCCACGATGTCGGCTTTGAACGCAACGATATTCTCTTCTTCGCGAGTCGCCTTCGCCATGGGCCGGGACAGAAATTTCCCCGGTATCTTCAGCAAGGTCAACGAAAAGAACTTTACCCCCCATTGGGCGATCCTGATCTCTCTTGTCATCGTCGTGCTTATGGCCGTTTCGTTACCGGTGGAAGATGTCGCCAGCTCGGCCGACATCATGTTCCTCCTGTTGTTTCTGCAGGTGAACATCACGATGATCCGATTGCGGAAAAAACGCCCTGATCTCGACCGCGGATTCTTCACCCCGTTCTTCCCTTACCTGTCGATCGTCGGGATAGTGATGCTTCTCTTTCTCGCCGTCTACATGTACAACTACAGCCTGACAGCGTGGATAGTGACAGTGGTATGGATAGCAATAGGTATGGTGGGATATCGCAGCTATGCTTCGAAGCGCGAAGTTGAGCATATTCGAAAAGTGGAGGCGCTCGAAAATATCGAACGAAAGCAATATCGCATCCTGGTATGTATCTCCAATCCAAAGAATGTCGAGGGTCTTACCAACGTCGGACTTGCTATCGCCAGGGAACACGAAGCGAGCATTATCTTCCTGACGGTGATCGAAGTTGAGGAAGGACAGGCCTTGATGGCCGGACTTGCCGACGCCGCGAGAGTCCGTCCATTACTGGAGAAGGCGGAAACGATTGCTGCCGAAGCCGGTGTGTCGGCAAGATCAATTATCGAGGTATCGCATCGGATTTCGCAGGGAATTGTCAGTGTCGCCAATGAAGAGCGGTGTAATTTCATTGTCGTCGGCCGCCAGAAACAGCCAACATTCCTTGAACGCCTCTTCTCGTCGCTGATCGACACCGTTCTGCAGAAAGCACCGAGCGAGGCAGCCGTGCTCCACGGCGAGTTCACGCGGGAGAAAATCAAGAAAATTCTCGTTCCGTATTACGGCGGGATTCACACGCGACTGGCCGCTGAAACTGCTCCGGCCCTGGCTCGGTTCTTTAAAGCACGCCTCCAGATTGCGGTAATCGTGCCGAGTGACATGTCGCCCAATGACAGAGAAAAAAGACTCGAAGAGATCCGCACCCTGATGCAGGAAAACCAGTTCGATGCGGATCTTGAAATAATCGGCTCGCGCGACGCCCTCATGAGCATACTTCGACTCGCCCACGACTCCGATCTGCTCGTCATGGGCGGGCGAAGCGGAGAGTTTCTGGAGCTGATGTTCGCGAAATCCACCCTTCAGGAAATTACCGAGCGGGCAAAATGTCCGGTCCTTTGGATAAAAGAATACGAAGAAGCCAAATCGACCTGGACAACCCTGCTGACGCCGTATAGAGGAGATAAAGAGACTCATGCATAAGACACTTCAGGAACAGCTCTCGGGGCTGAGCGAACAGATTATCGGCTTCCTGCCGAGCCTTCTGGCAGGAATTGCCCTGGTATTGCTGGGGTGGGTCCTCGGATGGGTGTGCAAGCGGGTCATCATACAACTCGCCTACATCCTCCGCCTGGACCGGTTTTTGGTTCGGTCGCGCTGGCGGGATGATTTCGCCAAAGGGGATGTTCGGTTCGGACTGTACAATTTTCTTGGTAACATCGCCTTCTTCATCATCTTCATCATCTTTCTCGACAACGCCTTCCATGTCTGGCAGCTGACTGTGTTCTACAATCTGCTCGAAACCGGCATCTATTTCATTCCCAAGGCGGTTGCCGGACTGGCGATCTTCGGCATCGGCTGGGTGATCGCATCGAGCGCCGAGCGGGCGGTCCGGAGAGGGCTGCACCGCGAGAGTATCCCCCGCGCGCCGCTTCTTTCCCGATTCGTCAAGGCGGTTCTGCTTCTGCTCTTCTCCGCCATGGCGCTGGTCGAACTCGATATCGCCCGACAGGTTGTCCTTATCGGCTTCGCGACTATCTTCATCACCCTGGGCATATTGACCGTTGTGCTCGCCGCCATCGGCGGCAAAGACTTCGTCCAGAAAGTGCAGCAATCGCTCGAAGACGACTGATTGACGGACCTACTTGCGCCGTGCGGCACAATCGTATAATGTATAGATTGGTCGGCCGAATGGCGGCCGATCCGCGTATCGGACTTAAGCAAGAGGTGAAATATGAAGCCGATTCTTTCGCTGTATGTCTCCGGGCAGGCGCTCGCCCTTATCCCGGCATTGATCCTGTTAGTTGCCGGCGTCACGTTCGGCGATGATCTTCCCGTATATCCGGATACTCCCCAACGCCCCGTCATAGACACCTACCACGGTATCAAAGTAACCGATGAATACCGCTGGCTTGAGGATATGACCAACCCGGAAGTACGCGAGTGGAACGGAAAGGAAGATTCGCTGTCAAGGGCCTTTCTCGAAGCTATACCCGACCGGGATGCTATCAAGCGCCGGCTCTATCAACTCTATACGAATGAATCTTCCCGCTACTATGGATTGAAGCGCGAAGGTGGTCTTATCTTCTGTTACAAGACACAGCCACCTCTCCAGCAGCCACTGCTTGTCCTGCTTGAGTCGGCGAACGAACCGGGAAACGAGCGCGTCATTCTCGACGTCAATAAGCTCGATTCGACCGGTGGCACAACGATCGATTTCTTCGTCCCCTCTCACGACGGTAAACTGGTCGCCGTCTCCTTATCCGAAGGCGGGTCCGAGCTTGGAACGGTTCATGTCTATGAGGTTGCGAGTGGTAAGGAACTTGGCGACGTGATCCCGCGCGTGAACGGCCCGACCGCCGGAGGCAGTGTGGCCTGGGCGGCCGACAACTCCGGCTTTTACTACACGCGATATCCCAGCCCGGACGAACGCCCGGCCGGGGACCTTCGCTTCTTCCAGCAGGTATATTACCATAAGCTTGGAACGACGATCGACAAAGACACTTACTCCATCGGCGCCGACTTTCCGAAGATCGCTGAAATCTCCCTGCAAACCTCTCCCGACGGCGGCTACTTTCTGGCGACGGTAGCTAACGGGGACGGTGGTGAGTTTGCCCATTTCCTGATGGGACCGTCGGGCGTATGGAAAGAGCTGACCGACTTTAAGGACGGAATCACTCACGCTCAATTCGGCGAAGACAACGCACTGTACTTGCTGTCGAATCAAGATGCACCGTATGGAAAGATACTTCGCATGCCGCTCAACAATCCCGGTCTTGCGAATGCAAAAGTGATCATCCCGGAAGGGGACGGCGTGGTTCAGAAATTCGTCATAACCCCGAACTACTTTCTTGTTGCCGACCTCATGGGCGGAACTTCCGAAATACACGTGTACGACCGCAAGACGGACAGCACCTGGACAGCTCCGATTCTGCCGGTATCGTCGGTCGGCGGCATGCTCTGGATCGGCGGCGACACGGTGTTGTTTGCCAATTCAAGTTACACGCAACCGGAGGCCTGGTATTGGTATGAAATATCAACCCCTCGCCTGAGTCGCACGGCACTGTTCGTGACCTCGAACGCCGATTTCAACAATGTAGAGGTGCTTCGCGAATTTGCCGTATCCAAAGACGGCACTAAAATCCCGATGACCATCCTGAAGCCACGAAGTGCTCCATTGGATGGGAACAATCCGACGATTCTGTACGGCTATGGCGGTTACGGTATCAGCCTCACGCCCGGATTTGATCCGGCCCGAAGTCTCTGGCTGAACCAGGGGGGGATTTACGTTGTCGCGAACCTCCGCGGCGGTGGTGAGTACGGCGAAGAGTGGCACAAAGCCGGCGCTCTCACCAACAAGCAAAACGTTTTCGACGATTTCGCCGCCTGCGCACAGTATCTGATTGATAAGAAATACACCAGCCCTAAACGACTGGCGATAAACGGTCGAAGTAACGGCGGACTGCTGATGGGAGCCGAACTAACGCAGCATCCCGACCTGTTTCGGGCGGTCGTATCCGGAGTGGGTATCTATGATATGCTGCGCGTGGAACTCGACCCTAACGGCGCCTTCAACGTCACCGAATTCGGATCGGTCAAAGATCTTGAGCAGTACCGAGCGCTGGCCGGGTACTCCCCCTATCACCATGTAGTCAATGGGACCTCGTATCCAGCGGTGCTGTTCATGACGGGTGAGAACGATGGCCGGGTGAATCCAGCCAACTCGCGAAAGATGACCGCGGCCCTTCAGGCGGCATCGAATTCCGGCCTCCCGATTCTCTTGCGCACCGATTCATCGGCCGGCCACGGAGTCGGGTCGACGTTGAGTCAGCGGATAGAACGGGATACCGACATGTTCTCGTTCATTTTCTACGAACTCGGCGTGAAATATATAAACGACAAGAAATGATCGACATCTTGCGATAGGAAATACCTATCGGCCCGCGGCCGATAGCCTGAGAGAGCAATTCTCTCGAAACAGATGCGTCCCACATATCCTGAGGAGAAGGAGTTATGAAATTCAGATTGATCCTCTTAACCGTTCTGCTCTGTGTTGTCGCGGCAGGGGCGTCGGTTGCCGATGTCGTCATACACAGAAAGACGACTATTGACAATCTCTTCGGCCTTGGCAGCACCACCACAACCGAAACCGATTACATCAAGCCGGACATGATCTACACCGGCAACGAGACGGAGTTCAATAGTAAGTTAACCAAGATCGCTCCGCATGCACAACAAACCAAGCAGGCAACGATTATCCGGCTCGACAAAGGGTTGATGCAACATCTTGATTTGAGCACGAAGACTTACAGAGAAACCGACATCGACATGGTCAAAATGATGAGCGACAGCGGAAAGGCGATGATGTCACAGATGCAGCAGTCTATGGCTGACAGCATGGCTCCCGGTAGCATGATGCCGGGAGACCAGGACTTTGTCTGGACGGTCGACGTCACCACTGATCCGAAGACGACTAAGGTAAACGGCTTTACCTGCAAGCATGTAACCGCCAAGGCAACCGGCGTAAGTAAATCGGACTCCACTCATAAAACCATTATCACGAGTGACGAATGGCTCGCCCAAGACGATCCCGCCCTCGACGAGATGAAGACGTATCAGCAGAACTATGCCAGGATCGTGGGAATCGATCCTGAGTTAGAGGGTCGATCGTGGTACGCTTCGCTTCCCGGCTACGGGCCGCAATTGAGTGAACTCAGTGACAAGCTCAAGGATGTGAAAGGGTATCCAATCAAGACTGTAGTCGTGATGGAGACCACAACTTCGAGCGATGCAGATTCCACCGATGCAACTTCCGGCACTGATCAGAATGCAGCCATGCAACAGGCGATGAAGAAGCTCTCGGGGATGTTCGGCAAGAAAGACGACGAAGACAAGGGTTCCTCATCCGGGCATCCCGGTTTCGAGAAGATGTTTTCGTTTACTTCGGAAATACTGAGTGCTGAAAAGAAGGATATCCCGGACAGCCAGTTTGCCGTCCCTTCGGACTTCGTGCGGATTACGGATTAGTTGAGCCGGGTTACGATTCCTGCTTCACCCAGTCGACGATCAACTGGATCGACTTGATGACATTGTGGCACCAGAGTTTCGTAAAATCGTCGGGCAGCTTGTCTTCGAGCGGAATGGTCTCGCTTGCCGTCAGCGCTTTGGCGCCATCGAAATCGACATAAGCGAGACGTGCCGACAGCTCTCCGTTCGGGCGTTCAAATGACCGACCCGGCAGAATCGCCACACCGGTATCTTCGAGCAGCCGCTCGCAAAGTTTGTCGCTGTCGACAATCCCGCGCCTGCCCAGCGAAGCGGCGTGGTTTGAGAAATCAAGGAAGAGATAGAAAGCTCCCTCGGGGGCGTGCACCTTTATGTCGGCTTCCTGAAGCATCTTTGCACTCTGGTTCCCAAGCAGAGCAAGGATCCGTCGAGCGTGCCACAAATACCGCTCGATCTTCACTCCACCCTGAAAAGCCCGCACCGCCGCATATTGAATTGGCGCCGAAACCGAAGTATAAGTCTCACTGGCCACGGCAGCCATGTTCTCCAGCAGCCAGTCAAGCTCTTTCGGGAATGTGAAAGTCCCGAGCCGCCACCCTCCTGCGCCGCACCATTTCGACAGCCCGGAGCTGATTATTGTCCCTTCGGGATAGTAGCGGGCAACCGAAATATGCGCCCCCTCGTGATGCAACTGACCATAGATCTCGTCCGACAACAGCACAACTTCGTATCTGCGCGCCACCTCTGCGAGCTCCTTCAACTCGGTACTGCTGTATGTACAGCCGTCCGGATTGCCCGGGTAATTCAGGATCAGGATACGCGGACGGAACTGGTCCTTTTCCTGTTCGCATAGCTCCTCCAGTCTGGCCGCAGTCATGTGCCAGCGATCTTCGAATGAGGTGTGGATAAGATGCACTCTTCGACCGATTATTCGCGCCTGCGGGACGTATGAAACCCAGCATGGGGTGGGGACGATCAACTCGCCGTAGTAGACGAGCTGCAACAGAAACATCAGCTCTTTCGAACCCGGCCCGATAAGCACATTCTCGGCATGCACATCGACCCCGTCTTTCCGGCGGTGAAATTCGGCAACCTCCTTGCGAAGTTGCGCATGCCCTTTGGACGGAAGATAATCTTTCTCTCGGGCGTGAAGTTTGAGGGCGTCGACAACCGGCTGCGGAACGGGGAACGGAGACTGCCCCAGACCGAGGCGATAAACGATCTTTCCCTCTTCCTGAAGTAGCCGGCTGCGGTCGTTAATCGCCAGGGTGGCTGACTGATCGAGACCGCGAGTATCGAGATTTAGACTTACGTGCTTGCGAATCATTTCGAATTCATCGATGTCTGATACGGTCAATTCATACCCAATTGAAACCGGCGGCGCAACAATAAATCGATCCGATTGACCATTAACGGGCGGCTTCAAAAGTGGATACTTGGTGGAACAATTCTCGATTTCTGATTGTTTCGGTTAATATCGCTTGGGGTATGCCGAATCCACAATCACGTGGAGTGGGTAGAATTGGTTTCACATTGGCATGAAAACAGTATTGCGCATTTCAGTGCTCTGTGCAGTGTTTCTTCTGCTCCCGATAAACTTCTCATTCGCGCACACCAAACTTGAAAGACAGCAGAAAGTCATATATCACCGGTCGAATCACCACGACCGGGTCCAGCTTTTCACCCTCCTTCAGCAGCGCTAATCCGGCAGGGAACGAGTTCATGAGCCCGTTGTAGCAATCGACCTAATCCCCCTCGATCTGTTTGATCCGGCGTTCGTGACGCCCTCCCTGGAACTCCGCCGCCATCCAGGTATCGACCACCAATAGCGCCGTCTCCAATGGGATCGTGCGTTCGCCGATCGAGATCACGTTGGCATTATTGTGCTCTTTGGCCAGTCGCGCCGTCTGTTCGTTCCAGCAGAGGGCACAGCGAATCCCTTTGACCTTGTTGGCGACCATCTGCTCTCCGTTGCCGCTCCCCCCAAGAACGATCCCGGCGTCCGCCTCACCTGACGCGACCGCTTCAGCCGTCGGCCGGATGAACTTCGGATAGTCGACCGATTCTTCCGAATCGGTTCCGAAATCGATTACTTCAATACCCTTAGCCTTAAGATGCTTGATGATTTCCTGCTTGTAACGATAACCGGCATGGTCCGATCCGATCGCTATCTTTTTGATCTGAGAAGTCATAGTCACTCCGGAAAAATATGCTGAAGATTCGACTTATAGTGCAGGCTTTTGAATGCGATGTCAAAGAAAAAGGAACCGATCGAATGAAGAGAGCGGCAGGACCCGATTCCGGGTCCCGCCGCATAGGAGGGTCTGAAGTTCTGAAGCCGGTCAGTTCAGAGTTTTCTCAAGCGCGATTGCTTTCGGAAAAAGAATATTGTTCTCCTTGTGGATATGCTGATGCATATCCTGTTCCAGGACCGACAGTTCGTGTACCAGTGACCGATAGGTATTGCAGCCCCACTCCGGAACCGTGTAGTCGTCCGTCAGCGTGCGGAACTGCTCCAGCGCGCGTCCGGCGCTCTCATGTTCCGACTCCATCACGCCGATCGGGTTGGCGACCGATCCGAACGGAAGTCGGGTCCCGGCAGGTGACTGCTCAAGCTGACAGATTGCCGGAAAAAGCATCCGCTCCTCTTTCATCATATGAGACATTATCTCGTCGATGAAACCTGCCATGACTTCAGGCAGCTTCGTCATCTTCGGATTTCGCTCCCCGTGCGCCTCCGCCACTTTCGCAACCATCTTGTTCAGTTGCGGGAGGGTCTTGCGCAAGTATTCGTGATGTGTCGTTACGATATGGCCGATCAATTCCGAGAGCGTGAGTATCGACGGATCTATCTCGGTGCCGCTCCGGTCAGTGGCATTCGCCGCTTCCAGTCTGGCAATCAACGACTCCACACTGATCTCCGCATCTTGGCAAGCCTCGGCGAGATTTCTCTTCCCGCCGCAGCAATAGTCGATTCCCAATTGCTCGAAAACGGTCCCCAGCTCCGGACGATCGGCTACCAGTTCTCCAACACTGCTTTCAGGCTGTATATTCATGGTTCTAACTCCTTGCATATTTCTATCGCTTGTTTCGTATCACCCGGCGATTTGAGTCGGCTGTTTCTCCGTAACGGTCGTATCGATCTCTTTCGTCACTGACCATCCGAACTTAAGTCCGAATATGAACCAGCCGAGCGCAACAACTCCGATGGCGAAGATCGAATCACCGATCACCCGGAGCCAGCGGAGATCGTCCATTATGCCGGTCTGCATGAATTCGGCCGAACGGGCATACCACATACCGTAAGTGACGCTCGCCCAAGTTTGCATCAGACCCCTTGGAAGGACCGAGATGAGCACCATCGCCGCCAGCCCGATATTGATCGCCCAGAAGGCGAACGAAAGCACCTTGGTCTTCCACACCCGGCGGGTTGCCATCCCTTTCAGGCAGAACAACGTGAGTCCGATCCCGAGCATCCCGTAGACGCCGAAGAGGGCAGTGTGTCCGTGGACCGGGGTCGTATTAAGTCCCTGCATGTAGTAGAGTGCGATCGGCGGATTGATCAGGAAACCAAACAAACCGGCTCCGACCAGATTCCAGAAGGCGACCGCAATGAAGCAGTAGATCGGCCATCGATATGCTTTCACCCAGGTCCTTGCCCGGCTGAGAGCCAGATTCTCGTACGCCTCGGAACCGATCAGTACGAGCGGCACTACCTCAAGGGCGCTGAAGCTTGCACCCAACGCAAGAATCGCAGTCGGTGTACCGGTGAAATAGAGATGATGGAACGTGCCGATAATGCCGCCGGCGAGGAAGATAATAGTCGCAAACAGCACACTCGCGGTGGCTGAGGCAACCCGTAGCAATCCCATCCTGGTGAAGAGAAAGGCGATGACGACAGTCGCGAAGACCTCGAAGAATCCTTCCACCCAAAGATGAACGACCCACCAGCGCCAGTATTCGGCAATAGCCAGATTAGTCTGACGGCCCCACATGAGACCGGCGCCGTAGAAGAGCGCTATTGCCACACTTGAAATAAAGAAGAGAATGAGCAAGTGGCGGTGTACTCCCGGTTTCTTGAGTGCGGGCCAGATTCCCCGACCCATCAGGAAAAGCCAGACAAACAGCCCGACAAACAGAAAGATCTGCCAGAATCTTCCCAGATCCACATACTCGTATCCCTGCTCGCCGAACCAGAAGTTGGCTTCGAGTCCCATCCTCTGACGGGTGCCGTACCAGGTACCGAACATCGACCCGGCTACAATTATCAGCAGGCAGATAAAGAGAAAATTCACTCCGAACCGCTGGAATTTTGGTTCGACTCCTGACACCGCCGGGGCTATGAACAGTCCGGTGGCCAGCCAGGCGGTGGCGATCCAGAAAATCCCGAGCTGAGTATGCCAGGTACGGGTAACCGCGTAAGGGAGCCACTTTGCCAGCGGTATCCCGTAAAATCCGGACCCTTCAACTCCGTAGTGAGCCGTCACCGCTCCCATCCCGACCTGGACGATGAGGAGCGCTATCACCACCCAAAAGTACTTGAGGGTGGCTCTCATCGATGGTGTCGGGGTCAGAGCGAGAAGGGGATCTTGTTCCGGAAGTTCCGTCTCCGGCTGCTCCTTGTGTTTCATCGCGGCATAATACCAGGCCAGCGCACCGATCCCCGCCAGCAACAGCACAAAGCTGATCACCGACCACACGACAATTGATCCTGCCGGCTTGTTTCCGATCAAGCTCTCCGGCGGCCAATTCTGCGTGTAGGTGATATTCTCGCCGGGTCGGTTGGTCGAAGTTGCCCAGGTGGCCCAGAAAAAGAAATCGTTCATCTTCGCCTGACGACCCGGATCCTTGATCACATTCTCAGGAATTGCGTATGCCTCCCGCAAACTCGCCAGAGCCGGATCATTGCCGAACAACGATGTGTAATGTTTACTTACCGCCTCGAAAGCGGCCGCCCGAACCGGCGACAGCGTAAGTGTCTTTGTCGATGGATCGTAGGTGTTGGCACGGACCTCGCGCTCAAGACGGGATCGAAGAGCGGCGAAATCATCCGGTTCAAGATTCTTGTACGAGGCTGCGCCGTACTCTGTCTTAGCCCAGTAGTTGAGTATCCACTCCGACTCCCGATGGAGCCAGTCGGCGGTCCAGTCCGGGGCGACATAGGATCCGTGCCCCCATATAGACCCCATCTCCTGTCCACCGGTCGACTGCCAGACATTCTGACCGTCGCGAATATCCTGACCAGTGAACAACAACTGCCCCTCCGTTGACACTATCTTATCGGGAATTGGCGGCGCTTTGCGGTAGATGTCATGCCCGAAATAGCCGAGCACCGCAAAGGAAGCGACTATCACCACTCCCAACGCAACCCAGAGCCTCACGTACTTCATAACCATCTCCTTCCATATTCTCTTGTTCCGGACCAGTATCAGTCCGGGATAATCGACTTCATGGCTCAAAAAAGATTGTCTCTTGACAAAACAATATATCGGCATTATATTAGATGTCAAGATATAAATATCCAATTATCTTGATATGGAGGTTGAATTTGATATCACAGACCGCTGAGTATGCCCTCAGAGCCATCGTCTGCCTGGCCGGAAATAGCGGTAAATCGTTGACCAGTCAGGAAATAGCGGAAATGGCTCATGTTCCGGCAGGATATATGTCCAAAGTCCTTCAGGCCCTTGGACGAGCCGGACTGGTTCTGTCGCAGCGGGGGCTCAACGGCGGTTTTTCCCTGACCAGGCCTTCCGCGGATATGACAGTGCTCGACGTTGTTAACGCGGTTGACCCGATCAAGCGAATTCATACCTGCCCGCTCGGCCTCAAGCAACATGGGGAGAAGCTCTGCCCGTTACACCGCCAGCTCGATGAAGCGGCAGCCCAGATCGAAACGTCGTTCCGAGAAACCAATATCGCCGATCTGCTGGTGTCCGATTCCGGTATCACGCCTCTCTGTGAGACCTGACCCGCATTCATTTCGTACGTGACAATCGAGACAAAATTGGTTAGTATGGCCATTCAGGAGGGACTTCGCGTTCCCGCGCCAGGTGACAACAGTCCAGCCGACAACCGCGCCGTTTCGTTAACTTTCGCAACGAGGAGTTGCTATGCGTAAACTGAGTCTGTTGATTGGAGTTGTTGTTCTTATGACCTCTTCAGCAAATTCCCAGCTGAATCAAGCCGAGGATAATCTCTCAAGTCTCGTGGCCGCCGAAAGAAATTTCTCTCATCTTTCACAAAGTGACGGAATGAGAGAAGCATTTTTGAGCTGTCTTTCCGATGACGCGATCGTTTTCCGCCCGAAACCGATTAATGGCAAGCAGTATTATCGTCAGCGCCCCGACCATCCGGGAGTGCTCTCGTGGCAACCGGTAACCGGCGATATTTCATCCGGAGGCAACTTCGGCTACACGACCGGACCTTATCAGTTTGCCGCCAAGCCGGGAGTCGAACCGTCGCTGTTCGGCGACTATGTCTCAATCTGGCGACGCGATCCGGGCGGTGAATGGCACGTGGTGGTCGATTTAGGCATTTCGCACGACCGTCCCGCAAACGAGGATACGACTTTCACGCCGTTCAAGAATGCGTCAGGGGACTATAAGCCATCTTCTCCGATTGACGTGGAGAGTCTTAGAAAGGATCTGACAACGCAGGACGAAGAGTTATCGAAAGTGGCCTCCCGTGACGGTATCGGCGATGCCGTGCGCAGGTTCGCCGCGGACGGGATTCGGATGTATCGCGAACGGAGTATGCCGATTATCGGAGTGCCGGCTGTCGACTCAGCCTTTACCGCGAGAAATGGCATCTACCGTTGGCTGCCTTCGCAGGCGGAGGTATCTTCCTCCGCGGACCTTGGCTATACGTACGGAACGATGGAGATTAGACTTTCGGCCGACGATGAAAGTCCGGGACAGCTTAGCAGTTATCTCCACATCTGGAGACGCGGATCCGACGGCAATTGGCGGCTCGTTCTGGATATCACAAACGAACTCCCGGACGAGGAAACAGGGCAGGGCTGATCAAACGGCCGGCTTCAGAAAGAACACGTTATCGACAGACCGGCCGTATTTTGTTCCGGAACGAGGTACAGCCCAAGCGAAGCTCCCGGGGCTGATAACTCCTCATTCTTATTGTGAATTTCCACCGCGTTCTTAAGGCTGGCCGCGGAGCTGGCCTTGAATATGAGACCGAGGGCGCATACCGGGGCGCCGTCCCGAAGGTACGCCGTGTTCTTGGAGGACCATTCCTTGTTGGCTATCCAGGCCACCACCGGTACGGTTACCAGGACACCCCCGACAACCAGGAAGAAGTTGCCCAGATTTCTTTGCCATTTGTAAGAGTCCAGCTTCTTCAGGGCTCCCGGCTCATCGGCCATGACCGCCTTTAATCCGTCCGCTCTGGTTCCGATCTTCTCGAACTTCAGACCATCGGTCGAATACTGCCAACCGTTCCAGAACGATCTTTTCAGAGTTATCTTCTGGGCGGTCGCATTCGATATCATAACCAGCATCAGCCCTGCCAAAATACTTAAGCCGAGCAATCTCACAGACCCTGCCTCCTTCTCGAGGTAAGTTTTTAGAACGAATACGAAAGCCGGAGTCCGGGGAATTTCGACTTCCGAAACAGGCACAAATTGACCCCGACATGATCGAGGCACGACTGCTCTTCCCCGTTGTAGATTGCGACTGCCCGCTTGAGGTTTTTAGTCGCGCTTGACTCGAGGATGATGTCGGCAATGCCCAGGGGAATCCCAACGGCCATCATCACCGTATATGAGTCCTTCCAGTCCTGGCCGGCGATAGTCGCGCCCAGCGGCCAGCCTATCAGGACTCCGCCCGGAATACCCAGAACCGCGCCCGCGACTTTTTTTGATTTGTAGGAATTGAGCTGGGCAACCGCCTCATCGTTATCTGCCATTACTTGCCGCAGAGTCTTTGCGGTTGCCCCTACGTTGTGGAAGTGAATGTCATCTTGAGAGTATTGCCACCCTGACCAGAACGACTTGTTGAGCGTGATCTTCTTGTCGGCCGCGCCTGCTGATGTTACGAGCGCGAGTAACACAATGATAACTAATCCCCGCAAAGACATGTAACCAACCTCCTCTGCCCTCGGCAGTCAATACCTGTTGAAGCCCTTACTGCGTTATCTTCGTATTATATGAATTGTGCGGCCCCTGACAAGCGAAATTCGGAAATCGAGTGTCAGGCTCAAGATATCGCGTTTCGCGGGCGGGGCTGAATTGCCGCCGGACAATTCACAGAACTTCCACTTCAGCCGATTGTTATGAGAACAAAATAAGGAGGTTTCATGAAGTTCATGCTGTCGCTGATCCTGCCCTTCATGCTCGTGGCCGGCGCCCGGGCCGAGATCAAGACGGAGACTGTCGAGTACAAAGACGGGAGTACTGCCCTCGAAGGATACATGGCCTACGATCCGGCCATCAAAGGGAAGCGACCCGGCATACTCGTGGTGCACGAATGGACAGGCTTGAACGACTACGCCAAAATGCGAACCGACATGCTGGCGAAACTCGGATATGTCGCCTTCGCGGTCGATATGTACGGCAAAGGGATTCGTCCGAAGAACTCTCAGGAGGCCGGAGAACAGGCTTCCATCTATCGCAAGGATCGTGCACTCATGCGGAGACGGGTGACCGCCGGTCTGAACCGCCTACTGCAATCCGACCTGGTCGATTCAACGAAGATCGCGGCGATCGGCTACTGCTTCGGCGGCGGCGTGGTCCTTGAACTCGCCCGCAGCGGCGCCAACGTGAATGGCGTCGTGAGCTTTCATGGCAACCTGGATACGCCAAATCCGGCCGATGCGAAGAATATCAAGGGGAAAGTCCTTGCATTGTGCGGCGCCGATGATCCGCATTGTGGTCCGGACCAGGTCAATGCTTTCGAGAAGGAGATGGACGACGCCGGTGTCGATTGGTACCTGACTTCCTACGGACACGCGGTACACGGATTTACCAACGCCGGCAACGGTGATGATCCGTCCAGAGGGGTCGCCTACAACGCCGAAGCGGACCACCGATCCTGGCGGGCCATGCAGGACTTCTTCAACGAATTATTCAAATAGCAGCCGTCGTTTACTTTAGTCCACGAAAGGGCAGCGATCGATTTGGAAAGTCACGAACTGTCGATTCCCGATTTCTTTGACCCGGAGAAAATTCCCGATATCTGGCCGGTCAACTACCGTGCCGTTGCCGAAGAGGCGGGGCGCTGGGCAGAAAAGTATCAAGTTCATCCGGCGGTATACGACCGGCCGCGGATCGCGCTCGTATTGATCGATTGCCAGAACAGCTTCTGCACCCCGGGATACTCCCTGTTCGTACAGGGACGTTCCGGCGATGCAGCGGTGCACGACAGCCGAAGAATCTGTGAGTTCATCTACCGCAATCTGATTCACCTTTCCCGAATTATCGTATCGCTCGATACTCACAAAGCGATGCAGATCTTTCACCCGGCTTTTCTGCTCGATGTCGATGGAAAGCCTCCCGAACCGTTCACGGTCATCTCATCGGAAGAAGTAGCCGGGGGAAAATGGCGCATCAATCCGGTGGCGGCCCAGGATCTGGAACTTCCGTCCGGCGATGCCAATCTTCACCGTTATCTCCTGCATTACACGCGTACGCTCGAACGGAGCGGCAAATATCAGTTGATGATCTGGCCGTATCATGTAATGCTCGGCGGAGTGGATCACGCACTCGTTTCCTCGATTCAGGAGGCTGTCTTTTTCCACACGGTGGCTCGTCAGAGCCAGGCCGAATATATCACCAAGGGTGACCGCCCGCTCACCGAGAATTACTCGGTTCTCGCTCCTGAGGTAACCCGAGATGACAGAGCTCAAATCATCGCGGAGCCTAACACCGCGTTTTTGGACAGCCTGCTGTCGTATGATTATGTAATTATCGCCGGACAGGCCAAGAGCCATTGCGTGGCCTGGACGGTTCGAGATCTGCTTGAGCGGGCAACGAAACAGGATGAATCGTTCGCCGACAAGATCTATCTTTTGGAGGATTGTACTTCGCCGGTAGTTATCGAGGGTGGGTATGATTTCACCGATGACGCCGACGCCGCCTACAAAGAGTTTGCGGAATCGGGCGCACATCTGGTATCTTCGGTAGACCCGATCGTGAACTGGCCCGGAATTAAACTGTGAGTCCAAAACCAAGAAACGAATTCAAACGCGCCCTCCTGACCGACTTTTACGAGTTGACGATGGCCTACGCCTATTTCAAGAGCGGCAAGCACGAAGATCCGGCTGTGTTCGATCTCTTCTTCCGTAAGAATCCCTTTGGCGGCGAGTTCACGATCTTCGCGGGGCTTTCCGAAGTCCTTCGTTTCGTGCGCGATTTCCGGTTCACTGTAGAAGATATAGCGTATATCTGTTCGGTCATGCCGCACTGCGAAGAGGGGTTTCGGGAGTGGCTTCGCACCATCGATTGCTCCCGGGTGCGGATCTACGCAATCGCCGAAGGAAGCGTCGTCTTTCCCCGCGTTCCGCTTCTTCGGGTTGAAGGTCCGCTCGGGGTGACCCAACTGCTCGAAAGCGCCCTTTTGAATCTTGTGAGCTATCCCAGTCTGGTAACAACCAACGCCGCCCGGATGAAAATGGCCGCCGGGGAAGGTAAGACGATGGTCGAATTCGGCCTGCGGCGAGCCCAGGGCCCCGATGGCGCCGTGTCCGCATCACGTTACAGCTACCTCGGGGGATTTGCCGGTACCTCGAACGTCCTCGCCGGGCTTCTTTACTCCATTCCGATAAGCGGAACCCAGGCACACGCTTTTGTGTCGTCTTTCTTTGACCTGAACGATGTCGATGGCAGTTCCCTGGTCGATACCGAAGGCAAGCAGCAGGATTTTGTTGAAACCGTTCTTGCGTATCGTAAAGAGCTGGAGTATCGGGAGACCAACGAAGGAGAGCTGGCGTCGTTTATAGCTTACGCGCGGGCTTTCCCGGAGAATTTCCTGGCATTGGTGGACACGTACGATACCCTTAAGTCGGGGGTAAAGAATTTCATATGCGTGGCTCTTGCCTTGCACAAATTCGGATACCAGCCGATCGGGATCCGGCTCGATTCCGGCGACCTTGCCCATCTGTCTAAAGCGGTGCGTAAGGTGTTCAAAGAAATCAGTGGAAGGTTTCATGTCCCCTTTACGGATCTCAAAATTGTCGCCAGTAACGAAATCAATGAACCGACCCTCTATTCGTTGAATCAGCAGGGGCACGAGATAGACATATTCGGGGTCGGAACCCATCTCGTCACCTGCCAGTCACAGCCATCGCTGGGATGCGTATATAAACTCGTCGAAGTCGACGGCAAACCCCGAATCAAACTATCGCAGGACACGGCCAAGATCACGATTCCCGGTCGCAAGACAGCATATCGTTTGTACGGCCGGGAAGGGTATCCACTGGTCGATATCATGCTTAATGTCGATGAACCTGCTCCCGAACCGAGGGTACGCATCCTCTGCTGTCACCCGCACGAGGAAGCGAAAAGAACCTACGTCACTCCTCAGAAAGTCGAAACATTACACAGCATGGTTTGGGACGGCGTTAAGATCGCCCCGCTTCCCGCTCTTGAAGAAGTCCGGGAACGCGTCGACTCGCAACTACGTTCGTTGCGTCCGGACCATCTCAGGATGCTCAATCCCACCCCCTACAAAGTCTCCCTCAGCCGGGACCTGTACGAATTCATGCGTGAACTATGGCTGAAAGAATCACCGCTCGAAGAGATCTTCTGAAGGCGGACTACTTCTTCTTTCGGTTGTTCAATCCCGGTCGAATCATATTCTCCGGCGCCAACAGACGGTCCAGCTCCTCGCGTGTAAGAAGTTGTTTCTCGAGTACCAGATCGTAGACGGCTCGGTCATTCTCCAGCGCTTCCTTGGCCAGCGACGTGGACATTTCATATCCAAGTACCGGATTCAGAGCTGTCACCAGACCAATGCTGTACTCCACCAACCCGCGGCATCGATCTTCATTGGCGGTGATGCCGTCGACACACCGGTATTTGAGGGTCAGCATTCCATTCTTAAGCATCTCTATCGATTCGAATATACTCTGGGCAATTACCGGCTCCATAACATTCAATTCCAACTGCCCTGCTTCAGCCGCAAGCGTGACCGTCAGGTCGTTGCCGATCACTTTGAACGCGACCTGATTGACAACTTCGGGGATAACCGGATTGACTTTGCCGGGCATAATCGATGATCCGGGCTGCATCGGCGGGAGATTTATTTCGTTAATGCCGGCGCGCGGCCCCGAGGACAGGAGTCTCAGATCGTTGGAAATTTTGGAAAGCTTGACGGCAAGTCGTTTGATCGCCGAGGAGTACATGACAAATGCGCCGGTATCCTGAGTCGCTTCCACCAGATTGCTCGCCAGCTTCAAATCAAGCCCGGTGATGTCCCGAAGATGCCTGATCACGATCGGCGGGTATTGTGGGTCGGCGTTAATGCCGGTACCGATGGCCGTTCCCCCCATGTTAACTTCGAGAAACAGATTGGCATTCTGAGTCAACCGATCGATCTCCTCTTCGAGCGTGACGGCATAAGCCTCGAGCTCCTGTCCCAGGGTCATCGGGACGGCATCCTGAAGCTGTGTCCGACCCATCTTGATGATATCGCGAAACTCGTACGCTTTGGTATGAAATGATTCGGTCAACTGCCGAAGAACCACGATCAGCGACTCGTTGGCATTGATCAGCGCGATCTTGAGAGCTGTCGGGTATGCATCGTTGGTCGACTGCGACAGATTGACATGATTGTTCGGATGGCACTGGTCATAATCTCCGCGTTGATACCCGAGAAGCTCAAGAGCACGATTCGCGATCACTTCGTTTGCGTTCATGTTGGTCGAGGTTCCTGCCCCGCCCTGAATCATATCCACGACAAACTGGGTGTGCAGTTTTCCTCCGATGATATCGGTGCAGGCCTGGGCGATCGCATCGGCAATCGGCTTGGGCAACTCTCCCAAATCAAAATTCGCCCGGGCCGCCGCCAGCTTTACCATTGCCAGCGCGTTTATCAGAACCGGGTAGCTGGTGAGGGAGACCTTGCTGATATTGAAGTTCTCGAGCGCTCTCAGCGTCTGGACGCCGTAATAATAATCCGACGGCACCTCCCGTTCGCCGAGCAAGTCGTGTTCGACTCGGGTCCTGCCTGAGACGTACTGCTCGGCGACATTGACAATACCGGTTGATGCCCGGCGCATCCGTCGGGACATCACCCGGGCCACCCGCGACATGAATTTCATGCCGACCGACGGGTCCTGCTGGCAGAGCGACATAAACCGTGACCGGCTCACGGCAAACAGAATGACGTCGGTCACCGCTCTTGCGGATGTGGAGTGAGGGTAATCGTCGAGCAACGCACCTTCACCGACGAAATCAGCCTTCCTGAATACCAGCAGCCGTCGTTCCTCGCCGAACGAAGTTCGTTTGAACAGCTCCAGCTCACCCCGATAAATTATATAGAGGTTTCTTCTCGGTTCGTTTTCGTCGAAAAGCATGCTCTCCGGCGGCAGCTCGAGGATTTCCATAATTGAGACGAAAGCCTCGCGCTCCTTCGCGTCAAAATCCCGGAAAAGTTCTATTCGTCCGAGAAACTCGTTAATTATCTTCGCATCCATTAGTCATTCTCCCTGTAATTGCATGGAATCCTATAACAACGACCGAGACCTTCCGGTTCTTTGGGGCTGGATGAACCTGGTGATCGGCATTGACGGCTTGACCAACAAGTAAGGTCCGTGTGCCTGAGACGCAGCCTTGACGTCCGACAGGGCCGCTACGAACCCTTCTCCGGGCTGCCGACAAACAGCACGCACTTGTATAGATCCTTGCCGTATCGCTTCATTCGGTTGAATTCAGAAATCGGGATTTTGATATTCCGCGCAAGCTTCCGGTCGTGTTCGTAGAATCCCTCGTAGGAATCGTGAAAGTAGACGTAATCACTGTCAAACCCGGTCAGAACCACCCAGTGGGGGGCGCGATCACCGTGAAGTCGATAGGTGCTGATGAGGACTATCGGTATCCGCCCCTTTTTCATCTCTCGGGCGATATCCTTGAAGGTCACATCCTGATACTTCACCCTGACTCCGGCCGCCAGCGCCCGCGCCTGCAAGTCGTCGTGAATGATTCGTATGACCTGTCGCTTGTCCTTCTTCCTTACCGACGAGAAGAATGGTGACTGCTCTCGGGACAACAGGACCTTCACCGGGTATCCTCTTGTCTGGGCCGCAAGGGCAAGTCCGAATGGACCGCATCCGCCCATGCCCGAAGTCATAAACACGAGAGTGGCTTCGCGCCAGAGGGTCAGTTCAAGCAGTCGGTTCAGCGTGAGCTCCGGCGTGAAGTACTTGAATACCATCATCAGGCAGGCGGAGCCACAGGTAAACTCAAGCGTCTGGCCGTAGTACGGCATCTTGAGTTGTATCTCACCACCGCCGGGCTGTTGAAGCGGCTTGACCATTCGAAGCCCGGAGGCGCCATCGGAATAATATCCCGGCAGTGAATCGACGACTTTGTATCGGTGCTTTTCGTAGAACCCGATCGCCTGCTTATTGTCACTGCGAACCTCAAGCGACATTTCCTGACATTCGCGCTTTGAAGCCTCCCGTTCGCAGGCCCGCAGTAGTATCGTCCCGAGTTGTTTCCCCTGCAGATCCGGGTCTACGATAATGCTGTAGAGTCGACCCACCGGAGCATTCTTTCGCCAGAGCATGATTGCCGCTCCGGCCACTTTGCGGCGGTACACGAGCACAAGGACGGTGCCGTTGGCTTTGGTTAGGAGATATTCGAATTGCTGGCGGGAAAATTTGTCCGACTGAAATCCGCGTTCCTCCAGATCGACCAGAGCATCGAGATCCTTAACCGTCCCTACCCGGACTTTGGGATCACCTTTCATAGCTCATCCCCATTCCCCCATCAGGTAGCGGATGATCCGTTCGTAGAGTTGCGGAGCATTCTGGTCTTCGGCACCACTATCGATCGACGGATTGTCGTTTACTTCGATAACAACGTAGCTGTCTCCGACCTGCTTCAGATCTACTCCGTAAAGACCGTTGCCGATTGCTGCACCCGCGGCCAGCGCAACTTCGAGAAGCTTCGGGTCTGCCTTGTCTACATCGATCCCGCGCACCGGGCCGTAGACGGCCTTGCCGTTTTCCACGTAGGTGAGAATTTTCCAGCGCTTCTTGGGGATGGTGTACTGGCAAACGTACAGGATCTGGCCGCCAAGCATCCCGACCCGCCAGTCGAACTCTGATCGGATGAACTTCTGAACCACGAGCCGGTCGGATCGACGGAGAAATTTGTTGCCGATCTTGACGAACTCCTGAGGCGTGTGAGCCTTCTCGACATACATCGAGAAACTGCTGTTGGGCGCCTTGAGCACCAACGGCTCGCCCATGACATCCAGCAACTCGGCCCCTTTGCGAACGGTCAGATCGCTCTCCTGGAGAAATACCGTCTCCGGCAACGGAACGCCGTTGATCTGCAGATGCCGGTACATATTGACTTTGTCACAACAGATATAGATCGACCGGGAATCATCGAGCACCCGGATCTTGTTAAGCTCCGCCATTCGGGAGGCTATGTACGATGTGTTCAGCGGATCGGTCAAGGCACGGATGAAGACCGCGTCGTACTGAGGAATCTTGTATATATCGGGGCGAAACAGGTAATCGATATGATGACCGAGCTTGCGGGCCACCTGCCCGAATTTCATGAGCGCACCCATCTCTTCCGAATGAGTGATCGTGTAGCGCTCTACGTAGACGCCTATTCTTCCCATTGCACCCTCTTGTTCAGGTGATCAAGCTCGTGCTGATTGAGCGCCTTGAAAGGGAGCGGCCCGATATCGGAAAGCAGCATCCTCCCGTCCTCCAGAATAACGACCCGCACTTTGGCGAGCGGTATTCCGAATTTCGCCCAGACCTCTTCGGACACGCGGCGAAATCTTTCGTACTGACACCAACCGTAAACGGAACGGAAGTACTTGACCTGCGAGTTGGCCGGAAGTTCCTGACAGCAGATCGCGTATGTGTAGTTGCGCGTCATCGATTTCGCCACCCGCGACTGCAGCGTCTGCTTGAGCACGATCCGGCTGCGGAGCATGAACGGGTTGGCCGTATCTATAATCACCGGGGCCTCGAAATATCCGTTCGTGATATAGTAATCGGGAGTCGGGACGCCGAGGACTTTCGCCTTGGCCAGCATGATCGGCGTTATGTACGCGTCGAGCATCTCCTGACAGGTCGGACGGACGATGTGTCCGCTGTTTTCCAGATCCTGTGATACATAATAGGGGAGTTCAAGATAGCCGTAGTCGCCGGCCAGATTCACGAAAAATGTTTCGCGTGAATCTCTCGCCAGGCACTCCCTGACCACGGCCGCTTTCTTTGCTGGACTTTTCTCAGTCGGCAACGCGCACCCTTCTTTCAATTTTGGTGAAAAGGAAAAGAGATCTTCCGGGGAACAGAAGATCCATCAAACAGGGGCATAAATGCGGGTCGTCATCAGGTGTCATAAACCCGAACTACTTCCTCGGCATGTCTGGTTCGTTTTCATCGTCTGTCCTAACAACTCGGACCCGGCTTTTGTTCAAAAGGCTCAGATATACTATACACAACGGAATCCGCTTGCAAGGGTATTTTTCATCCGGCTGTCCCCGGGTCAGTCGTTGGAGACCCCGGCCGGATGTCCGCTCGGGCCACAGCCGAGCCGCCATTCCCGTCCGGACCGACTCAACAGCTGATCGGCAGCCTCGGGCCCCCAGCTTCCCCGCTTGTACTTTACGAGCGGAGGCGCTCCGGGACTGCCCCAGCCTTCGATTATCGGATCGACCAGATGCCAGGAGCACTCGATTTCGTCGTCGCGCGCGAACAGCGAGGCATCCCCCTTGATAGCGTCGAGGAGCAGCCGTTCGTAGGCATCGGGCAGCCGCTGATCCTTGAACGATGACCGGTAGTGGAACTCCATATCGACCGACCTCGTCTCCTCCCCCGTGTCCCGAACCTTGGTTTCAAACTTCAGGTGAATCCCTTCGTCCGGCTGGATACACATGCTCAGGATATTGGGGGTCAACTGCTGTTCCGTTTCCATCCCGAACATCACTACAGGCGGACGCTGGAAAACGACCGAGATATGGCTCGCTTTGGCCGCCATCGCTTTGCCCGATCTCAGGTAAAACGGGACCCCTTTCCACCTCCAGTTATTGATGTAGGCTTTGACCGCGGCATAGGTCGGGGTCAGCGAGTCCGACGCTACTTTGTCATGGTCGAGATACCCCTCATACTGCCCTCGCACCGTGTCCTCGATACGGACCGGCTGTACCGCCGACAGAACCTTAACTTTCTCGTTTCTGAGGGTATCCGCCTCGAATGAGGCCGGCGGCTCCATCGCGATTAGCGTAAAGAGCTGCATGATATGATTCTGAAACATATCCCGAAGTACCCCCGACTTATCGTAGTAGCCGGCCCGGTGTCCGATATCGACATCCTCCGCCACCGTGATCTGCACGCTGTCCACGTAACGCCGGTTCCAAACCGGTTCGAAAATCGTATTGGCGAATCGGAAGAAAAGGATGTTCTGGGCTGTCTCTTTCCCCAGGTAATGGTCGATCCGATAGATCTGGTCCTCGCCGAACACTTTGTGGATCTGCTGATTCAATTCTCTGGCCGAGGCGAGGTCCTTTCCGAACGGTTTCTCGACGATGATGTTGCGGCAACCGTCGGCCGCCCGGGACATTCCGCATGATCCGAGAATCTCAACCACCGAGGGATACTGCTCGGGAGCTACGGCCAGATAATACAGCCTGTCGGCCCGGCGCTGTTCCAGATCCTTGAGCAGATCGTTCAGTTTCGCGAGGTCTTCTTTCCGGTTGAGGTCACCACGACAATAACGAACCTTTGGGGCAAACGCCTGCCAGGCCGTCTCGTCGAACGTATCTCCCGAGAATTCCTTGAGGCCGTCCCGGACTGTTTCACGAAAGCGGTCGTCGGTGTAATCACGCCGGGCAAAGCCGACGATGTTGATATTGGCCGGCAGCCGCTGCTTGAGATTCAGGTTATAGAGGGCGGGCAGGAGTTTCCGATGAGTCAGATCGCCGGAGGCCCCGAAGATGACCATGTTGAAATCGACATTCTGAATACTGAAATTACTCAAGGCAGGTCCTTAGTTCAAACGGACATTCAATTCAAGTCGACGTAAGGTCAACTTTGCGAGTCGTCAGTCTGTTTGCTTTTGACGAAGCGAAAGAGAGATTCGTTTGCGGTCGGGATCGACATTCAGCACCGTCACTTTGACCTTCTGCTGGACTTTGACGATTTCGGCCGGGTCTTTTATGTACCGGTCGGCCATTTCGCTGATGTGGATCAGACCGTCCTGGTGAACGCCTATATCGACAAAAGCGCCGAACGCCGTGACATTGGTGACAATTCCGGGGAGTCTCATCCCGGCCTTAAGATCCTCCAGCGTCTTGACGGAATCATCGAACGCAAAAGTCTCATATGAAGGCCTCGGATCGCGCCCCGGCTTCGCCAATTCGTCCATAATGTCTTTCAGAGTCGGAATGCCGATCTTATCCGAGACGTATTTCTTGAGGTCTATCTTCTTTCGCAACGACTCATCCCGGATCAGATCAGCCACCGTGCAGCCGAGGTCTGAAGCCATGGCGTGGACGACCGAATAACTTTCCGGATGAACAGCGCTCCGATCGAGCGGATCGGAAGCATCGGCAATTCTCAAGAACCCGGCCGACTGCTCGAACGCTTTCGGGCCGAGCCGGGGGACCTTCAGAAAAGTCTCGCGCGACGCAAACGGACCGTTCGTATTCCGGAATTCTATGATGTTCTGTGCGAGCACCGGCCCCAATCCTGAGACATAGGTCAGGAGCTGTTTACTGGCCGTGTTGATCTCTACTCCTACGCCGTTGACACAGCGCATAACAATGTCATCCAATCCCTGCTTGAGGGCCGACTGGTCGACATCGTGCTGATACTGCCCGACCCCGATCGATTTGGGGTCAATCTTGACCAACTCGGCCAGCGGGTCCATCAGTCGCCTTCCTATCGACACTGCCCCGCGCACGGTCACATCGTAGTCCGGGAATTCCTCCCGGGCAACTTCGGAAGCCGAGTAAATCGAAGCTCCCGACTCATTGACCATCTCCACCGGGATATTCCCCGGCAGATCCAGCTCATTAATGAACGCGACCGTCTCTCTTCCGGCGGTCCCGTTGCCGATCGCGATAACCTCCGGACTGAACTTCTTGCACAGCTCTTTTATCTCGTCACCTGCCGCCATCCGCTGGCTTTCGGAGCCGTGCGGGTAGATGGTACTGTTGCGCAGCAACTTCCCCTGCCGGTTTAGACAGACGATCTTGCATCCGGTTCTGAATCCGGGATCGATCGCCAGCACCGCCCTCTGCCCGAGGGCCGGCGCAAGGAGCAGTTCCTGAAGATTGTCCGAGAAAACGTGAATCGCCTCGGCATCGGCTCGCTTCTTCGATTCAACCCGTGCTTCGGTCTCCATGGCCGGGCCGAGTAATCGTTTGTACGCGTCGTGCACCGCTTCCAAGACCTGTTCGGAGGCGGCGTTGTCCGTATCCACAAACAGATCTTCCAGCAGCTCCAGAGCCTCATCTTCCGGAGGAAATATCGACAGGCTGAGAATCCCTTCGGTCTCACCTCGTCGCATGGCGAGAATCCGGTGCGAAGGTGCGTTCACGAGCGGCTCTTCCCAATCGAAATAGTCGGAGAACTTCGCTCCTTCGGTCTCTTTGCCGACAACGACCTTTGATTTGATGCTGGAGCGGGAGGCAAAAAGCTCTCGCATTTGAGCGCGTGCTTCGGCATCCTCATTGACCCATTCCGCAATGATATCCCGCGCCCCGGAAAGAGCATCCTCGACCGATCCCACTTCTTTCTCGGAATTCACAAACTTCTCGGCTTCAGCAAAGGGGTCGATATCTTCCTGAGCGTATAGAAGCTCGGCAAGCGGCTCCAGCCCTCTTTCCCGGGCGATCGTAGCGCGGGTCCGACGTTTCGGACGAAACGGAAGATAAATATCTTCGAGTTCGGCCATGCTCGCAGCCAAGTCGATCTTCTCTTTGAGCTCGTCCGTCAGCAGGTCGCGTTCTTCCAGCGATTTTATTATCGCCTCACGTCGTTTGTCGAGTTCACGGAGTTGAACGATTCGATCGCGGATCGAAGCGATCGCAACTTCGTCGAGACTACCGGTCGCCTCTTTGCGATACCGGGCAATAAACGGAACTGTCGCCTGATCATCGAGCAAAGCGACCGTCGCCGCCACCTGGCGTTCTGCGACATGCAATTCCGAAGCAATCAAATTGATATGAATGTCTTCCACTATTTCCTCTTTTGAATCCGAAGTCAGCCTAAGATACGGTCCGAGTCTCGTTCGATGAAAGGAAAATCGACATGATTTGGCGAACTCGCAATACGCTCATCAGTCCTTGCCGAACCAGCCGAAACCGAACGATCTTATCGTCTTCAGGAAATCTTCATTCCCCTGTGGCATCTCGTCCGCTTGATAGTGCAGCCCGAAGTAATACTGCACGGCGCTGACAAATCCCTGAGCCTTGATTCGTTCGATGCATTTGTCTGCGAAAGGCTTCCCGTGAACTTTCTCGCAGACCGCCGTGATCCTCTCCAGTCGTTCCGGGGTAATCTCTCTTCTGCTTTCGGGATATTTCTCGTTAAACGAACGAAGCAGGTTTTCATCGGATGGATCCCGATACACTTCGTCATGTACTACCGTTTCGACCCCCAACTTCCTGCGAGGTTGCGGACGTACTTTCGGATAGCCCAAACTCAACAGTACGACCGGAAAGACTTTATCGGGAAGTTTACATATCTCCCTTAATTGTGAAAAGCACTCCAAGACGGTGCCGACATAGACCGATCCGAGCCCGAGAGCATCGGCGGCGGTGCAGATATTCTGAGCGGCGATTATCACATCTTGAAACGAAATCCAGAAGTGGCGAAAGGAGTCGGCCGCCGTGAAAGGTGCCACCTCCAACTCAGCCCATCTTTCTATACGATGCCAATCGATACAGAATAACAGATTGACCGGCGCCGTGGCGATAAACATCTGATCACCGTTGAGACGGGCCAGGTGATCCTTCGTCGACTGCTCTTCTATTTTGATGATCGAATACGGCTGCAGGTTGCCGCCGGTCGCGGCATGCACCCCTGCCCGGAGGACTTCGTTTATCGTCTCTGCCGGAATCTTCTTCTCGGAGAAACTCCTGCAGCTTGCCCGCTCGATCAGAAGACGAAGCGTCTCGTTCGAATATATGCCGGTCGGCCGATCATGGTCGCCGTGGTGGTCTTTCGGTTCGCTATGATTCATTGGTCGTTTTCTTTCATTCGGTGAAAGTTCAGTACGTCGAAATGGAATATACATAATGTCGCCGTTGCAGCAAAGCGGTCGGTGGCGTAACGTCAGTCCGACAGAGTTCCGGCCGGATGACCCGACGGCGCCTTTTGAGAAAATTCAACCTTGTGGAACCACAAATAATTTAGCAAGTTAAACGGTACGAAAGATTGTTAACGAAAAAGTCCGAGTAAGCAATTGAAAATCAACGAAGAACGAATCTGCGTCGTCGGGGCCGGATTAGTCGGAACGCTTCTCTCGCTGTATCTGGCAAAACGAGGATACCGGGTAGACCTCTACGAAAAACGTCCGGACATGCGCCATGCTCATATTTCGGCGGGACGGTCCATCGTGATGTCCATTTCCGCCCGCGGGGTCCGGGCACTCGAAGGCGTCGGGCAGGCCGACGCGATCACCTCACAGACGCTTCCGAAGCGGGGCCGAACGGTCCATATGGCCGACGGCACGCTCAAATTCCAGCGTTACGGGAAAGAGAACAATTCCATAAACACGATAGACCGGCGCGCACTGAACTGCACCCTCATGGACAAGGCGGAAGCGACCGGCAAAGTCAAGATCTTCTTCAATCAGGAGTGCGGGTATATTGATATCGACACCTGCGATGTTGAATTTCTCGATACCGAGTCAGGCGAGAAAACGTCAAAACGGTATTCCCGCATAGTCGGGACCGATGGCATCTTCTCCTCGGTGCGGGCGAATCTCGAGGACCGCAGGGCGACTGTCAGCGAACTGACAACCCACCCCTACGGATACCGCGAGCTGGTCATTCCACCGCTGCCCGACGGCGACTGGGCCATGGAACATAACTCCGTCCACATCTGGCCGAGGCCGAACATAATGATGCTGGCAATACCGCGGATCGACCATGCCTTCACGATCACTTTGTTCCTGCCGCTCAAGGGTGAGAATTCGTTTTGTGCGCTGCAGACTGAAGAGCAGTTGATCAGCTTCTTCAAACGCAATTTCCCGAAGGCATACGGGCGCATGCCGACCCTTGTCGAAGACTATTTCACCAACGATACGGCGAGCATTTTCTCGGTTCGATGTTCTCCCTGGCATTACAAAGATAAGGTCGCAATTTTGGGCGATGCCAGCCATGCCATCGTCCCGTTCTTCGCCATGGGCATGAATGCCGGCTTCGAAGACTGTACCGTTTTCGACAATCTGATGGAAAAGCATCGGGGAGATTTCGGCGCCGTGTTCAAGGAATTCACTCTGCATCGTAAGCCGGACATGGACGCGATGGCGGATATGTCGATGACGAACTTCGCCGAGCTGGAGAAGAGTCCCGATCCCAACTACGATACCAAATGGATGCTCGAGCGTAAACTCTGGGATCTCTTGCCCGATCGATGGATGCCCCAGTATGCGATGATCGCGTTCAGCCACATTCCCCTGTCGGAAGTCGAGGTGCGAAGTAAATTACAGATGCGGATTCTCGACGAACTCGTGACGCGGTACTCAATCGAAGAACTCGAGAACGACAACCGTTTGAAGGAGATCGTCTCGGGGCAAGTGACCGCGCTCTCCGTTCAATAGTCGCTTCCAGAGATAAGCTCCATATCGCATGATGAACAGCTTCACTCCCAGCGGACCTTCACTAACAGTCGACTGCGTGATTTTCAGAGATGACTCGGTCGTGCTGATACGCCGGGCACACGATCCGTTCAAAGGGTCCTATGCCCTGCCGGGTGGATTTGTCGAGATCGGTGAAACTGTCGAGCAGGCCTGCATTCGTGAGACCGAAGAAGAAATCGGCGTTACCCCGACAAATCTCCGCTTTATAGGCGTCTACTCAGACCCGGGGCGTGACCCCCGACGACACACTGTCACGGTCGCCTTCCTCGCCGAGGCGGACGTATCAGAACTGAAGGCCGGTTCGGATGCCGCCGGGGTGGAGCTGGTTCAGAACTGGCGCAATCAGGAGATTGCGTTCGACCATAGAAAGATCCTCGAAGATGCCTGGAAGATGATGAATCGAAAATGATGCCGAATCTGCACTTCCTGATTGACACTCGGCGCCGGACATTTCATTTTCAATAGATATCGGGAGCGAACGCCCTTGCCGGGCGATGTAAGGTCGATAAGTGAACTCTCTTCAGGAGGAACTGACTCATGCTGTCTGATTCAGAACGCGGCAATCTCATCGACAAAATCCGTTCGCTCCCAAACCAACTTGCCGAAGTTGTGGGGGGGCTATCCGACGATCAACTCGACACGCCTTATCGCGATGGCGGCTGGACTGTTCGGCAGGTGGTGCATCATCTGGCCGACGCTCACGTCAACGCGTACATTCGTATGCGGCTGGTGGTGACCGAAGATCATCCGACTTTGAAACCTTACGGTCAGGATGACTGGGCACATCTGCCGGATGCTCGCGGTGACGCTATCGATGAATCGATGGCGCTCCTGAAGGGACTGCACGCGAGGTGGAGCAGCTTCCTGCAGCAACAACCGGCTGCAAACTGGCAGCGGACAGCATATCACCCGGAAGATGGCGATGTTTCGTTGGAACAACTGGTCCGTCTCTACGCCGGTCACGGCGAAAATCATGTTGGCCAGATCCGTCGCCTGCGTTCCGCCAAAAACTGGTGAGTCGACTATTTGGCGACTCACCAAAAGCCGTTGCCATACAAGTAGTTGTCTCGCTTTTCAAGTTTGTGCTTTGGGCTGCCGACAAAAGGAATAGAGCAGTGATTTGCTCCTGAAATAGGTGGAGCAAGACAGTCTTTCTTCCTTTTGGAGGCGGCAATGTTCTCAGCAAAGATGTTCGGATTTATCGGGGCCTCGGCCGGCGGCTGGATCGGCTGGTGGCTCGGCATGCACTTCGGCTTTCTCGCCGCTTTCATTATCAGCACGATCGGCACCGGCGCCGGTCTTTACTACGGCCGGATTTTCGGGCAACGCTACACCGGTTAATCTTCTCTCTTTCTTGTAGAGCCGATTCGCTTCGAACCTGCCATTGACGAGCAGCCGCCGGGCCGGTCTCAGACGTCCGGCCATAAGAATGTTCAGACCTACAACAGCCGTTTCATTCGAGTTGAAATATCGTCATCGCGATCTGCTCGTTGCGTTTGACGCCTGTGGCGGTATTCCAGGATGGCGGGCCCGAAGCTGGTCCACCCTGCGACAGTCCGTAGCCCCTTCTGAATTGACAGGTAATATCAAACCCCCGCGGTTCCCGATACACGATCCTTCTTCGCCAATCCCAGGATCAACCCCAGCACAATCGACCACAGCGCCGCGAGCCCGATTTGATACTCCGTCGCCAATGAGAACGTCACCGTGTGGGCCGGAATCCAAAACCAGATCAGCGTCCACCAGGCGGTCGTGAGCCCAGCGAAGTTCTTTCGCCATAGAATAAGATTATCTTCGAGACGATGGAAGAACATCATCTGGGGTCCAAAGAGAAGATTTGTGAGCACCGAAACGGCAAACGCCCAGCCGATTCCGGAAGCCATGAATGCAGGAAGCATGCGATGATCAAGCAGCGCCCGGGTGAATCCTTTCATCCCGGCGAAACCGTATTTGATGATAACGCCAAGTAGAGCCCAGGCAAGGACTTTCAACAGCGTCTGCAGCACTGTTCCGGGCAGGGCAAACTTCTTATGCTTCAAGCTGATTGAGAATACTTCTCCCAGCGTTCCCAGAATCCCGAACTGCACCGCCGCCGACAGAAGCGGATTGCCGATCACCCAGCTTACATATCCTTCCATGCTCTCTCCTTCATCCATTGCCGTAATTGATCGAAGATACCTGCGACCATGTTGCGGGAAAGTAAGTATGACGCAGGGCAGTTGGCAAGCGTGC
>CAZFOY010000015.1:4802-10868 GCA_964520865.1 uncultured Ignavibacteriales bacterium | reverse complement strand
CTAACGCCAGTGAAAGTCCCGACGTTGCTGGTGTACGAAATCGCCGATCATCCGAACTCCGCGAGGGAGGATCTGCCGCCCGAGGGACAGCCGCTTGAGCATGGAGTACCCCATGAATTGTACCATGATCGGGATCGCTTTCTCTTTCGGTTCGTGAAAGCTGAGGAACAGCAATCCCGCGAGCAGTCTCAGCACCGCCGAAACTCCGAACAGCAGATGGTAGTTGACAATAGTCTGTCGGCCGATCCGCCAGTGGACGAAACTGAACGATTCGGCGAGAAAGCCGCCTGCGATTGAGGCTGCGAAATAGGCAATCCCGGTGATGACCGCGAACATCGCCAGATACGACATCCTCCTGTTGCGGGGGCTGTTCGAAATCGGAATGTTAAACGCTGCCAGGTTGAATCCCGTCCATAGAGCACCCGAGTAGATTGCCTCGAATCCAAGAATCCAGAGGAAATCGGGGCGCGGGAGCCACCAGATCAAGGGGATCAAACCGATTCCCAGAGCGCAGAGCACGATAACCGGTCGGGAGCCGAACCGATCGATCACGACCCCCCAGGGCTTGTTCAGGATCACGGCCATGACCGCCGGAACCGCCGAATACAACGATATCATCGTGAACGACATTTTGAGATTCGTGATCATGTGAGCCGCAAAGAAGACGGAAGCGACGCCGACGGCGATATTCCAGACGAAGAATACTTTCAGGAGGCGCCGGAAATTGGGATCTTTGAGTGGCTCGAGGACGTCGGACCACCGACCGAAATCGGCCTCCTGTTCGTCACTCGGTCGATCCGGCAGACGACGCAGCAAGAGTACGGCTGCGAGCGCAAACAGACAGGCGAAACCGAGTATGACGGCGAAGCCGGTCGCGTCTTCGCCGGAGTGACGGAACTTGTCGAGAATAATCCCGCCCAGCACAGTCGCCGACACGGTGGAGAAGGCGATCCCGGCGCTGCGGAATCCGAAATAGCGGGCACGAATTCGGTCGGGGACAATATCCGCCATCCAGGAAAGCCAGACCGGGGCGGCGGTCATGATCGCGAGGTTCGAAAGCACCAGTATCGTGAAGAACAGTTCCAGCCGCCACTCGCCCGACATAAACAGGACCGGAATCACCAGCCACCAGATCTGCCTCCCGAAAACGGCACTTCGCACCGAGTACGACTTGCACCCGCCGGAACGTTTGGCAAGGTAGGCCGAGAAAAGCTGGGCAAGCTGGGCCATGAACGGGATTGCTCCGAGCAAGCCGATCTCAAAATCGTTCGCACCGAGAAACAGAGCGATACCGGTGAGAAACGCTCCGCCGGTGATCACGATAAAGACATTCGCGAACGCACCCTCGACCGATATGGTCGGCAGCCATCGCCTCGCCGATTCATACGCCCTGCGGTCCGCCTCGTATTTGTCCGAATCCGTCACGTTCATCTTCGTTCTTCTTCGCTCGGTGCCCAGACCCGAAGCTTAACAGCTCCTCAGATAACCGCAGAAGAAACTCGTTCTGCAGCCGGGTGTCAAGAACTCAAACGAGCCGACATGCCCGTAAAATATGTATCGGCTGTAAGTACTGCCGGAACGCTCTCCCGCAACAAAACGGTGGAGTTTCCTGTTAAGTCTGTATAGATTTCGGCATCCGCTTTTGCCCTGTTATCGGGTGCCCCTGACCGGTACCTCTGGAACGAAAAGGAGAGTCTGATGGAAGCTTTCAAATACCACGTCTACGTCTGCGATCAGAAAAAGCCGGAGGGGATACCCTGTTGCTCGGCCCATGGCTCGGCCAGAATACTTGAATTGCTCAGGGCGGAAGTAGCGGCACAAGGATTGTCCGGCGACGTACAGATCACGACCAGCGGCTCGATCGGTCTTTGCGAACGGGGACCCAACATGATTGTCTATCCCGAAGGGATCTGGTATTCGGCTGTGACGCCGGACGACGTCTCCGAGATCGTTATTGAGCATTTCAAAAACGGTCACCCGGTCCGGCGGCTCGTCAACACCGATCAGAAAGCACTTCGCGCCGAAGTTGAATTGAATAAATCGAAAATGCTGGCGGGCATGAAAGCCCGGGACGAATCAGGAATGCTTCCGGATGATCTCATGACGCTTTTCAACGGATTCCGCGCCAGCCGGATTATGCTTACCGCCATCGAACTCGACCTCTTCACGGCTGTGCGCGACGGTGCGACGGCGGCCGATGTAGCCTCGCGGCTCGGCACCGATCGTCGCGCGACCGAAGCCCTTCTGAATGCCATAACATCGCTCGGAATCCTCGAAAAGAAGGGCACACAGTACACCAACTCCGCGGCAGCAGCCCGCTATCTGGCCGAGGGCGGGAAGAATGATTCGAGAATGGGCATCATGCACGCCGTGCATCTCTGGAACCGTTGGTCGACCCTTACCGAGTGCATTCGCAAAGGGACCTCGGTGACGTACACCGAGATGACAACCCGCGACGACAAATGGACTCAGGCGTTCATTGCCGCAATGGATGCCAACGCCCGGGCCCGTGGCAGGCAGGTGGCCGGAATTGTCGATGCTTCCGGTGTGAAGAAACTGCTCGATGTCGGCGGTGGGTCAGGAGCTTATTCGATAGCGTTTGCCAAAGCCAACCCGGAGCTACAGGGCTTCATCTTCGATCTCCCCACCGTTGTTCCGATAGCACAAAAGCATATCGAGGAAGCCGGGCTGAAAGATCGGATCAAGTTTATCGAGGGAGATATGCGGACCGACGAGTTCGGCACCGGATTCGATATGGTCTTTGTTTCGGCAATCTGCCACATGTTCGACGATCAGGAGAATCTGAGTCTGTTTCAAAAGGTCCAGCGGGCGCTTAATCCAGGCGGAAGAATCGTCATCCAGGATTTTATCTTGAACGATGACAAGACCGGTCCGGTCACCGCCGCCCTTTTTTCGATTAACATGCTGGTCGGGACGCCGCACGGAGCTTCGTACAGCGAAGCCGAGTATACTGACTGGTTGAAGAAGACCGGATTCGAGCAGGTCCGTCGGGTCACTCTACCCGGTCCGACAGACCTGATTGTCGCGACAAAGTCCTGACCTGACGTCAGCGCCAGTGGATCGTCATTTCTCTCAGCAGCTCGTCGGCGTGATACACCTTGTCCAGAATGAACAGGACATAGGTGATGTCCACGCCTATGCATCTTGTGAGAGCCGGTTGAAATAGATAATCGGAAGATATGCTTTCCCAGTTTCCGTCGAATGCCAATCCGACCAGATCTCCTTTGCCGTTGATGATCGGGCTCCCGGAGTTCCCATTCGTAATGTCAAGCGTGGACAGAAAATCAACCGGAACATCGCCGATCGTGCTGTCATAATATTTTCCGAAATCGTGAGCCTTGTATACATCCTGAAGCTGCCTTGGCACGATAAACGGATCTACCCCCGTCTCCTTCTGGAACACACCGGTAAGGGTAGTCACCCACTCGTAGTAGACGGCGTCGCGGGGAACATACCCCTTCACCGATCCATAAGTAAGCCGCGTCGTGCCGGTCGCATCCGGGTACATTTCCCCGCCCTTCCACGCCCGGTAGGCCGCGATAAGTTCGGGCTGATACACTGTCATCGCACCATTGAACGACTCTTCCTCGGCCCGGATCACTTCTTCATCCGGCTCAATCAGTTTCGCCATCTCGATGAACGGATCATCGAGCGCGAGGAGCTGCTTAAGCGGCATGTGGTACATCGCCAAGCGCTCGTCCTCGTCCCCAAGCTTTGTCGCGTGATACAGCCCGGCCAGATAGTCATCAATTGCCCGATGAGGTGTCGCGTTCGGCTCGGCGGCCAACATGGCGCTCACCGCAGCGATCTGCTCGGTATCCGGAAGGTTCAGCGATTCCCGGCAAAGGTAAGCGAGCAGTTCCAGATCGACCGAAGGAAGCAGATTCACCTGCATATCCCTGAGGTTGGCAACCGTGCGAAGGGTATCGCGGTCCTGATAACCACGCTGACGGTCGATATCTTTCTTCTGACGTTCCAGAGCAGTTTTGTAGATCGTATAGGCGGCGTGCAGATAGTCCGATTGCCACATCATCCATCTGAGCAGTGAAGATTTGCCCTGCCATTGCTCACGAACCCGATACAGGCTGTCCAGCGACGGCAGCAGATGGCCATACTTCTTGACCAGGTTCGGATCTGCGTTAATGAACTTGGTGAGATGCCGCTCGTTTTCCTGCTTTTGCGAGAGGATGTCGGCGCGATGGAAACCTTCGAGCATTCCTTCGTTCTTCTTAAGATAGTTAGACAGCCCGGCGATCCTCGATTCCACCCGGATCGCTACCGATGAATCGGTTGCGGCCGCGCTATCGATAATCGCCAGCATCGCCTTGCGACGACGGATATCTTCCGGATAGCGGTCCAGCACCGTTTTCTCCAGGGCGAATGAACTTGCGTACCGATCGGTCGTTCCCGGAGTGCCGATCGCAAAGACAAACTCGCTGTCGTGAGCGCCACTCGCATCGATATGCAGAAACTGCCTCGGATGGTACGGCACGTTGTCTTTGGAGTAGTTCGCCGAGGATCCGTCGGGGGCGACGTAGGCCCGGAGGAACGAAAAGTCTCCGTCATGACGCGGCCACATCCAGTTGTCGATCTCGCCGCCATAGGCACCGATCATATCGGCGGGAGCAAAAACCAACCGAATGTCCCGGATCCTGAAAAACGTATACAGGCTGTATTCGGCTCCGTCGTAGAGCGATGCTACCTTGCACCAGACGTCCTTCCCGTACTCCCGCTTCTTCACCAGTTCCTTGGTAGCCTTTTCAATCGCCCGGTACCTCTGACGAGGGGTCTGCTTTGCATTCAGGTGTTTGGTAATATCGGAAGTCACATCCTCGATCGACCTAAGCACGAAAATCGTATATCCAAGAGCGGGAAGTTCTTCTTCGCGCGTGCGAGCCCGGAAGCCGTCCCTGATGTAGTTATGTTCCGGAGTGCTCTGTCTTTGAATCGCCCCGAATGCGACATGGTGATTCGTGATTATCAGACCATCGGCCGAAACGAACGAGCCACTCGCACCGCCTACTCCGGCGATAGCATCGGTCAGGCTCGGGCCGTTTGGGTTGTACACATCGGTCGGCGTCAGTTCCATCCCCATGCTCCTGAGGCTGTCCCACGGAAGCTTGTCGAGTCGGTTAAGCAGCCACATTCCTTCGTCGGCCATCGCTCCGCAAGCCATCAGGCTGAGCAAGGCAACACAGATCAGCAACGATGTCGGTTTCTTCATGCCACATCTCCTTGAAATAGGTAATGGCCTAATCTATCTACTTTCGCTCCCCTTTACAATAGTCAACTGGAACCGAAATCTACGCCAAAGGAGATACGAATGATACGACTGATCAGGGAAAGCAATCTTGCGGTGATTAAAGAGAAGACCCGAGAGGAGACAACTATTTATCAAACGGCAGGAATTTATAGATTTCCTGAGTGCAGACAGTCTCGAATTGCTTGAGCGCTTCCTGATGGGCCGGGTCCTGGGTGGTGACGAACCGCACGAAAGCGACATCGCGGGGACGGAAAGTCAGCGAACTGAGCATTTGATACAGCTTGAAGACATAGTCATTGGACGTCTCCCCATAGTACGTCACATACCAGAAATCCATCACCTGCCGGCTTTTGTTCAGTCTCAGATCGAATCGCCCGGCCGGTATCGCCCGACCGTTCATATCGATCTTATTTTCCGAGCTGCCGGAAATCACCCAGCCTGATCCGGGCAGGCAGTTGCGCGGCGAGTGCGGTCCGCCGAACGCAGCTTCGGCCGAAAAGAAATCAAACAGGACCTGAATCTTCAGCCCCTGCGGATTGGTGTAGGAGGCCGCGAAGATCTCCTTCGGGTTGAGAATCTCCATCGTCTGCTGGTCGATCATCTGCTTCTGTCCGGTCCAGTCGCCGATCTTCAGCGGGAAATTTTCGAAATTGCCGGCCGTCTGCGAGGCGGGGCGATAGTACCGAATGACTGTCGTCAGAGCAAACGTGACGATCAGAATTCCGGCTATGACTGCAAACGCTTTCTTATCCATACGAGCAAAGCTCCAAGTATTATGACCA
>CAZFOY010000015.1:0-4702 GCA_964520865.1 uncultured Ignavibacteriales bacterium | reverse complement strand
GCAACTTCGAGCGAGTAGTTCGGCAGCATGATTATGTTGCCGTTTCGGGCCACCGGCATACCGATAATCTTGAGCAGCCCGACCGTCACTTTGCTCGAGAGCAGCTGCATCGGCAGGGTCGCGGCATAGTAGATTATCGATGGGATCGGGATCATGAACAGCAGGAAAAAGAATGCAAACCAGACTTTGCGGAAATTCGACGAGCCCAGATAGTACCAGGCGATCCCCGACAGGACCAGAACCATTGATACCCGGGTCGTAAAGTACTCTCCCGCGGCGATTCCGAGAATCATACCTATCGCCCCGACCACTACGAGCGCCATACCCCACCCTGAATTCTTAGCGGGGAACACCAGGCGCTTCCGTTCGCGATAAAACAGCCAGATCGAAATCGGGATGATGAAAAAACCGTGGGAATAGTTGCCGTCGCGCATCCAGTCAGAAATCAGCGACGTCAAAACCGGAATATTCAGCACGACCAGAAGGGCTACCAGAAGGTACGGGTAGCGGTGGGTCCTGATATTCTTGAGTACCAGCTCCTTGTCCACTCTCATCGACACATCCTTGTCGCCCTGACCGCGATACTGAATTTAAACATTGCTGTAGCTACGCTCTTGAATTTATCATGTTAGGCGGCCGCTTACAAGTTAACACTGGAGCCTTCATGAGCAAAAAATGGAAAATCGTCCTGATTATCTCACTGCTCGGTAATCTGTCTATCATCTATGTCGGCTATAAAGCGCTCGACTATCGTGACCATGTAAACTACTTCCTCAGAAAATATATCGACACCTCGAATGAACTCTCCGGCCGGTCGGTCTTTCAGGCCGAGGATCTCAAACTCCGCTCTGCGACGCAGGTCCCCAATCGGGTTGTCTTTCTTGGCACCCAGGTGGTTATGAAATGGACGCTGCCGAAGTATTTTCCCGGATTTGAGACGGTCAACCGGGGGATCGAAGGGCAGAAAGTCGCCGGCTTTCTGCTTCGATTCCGGCCCGATGTTATCGATCTCTTTCCGAAAGCGGTCGTCGTGGAAATCTCATCCTACAATTTCCGTCAGGGAACCAGTATCAGCGAAATCGAAGATTACGCCGCGTCGATGGCCGAACTTTCTCGTTATCACGACATTACACCGATTCTGATGACGATTATACCGCCCACGAGCGAGTACGAAGCGGCCGAGTCATACGAGGGATATAACGTCCTCGACAGCCTGCAGCAATACAATCAATGGCTCCTGAACTACGGCAGTACTAACGGAATGCCGGTTGTAGATGCCGACCGTCTGCTCTCCGACCAGACCGGCCATCTCGATGTGAAATATGCGTTTAATACAGTCGAACCGAACGAACAAGGATATCGGGTGTTGGCGACAGCGATTCTCAGGCAGCTCAATTCAATCGTTGAAACCTCCGGCCGATAAGATTGTTAAACGAGCAGATCAGATTTGACTCCCGTGTTGCATACAGCAAGTAAACGCGTGGACGGCCGGGACCGTCCGAGGGTTGAAAACTAACAAGAGAGGACAAACATGAAAATACTCATCGCTCTTCTGATAATTTCGATCGTAGGCAATCTTTTCGGGCTCTTCGTGTTATACAAATTCATGCAGAAGCGGTCGTATGTCGCTGAGTTGGAAAACCGCCTGACGGCGAAAAATCGCGTGCTCGACCGGGTCGGCGAAAATCTGCCCGAACGGCTGGTTTTCCTCCACCACTCCTGCGGCCAGAACTGGCTGACCGATGGCCTGAAAGATTCTTTGCTGGCGGCCGGCGTGAGTGTCCAGAGCGTTACTTACGGCTGCCCGCTCGGCGAAGATACTGATATGAACCGCTGGGTCCCCAAATTCACCAACAACATGAACGAGATCATCCGGTTCGACAATTTGACCGCGGACAATCTCAGCCCTGATGCCGAAGCTGATCTTGTCATGTTCAAGTCGTGCTATCCGAACAGCGATATAGTCTCCGAAGGGGCCAAAATCGGCAATCCGACCGAACCGGTGAAAACCCTGAGCAACTACCGCGCGACATTCGACAGTCTGCAGACGCTGTTTGCTCAGCATCCGGAAAAGAAGTTCCTCTACATCACCGCTCCGCCTCTCGTTCCGGCAGCAACCAATCCTGAGAATGCCGCCCGCGCCCGCGAATTCAACAACTGGGTAAAAACGGAATTCGTGAACCAGTACCGCCGGCAGACCGGGCTGGACAATTTCTATGTCTTCGATTTCTTTGACTATCTCGCCGACAGCGACAATGTCCTCAAACAAGATTTTCGCCGGTCCGAAAACGACTCCCATCCGAATCGCAAAGGGAATCTCGGCGCCACGCAAACGTTCATGAAGTTTCTCCGGGAGAACAATCTGATCGGTGTCAAGACGCAGATGGCGCGGCTCAGCACCAGCCGGACATCGTAAGTAAATTCACGAAATCACCAACGTGCTGTCGGGAAGATATTCCTGACAGCACGCAAAAATGTGATCGCTCATCACACGCATTCCTTGTATCTTTACCTCTGAGAACGATGGCTACGCAACCTGAGACAATCGAATTCTTGCTGAACAAGCTCCACAGCCCGGAACGGTTCAGCACCAAACGGATGTTCGGTGAATACGCCCTCTATGCCGACGGCAAGGTGGTCGGATTCGTGTGCGATGACCTGCTGTATGTCAAGATCCTCCCGGCCAGCGTCGAACTCGAAAACGTCTGCGAAAAGGGACCGCCCTATCCGGGGGCAAAGCTCTACTACATTGTCGAAGAAGTTCATCTCTCGACGATCGAGAATCTGACCAATATTCTGCTCGCGATTGGTGAATCGATCCCCGCGAAGAAGAAATCTCCCCGTAAGAAAAAATCCCGGTAGGTCGGCGCCCTCCGGGGTGTCGACATTGCGGGTGCAATCGAGTTCGCCATGGCCGTCGCACCTATCGGTGTGTTGAATGCCTCGCAATGATTACTTCTCCGATAGTCACGAGGTTGAACGACAGCGAAGAAACAGCGACGTCGCAACCTGGGCTTCGTCTTGATTTTGTGAAATCGAGATTGCGACGGCTTCACGCCTAACCGGCGTGATGAACGCCTCGCAAAGACCGGCTCTCAGGTTGTGTGGAAAAATGGTTCAGAGATGTGACGGGACAAATAAAGGTTGCGCTACAAATCAGGCGAAAGGCCTCATCCTCGTCATTGCGAGGAGCACGAGGTTGAGCGACAGCGAAGAGAAGGCGACGTCGCAATCTGGGCTTCGTCCTGTATCCACAAAAATGAGCTTGCGACGGCTGCACGCCCGCCGCTGAGTCAAATGCCTCGCTGTGACTTAATGTGGTTGCTGAGAGATTCGCCTACTGCGTCCAGCCGACATTCTGCGGCGGACCGATGGTCGCCAGAGACATGACGCCGAACAGACCCGACGGATGTGCGGCGGAGAAAGATAAGTTGCCCGAATAGCCGACATACTTCAACTGCACGCTCTGCGTAATCGTCCCGATCACCCAGCGATTCGTATACTTCCCGGCATAGACCGATCCTTCGATACTCTCGGTCGCAATCGCGGTCGGATTGTTGTCCACCCGACACTCAATCAACTGTACCGGCGAATCGGTGTAGTCGGTAACGAACAAATCGTTCACCGGCGTGCCGTTCTGATTGCTGATCGTCACGGTAATCGTGTCACCGGAAGTCTGCCAGCTCAACGTGACAGCCGATCCGGACGGAAAAACGAGGCCGGACTCAGCGTAGGATAGTGAACTTGACAACCCGACGAGCATCAGTGCCGGCAATAACGGCAAAATAAATGCCCGAAGGGAACTGTTCGGTAACAACCTGTGCATACTCACCGGGTGACATCCTTTCGTCACGGACTGTCTGGACGCGTTGTCCAAGTATGTTATAAATTTCGACATTATAGGCATCGGTAAGACCTACTTTCCACCTCAACGCGAACTGCCCCGTCCTGACCGGGTTGGGATAGACGCTGATATCAAAATTGTTCGGAAGCAGATCGTGATCGTTCACATCGACTGTTATGCTGTACACGACCGTATCGGAAACGGCGGCGGTCGAGGTATCGCCGGACGAGCCGACGGCGCGTACCGAGAAGATCGCCCAGTCGCTCGTATTCGTTAGCGTGACACTGGCATCACTCGTGTCGATCGCCGGCGATGATCCGGTAACGGAATCGACCACACCGTTGATATTGTAGCTCCAGATATAATGATCAACCGGATCGCCGTAAGCCGGCGCCGACCAGTTCGCGTGAAGATGTCCGTCGACATCGACAAATCTGGCCGCTGCGATCGAAGGAAGGAGCGTCAGAACGACGCCGATGATTATTTTCCTCATTCCCAAATTCAAATCAGTTCTCCGTCCGTATGTGTACCGGTTCACAGATATAGATAAAATCGGCACGACAAAAGGAAAAATTGACGGCAAATTTCGGCGCCAAGATAAGCGGTTGAGGCGCCGGAATAAAGAAAAAACACCGGATTCGAGATCATAGACTGAATTAGTTTACGTTAGTGCTTGCGGCCAAAGCAGTTCCGGTCGTCCCGCCCGCGCGACAATACTTGTTGCCAACTATTGAATTTCCGATATATTTTAAACCGTACTGCAGCTTTGGCCGATAATCAGACAGAGAACACGCGGAATCCGGCAAGAATGACCTGTTTGCGCGGTGAACCGAAATGACGTCAACACTTTATCCATTA
>CAZFOY010000014.1:38119-66241 GCA_964520865.1 uncultured Ignavibacteriales bacterium | reverse complement strand
GGAGCGTTGTCCGAACGAAAGCGAGGAAACAGCGACGTGGCAATCCGGGCTTCGTCTTTCATTCATAAAGACGAGGTTGCGACGGCTACACGACTGTTGGCGCGCATTGAACGGCAGGCTCGAAGACGAGGCTGCCCTACAATGGACGGGCTCCACATTGGAATTGTAATCTCCAGCCTCACCTTGTATACTGCCCTCGGTGTCAATTCGACAGATCATACTCAACGGTGCGGTGCTGGCCACCTACGCACTCTTCGGGGTAGCGTCTTTTCTTCCGCTGACAAGTATGTGGGGGATGGACCATCTCATGTTCCTCCCGTCGTGGAGCGTCTACTTCTACGTAGCCGTCGGGTTGCTGCTTTTGTACCTGATGTTCGGCAGACTTCCGGAAAACGCGCTGAGGCGGATGTCGGAAATAATAGGGAACTGGCTGTGGGAGGGGCCCTGGTGGCATCGCGGAATCGCGGCTCTGGCGGCTGTCTGCATATTTTACATTTTCACGGTGGAGACGAATCTCCTCGGGGACGGTTACACCTGCATTGCGGAATTCGGCCGGGGGAAAGCGTACTTCCACAAATGGGCCGAGCCCGCATCGATCTGGGTTCTCCGATGGACACAGGCCGGACTGGGCGAGTATACCGACCGCTCGGCCCTGCTTGCATTCCGGCTCCTGTCGTATTTGTCCGGCGGAGTGTTTGTATTTGCCGTCCTGGGAATAATCCGAAGAGTCTGCGAAAGGTTTGTCACAAGATGGATGATGTTGGGAACGCTGATGTTCTCCGGCGCGATGCTTCTGTTTTTCGGATATGTCGAGTTCTATTCACTGGTCTGGGCGGCAAGCGCGCTGTTCATATACTCTGCGATCAGGTATGTGCAGGAGGGGAGAGGTCTGATGTTCGTGTTGACTATGCTTGTTTTCGCGGTGGCGATGCACGTTCAGGCCATTTACTTTCTCCCGGCAGTTCTCTATCTCATCGCGACGCAGTTTGCGTCGGGTCGATTGAGGCGCATCGCCGTTTCCGGATTTGTAGTCGTGATGGCGGCGGGTGTGGCGCTTTTCTTTTGGCTTTATCACACCCGGCTTGCTTTTGAAGTACTGATACTTCCGTTCTTTACCGCCCGCCCCGAGGCTTCCGGCTACACCGTCTTCTCACTCATACATCTGCTGGATCTGTCCAACGAGATGCTTCTGGTCATTCCCGCCGCTCTGGTCCTGGCGGTCCAGTTGGAGTGGGGGGCGATTCGACGCAGTTGGAATCGGACCGATTCGTTCCTGCTGATCTGTTCATTGGGATCAGTCTCATTTCTGCTTGTCTTCGGAGCAGCGATTACGATGGGTCGAGACTGGGATGTCATGTCGCTTAGCTTCCTTGCGCCGCTGATCCTCCTGTTTCATCTGCTGGACAAGCAGGCGATCTCGGTGAAGGCTCGCAATGCTATTCTTACCGTTGTCCTCGCCGCATCACTTACGGTACCGTTTCTCGCTGTATCCATACATACGGATTCGACCGAGCGGAGATTCTATACACTCCTTAACAATCGAAGCCGCAACGGCTGGATGATCTACGCCAACTACTTCCTGCTTCAGAAGGAAATGGACAAATACAAAGAGATTATGGGCGAGTCGTACAAGCGATTCCCCGACTACGTTCTTCTTCAGAGAGGGTACAGGACTCTGGACGCGGGGGATGCTTCGAAAGCGCTGCCGACCGCAAAGCAACTGATCGATACAAACCCCTACAATGCGGACTTTATGCAGTTCCTCGCGAATGTGTACGAGGAACTGAACAAGAATGACAGCGCCGAGTACTACTACCAACTCGCCTTGAGCATACGGCCGGATCTGGCACCCCTCCTGAATGAGTTAGCCCAGCTTTATATAAAGGAGGGTCGATACGATGAGGCGTTGCGGATCGAACGCAAAGCTCATACGACCGATCCGAGAAAGACCTATATTTCCGAAACGCTTGGCCTCATTAATATATATTTGAAACGGTTCGATCGGGCCGATGCGATCGCCGACAGCCTGTTCCTCGCGGATTCCACATCGCCCGGCGGGCATCTTCTCAAGATGACGATAGCGCTGAACAAGGGACTGACAGAAGTTGCGAGGAATCACTACGAGGCTTACCTGAAATATGGCCAGGGGCGGTCGGACTATCAGAGCATTAAGAGTTATTACAGCTATTTGGAGCGGTAGGTTGTTGCTCAGGAGGTTATGGCGACAGCGCAATCCGGGCTTCACGAGAGCCTCCCGTAGCCCACGTCAGTGAGGAGGGCAATAGCCCGAACGACCGCCACGTGGGTGCTATGTGAAGACGAGATTGCCACGGCTTCGCGCCTAACCGGCGCGATGGACGCCTCGCAATGACTGCTCTTCGACTCGCATTGGACAACAGTTGTAGGTCCGATCATTCTTATGGCCGGACGTACGAGACACACGCCTGACGGCATGAATCGAATGGCAGGCTCGAGGCGAATCTGCCCGAACACGGAACGGCTCTTTCTCGGTGACCGTTACCTGGCTCAAAAAACCCCTTGAAACGGCCTTCCCAACCTGTTATTATACCGTCCTTGTCACGAGTTTTCGGGGCAGTAGCTCAGCTGGGAGAGCGCCACGTTCGCAACGTGGAGGCCGTCGGTTCGATCCCGATCTGCTCCATAAGATAGACGAGCCCCGCCGTGGCGGGGCTCTGTTGTCTCTGACCCGGCGCAAGGCAGGCAAGCCGCCGGAACGAATTGAATGTGCTAGACGGGGAGTTAGCGGTGCCCTGTAACCCGGAACCCGCTATACCGGGGTCGAATTCCCACCCGAGGGCTTGTCATCGGCTGGATGTCGACGGTTAAGCAGCGTTGAAGGCTGGGTCCCGTACAACAGAAGCCTATGAACCCCGTCAGGACCGGAAGGTAGCAGCGGTAAATAGATACTCCTGTGTGTTGCGGGCGAGCCCGGCCGGAGCCGGCTGACCTTAGCGTCCCTTCGGTGCGGCTCGGAGGTGGGTGCACGTAAATCAAGAGCCCTTCGACGATATACCCTCGCGGAGGGCTCTGGTGTTTCGTTAAGGCATTGTGAGTAAATGTGTTGCGGTTAAAACATCCACCTCGCCGGAAAGGCGGTCGCCACCGTTCGTTAGCTCTGCCAGTTAGTCAGCTCGGTTTTGCCGAAAAAAACCTGCAAATCGCCTCCTATAGTAGATTCCACTTTCGTATAATTCTCTTTCTTAACCGGATAGTGATCGGTTGGCCGAACTTGAATGTCGTCATTTGAATCTGGCAGGGACTGATGCTTCAACGAATCTATCTTCTCCTCGCGGTGATTTTCTGGGGCGGATCGTTTGTCGCCACCAAGATATTGGTCGGCTATGTAAATCCGGTCGAAGTCATGGGGTTGCGTTTTATTGTCGGTCTGCCGTTCATGTTCGGCGTCGTGTTGATTAAGGGAGTGAAGTTCAATTTTCAGCGGTCGGACATCAAATGGTTTCTCCTTGCCTCCACGATTATCACGATCCACTTTGTCATTCAAATCACCGGCATCAGATATACGTCGGCCACCAACACCGGGTGGATCATTTCGATCACACCGTTGATTTTGGCCGTCCTTTCGTTTTTTATTTTGCACGAGAAGTTGGGTGTGCGAGAGATAGTGGGGATCATTGTCGCGACCGCCGGGATTTTCCTGCTGATCTCGCGGGGAGATTTCGCTCATATCGGCTGGCTCAGTTCGGTGGGGGATTGGCTGGTCCTTGTCTCCGCTCACACCTGGGCAATTTACACGGTAGTTACCCGGGACATCTCTCGCAAGTATAACCCGCTGGCGGTTACCTTTACGATCCTCGTTCCCTCGGCCGTTGTCCTTGTTACTTACATGCTGTTCACCTCCGACTGGGGAAGTTTCCTCCGGCTTCCGACCGACGGTATCGTGTCGCTGCTGGTGCTCGGCATACTCAGTCTTGCCGCCGGGCACTGGTTCTGGCAGGAGGGGATTGCGGCGATCGGGGCGGCCAAGGCCGGGTTCTTCCTGTACCTTGAACCATTGACAACGACCGCTATCGCGGTTCCTTACCTTCACGAAAAATTCGGCATCTGGGGGGCGCTGGGGGCGTTTTTCGTACTCGCGGGAGTTTTCGTCGCCGAACGTCGACGGCGTCAAACGGCGGCCAAGGCGGCTGCCTGAACCAACCGAACCGCATTTTTTCACCAGGTCATCGGGAGATTGTCTCGACCGCCGTATCGGTATGGCCGATTCATCGAACGCTCGCAAATGGTTTCTTTACACCGCACTCTCTTATCTCGGGACTCCATACGTCTGGGGTGGTGATGATCCTTCGGGGTTTGACTGCTCCGGGTTTGTGATCGAGTGTCTCAAGTCGTGCGGACTTGTGGCGGAGCATGACGACTTCTCGGCGGATGGTCTTTTCCACGAATTTGCGTCACAACAAATTGAAACTCCCGAAGAGGCGGCGCTGTTATTCTATGTCGGAGGAGGCGGGAAGATGGTGCACGTCACTATCTGTCTCGATCGTCAGTTTCAGATCGGTGCTTCGGGAGGCACCTCGACAACTTTGGACCGACAACACGCCTGGCAGGAGAATGCGTTCGTCAAGATTCGGCCGATCAGATTCAGGCCAACGCGGATGAAAGTGGTGCGTACTTTTTGGGAGTGAACACACTCTGTCAAAATAGATAGACAGATTAGTAGACAAATTGGGGCCGTGGTCGACATAAAAGGGTATAAGAACAGTCGCCGGCATGCCGGCATGAATTCATATATCTCGCGTTCCTCCGTATCAGTCGGGAGGAATGGTTTGACAAAACAGGGAAGTTTTGTATTTTGCTATATAACTTCCGACGTACACGCTTTTCAGGAGGTCTAACATTGACATCTGCTATCCGCTTTTGGTCCCGCCAGACCAGTCTGCTCTCTCTGCTCGCGATGGTGGTTGGGCTGTCGCTTTTTCAACTGCCGGTACAGGCAATGCCGCCGTCCCCCGAACTGGTCCAGCAGCTGAAGCAGTCGGGCCAGCTTGACGCGATTATCCAGCGATTGGCCGCGGCGAAAGCCAAAGGCGTCGACGCCGGAATTCCCGGCTACTATAATCCCAAGACTTCCCCGAATCAGGCCCTCGCGGCAAGATCTGCGCCGGATACATTCAGGGTGGTGGTCATTCTTGCCGATTTTTCGGACAATCCGGCCAGCGGCGGAAGTATCTACGCTCAGCCTTCGGATTTCCAGAATCTTCTCTTTTCCGACGACAGCACCGACAACCACTATTCGATGACCGAGTTCTACTACGAGAACTCGTACGGCAAATTCTATCTCCAGGGGACGGTTGTCGGCTGGCTTCGCCTGCCTCAAACGTACGCCTATTACGTGAATAACGACAACGGATTCGGGAGCTATCCCAACAATGCACAGCGGATGGCGGAAGATGCCATTACATTGGCCGATCCTCTGGTCGATTTTTCTCAATTCGACAACGACGGTAACGGCTGGTGCGATGGTGTGTTTATCGTGCACGCCGGAGCAGGCGCCGAACAGACCGGATCTTCGGCAATGATCTGGTCCCATTCCTGGTCGACGAGTTACACGATGCATCTGGACGGTATCAACGTGCAGAGCTATACCACCGAACCTGAGGAGTTCCAGGGGCTCGGTCTTATCACGATGGGTGTGTTCTGCCATGAGTATGGTCACTTTCTCGGACTGCCCGATCTCTACGACACGGATTATTCTTCGGCCGGAATCGGCGACTGGTCCCTGATGGCGGGTGGCAGTTGGAATTACTCCGGACGCTATCCGGCATTTTTCGATGCTTGGTGCAAGAAGGAACTCGGATTCCTAACCCCGACCAATATGACAGCGAATCAGCAGGATGTACAAATCCCCGAAAGCATTTACAACCCGGTAGCTTACCGGGTATGGGAGAACGGGACGGTCGGCAACGAATACTTCCTGATCGAGAACCGACAGAAAACGGGGAATGATCCGGGTATACCCGGCTCCGGTCTGCTCATCTTCCATGTTGACGAGAGTGTCGGCGGTAATACGAACGAGAACCATCCGCTGCTCGCGGTCATGCAGGCGGACGGTCGGCTCGATCTGCAGAACAACGTCAACCAGGGGGATGGAGGCGATGTCTGGTCGACTCTGTCTCAGACTGAATTCTCCGATCTCTCAGTGCCGAATACTCGCAAGTATAACGGTAACAAGACGCGCACGTCGGTGTGGAACATTTCTGCTCCCGACTCGATCATGACGGCGAATCTCGATATCAATTACTCGCGCCCGCGGTTCGAATTGGTGACGTCATCGTTTTCCGATTCCGCGTTCGGCAACGGCAACGGTGTGGTCGAACCGGGTGAGACGATTACTTTCAAATTCTCGCTTCTGAATCAGTGGGAAGCGGCGACCAACGTCACCGGCACGCTGAGTTCAGACAATCTCGGTATTGTCTTTGGGACGCCGAGCGTGAACCTCGGCAGTATAGCGGCCGAAGGGGGGACGGCGAACAATTTCCTCTCCCCGCTCAGCTTCACCGTGCCACAGGATTTCGATCCTTGCATTGACTCCTTCTTCCTCGAGATTACGTGCGACAATCCGCTCGGCACGAAGGAATTCGGAATGGAGCTGCATATCGGCACGCCGCAGGTGCTGGTGGTCGACGACGACAACGGCGACAACTGGCAGGAGGCAGTGACTACTTCGCTGAACGATCTCCGCCTTCCATACGACGTCTACGACAAATCAGTCTCAGGCTCGCCGACCGCCGCTCAACTCGAGAACTATCGCGGCGTCATCTGGCTGACCGGAAGCGACCGACCCAATATCCTGTCATCGGCCGATGTGACGGCGATGGAAGGATTTATGGATAACGGCGGGAATCTCTTCCTGACCGGGCAGTCGATCGTCGGTCAACTGAGTTCGAGTAATCCGAGCTTCGTCAGCAATTATCTTAAGGTATCTTACGTCAACGATCAGCTCTTCCCGATCCTGAACGGTGAGCTTGGTTCGGATATCGGCAACGGAATTAAAGTACGATATGCTTCGGGGACAAATCAGAGCCATCCGCAGAACGTAACTCCGTTGGCCGGCGCCAACACGGAATTCACCATCCCGACGGGAGGAGTGCAGGGGATCAGCTACGCCGGGACCTATCGCCTCGTCCTGTTCAGTTTTGGGTTCGAAGGGATCTCTGACCTGTTCACGACAACGGGCTATTCAACGAAAGACACGGTGATGGCCCGAATAGCCGATTACCTGAATATGGGCGGTGACGTTAATGCCCTGAGCAATCCGTACGTAGACACGGTTACGATCGCGGGTGAGGCGATCGATCACGTGGTCAATACGTCTCCGACGTTTGAGTGGACAACGAGCGACACGACCGGAGGCTCGGTGACACAATACCAGGTTCAGGTCGGTTCGGGCGGTCTCTGTTCCAATTCGAGCGACATGTGGGACACCGGAATCATTCCAGGCAGCCCGACGAGTATTGCTTACAGCGGGCTTCCACTCGAGTCCAGTCGCACTTATTTCGTCCGTGTTCGCGTGTATGACGGCAGCGACTGGTCGAGCTGGCGGCGGATTCGCTTCCATATGAATGGTGTTGCGGCAGGCGTGACTCTGTCTCAGCCGGCGGAGAAGCAGATGATGACGAGCGCCACTCCGCAGCTGACAGTCAACAATGCCGCCGATCCGGACGGCGATCCGTTGACATATGATTTCGAGGTGTTTACGGATAGTCTTCTTACGAACCTGTTCGTGTCCACTACCGGAGTAGCGTCCGGTTCGGGGACAACCTCATGGACGGTGTCAACGCCGCTTACCGAAGATCAGCAGTTCTTCTGGAGAAGCCGCGCGTTCGATGGATATCAATATACGCCGTATTCGAGTGCGCGTTCGTTCTATGTGAACGCGGTCGATCAGGCGCCGAACAGCTTTGGTCTCACCATGCCGGCCGATTCATCGGCCATGGTCGGAACTTCGCCGACATTTGTCTGGCATACCACTACTGATCCTGACCCCGGAGACGCCGTGACTTACACCCTGTGGGTGTCGGAGGATTCGACCTTCGCAACTTATACCGAAGCAGCTAATCTTACCGACACAACCCACACGTTCGGTACCGCATTGAACGATCCGGGCCACTATTACTGGAGAGTGAAAGCGGTTGACCTTGCCAGCACTTCCACCTGGTCGAGCGAAACGTTCGATTTCTACACCGGTGCCGCCGGGTGTTGTATCGGGATGCGTGGAAACGTCAACGGAGATTCGGAAGATGTTGTCGACATCACCGACCTGATCTACCTTGTCGATTATTCCTTCGGCACCGGTCCGGCGCCTGCCTGCGACGAGGAAGCGGATGTTAATGGTGATGGTGCCGTAGACATTGGCGATGTAATCTATCTTGTCGACTATTCGTTCGGTTCCGGCCCGGCGCCGGTAGCCTGTCCGTAGGAATCGCGGATTATACTGACAACCGATTGGTTTAGCGGGCTCTCGTTCGAGAGCCCGCTTTCATTTGCAGTGAGAAATTGCGGGGACATGGAGAGACGGACGTTACCGCTATTCCATTGAGCGCAGGGCTCGGATCAGTTCGCCCGGGCTCTTGAGCGTCATCAGTTCGTCGCGGAACGATTCGTACTGAAGCATCTCGGCGAGCGACTTGAATATTCGAAGATAGAGAGTGTCATCGTACGGGGGAGCAGCCATGATAAAGAACAGGTGTACCGGCTCGCCGTCCATTGCCTCGAATTCGTACCCCCTGGTGGACCGGGCAAAGGCGATAATGAACTCCTTCGCCTGCATTGTCCGGACGTGGGGTATCGCGACCCCGTGGCCGATTCCGGTAGTCGCCTTTCGCTCCCGGTTGACAAAGTCAATTATCAGCTTGTTGTGATTGCCGATTCGGTTGCCCGTCTCGAGAAGGTTGACCAGCTCGTCGAGCACAGCTTCCTTGCTCCGTTGCTGGAATTTTGCCAGCGACTCTTCTTCTCCCTGGGGCTCGACAACGGTTTCCATTTCGAGTTTAACCAGGGCTTCGTTAAAATAGCGCGAGACGTTCATACTAACCTTTTCGACAACAAATGCTTACAAGCTAAATCCAAGTAACCGTCGAAGGGCCGATTTGTCAACAGCCAATGCGCCACCTTGAGGATATTCTCCTGACCACCTCATCGGCTGCAAATGGGCTGATACATCCATATTAGACGGTATCGGCAGGAAAGAGTCAGGCTTTGTCTTGAGCCCCGGCGGATGGTCCCGGCTCTATTGACTTCTCTTTCGCAATAGCATACCTTTTATCCGGTAAGCGACTACTTTTTAGACGCTTAACGTTAACTGGCACATGCCGATAAGAATATAGAACACCTAATTCAAGAGGACCCGGTGCCCCCTTATAGTGAAATCAAACGTACGCACACTTGCGGAGAGTTGCGGAAGTCGGACGTCGGAATGAAAGTCCGGCTCAACGGCTGGGTGAACAGCCAGCGCAATTTGGGCGGTGTGCTTTTTATAGATCTTCGCGACCGCTACGGTATCACCCAGATTGTGGTCGATCCGGAAGCAATCGATTCATCGATGTTATCCGAAGCTGAGCGGACTCGCAGTGAATTCGTCATAGCCGCGGTCGGAGAAGTAGGTCCGAGACCGGACGGGTCGGTGAATGAGAGGATGGCGACCGGAGAGATTGAGGTGCGGGTGGAGAAGTATTTCATCCTTTCGGAGTCGAAAACTCCTCCGTTTGAGATTGTCGATGATCCGAAAGCAAGCGAGGTCCTTCGGCTGGAATACCGTTATCTGGATCTTCGGCGCAAACCGCTGCAGGAGAAGCTCCGGGTGCGGCATGAGACCGCGCTGGCGGTAAGGAACTATCTGAGCGGTGAAGGCTTCTACGAAATAGAAACGCCGCTGTTGATCCGATCGACCCCTGAGGGGGCGCGGGACTATGTCGTTCCCAGCCGGGTGTCCAGGGGAAAGTTCTACGCCCTCCCGCAATCGCCACAACTGCTGAAACAGATTCTCATGGTCTCGGGGTTCGACAAGTACTTTCAGATCGCCCGATGTCTCCGCGATGAAGATCTTCGGGCCGACCGCCAACCGGAACATACCCAGATCGATCTCGAGATGTCTTATGTTACGCCGGATGACGTCTTCGGAGTCATCGAGCGGATGATGAAGAGCGTGTTCAAGTCGATTCTCGATGTCGACATCGAGACACCGTTCCCGAGGTTCACCTACGACGAGGTGATGACTCGCTGGGGAATCGACAAGCCGGATCTCAGATTCGGTATGGAGTTGGTCGACCTGTCCGACGAAGTCCGCGATTGCGATTTCAAGGTATTTGCCGATAATGTAAAGAACGGCGGAGTTGTCAAGGGCATCGTCCTGAAAGGGGGAGGCAGTTACTCCCGCAAGCAGATAGACGAGCTGACCGAGAAAGCGAAAAGTTTCGGAGCCGGCGGCCTCGCCTACATTCTGCGGACAGAGTCAGAGGACAAGTCGCCGATTCTCAAGTTCATCGGCGAGAGTGTCAAAGATAAATTGGTCGAAAAGGCCGGCGCAGGCAAAGGGGATGCCCTGTTCATTGTTTCCGACAAGAGCGAGAAGACGGAGAAGATTCTCGGCCAGCTCCGGCTCCTGCTGGGACGGGAACACAATCTGGCCGACCGCAATCAGTGGCGGATGCTCTGGGTGATGCGGTTTCCGCTGTTTGAATACGATGAGGAATCAAAGACATTCTCAGCGATGCACAATATCGTGTCCCATCCGGTCGAGGAAGATTTGCCGTTGATTGAAGAAGGTTTCAGCTCAAACTTGCCTGGAAGCAGCCTTGAACATCCCTGGCGCAAGGCGCGGGCCGAACAATACGACCTGGTAATCAATGGGTGGGAGATTGCATCCGGCGGTCAGCGAATCAACCGCCGCGAGCTGCAGCAGAAGGTGCTTAACATTCTGGGTATCGATGATGCCAGAGCGGAGAAGATGTTCGGGTTCCTGCTTCGGGCGCTCGAGTATGGCGCACCGCCGCACGCCGGCGTTGCTTGCGGGCTCGATCGACTCGTAACGCTGATGACCGGCACGGACACCATTCGCGACGTCATAGCGTTTCCCAAGACGGCGAACGCACAATCGTTGATGGATGGTGCACCCTCTGAAGTCGACCAGGCTCAGCTGGACGAACTGGGACTTGTAATTAAAGGAGAATAGACTCAAAAAGAGTATGGGAATCGACGTTAATGAGAAACCGGTAACGCGGACGTTTGTGCTCGAGGGGATAGATCAGCGCCTGTTGTTCGGGCAGAATGAAGTCTTTCTTCGGATAATCGAGACACAATTTCAGACCAAGATAGTTGCGCGGGGCGACCGGGTCACGATCGAAGGAACTTCTTCGGAAGTCGACAAAGTGTATCGTCTGCTCACCGATCTTATCACGCGGATAAAGCAGGGGGACTACATTACCGAGCAATACGTCAATTACGCCATCGGCATGGTCAAAGAGAACGGCTTCGGCCCGGCCGAGTTTATCTCGACCGAGCAGCTGTTGACCAACTCGTTGAAGAAGACGATCAAGCCGAAGACTATCGGCCAGAGCAAGTATGTCGATGCGGTCGATCAGAATGACATTGTCTTCTCGATCGGTCCGGCCGGTACCGGCAAGACGTATCTTGCGGTTGCCATGGCGGTAGCGGAGCTGAAGGCCAAGAAGGTCAACCGGATTGTATTTACGAGACCGGCGGTCGAAGCGGGAGAATCGCTCGGCTTCCTTCCGGGAGACATTCGGGCGAAGGTAGATCCTTATTTGCGACCGGTGTACGACGGGTTGTACGACATGTTGCAGCCGGATAAGATTCGGAAACTGCTGGAACTCGGGGTGATCGAGATCGCTCCGCTGGCATTCATGAGAGGACGGACCCTCAATGAATCGTTCGTTGTACTCGACGAGGCGCAAAACACCACCAACGCGCAGATGAAGATGTTCCTGACACGAATCGGGGAGAAATCAAAGGCGGTGATCACCGGCGATATCACGCAGATTGATCTTCCGGATCGAAGAAAGTCCGGCCTGGTCAGGGTGCAGAAGATTTTGGCCGGGATCGAAGGAATAGAGTTTGTTTACCTGACGGAAAAGGATGTCGTGCGCCATCATCTGGTGCAGAATATAATCAAGGCCTACGAGAAATTCGAGACCGGTAGGAGAAAGGAATAAGGCGAAAAGGAATTCGCCAGATGTTTTCATTCCTGTTAAAACTTAAAAGACGAATCAAGAGGCTCCTGAAAGTCCAGGCGGAGACCCGGCAAAGACCGCAGGCCTCTCTGCAGTCGAAGACGTTCAAGTTCCTCGTTCTTGTCTTCTTTTCGTTGCTGGTAGGCGGGTTCTATCCGGGAGAGTCGGTCTACGATCCGCTCAATATGCCCCGGCGGGGAGAGATTGCGCTCGAAGATATCCGGGCGCCCTTTCGAATCACCGTCCTCAAGACCGACCGGGAACTCAAAGATGAGATGGAAGAGGCCAAGAACCAGACGCTCTTCGTTATCGACAATGATACGACCATCTCGCACAATGTGCTCTCCAGGCTCCATCAGTTTGTCCAGCTAATCGATTCGGTGAAGAAGACGGCTGCTCCCGATTCGCTTACCGGTCTTTTCGACAGTACCGCAGTCAAAACGATTTCACAAAGATTCCCTCTGCTGAGCACTTCGGCAATATCGCAGGCCCTTTCGTTTCCAAATATCGACAAGATGGGAGTGCAGCTTCAGACGATTTTTGCTGACGAGATCTATCAGATAGGAGTCCTGCCGGATCACTACTCACTGCCGGAGAGTCGTAACAAGAATGTCATAATCCGAATCGGCAACACCCCTCAGGTCTATTACCGTGACCGTTTGTACACCCTGACCGATGCCAATACCCGTTTGCTGACGGAGCTGAATCATTTGAGATCGTCGGACCCGTCGGTTGACGAAGAGCTGTACTATTCGGTCGGCAAGACGTTCATTCAACCGAACCTTCGCGTCAACATGGGTGAATACAACAAGAGGGTGGAGGAAGCGCTGTCATCGATCTCCAAGGTCAAGCAGGTGATCGAGCCGGATGAGTACATAGTGAGACGAGGGCAGAAGGTTACCGAGGATCAGGAACGGATCTTGCGAGAGATGGTCCGTATCGACCGGAGTCAGGGAGACGAAGACGTTCTGCTCGGAATGATACCGGTGCTGGCCCGGATGCTGCTGGCTTTCGCTGCTTTTTCGACGCTCTACCTGTTTCTCTATTTCTTCAGAAAAGACATCTACAAGTCGAATCCCAAGCTGCTGGCGCTGATGCTTGTATTTGCCCTGCAGTTGTTCATCACTTATCTGGAAGGGGAGCGGTTCGATCTGTCGATCTACCTGTTTGCGGTCGCCCTCTTGCCGATTCTCGTGACGATTCTATTCGATGCGGAAGTGGGGATACTCTCTACCGTGGTCCTTGCGTTCATTCTCGGGACGATGCACCGGTTTGACTACACTCTGTCGTTCATGACGATAGTTGTCGGCACCGTCGCTTGCTTCACTTCACGCCATGTGCGAAAGCGAAGTGAATTCTTCCGTATTATGTACTCGACTTCGCTCACATTCGCGGCCTTTATTTTCCTTGTCGAGTCGCTCAAACTTACGGTGAATCCGGACATCCTTACCGATGTCGGTTACGGCCTGGTCAACGGTATTGTAACCGTATTGCTGACTATCGGTATTCTGCCGTTTTTCGAATCTCTTTTCGGAATTACCACCGATATCACACTCCTGGAGCTCTCCGATCTTAACCATCCATTGCTCAAGCGGCTGGCACTGGAAGCTCCCGGGACGTTTCATCATTCGATCGTAGTTGGAAATTTGAGTGAGGCCGCCGCAAAGGCGATCGGAGGGAACTCCCTGCTGGCCAGGGTCGGCGCCTATTTCCACGATATCGGTAAGATAGAGATACCGGAGTACTTTATCGAGAACCAGCTCAGCGTCAAATCGCGGCATGAAGAACTGACTCCGTCGATGTCCTCAATCATTCTCTCTTCGCACGTAAAGATGGGAAGGAAACTGGGCGAAGACGCGGATATTCCGGATGAGGTACTGAACTTCATCGAAGAGCATCACGGGACCATGGTGCAGACTTACTTCTACAACAAGGCATTGGAACAGGGACTCGATGAAGAGGCGGCCAAGAAATTCCGGTATCCGGGACCCAAACCACAGATCCGTGAAACGGGTATCGCCATGCTTGCCGATGCGGTAGAGGCAGCGAGCCGAACGCTGGACGATCCCAAACCGGCCCGGCTGAACAATCTGATCCAGCGAATAATCAACGACCGGTTTCAGTCGGGGGAACTCGATGAATGCCCTCTGACCCTCCGTGATTTGGCAAAGATCAAAGAAGCATTTACGCAGATGCTGATCGGGACGTTTCATCAGCGGATCGTCTATCCCAAGAAAGATAAGACCGACGAAGAATGATGCTGAATATCTTCAAAGAAACCGACGTGAGACTTCCGCGCGCGAAACTCCAGTCTCTATTTAACGATATCTTCGCGAATGAGACACCGAAGAAATGGCGCGGACGGACCAATCTCATCTTTACGACTGACAAGAGGCTCCGTGAATTGAATCGGAAATTTCGAGCCAAAGACAAATCAACCGATGTGCTTTCGTTCAATATCGATGATCCTTTGTCGCACGAGGCTGTCTTTGGGGAGATCTATATATCGGTGCCGACAGCTCGGCGGCAGGCATCCGATTACGGCGCGCCGCTGGGTGAAGAAATTCTGCGTCTGGTCTGTCATGGGTTCCTCCATTTGCTGGGGTACGACCACTACAAGCCGTCGGAAGAGAAAATGATGAAGATACGTGAGGACCGGTACCTTCGTCGGGTGATGGGAAATTGAGCCGATGCTGGATTTCGTAAGCGTTGTTATTATATTTCTTGCCTATGTCTCAGGATATGTCGTGTCGATGTATGCCCTGGCGGTGTATGTCGATCCGGACGAACTCGAGACGCTCATTCCCAAGTCGAACTCAAGTCAGCAGAGTTTTCTGAGGAAGCTTGCCGCGGACCCAAGGTCGTTGGTTAAGCTGGCGGACATTTACAAATCGTTTCTTCTCATCGTTATCAGCGTTCTTGCAATCGTGCAGCTCCAGAACGTGGTACCCCTGGATGGCATCCTTTCCTGGGTGATCAATCTCGGCGTGCTGCTGGTTCTCTGGCTGGTATTCGTGTTGGCCGTTGAAGTGCTGCCGAGATATTCGACGCGAAACGCCATCAATACGGGGATGTTCAGATATCTGTGGATTCTTTATCTGGTTTACCTGGTATTTCTGCCGATTCTCAAACTCTATCAGTCGGCCCTCAACAGATCACCGGCAGGAGAGAAGATCAGCGAGGAGGACAAGGAAGAGATTGTCGAGCGGGCGATCGCGACCGTCGCCGAGCGGGCCGGAATCGGTGAAGCGATTGTCGACGAAGAAGAGCGCGAAATGATCAGCCAGATCTTCCTGCTTGACCAGACGGTCGTCAGGGAGATCATGATCCCCCGAATCAATATAGTGGCGATCGATAAGGGGATGAGCTTCCGAAAGATCCGTGAGCTGGTCACGCGCGACGGACACTCCCGCTATCCTGTATTTGAAGAGACCATAGACAAGATCCAGGGTCTGATTTACGTCAAGGATCTGTTCAACAAAATGCCCGAGCCGGGGGAGACGTTCGACATTTCCAAGTTCCTTCGCAAGCCGTATTTCGTTCCCGAGACTAAGATTATCGGGGAGCTGCTCCGCGAGTTCCGGGCCAAGCGACAGCATATCGCCCTCGTCGTCGACGAGTACGGCGGGGTGTCAGGTCTGGTCACGCTCGAAGATATTATCGAGGAGATTTTCGGCGAGATCCGCGACGAGCACGACTGGGAAGAAGAGGAAATTACATCGCTCGGTGCCGGAGAGTATCTGGTCGACGCCAACGTACTGGTCGAAAGACTGCAGGACGAACTGGACACCGACTACGATCAGAGCGATTATGATACAGTAGGCGGACTGATCTACGATCTGGTCGGTTCGGTTCCAAATGTCGGTCAGATTATTCGTTGGAACGATCTCGAATTCGAGATCGACAAGGTTGAGGGGCAGCGCATTCTATCCGTGAAAGTCAGAAAGAAAGACTGAGGGTCGATCAGTTCGTATAGAACTGCAGGTACACGAGGATTGCCAGCACGAGTGCGAAGAGCACGCCGGTCAGGAAGCCGAATCGAAAAGTGTTGTACCTGGCAAAGAACGATCGTTTCGATTTAGCGGGCTTGATCTCCGAGTGGCAATAGCGGCATATGGTCGCACCGACTGCCACCGTCTCCTTGCAGTAAGGGCACTTCTGGCTTTCCTTCAGGACGCTCATGACATTAATTTGGAATTCTCGGTGAGACTTGGCAACTAAAACTGCTCAGGTTTCAGGCGAACCAGTCGATCTGTATTTCTTCGAACACGTTATCCTGAGAGCAGCTGTCGGCCAGCAGCTTGCGGTCGGCAGCCTCCGGTTCTTCCTCTTTGAGCAAACGTTCGGACAGGTCGGCCAGCCGGGCGAATGAGCGGGCGTGTCCATTGAATCGTTTCTCGGCGTAGTCCCGGGCGGAATTAGTAGTTATCAGGAACTGCCAATCTGAAGCGACCATGAGCATGAGTTCCCGGGCCGTTTGTTTGATCGCCTCCTCCACCAACGGTGCGCGGTGATCAGTCTGCTCTTGCCAGAGTCTCGCCAGGCGGTGCATTTTCTCTTCGGCGGCGTAGATGATCGGCCAGGTCCAGGCCGTCTGGTCGTTGAACCAGACGTAGTGTCCGCCACCCATCCCCCAGCTTCCTTCTTCAAGAGATGCCGCTTGGGCAGATCGGTGTTGACTGATGAAGCTCGATAGAGAAGTCATCTCGACCTCTTTGCTCTCGTCGATCAATCGCAGTACGTGGGCGAGAAACTCCGGTCCCTCGAACCACCAGTGGCCGAATAACTCGGCATCGAACGGAGATACGACGATTCCATCCCGGTGAGTCGAGCTCTGATGCGTTCGGAGGGCCTGGATCACTGTGTTGACGAAGTGGCGGGCATGCTCCTCCGTCTTTTCGAGAGCGCGGTCGCGGAAATACTCGGTCTTGAGTCCGAGATCGCTCTTTGGTGAGGTAACTGCCCAATAGCGGTGCCCGCTCGGGAACCGTCGCTTGTGAAATTCGAGGTAGTTGCCATCTCCCGGATACCCGTATTCTCCCGACCAGACAATGAACCCGGTCTCCGGATCTCTCACAAAGAACTTGACCGGCTCGTGTTCGCTCGAGTTGAGTTGAAACAGATCCCGAGGGGAGACGCCACTGGAACTGTCGAAGCCGGCGCCGGCTGTCCTTGCGGTATACGACGGAAAGGCGGGGCGGTTGGATGTTCGGAACGGTAGCGCGGAGGATCCCCCCGCTCTCCGGTCGACGCCTGCGGCGATGAAGAAGGAAAGATCGGATTCGGCGAGGATATCGTCGACCCCTTTGCGCCGGTAGGGCTCATGCGTGCGACCAAGCGATGACGGCGGATGCCAGCTTCCCGAAGGTCGGTAGCCGCACTCCGGAAGCCAGATCCCTTCGGGAGGTCGGCCGAAAAATTTTCGATAATTGGCTTTTGCTTCTTCCACCTGGGCGCGAATCGTTGCATCACGCGAGAGCAGGGGGAAGTAGCCGTGGGTCGCGCCGCAAGTGAGAATCTCGACCACACCGGCTTCCTGCAGTTTGCGGAACGCCCCAACGATGTCTTCGTTCAGCCGGCTGAACTGCTCGCTGGTCTGTCGGTAGAAGTCAATCCAGAATGACGCGGTGCGGGTGAGAGCGGACTGCCTATCCGCGGTGAATTGGAGCAGATCGTGTTCCGCGGCGCTCATCCGCTGATCGAGATAGATTTTGAATTCGCTTTTGAATTCCTGACTCGCGAGTTGCTCGCAGAGAATCGGAGAGAAATCGAGTGTGAGGTGCGGTCCCTTCCCGTTATCTTGAAAATGTTCGAGGATATTTAGAATCGGGAGATAAGATTCAGCCGCTGCCTCGCACAACCAGTCGCTTCCATGGGGCCAGCGTCCGTGCGAGAGAACATAAGGAATATGACAATGAAGAACGAACGCGAATGACCCTCGCGTCATCCTTCTTCTCCTCCCGGCATACTCGACTCGAATCCGATCGGTTTGGAGGTCTTGTCCGGGTTACCATAGATCTTGATTTCGCCGAACTGACCTTCGAATTTCTTCAGGTTGTCGGACAGGGCGCGGTGCAGCATCTTGGCATGCATCGGAGTCATGATAATTCTCGCCAGCACCTTCGATTTGGGAAGGCGGGGCATGACCCGCGCGAAATCGATAATGATCTCGGTCGGCGAGTGCATGATCATGGCCAGATTGGCGTAAATCCCCTCTGCTTCCTTTTCCCCCAGCTCTATGTTAATCTGTTGTGGCTGTTGTTCTTGCGGCATTGCTTGAACCTCGCTCGTGGTTAGAGTTAAAAAATGAGGCTTAATCCTTGTATGGGACTGTTCATTGTAATATATTCTCAGCCGCAGTCAATATAATATACAGTGACGAAATGCAAGCGGACCAACATCAGAAACTCCTCACCGAAAGCAGAATCACCGAAATTACCGACAAGATCGGTAGCGCCAAAATTCTGATTCTCGGCGATATCATGCTCGACCAGTACCTCTTCGGTACCGTCAGTCGCATCTCGCCCGAAGCACCAGTTCCGGTTGTAGAAATCACCAACGACAAACATCTTCTCGGCGGGGCGGCCAACGTCGCCGCGAACATCCGCGCGCTTGGCGACGAACCGCTGTTGCTCGGTGTAGTCGGGGAAGACGAAGCTTCGATTCGGCTCAGTCAATTGCTCAAGGAGCGCGACATCTCCAGTGATTTCCTGGTGAACGATCTCTCCCGTCAAACGACAATCAAGACCCGCATTATCGCTCACAACCAGCAGGTGGTCCGGACCGACCGGGAGAATCTTCACGAATTAGACAAGGACGTGGAGAGCAGAGTCTTGAACAGATTTATGTCGGTTGCCGATAGCATCGGTGCCGTCGTGATCTCAGATTACGGAAAAGGAGTAATCACGACCGCGTTGCTCGAGCAGGTTATCGATGTGTGTCAGAAGAAAGACATTTTCATAGCGGTAGATCCTAAAGAAACACACTTCTACAATTATAAGAGAGTATCGCTGATTACCCCGAACCATCTCGAAGCGGGCTTTGCTTACGGCAAACGGATAAGGACCGAACAGGATCTTATCGAAGTTGGTAACGGCTTGCTGGACCGGCTCGAAGCCAGATCGATCCTGATCACCCGTGGAGCCGACGGAATGTCGCTGTTCCAGGCAGGTGCCGAGCCGACTCACATTCCAACGTTTGCGCGGAAAGTGTTTGATGTCACCGGGGCCGGCGACACGGTTATTGCTACATTTGTCGCGGCGGTCTGTGCCGGGGCCGGGCTGGTCGAAGGTGCTATCGTGGCGAACACCGGAGCCGGAATAACGGTCGGCGAAGTCGGTACGGCGGCGGTCACCGTGCCTCAACTCAAATCAGAATTAGAGAGAAACTTCCGCAACGGGAACATCCGCAATCCGGCTGCGGGCTGACGGACTCATTATGGACGTGAACAGCCTGATGCGGATTCTCCAGGTTGGCATCGGTCTCATCATGGTGGTGACGGCGATCTTTCAACCACAATTCATCTATCGCAAACTTGGCCTCGGGAGCCATCGAGTCGACCGTCTCCTGTTTCTTATCGGCGGGATTATTCTCGTCGCGCTCGGTGCATTCGGACGGCTGCCGCATATCGGATAATCCAAATGACAAAAGGACTAATTGCCAGAAACAAGATCAGCTCCCTGATACGGAGGCTTCAGAAGAAGGGAAATACGGTTGTCTTCACGAACGGAGTGTTCGACATCCTGCATCGCGGGCATGTAGAATATCTTGCCAAAGCGAAGCACGAGGGGGATGTTCTTGTTGTTGGGCTGAATACCGATGCTTCCGTGCGTCGCCTCAAAGGCAAGTCCCGCCCGCTTCAGTCGCAACGGGATCGAGCGATCATTCTGCTGGCGCTCGAGGCGGTTGATTACGTTGTGTTCTTCGGCGAAGACAGACCGGACAAACTGATCGAATCGGTTCATCCCGATGTGCTGGTGAAGGGGGCCGACTACAAGCTAAACGAAATCGCCGGCGCCGAGTTTGTTCGCTCCTACGGCGGCAGGGTCAAACGGATCAGTCTTACCAAAGGCCGAAGCTCCAGTCATATCATCAAGAAGCTATAGGCTCTCAGACCAGGTTGCTCCGCTGTCTGTCCGTCTTTTCCCCGCTTTCCCTTGATTTTTCCGGCCGCTACCTGTTACTTGAGCCTCATGTTCGAATCGATCGGCAATAACGGTCAGTCGGTAGTCGACTCTCTCTGTGCTCGCGGTTATGCACCCGCGGAAGCAGCGGATTGCCTTCAGGATGGAAGATATTCGCGGGCCGTTGAGATCTGCCGCGAGTACCTCACCGAACACGCGCACGCAGCTTCCGTTCGGCTGACTTACGCCAGAGCACTCTTCCATGCCGGACAAATCGAGACAGCTACCGACCAGTTCTACGAGATTTTGATGCAGGACCCGGACAGTGTTGCGGCGCTGAAATATCTTGGAGATATCAAGTATCAGCAAAAGGACGAATTCGGTGCCCTGGCGCTCTATGCCAGGGTGCTGGAGATAGATCCCGGGTCGAAAATACTGAACTGTCGTCTGGAGAAGAAGGAGAAGGAGATTACGCGGACGCTGACGATTTCCCATGCGCCCGAAACGACAACCCCCGCTCGTCCGGCACCGACCCGGACGATTCATTTTTACACCGAAACGATTGCCGATCTCTACTTGAGTCAAGGATACCCCCGGCTTGCCGCCGAGGTCTATCAACGTCTGTTTGATGAAAACCCAACCGGACGTTTCAAAGAGAAGCTCTCGCAGGCTGAAGAGAGAATTAAAGAGAAGGAAAGCGCTCATGTCAAAAAAACGGATTGATGCGGTACGAAGTCAACTCCGGAGTGAAAATCTCCATGGTCTCGTAGTTACTCATCTCGATTACGCGCGGTATCTGGCCGGGTTCACAGGGTCTTCGGGACTCCTGGTGATCACCCAGACGTCGGCCGACTTCTTTACGGACTTCCGCTACAAGGATCAGGCGGCGAAACAGGTCAAAGGGGCAAAGGTCAATATTGTCAAGGGTGATCCGACCACCACCCTGAAGGATTTCCCACGTTTGAACAAGCGCAACGCCCTCTATGGATTCGACACCGAACATACGACAGTCGGAGCTGCTGAGCGGCTGCGCCGCCAGATTCCGGACGCCGTCCTGATCCCCGCGACTCATTTATTTACCGAGCTCGGCTGGGTGAAAGAATCTTCGGAACTGGCCGACATCGCGGCCGCGGTGAAGATTTCTGACACAGCTTTCGAGCGGATACTCGCGATTGTCAAACCAGGCGTCCGCGAAAGTGAGCTGGCGGCTGAACTCGAATACCAAATGGCAATGCTGGGCTCGGAACGCCCGGCGTTCGAGACGATTATTGCCTCCGGTTATCGATCAGCCATGCCCCATGGAATAGCGTCTCATAAGAAAGTAAAGGCAGGAGAGTTCATCACGTTCGATTTCGGCGCGACTGTCAACGGCTATGTCTCCGACATTACGCGAACCGTGGTCGTCGGCAAAGCCACGCCCCGCCAGAAGAAAATCTACAGCCTGGTACTTAAGGCTCAACTCGCTGGGATAAAGAAGGTTAAGGCTGGGGTGGAAGGAAGCGTGGTTGACGATGCCTGTCGCAAGATCATCACCAGGGCTGGCCACGGCAAGAATTTCGGGCATGGCACCGGGCACGGGATCGGATTCTATGTCCATGTGGGGCCGCGCGTGTCTTCTGTGTCAACAGATAAGCTCAAGGTTAACAACGTCATAACAATCGAGCCAGGGGTTTATATCTCCGGCTGGGGCGGCGTTCGAATCGAAGACGATGTTGTCGTGACCAGATCAGGCGGACGAGTGCTGAACAAGGCGCCAAAAAATTTGTTGGAGCTATAGTTCAAACAATTTATTATAGCACGATGCAGAATTAGTTAAATCCAGACGGGGACAAGGTCGTTAACTATACATAGTCCCGTCGAGGCAGGATAATGAACGAAAAATACATCCGAAAACTCATAAGACTGGTTGAAGAGTCCGAAATTGAGTCTTTGGAGGTGTCGAGTTGGGGCCGCAAGGTCAGAATCACCCAGCGATTAACCGGATCATCGAACGGTTCCGGCCATGCGGTTTCGGTGGTTCAACCGATCGTCGCGCCGACTCAAAAGGAAGCCAACAGTGCTCCGCCTCCGGCTCCGTCGCCTCAGGCCGAGGCTCCGGCAGCCGAAGACACCGGCAAGCTGGTGCCAATCAAGTCCCCCATGGTCGGGACATTTTACTCTGCACCATCGCCGGATGCCAGTGCTTATGTATCGCTGAATGAGAAGATTTCCGTCGGGCAGGTTGTTTGTATAGTCGAAGCTATGAAGCTCATGAATGAGATTGAGTCTGAGGTAAGCGGCAGGGTAGCCAAGATTCTTGCGCAGAACGCGCAGCCGGTCGAATTCGGCCAGACTCTGTATCTGATTGATCCCGACGCTTAGCAGCGAGCTGGAAAGGGAAGTCCATGAATCTAAAACAGATGCTGGTTGAGATGCTCAACCGGAAAGCTTCCGACTTACACATCCGCGTGGGGGTGCGCCCGCATATTCGGGTTAACGGGCGTCTCGAACAGATCGCAACCGATCCGATTACGATCGACACCATGGATCAGATCGTCTCCCAGATTCTGAATGAACGCCAGCGCGAGCGGTTCATGAAGAAGAATGAAATGGATCTGGCCCTTTCGGTCGCCAAACTTGGACGTTTCCGAATCAACCTTTATCGTCAGCGCGGTACTGCCGGTATCGCCATTCGTGCCGTTAACACGACCGTACCGACCTTCCACGAACTTCATCTTCCCGAGCCGGTCAAGCACCTGGCCGGTGAACGCCGCGGCTTGATCATCATCACCGGCACGACCGGTTCCGGTAAGTCGACGACTCTCGCGGCGCTCATCGAGGAAATGAACGCCAACCGCCATGATAATATTTTGACGGTGGAAGATCCTATCGAGTATATCTATCGCGACAAGAAATCGATCATTTCGCAACGCGAAGTAGGCGGCGACACGGAAACATTTGCATCGGCTCTTCGCCACGCTTTTCGTCAGGACCCGGATGTCATCCTGATCGGTGAGGTGCGCGATCTTGAGACGATGTCGATAGCCCTGACCGCGGCTGACACCGGCCACCTGGTACTGACGACACTCCACACGATGAACGTCGTCGAGACAATCACTCGAATTATTTCATTTTTCCCGCCGCACCAGCATCAACAGATAAGACTCCTCCTGGCCGGTACGCTCAAGTCGATCGTCTGCCAGCGGCTGCTTACCCGTTCGGATACTCCGGGACGTGTACCGGCGCTCGAAATCATGGTGAATTCGGGTGCGATCAAAGAGTGCATCATCAATCCGGAGAAAACGGCGGACATCCCTGATTTGATGGAGTCGGGTGCTGTCCAGTATGGCATGCAGACGTTCGACCAGTCGATCATGAAGCTGCATAAAGAGGGACTCATTTCGTTTGAGGAAGCGATGAACCACGCGAGCAATCCGGACGATCTGGATTTGCGTCTGCGTGGAATCACCGGTTCGGCCGAAAGGTGGCAGGAAGAGGAAGCGAATGCCGAAAGCCATCCGTCGGGCGACGGGCCGTCCGGATTCAGCAAATACTGATTTGCCTCACGATCTAATTCCCAGAATTTTCGACAGGACAGGCGATCTCAGCCTGTCCTTTTCTTTTGCGTGACGGCCGGCCGTGCGACCGCCGATATCATCGCCTGAGGTTATGTGTCGCAACGAGTTAACTGTCGTATTCGGCGGTCACGCGGAATAAAAAAGTGGCTTTGTCTGTTGTATTGCCTGCCGGATTCGATTATATTGTCGTTTAATTTGTTATAACACAAATTGGGCAAAGGCCCTGGAAATACAGGAAGAAATCAAAGGAGCCCGTTTGTTTACGAAAGTTCTGATTGCCAACCGAGGCGAGATCGCCCTGCGCGTCATCCGCGCCTGCAAGGAATTGGGTCTGGCCACGGTGGCAGTTTATTCTGAAGCAGATAGAGATGCGTTGCACGTCCGATTCGCGGACGAAGATGTGTGTATAGGTCCGGCGCAGCCCGGTCTGTCATATCTTGACAGTAAGAGAATTATAGCGGCGGCCGAAGTTACCAACGCCGGCGCGATACATCCCGGTTATGGATTTCTCGCCGAAAACGCTGATTTTGCGGAGATCTGTGAGTCGTGCGGGATTACATTCATAGGTCCTACGCCGGACCAGATCCGTCAACTGGGCGATAAAGTAAAGGCAAAGGAGCTTATGGCTCGTGCCGGAGTTCCGTGCACCCCCGGTTCGGATGGTGTGGTGGCGACATTTCAGGATGCCACCGAAATCGCGTCGCAGATCGGCTATCCGGTCATCCTGAAGGCGGTAGCCGGCGGCGGCGGAAAAGGGATGCGCGTCTGTCGTGATATGGCGGAACTTGAACGCGGGTTCCATTTAGCCTCGACCGAAGCGGGAAATTCCTTCGCCAATCCGGATCTGTACCTCGAAAAGTTTATCATCAATCCGCACCATGTCGAGATACAGATTATCGGTGACACGCACGGAAACTACTATCATTTCGCCGAACGCGATTGTTCCATTCAGCGCCGACATCAGAAACTGATCGAAGAAACGCCGTCGCCTCTTATGACCGAGGATCTTCGCCGAAGAATGGGTGAAGCGGCCATCAAGGGCGCCAAACTGGTCGGATATCGCGGCGTGGGCACGATCGAATTCCTCGTCGATGATGACCTCAATTTCTATTTCATGGAAATGAACACGAGGATTCAGGTGGAACATCCGGTTACCGAAGAAGCGCTCGAGGTCGATTTGGTGCAGGATCAGATTCGTGTCGCCATGGGCGAGGAGCTGACCTATCGACAGGAAGATCTGAAACACAAGTGGGTGTCGATAGAGGCTCGCATTAATGCCGAAGACGTCGAGAAGGACTTCCGTCCGACACCGGGTCGCCTTACAGCGCTCCATGTTCCGGGGGGACCGGGAATCAGGGTCGATCGAGCCGTTTACACCGGGTATATGATTCCTCCGTATTACGATTCGATGATCGCGAAACTGATCGTAAAAGCGCGCACTCGCGAGCAGGCGATTCGAAAGATGCGGAACGCGCTGAGCGAGTTCGTCGTGGAAGGCGTTCCCACCACAGTACCGTTCCATCAGGCGATTTTCGAACACCCGGACTTTGTCGCCGGGAGATTCGATATCGGGTTCCTGGAGCGGAATTTCATGAAGAAGCCGCCGGAACCGGTTGCCGCCGCGGGTTCGTCCGGAAATTCGGACAGTTCCGAACGGGCGGAATCGACGCCGGAGCTGGAAACGGCGAATTCCAACAAAGACAACAACTAATGCATTCCATACAACCAATACCGTAACTTCCGGGAGGCTAAGGTGAACGTACCTGGCGAGTTGAAATATACCAAGGAACATGAATGGGTTAAAGTAGATGGCAAGACCGCCATCGTGGGAATAACTGATTTCGCGCAGGGGGAACTGGGCGATATCGTGTTTATCGAGCTGCCCAATGTTGGGGAATCGTTCGGGCAGATGAAGCCGTTCGGGACTATCGAAGCTGTGAAGGCAGTATCCGATATGTTTGCCCCGGTCGGCGGCAAGGTACTTGAAGTAAACACGGCGCTGGACGACGATCCGATGATAATAAATCGTGACCCGTACGGCGACGGCTGGATATTGAAACTTGAGTTGTCGGATTCCAACGAGCTTGATGACCTGCTGGACGCGAAAGAGTACCAGGGGCTGATTAGCTGACGAGAATCGAATATTACCAAACAGACAGGACTGATTTAAGATCTATGCCTTATATTCCGAATACCGACGATGATCGTCGGAAAATGCTCGCGCGAATCGGCGTGGGCAAACTCGAGGATCTGTTCGAGGCTATCCCGTCGGAACTTCGACTAAACAGACCGCTGAATATCCCGGCGCTGAGCGAAATGGAACTTCTGAGAGAGATCCGAAGACTTTCGCGTGAGAATCGCGAAGGTCTGGTCTGCTTCGCCGGAGGCGGGGTGTACGACCATTTTATCCCGGCTGCGGTCGACTCGATCATAAGCAGACCGGAGTTCATGACTGCTTACACACCGTACCAGGCCGAGGTGGCGCAGGGTACACTGCAGGTCATCTACGAATTCCAGACGCATATCTGCCGATTGACCGGAATGGAAGTCGCCAATGCTTCGATGTACGATGGCGCGACGGCGGCAGCCGAAGCGGTAATCATGGCGATGACCGTTACCGGTCGAAGCAAGATCGTCATTTCCGAAACGGTCAATCCGCTCTATCGTGAAGTCATCCAAACCTATTTGTCCGGTCGCAAGGTTGAGTCGGTTAGCGTTCCGATGAAAGACGGATTGAGCGATTTCAATCGGATGGCCGATACGATCGACGAAAAGACCGCCTGCGTTCTTATCGGTCAGCCGAATTTCTTCGGCATGATCGAGGACGCCGAAGCAGCGGCTCAGCTTGCGCATAAGGTCGGGGCAAAACTCATTATGTCGGTCGATCCGGTCGCCCAGGCGATTCTCAAGACGCCAGCCGAGTGCGATGCTGATATCGTAATTGGCGAAGGTCAGCCGCTCGGAATTCCGGTCTCGTTCGGCGGACCGCTGCTCGGATTTTTCGCCGCGAAGAAAGAACTGATAAGATATATGCCGGGAAGGATCGTCAGTCGCACGAAGGATGTCGATGGTCGCGAGGGATTCGTGCTGACGCTTCAGACCCGCGAACAGCATATTCGACGGGAAAGAGCGACTTCGAATATTTGTACCAACCAGGCTTTATGTGCTACTGCGGCGGCCGTATACTTGACCCTGATGGGTAAAGCCGGGTTAAAACAGGTTGCCCTGCTTTCTGCGGAACGTGCCCAGAGCACGGCCAGGCGAATCTTCCAGATCGAAGGATTCGAGCCGTATTTCAACGGACCGTTCGTGCGGGAGTTCGCCGTCAAGACACCGAGGCCGGCCGAAGAGATAGTCCTGAATCTGGTCGAGAATCAGATTCTGCCGGGTATCGACGCCGGAAGATGGTACAAAGGGCTGGGCGATTGCCTGGTCGTCGCGCTCACTGAGAAGCGCACTGACGAGGAAATTGACCGGCTGGTTGGCAGCCTCAAGGAATTGGCCGGAAGTGGCGTACTGTCCAGTATGTAAGTCGGAAATCGATGCCGACGCCACGACCTGCTATATCTGCGGGACAGATCTGACCGACAAGACTGCCTCGGAGTGGGTGGTTATCGGTACGGTCGAAGATAAATTATCCGCCGACTTCGCGAAAGAGACACTCACTTCGTGCAACATACCGGCGGTGGTATTCTCAAGGTCCGGGTTCTTTGGAAGCATCGGCTTGCCATTGAACCCGTTTTACAAATCCAGCACGTCGGAATTCGAAGTGTCGGTGCCAGGACAGTATCGTGACGAAGCGGCCGACACACTTGAGATGACGCTGGGTGAGAAATGGCAACGAAAGGACGACTGAGTGGCCTATTGCCCGAACTGCAATTTTGATTACGACGCCGATATTCGGGTCTGCCCGGAATGCGATGAGGACCTGATTCCGAGTCTGGAGCGGCGCGGTACCGCAGCCGTGAGTCCCGACGACAGTTGGGTGGCGGTCGGGACGGTCAGCGATCGCGTAAAATCCGATATGGCGAAAGGATCGCTCGATTCGAACAATATCCCATCGTTGATCGTAAACAATTACCATGAAAATCGCATACAGGAAACGGCGGGGGCCGCTTATATCGATCCGGAGGGGGCGAGCCTGATAATCGTGCCCAAGGAGTTCAGCGGCCTGGCGACCGAGATTCTCAAGTCGGTCCTGGGGGACGAACTTCT
>CAZFOY010000014.1:34856-38019 GCA_964520865.1 uncultured Ignavibacteriales bacterium | reverse complement strand
GATTCCAAGGGGAACGAAATTGATCGTATCATCGGATACGAACCTACCGAGACCTTCCTCCAGCATCTTCAGGACTACCAGAACGGAATTGGGACGCTGGGTGACCTGCTCAAACAGGCCGATACCAGCAAGAATCGCGACCTGTATTTCCAGATCGCGGACAAGTACAAATATCGCGGTGGTGATGAAGATGCGATAAACTGGTACAACAAAGTCATCGATGCCGGGAAGCCGACCGATTCGATGTCGGGCGAAAGCAAGTTCGCCATTGCCGACATGTATTTTCGCGCAAAGAAATACGATGAAGCGTTGAGCGACTACGGCAAGATTTCGAAAGATTTCAAGGGTACCGGTTTTGCCGAGTTGGCCGACATATACACTCCGATCGCCTATACGAAGATGGGAGACACGACTAAGGCTATTTCGGCTTTTGAGAAATTCATCAAGGTCCACCCGAACTCCGAAGACACAGCTTACGCCAAGATTCAGATTGGCAAATTGAAAGGAACTGCTCCTCAGAGCGACTAAGAGTCGATCTGGCGGCAATGGATCCGCACATATGTCAGTACAAGAACCTAATTTGATTTACGAGAAATCGGTGCCCGGTCGCGACGGCTACACTCTGCCGTCGACCGTACATTCCGCTCAGGATATTTTGAACGGGATCCCCGAGAAGTATCGGCGGACCGAGGACGCGGCTCTGCCCGAAGTGACTGAGGGTGAAGCCATGCGTCACTTTGTCGGGATGTCGGTGAAGAACCATCATATCGACAAAGGGTTCTATCCGCTCGGTTCGTGCACGATGAAATATAATCCGAAACTCAACGACAAGGCAGCGTCGCTCCCCGATTTTCGGGAGCATCATCCGCTCGCCCCGTGCAGCTCCGCCCCCGGCATTCTTCGCCTGATGTGGGAGCTGCAGTCGTATTTGAGTGAGATTTCGGGATTCCCGAACATTTCTCTCCAGCCGGTGGCCGGTGCCCACGGCGAGTTCGCCGGGTTGCTGATCATGCGCGCCTATCATCAGGAGAGAAAGAGCAACCGCCACAAAATCATCATTCCGGATTCGGCTCACGGTACGAACCCGGCTTCTGTGACCTCGGTCGGATTCACCACCGTCCAGGTCAAATCGAACGAGGAGGGAGTTATTCCTCCGGAAGCCGTTGCCGAGGTGATGGACGACGAAGTCGCCGGCATGATGATGACCAATCCGAATACGCTCGGCCTGTTTGAGAAGCATATCAAACAGATCGCGGAAATCGTTCACCGCGGCGGTGGACTGATGTACATGGACGGCGCCAACCTGAATGCCAACATGGGAATCTTCCGGCCGGGGGATGTCGGTTTCGACATCATGCACTTCAATCTGCACAAGACCTTCTCGACGCCCCACGGCGGCGGCGGACCGGGAGCAGGTGCGGTAGGTGTGACAGCGGCGTTGCAGAAGTACTTGCCGTTTCCGGTACTCGAAAGAGCAACCGACGGGAAACTCTTCTTCAATTACGATCGACCTGATTCGATCGGCCGCCTGCACTCCTTCAACGGCAATTTCGGCAACATCGTCCGTGCTTACGCTTACATCCGGACGCTCGGCGGTGCCGGGCTCAAGAGAGTGAGCGAAAACGCCGTGCTGAATGCAAACTACCTGAAGGAGCAGGTGCGCGAGGAGTATTTCCTTCCGTACGACGCTCACTGTATGCACGAGTTCGTCGTCTCCGGAATCAACCAGAAGAAGCTGGGCGTGAAGACGCTCGACATTTCGAAACGGATTCTTGATTTCGGAATGCACTCGCCGACCAACTACTTCCCGTTGATAGTCCCCGAGGCGATGATGATCGAGCCGACCGAGACGGAGAGTCGCGAGGCGCTGGACAGGTTCGCCGAGGTCATGAAGCAGATCGCCCACGAAGCGAAAGAGAACCCGGAAATAGTCACCACCGCACCGCACACTACGCCGGTTCGGCGGCTCGACGAGGCCGGGGCGGCCCGGGCGCTCGACGTCTGTCTTAAAGACTGAACGATTATGCTTGAAATCAATTGCCGATGCCCTTTATTAGAGGGCGTCGGCTTTTTTGTGTGCGAGACGGCATGATTAAATTCCAGAATGTCAATTTCAGATATCGCGATGATCTTCCGTTCGCGCTGAAGAACCTCAATCTGGAGATCCATCCGGGTGAGGCAGTCTGCGTGATGGGAGCGAACGGCTCCGGGAAATCGACCTTCGCCAAATTCATTGCCGGTCTGCTCACTGTTCAGCAGGGAAGATTCGCCATTGTCGGCGACGAGACAAAAGAGCTTCCGGTCGGAATCATTTTTCAAAATCCGGACAATCAGATGGTGGCTGTGATAGTCGACAAGGAGCTTGCATTCGCCTTGGAAAACCTGGGGACGCCTCTTCCGGATATGGTGAAGAAAGTCGATTCGATTCTGGACAAATTCGGTATCAGGGAACTCCGTCATCGGCTGACTACGGAATTGTCGGGTGGTGAGAAACAGCGGGTTGCGCTTGCCTCCACCATGATCTTTCAACCCGACATACTGATTCTTGACGAACCTGATTCCTTTCTCGACAGCGACGGAAAGCAGGCACTTGAGGCGGAACTCGAGCAGGTGACACGGGCGAAGCCGTCGATGATTACGATCCGAATCTCACAGTATCCGGAAGTGGCGCGCAAGTACCGAAGGGTCCTGGTTTTCAATGACGGATCTATCATAGCCGATTCTTCGGCCGATAAGATCCTCTCGGATACGGAGCTTTTGACGCAATGCGGTCTTGTTTACGACGAAGACGGGTTGAGGCAACGGTCAATGCCGGTGTTCGACTCGCCGCATGCGACCACACGATCGAAAGTCGAAAGAATTGAATTTGAGAGCGTGAATTTCCGGTTTCCAACCGGCCCGCAGGTGATAAGAAAGCTGAACTGCACCTTACGAGCAGGGGAGATTCTTGGTATTGTGGGTCTTTCCGGCTCGGGCAAAAGCACCCTGGCAAATCTTATCTGCGGACTGCTCCTTCCTACCCTGGGGCAAATCCGGTATATCGACTCGGAGGGAAAGGACCTGCCCCCGGACCAACTGTCAGGCCGCGTTTCCGGCGTGTTCCAACAACCGGAACGGCAGTTTTTTCTCCCCAGCTGCCTTGAAGAAGTGGCTTTTGGTCCGA
>CAZFOY010000014.1:0-34756 GCA_964520865.1 uncultured Ignavibacteriales bacterium | reverse complement strand
CGGCCTTACTTGACAGCCCCGGACAATCTGTTATACTCAGCGGACACTAACCTTTTAAAGCGGTCCGGCGAGGCCGCAAAAGGTAACAATATGAACGAAATTCTGCCTTTTCCCATATCTACAAAGCTTTCACCACGACACGAGTCAGATCGTTTTCGAACGCATATACATATCCTGGAGGTCACTGTTGACTAATGACTCAGATCTCATCCTCGATGAGAAGAAGATAAACCGCGCGCTGACCAGAATAGCGCACGAGATTCTCGAAAGCAATCCGGAACCGAAATCGCTGGTTGTAATCGGGATCATTACGCGGGGTGCTATACTTGCCCGCCGGATCGCCCGGATTATCGGCGAACTGGAGGGGGTGAAAGTCCCGGTCGGGCTGATGGATATCGGCTTGTACCGCGACGATGTTCATTCGAAGCTGGATCAGCCAATTGTTCAGCGCACGGAGATCCTGTTCGATGTCGTCGACAAGAATGTCATCCTGGTAGACGACGTACTGTTCACCGGCAGGACTGTCCGGGCGGCGCTCGACCAAATAGTCGATTTCGGACGGCCGCGCACGATACAGCTTGCCGTTCTGATCGATCGCGGACACCGCGAACTGCCGATTAAGGCGGATTTCGTGGGGGTGAACATCCCTACCGCCAAGGAAGACCAGGTGGTGCTTCATGTGAAAGAGAAAGAAGGGGACGAGAAAGTGTTCATCCAGCGGGCAGGGCGTGAAGCGAGAGCAAAATCCTCCGGTGCGAAGAAGCCGGCGAAGAGCAAGGCGAAAGGAGGGAAGAAATGAACGGACTGCATTCACGGCATCTGCTCGGGTTGGAAGGAGTCCCGGCCGATGACCTGATGCTGATTCTGAAGACGACCGATTCCTTTCGCGAGGTTATCGACCGTACGATCAAGAAAGTACCGACTCTTCGCGGAATCACCGTGCTGAATCTCTTTTACGAACCTTCTACCCGCACGCGGATATCGTTTGAACTGGCCGAAAAACGTCTGTCGGCGGATACTATTAATTTCTCGACTTCGACGTCATCGGTGAAAAAAGGAGAATCGCTTCGCGACACGGTGCAGAATATCGAAGCGATGAAAATCGATATGGTGGTGGTGCGACACAGTTCCGCCGGCGTACCGTACTTTCTTACTCAATGTATGGATGCGAATATCATCAACGCCGGCGACGGCGCGCATGAACATCCGACTCAGGCATTGCTCGACATGTACACGATCTGGAAAAAATACGGGAAGATCAAGGGACTCAGGGTTGTCCTGATCGGCGATGTAAAGCACTCGCGGGTTATCCGATCGAACATCTGGGGATTGAAAACGCTGGGAGCGTCGGTTGCGCTTTGCGGACCTTCGACATTGCTTCCTTACGAGTCCGAGAAGTTCGGGTGCGATCTCTACACGAATGTCGATGAAGCTCTGGATGGAGCCGATGTCGTCAACGTCATGCGGATTCAGCTCGAGCGGCAGCAGTCCGGCATGTTTCCTTCGCAACGTGAATACACGAATCTCTTTGGCATAAACCGCGAACGGCTCAAACTGCTGAACAAGAACTACACGATTATGCACCCCGGGCCGATTAATCGCGGGGTAGAAATCACCAGCGACGTGGCCGATGGCGATCACTCGGTCATTCTGGAGCAGGTTACCAACGGTCAGGCGGTACGTATGGCCGTGCTGTACCTCCTGTCCGGTCGGAAGGAGGGAGAAGAGTAAGGTTATGGCAAGCAAGAAATACGATTTAGTGCTGAAGGGTGGGCGAGTGATCGACCCGACACTCGGTTTTGGCAAAGACGCTTATATTTTCGTCAAGGACGGACTGATCAGCAAAGTGGCGACACCTTCGGCCTCAGTCGAGAAGGAGATCAAGACCCTTGATCCTTCGCAGGTGATAGACACAACCGATAAACTGGTTGTCCCCGGACTTATCGATATCCACGTTCATCTCCGGGAGCCGGGAAGGGAAGACGCCGAGACGGTGGAGACGGGATGTCGGGCAGCGGCGGCAGGCGGATTCACGTCGGTCTGCTGTATGCCCAACACGAGTCCGAGAATAGACAATCAGGAAACGGTTAAGTTCGTGCAGGATCGCGCCAAGAACGCCGATGCGCGCGTGTATGTGGTCGGTGCGATAACGAAGAATATCGACGGAAAAGAGCTTTCGGAGATCGGCGATCTGGTAAAAGTCGGAGCGGTAGCGATCACTGACGATGGTCACTACGTTCAGAACCCGGATATCATGCGTCGTGCTCTCGAATACTCCCGCATGTTCGACATCCCGGTCCTTCAGCACGCCGAAGACAAGGACCTCTGTGCCGGCGGTGTTATGAACGAATCGTACCAGTCGACGCGCCTCGGAATGAAGGGCGCTCCTGCGGTAGCGGAGGAGATCGCGGTGCTCAGGGATATAGCGCTCTGTCGATTCACCGGCGGACGGCTTCACATTCAGCACGTGTCAACAAAGGGTGCGGTTGAGGCGATCCGTCAGGCCAAACGCGAAGGAGTGAATGTGACGGCCGAAGCCTGTCCCCACCATTTGATCCTGACCGACGAGGAGATAGGGAAGGAGTTCAACACGAATCTCCGCGTGAACCCGCCGTTGCGTACGGCGAGCGACCGCGATGCGGTGATCGAGGGGCTGGTCGACGGAACGATCGACTGCATCGCTTCAGACCATGCTCCGCATTCCGAAGAAGACAAAGACTGTGAGTTCGATATGGCGCCTGCCGGGATGATCGGCCTTGAGACCACTCTGGGACTGGTCAAGACCTACCTGATCGACAAGAGCCTCCTGAGCTGGGCGGACGCGGTGCGTAAAATGACCGCCAACCCGGCCCGGATTTTGAATCTGCCGGGAGGGACGCTCGAAGAAGGAACGGCGGCGGATATTACGATCATCGATCCGGAAAAGAAGTGGACTGTTAAGGCCGACAAGTTCCGGTCGCGTTCAAAGAACTCACCGTATGTCGGATGGAAGCTCTCGGGCCAGGTGTTGATGACAATACTCGACGGCCGAATCGTCTTTCAGCAATAGCAGGCTACAATCCGGCCTTGACTCCGACAATCTACAATCCGCCCTTCTGAACGGAGGGGCGGATTACTTTTGTTCTCGCGGTCCTCATTTTCATGAATATGTGATTCCACTTTTCCTCACGGGGAAGCATACTAAAATCAGGAAAGAGTTATGGGCAGAAAGCCGGGTATACGGTAAGGTGCCCTGAGAGCCAGCGGAGAATATGGCAGAAGAAAAAATACCAATAGCGTCCGGAAAGGTGGCGGCCGGGTTTCCGTCCCCCGCCGACGATTATCTTGAGCGGAATCTTGATCTCAACGAGTTTCTGATCCGACACCCGGTGGCAACGTTCTTTGTCCGGGTAGACGGTGACTCTATGATCGGGGCGGGAATCCACCACGGAGATATTCTGATTGTTGACCGCGCTGTCGAGCCGATCGACCGGAAGATCGTGATAGCCATCGTCGATGGTCAGTTGACGGTGAAGCGGCTCCGCAAAGCCGACGGTAAGATACTGCTCATGCCGGAGAACCCGGATTATCAACCAATCGAGATTCCAGACGAAACGGAGCTTGAAATCTGGGGTGTGGTAACTACGGTGATTCATCCGGTATAGTGAAAGTTCTGATCTTATGTCGAAAACGGACGCAACTACGCGACTTCACATTCCCGGAACCGAGATCGAAGTTCCGGCAGACGCCACCAGCAGATGTTTTGCCCTGATCGATTGCAACAACTTTTATGTTTCCTGCGAACGGGTTTTCGATCCATCGCTTCGTCACAAGCCGGTGGTTGTCCTGTCAAATAATGACGGGTGCATTGTGGCCCGTTCCAACGAAGTGAAGGCGCTCGGTGTGGGTATGGGGGAGCCGTTCTTCAAGTACAAAGAGATAATCGAAAAGAATCATGTGCGGGTCTTTTCCAGCAACTATACGCTTTACGGCGATATGTCTTCGAGGGTCATGTCGACGTTGGCCGGGTGCACTCCGCAGATTGAGGTCTATTCGATCGATGAAGCGTTCCTTAATCTGGCCGGATGCGAACATATCCACGGTTACGCCAGTCTGGAGGAATTTGCTCAGGCAATCAGAGCCACCGTTCTTCAGTGGACCGGCATTCCCGTTTCAGTCGGCATCGCCCGAACCAAAACGCTGGCGAAACTTGCGAATCATCTCGCCAAGAAATCGGAAAAGTCGGGCGGCGTCCTGAATCTGGTGGACTCTCCGTATATGGACAGGGCGTTGGCAAAGACCCCCGTGATAGATATCTGGGGGGTTGGCCGAGCGAGTGCCGAGAAGTTGGTGAAGCTGGGGATAACGAACGCAAAGATGCTTCGCGATGCCGACAGCGTTGCGATCAGGAACAAGATGGGAGTCTGTGGTCTTCGAACCACGGCCGAGCTCAAAGGGCTGGCCTGCTACGATCTGGTCGATGAGATCGAGCCGCGCAAAGGGATTGTCTCGTCCCGTTCGTTCGGAAATCGGGTCGAAACGCTGGAGGCGCTGGAGCAGGCGGTAGCTTCGTTCGTTTGTATCGCGGCGGAGAAGCTTCGCGACCAGAAATCTGCGACCGGGTCGATCTCAGTCTTCATTCATACCAGTCCGTTTCTGAAAGCCGATCGCCGATACTCCAATTCCACGACTATGCACCTTCCTCAAGCGTGCAACGATACCGGCGAGCTGATTCACTATGCTCATGCCGGGTTGCGGAAGATCTTTCGCGAAGGATACCGCTACCAGAAGGCCGGCGTCCGGCTCGACAATATTGTCCCTTCCGAAGCTGTGCAGGCGAACTTGTTTGACTCGCTGAATCGAGGCCGTCGTGACCGGCTGCTAAGAACGATTGACGATCTCAACGCCCAGATGGGTTCGGGAACGTTGAAATACGCGGCACAGGGGCACAACCAGAGGTGGCAAACCAGGTGTGAGCTTCGTTCTCCTCGCTACACCACCAGCTGGGACGAGCTGGCCCTGGTGCGATCCTCTTAACTTATTTCCCCTCTACGGATTATAGCCTGCCCACGGCTGTCCGCCCGGCTTGACTTTAGCTGCCTATTCGTCTATCTTACAGGCCTTACAAAGGAACTTCTATGGATATAAAATACCTTGATCTTCAGGCTCAGTATCGGTCTATCCAACCCGAAGTTGACGCTGCCATTCAGAAAGTTATCGACAGTTGTGCCTTCACCCTCGGACCGGCGGTTGCCGATTTTGAAAGCGAATTCGCTTCATACTGCGAGTGCTCGCATTGCGTGGCGGTGAACAACGGAACGAACGCCTTGCTTTTGGGACTGAAGGCGCTTGATGTCGGCCCGGGCGACGAGGTGATTACAGCCGCCAACACATTCATCGCCACTGTTGCCGCCATCATCCACGCCGGGGCGAGACCGGTGCTGGTCGACGTTGATCCCGACTCCCGCAACCTTGATCCGATCCTGCTTAAAATGGCGCTTTCCCCGCGCACGAAAGTCATTATTCCGGTGCACCTGTACGGCCGAACGGCCGATATGGATCCGATTCTCAATATAGCCCGGACCCACGGAGTGACGGTGTTCGAGGATTGTGCCCAGGCGCACGGAGCGCGATACAAAGGACATGTTGCAGGTTCGATGGGACGGATGGGAGCGTTCTCTTTCTACCCGGGCAAGAACCTGGGAGCTTACGGCGAAGGCGGGGCGATTGTCACCCGGAATGAACGTGCCGCGAAAAAGCTCAGGATGCTCCGCGACCATGGTTCTGACCGGAAGTACTATCACGCCATGATCGGATACAATGCCCGTATGGAGGGAATTCAGGGTGCCGTTTTGGGAGTTAAGCTCAAGCATCTGGAGACCTGGAACAAGGAACGCAATCGGGTGGCCGCAACTTACAATAGACTGCTTGCCGGCGTCCCGGTAAAAACACCGTCCCTTCACGACGACTATCTTCAGGTATTTCACTTGTACGTAATAGAAACCGAGCGACGCGACAAACTGCAGGCATATCTGAAAGAGAATGGGATCGTGACCCTTATACACTACCCGGTACCGAATCATCTTCAGAAGGCACTTGATTTCCTCGACTACCGAGAGGGAGACTTCCCGGTCACGGAGAAACTGGCCGATGAGATCCTCTCGCTGCCGATCTATCCGGAAATGTCCGAGGAGCAGATTGCGTTCGTGGCCGACAAAGTGAAGAGGTTCTTTGGCTGAGTCGAAACCATGGACCCAACCGTATTTCGAGTGGGTGATCGTCGCTGCAATCCTGGCGGCGCTCTTCTGGATGCGTGCCTATCGTCTCGATGCCGACCCACCGACCGGACTCTCGGTTTCGACCGATGTATACACCGATCCGCCTCAATATACGCTCTTCTCCCGGATGGATCTGGAACGCGGGACGTTCAATCCATATCACGATAACCGATTCGTTTTCTTTCTGAAATCAACGGTCACCGCAGTTTCGTGGGCGGTTTTCGAGATGTTCGGCGTAAGTACCTGGAGTTCGCATCTGGTCGGCCTGCTTTTCGCGTTCGGATCGCTGCTGTTTTTCTATCTCTTTGTTCGAAGAATCTCTGATAAGTACACCGGTATACTTCTGCTAATTCTCCTGGGGCTGAACTACAACCTGATTTTCTACGGCCGGCTTCCGTTTCTCGAACACGCCATGTCATTCTTCGCATTTCTGTCTCTTGCCCTGCTTGTATGGGGGAGAGGAGTGCTCACCGCTGTCCTTGCGGGGCTGTCACTGGCAGCGGGGATATTTTTCGGGAAGGTTATCGGTTTGATATTCCTGTTTGCTTTCGCCTGCTATTTCGTCTACGAATTCCTTTACGGCGACCGGAAGCGTACGATTGTGCGCGCTGCGGGATTCGCGGTCGGATTCATTGCTGTGACTGTCTTCTGGCTGTACTTCTCGTATCTGCCGATGAAGCGCCAGGTGACATCGTATCTCGGAGAGCAGGCATTCTCCCTCTACGGCGCTCCGGAAGGATTCGAATCGTTCGACAATTTTATCTGGAAACTCGTCTCGTTCGGCGGACAGTCACACCTGTTCGGTCGGATGGTATATCCGGGTCTGGTGGGTGCGATCTTTCTGGGTATTTTCTTTTTTCACTTCAGCCGCAAACAATCATGGAAGGAAGGGTTCGGATGGCTCACAAGCGGGCATGTAGTTATCGCGGCGCTTATTGTCAGTTTCTACGGCGCCCTCATGGTCTGGAACTATCGACCCCTTCGCTACCAACTGGTGATAATTTACGCATTCTATGGCGCGGCGGCTATCATTCTGCGTCGGATGTTCTTGCCGCGGGAAGACAGAGACGGGATGCGATCGAGGATACCCTTCCTTTGGCCGGTCTTTGTGCTGATTCTGATGATGGTGCCGTTTTGCCAGATCTATGCTTCGATAGTTGGCAGCGCCGACGCCGATGTTTTCTATCAGGACAACAGGTGGAGCGTGATACTTGGCAGTGCCGTCCTCACGGCAATCATAGTCTGGCTGGTCAGCGCGTATCGGCGAGGTAAGATCAAGTTGTGGCCAGTCTTTCCGAAGGTGATCGCCGTTCTGATTATCGCCGGCGTGGTCTTCAAGGGAGTGATGGATTTTGAATATTGGGCCGAGCGCCCGTCGTTCTCCGGGCGTGACAACAGCCGGGATCTGGCGATGCTGCTTTCGCCTTCGGCCGTCATTTCGGGTCCGTTCGGTCCCGACCTTGGTCTCGATACGGATTACGGAACGATCATACATATGTTCGGTGTATCAAAACCTGACAGCCTGCTCTTCAAGAAGCTGCCGATCACCCATCTGCTGGTCGATGAAGGCAATGAGGATCGGGCTCGCGAGGACTACCCGGCTATGATGGACTCGGCCGTTCACGTATTGACCTATCACGTCGGGTTGAAGAAGGTTCGGCTTTACAGAATTGCGGGGCATACCGGAAACCGGCAGGCCGATGCCTACAAGTTATCGCTGTTTGAGACCCTGCAGAATCAATATCGACTTGACTCAACACGTTTCGATAAGCAGCTGGCTATCCAGTTTGTGAAGCAAAATCCCGATAATATGTCGGGATACTTGTTGCTTGGCGAGGCGGCGGATGCCGATAAGTACTATGATCTGGCGGAAACGATGTTCAAAAAAGCGGTTGAGTTTTCTCCGACAAATTATAATCTTAACGCAAGACTCGGCAAATTCTACCAGGACTGGTACGCAGAGGCTCACCAAGCTAAATTGAAAGAAGCCGGGCTGTTCTACTACCGTCAGGCGTTGAAATTTGCTCCGTCCGTTGGCAGCATTGAAGCCGCCGTTCAAGAACTCGAAGGGAGTTAGGGTGACCGCAGAGGCAGTATACGACTTCAGTGTATCGATAATAGTACCGGCCATGAACGAGGAGGGGAATATTGACGAATTTTGTCGCCAATTCGACGAGATGCAGAAGTCTGCTCCGTTTAAGGCTGAATTGGTCTATGTCGACGACGGCTCTACCGACGGTACTCTCTCTAAGATAAAAGCTGCCGCTCAGCGCTATGATTTCGTGAAATTCGCGATCCACCAGCGAAACCGGGGACTGACCGAGGCTCTCATGACCGGATTTCAGGCAGCTTCATCGCAAGTCCTCGTCTTCTATCCGGCCGATCTACAGTATCGCCCGGCCGATATTCCTGCTCTGGTCGAGCCGATCGCAAAGGGGGCCGATCTGAGCACCGGTTGGAAGCAGGGACAGTATAAGAAATGGTTTGTCTCCAACATATACAACTGGATCTCAAGGAAGATATTTGGACTCAAGGTTCACGATTTGAATTCCGTGAAGGCGTTTCGGCGATCGGTCGTGGAACAGATATTCCTTCGTAAAGACTGGCATCGGTACCTCGTGGTGCTGGCTGCGCACGAGGGATTTCATATCGAGGAGGTCAGAGTTTCGGTATATGAGAGAAGCTGGGGGCGTACTAAGTTCTCGATCTGGCGTATCCCGATCGGTGTTCTCGATATGGTGGCGGTCAAGTTTCAGCTTACCTTCTTCCGGAAGCCGCTCCTGTTTTTCGGAATTGTCGGGACGATCTTTTTCAGCCTCGGATTTCTGGTCGGACTCTGGGCGGTTTATCTGAAATACATCAAACACGAAACCCAGCTCCCGTTGTTGTACCTGGTAATTCTGCTCGCCGGCCTTGGATTTGGGCTCTTTCTGATGGGTTTTATTGTAGAAGGACAGACGGCAATCAAAGAGGAAGTCGGAGATCTTCGACGGAAGATGCAGCGTCTGATGGCTAAGAACGACTCATCGCGGGATTGAGTCGGAAAGCGCCTCTGGTGCGGCGGCAAATAATTGTTGAAACAGGCGAATTTCGGTTGTATTCTTCGTGACCATTAACGGATATTCGATTTTATAGGAACAGGCAGTTGTCAGCCAAAAAAAAGACTTCTCGACCGGCGAAACGGGTTGCGCACAGCTCTTTCGATCCTGAATCCTCACCTTATTTTACTCCCGTTGCATTCGCGATCCTGTTCATTGCGCTTGTGATCCTGTTCGGCAAGTTCATCTTCTCCGACAAGATGCTGTACGGTTCCGATACGATCCAGGCCGGTGTCTTCTTCCGCGGTATGCTGGTCGACTACGTCAAGCAATTCCATTCGATCCCGCAGTGGAATCCGTATATTTTCGGCGGCATGCCGTACGTGGATGCCTTTCACGGTGATATCTTCTACCCGTTTTCATTCCTGAAATACTTTGGCTCGCTCTTCAGGATGTTGGGGTTCATTCTGTTCTGGCATATCTTCTTCGCCGGGATCTTCATGTATCTTGCGGCACGGCAGTTCAAGCTTTCCAAGATAGCATCACTGGTCGCCGGGGCGAGCTACATGTTCGCGCCTTTGCTGGTTTCGTGGGTATCGCCGGGACACGATGGAAAGATCTTTGTTACCACCCTGTTTCCCCTCACTATTCTCTTTCTCGACCGCGGGTTCAATGCCACGAGTTTCTTTAAGGCGGTTTTCGAGTTTACCGTCCTGGGCGGAATAATCGGGGTGATCATTCTCAGTCCGCACGCGCAGATGTCGTACTTCACACTCTGGGCGTTGGCACTGTACACGATGTTTCGGATGATCGTGATTTTCGTGAAGCAAAAGACGGTAAAGCCCGCCATTCGCCCGGCCTTTCTGGCGGTGTATGCCGTCCTGCTCGGCCTGTTGATTTCCGCTATTCAATTCTATCCGGGGTACTATTACACCACGCACGATTCGCCTCGCGCGGAGAGTGGGGCAAAGTCAGGCTGGGACTGGGCGACCTCGTGGTCGCTGCACCAGGAAGAGGCTTTCTCGCTCCTTATCCCCGAGTTCTCCGGTACCGGTGTGCATACACAATCGGTCAAGACCTACTATTGGGGAAAAAACTATTTCAAGGATAATTCAGAGTCGGTAAGCATAGTTGCGTTGTTCATAGCCTGTATCGGATTTTTCTTCGCGCGACGACGAGAAGGATATTTCTTCGGAGGGTTGGCGATCTTCGCCTTGCTCTATGCGCTCGGCGCGACCACTCCGTTCTTTAAGTTGTTCTATCTAATCCCGAGAGTGAAATCTCTTCGAGCACCGTCGATGATCATGTTTCTCTTCTCTTTCTCGATTTCACTTCTGGCCGCAATGGGCTTGCAGGCGATTATCGACCACGGGAAGGAGTGGAAGGACAAGATTGCCCAGCGTTTCAATATCCTCCTGTTCGGGTTCCCCGGCCTCATGTTTCTCCTGGCTCTGTTCTTCAGTGTGAACGGAAAGGGGATGATCAATCTCTGGACATCGATCTTCTTCGCGAACGCCGGGAGTACCGCCCTGCCCGGTCAACAGATTACCAAGTTACAGGTCGCCTACATGAACCTGCCGCAGATTCAGTCCGGGGCCTGGTTTAGCTTCATTTTCATGGCGATAGCCGCAGTTCTGATCTGGTTGTACAAGGAGAAAAAACTGCCCGGAGTTGCTCTGCTGGCGGTCGTTTGTCTCCCGGTTTTCAACGGCATGCGCTTCGACAGCCGGTTCGTGGACACGATGGATCCGAAGACAGTCTGGTCACCGAATGTCGTCACGCAGTTCTTTACGAATCATCCGGGGCATTATCGGGTATTGAATCTCGGCGTGCTCACTGAGGATATTCTGCCTTACTTCAAGGTCGACGTCGTAGTGGGATATCATGGAAACCAGTTGCGCTGGTATGATGAGTTGTTGGGAGGACCCGCCAAGAAGAATCAGGGGAATCCACGTTTTCTTAATCTGGTTGGTACAAAGTACGTGCTGTATTCCGGGCAGCAGGAGTTTCCCGAGAACTACTTCGGCGCTATACCTGTAACGACGGCGGCGAGTTTCGGACAAGCGAAGATTATCCAGAATGACAATGCGTATCCACGGGCGTTTCTCGTCGACAGCTTCCAGGTGATTCCGGACTTGAAGACGATACAACAGAAGGTCCTCGATGGTTCCGACGATCTTCGTCGAGTCGTCTTTCTTGAACAACAGCCGGACCTTCAGATCTCGCACGATACCTCTTCGGCCGACTCCACCTGGATACAGAACTATCAGGACGATTCCGTACGGGTCGGAGTGAACGTCACGAGTAATAAGATGCTTGTGCTGACGGACAACTACTACCAGGCATGGAAGGTCTATCTCGATGGAAAGCCGGCGCCTATCCTTCGCGCAGACGGCAGCTTCCGGGCGGTGGCGATTCCCGCCGGGACCAAAGAGGTGTTCTTCAACTACGAGTCGCATATGTACTACGTCGGCAAGCTGGTAACGCTGCTGACTTCAGCATATATCCTCCTGATCATCGGGGCGTATTTCATCGGATTCAGGCGCCGCAAGCCTGTCGAAAAAGAGGAATCTTAGCAGCCATGCCTCAGTCTCAACGCGCGCTTATCATCTTTCCGACTTACAACGAACGGGACAATATCGAGAAGATCGTTCACGCCGTCATTCCGCTCGACCCCCGGATCCATTGCCTGATTGTCGATGACAACTCTCCCGATGGTACCGGTGATATCGCCGACCGTCTTTCGGAACAGGAATCGAAAGTCTTCGTGTTGCATCGTCAGAAGAAAGAAGGGCTCGGCCGCGCTTATATTGCCGGGTTCAAGTGGGCGATCGACAAGCAATTCGACTTCATTTTCGAAATGGACGCGGATTTCTCGCACGGGCCGGAATACATCAAGGATTTCCTGCGTGAGATTCAGCACAACGACGTCGTCATCGGATCGAGGTACATTTCAGGCGTGAATGTAATCAACTGGCCGATGTCGCGATTGCTGCTGTCTTATTTCGCGAATGTGTACACGCGCATGGTTACGGGACTGCCGTTACGCGATGCCACGGGCGGGTTTAAGTGCTTTCGGCGGGAAGTGCTTGAGACGATAGATCTCGATGACGTGCGATCCAGCGGATACTCGTTCCAGATCGAGATGTCGATGCGGGCGTGGAAGCGCGGGTTCAAGATCAAGGAAATTCCGATCATTTTTGTCGACCGGGTAGCCGGAGCATCGAAAATGTCCAAGCGGATCATGCGCGAAGCTATGTACATGGTCTGGCTGCTCAGGCTGAAGTCGATTTTCGGCAAGCTGAAGTGATTGGCGCGAGTGAACTCAGAGTCCATCAGAGTTTCCATCATACTGGTCAGCTTTAATTCCCTACCGGCCATAGGAGAATCTCTCACAGCGCTAAGGGACCGAAGTATTGAGGTCCCAAGTGAGTTAATAGTCGTTGACAACGGATCCGACGACGGGACGCTTGAAATGATCGCCGGCGAATTTCCGGAGGTTCGCCTGATCAGGAATGCGGAGAATCTCGGTTTCGCCGCGGCCTGTAACCTTGGCGTTTCCCACTCAAAGGGGGAATTCGTACTGTTTCATAATCCCGACCTCGTGCTGGATGACGGGGCGCTGGGAGGGCTCGTATCGGAGTTTTCGAAGATAGTGAAGGCCGGGGCGGCATCAGGGCGTATGCGCTTTCCCGATGGCAGCTTTCAAGCAACCTGTCGTAATTTCCCGACCGTGACCAGGCTGCTCTTCTCGCGGGGATCATTTCTCTCCCGGATCGCGGGAGGTTCGGGGGTTTACACCCTGCCCGACTTTGAAAGTGTGACCGAGGTCCCGGCGGTTGCCGGAACGCTGATGATTGTCAGACGCGATGTCTTCGAACAGATCGGCGGCTTCGACCCAAGATTCTTTATGTATATGGAAGATACGGACCTGTGCTTCCGACTCAATCGGGCCGGGTATCATAATTACTACATACCGTCGGCCGGAGGCGTACATCTGTGGGGAGAGGGGAGTCGGGCGGGAAAGATGAAGCGGGCCCGGTACCACCATCGCTCGGTCAGGAAATACTTCGCAAAACATTTCCCCGGATTCGTTTCCTTGATTATCTTGCCGCTGTTGTTGAGTGTGAATCTACTCTTGACCGCCTTAGTGCCGCCACCGAACGGACGCAAAAGCAGCGAGTGAATATCATGTCGACATGGTTGGTAGTAGCCGCAATATTCTTATCAGGTGCTCTTAGCGCTGCAGCGATACCGGCCCTCATCAAGGCCGGTCATCGGTACGGGCTGCTGGATCAGCCGGGGCAGCACAAGCGTCATAAGAAGCCGACCCCGTTTCTCGGCGGAGTGGCACTTTTTGCGGTAAGCTGGATAGGTATCCTTGTATTTGCCCTGATCGCTCCCGAGTTCCGATCCGAGTTCGGCAGCTCGCTGTTCTACATCTTTGTCGGCGCCTTGATCATTCTTCTGGTCGGGTTGTCCGATGATCTCTCGCCGCTATCCGCCTGGGTCAAACTTGCGGCTCAGGTAGCGGCAGGTTTAGTCTTGTACCTGGGCGGTCTGAACGTGGAACTCCTGTCAACCCCGTTCGGCTCGATAGAGATAGGGGGCTTTTCAGTTCTCATCACCGTTCTCTGGGTGGTGATGCTGACTAATGCAATCAATCTGATCGACGGTCTCGACGGTCTTGCGGCCGGAGTGTCCCTTATCGCCGCCGTGACCCTCTTGATTGTCGGGCGTTTGTATGAGGTCGGCACCGTGCTTATCTTTATTGTCGTCCTGATCGGCTTCTTGATACCGTTCCTGTACTTCAACCGATATCCCGCACGGATCTTCCTCGGGGATTCCGGTTCGATGCAGATTGGGTACTACTTTGCAGTCTTCTCGCTCATGTTCCCATTTAAGTCCTATACGACAGCGGCACTATACGTCCCTCTGCTGGCTCTCGGAGTCCCGATTGTGGAGGTTCTTTCGTCGTTTTTCAGGCGTCTTTTCTCCGGGAAGAATATCATGAAAGCGGACCGTCGGCACCTGTTTCATTACCTTGCGTTGATGGGTTTTTCGCCCCGTCGGATTGTCCTGATATTCTATTTGTTGGCAATAGGTTATGGGTTGTTCGCACTTGCCATGTTTTTCTGGAACCGGCTGATTGTGTTCGGGTTTTTGGTCTTTTTTATGGTTGTTATTTTCGCCGTATTCTTTATCTTACTAACCAAAATCCCGTTCCGTAAACGAGTTAACGGATCCGCGCGTTAGGGGCCGCGCGGCGATTGTGATTATGGCAGAACGAACATATCTTGAATTCGAAAAACCGATCGTAGAGCTGGAGAAGAAAATCTCCGATATGAAGGATTTCTCGGTCGGTGAGAGTATAGAGCTGAGCGGTGAAATCGCTTCTTTGGAGCGAAAACTCAGCAAACTTCGCGAAGAAATCTATTCGGGGTTGACGCGCTGGCAGAAAGTCCAGCTATCCCGACATCCTAAACGCCCGTACACCCTCGACTATATCCAGATGATCAGCACCGATTTTATCGAACTCCATGGCGACCGGTATTTTGCCGATGACAAGGCAATGGTCGGAGGGTTCGGCCAGATCGACGATCAGGTGGTGATGTTCGTGGGGCAGCAAAAGGGGCGCGACACGAAAGACAAGCTGCACCGGAATTTCGGGATGGCTCATCCGGAGGGATATCGCAAGGCACTCCGGCTGTTCTATCTTGCCGAGAAGTTCAATGTCCCGATCGTCATTTTGGTCGATACTCCCGGAGCGTTTCCGGGGATCGGAGCCGAGGAGAGGGGACAGGCGGAAGCGATTGCGCGGAATATCCGGGAAATGTCACGTCTCAAGGTTCCCATTGTCGTCATCATAATCGGCGAAGGTGCTTCGGGAGGTGCGCTCGGAATCGGCGTCGGTGACCGGGTCCTTATGCTCGAGTACTCATGGTACTCGGTGATTTCTCCCGAAGGATGCGCGGCGATTCTCTGGCGCGACGCCGCGAAGGCGCCTGAAGCGGCGGAAGCTCTGAAGGTGACGTCGGCTGACCTGGTCGACCTCAAGATTATCGACAAGGTCATACCGGAGCCGCCGAGCGGAGCGCATACCCACCCCAGGCAGGCGGCCGAGACGGTCAAGCAGGAGATCCTGGCGGCTTTGAAAGAACTAAAGGAAAAGCCGGTCGACCTGCTATTGCACGAGCGTTTGAACAAGTATCGCCGGATGGGTGTCTTCACCGAATGAGGAGGAACGAGAATAATGGCCTTATCTGATAGACTTCTCGACAAGCTGGTTTGCCCCCAGTGCAGGAATAAACTGGAGTATCGGCGCACCGAAGATAAACTGGTGTGTGCGTCCTGCAAACTGGCCTATCGGGTCGAGAACGATGTTCCGGTTTTGCTGTTCGATGAAACAGAGAAACTATAAGCAAGGATTATGAACTGATGAAATTGTCGAAATTCTGCGATGAGAGCCTGGTAGTATTCAGCCTCAAAGCAACGAACAAAGATGAAGTGATTGAAGAGCTGGTTGACCTGGTCTCGACATCGAACATGGTTAAGGATCGGGAGCAGTTGCTCGCCGATGTGAAGGAACGTGAAAACCTGGTGACGACCGGGGTCGGATACGGTGTGGCTTTCCCGCACGCCAAGACCAGAGCGGTGAAAGGGATTGTTATTGCTTTCGGACGGAGCGGCAAGGGAGTCAATTTTGACGCGATGGACCACCGCCCGGTGAATCTCTTCTTCCTGATCGCCGCGCCCGAAGACGCGATCGGTGCCCATTTGAACGTAATGGCCCGGCTTTCCTATTTGATGAAATCAGAAGACAATCGGCGCAAGCTGATGGAGGCATCGTCGCCCGGCGATGTGCTCGCCTTGATGGATAATGTAGACTGACGCACATAAGGGCAAGGACGCCACGACCAAATGAATTGGTTTACTAATCTGTTCGCCAGACACTGGCGAAACGTGCATCTTACCGTCATCTCCCTGCTCATCATTATTCTCATAGTTGGTCAATCCACCGTGAATCCGTTTCTCCGCCAGATCACGGTCGGGACCTTCTATGCTCCGTTCGCGACTGTAAAGAACGCATTTCTGGAGTATCGTTCGGTAGCCGCGGAGAACCGGAACCTTCGGGAGAAACTGGTCGAAACATCGACCACCCTTGCGATGTACGAGGAAGCGGCGCGCGAAAACGTCCGACTCAGATCGGTGCTCGGATTCGAACCGCCTGCCGGCTACAGCCTGATACCGGCGGAGATCGTGTCCGTGTCCGGTGAATACATCCCGATGTCGGCGGTGATCAATAAGGGATCGAGCGACTCGCTTCGGGTCGATCAGCCGGTGATAAACCAGCAAGGCTTGATCGGCCGAATCAGCTCGGTCTCCGCTAACAACGCCGTTGTGCAGTTGCTCACGGACCCTGCGAATCGGGTTGCTGCAAGAATCGCTGAGAGTCGCGAAATGGGGATCATCAAATATTCGGCCGGCAGCGGGATGATGCTCGACAATTTCCCGATCGGCGGAGATATCAAGGTGGGTGATCTGCTGCTTTCATCGGGCCTCGGCGGCGTGTATCCGTCCGGCTTGAAAGTGGGAACAGTCGAGGAAGTGGAGTTGCCGGAGCACGAGGTATTTGCGAAGATCAAGGTGAAGCCGGCGGTCAATTTCTACTCTATCGACGAACTCTTTATCCTGAAAGAAGCGGGGCAATGATACGACTTATTCCTTACCTGCTCTACCTCTGGATCGTGGGAATGCACCAGGTGTTTTTGTCCGACGTTACCTCCATTTACGGCGTGAGTATAAACCTTCCCGCCCTGATGGTGCTTCTGGTGGCCATTTACAAGTCCGAGATCACCGCCCTCTGGTTCGCGTTCGTTGTCGGGGCGGTTGCCTACGCCGGATTGCCGCAGATAATGGGCTGGCATGTCCTGATTCTGGTGATCCTGGCAATGGCCGTTTTTCACTTCAGGGAACGGATAAATATGGAGTCCCTCAAGGCCAAACTCCTGCTGGTGGCCGGCGGTATAGTTTTGGATAATATTGCCGTATTAGTACTTAGTAGGAGTGACGGATTCCTTATGCTCCTTTTGACGAAGGGGCTGCCCGGCGTCGTCTATACCGCATTAATCGCCTGGCTGTTCTTTTTGTTTAAAGAGGGAAGGATCACGTTGAGTAAGATAAAAGCTATTTTCTGATTTCAAAAATCATGGATCGATATCGCCTCTCTCTGTCCGGCCGGGTACACGTCAGCTACGCACTGGTAGCCATCGTCTTCTTTTTTCTCCTTTTCGGTTTGATCAAACTTCAGATAGTTCAGCACACCGATCTTGCCGAGCAGTCGGAGAATAATAGGATTCGAGTAGAGCCTATCGTGCCGAGGCGCGGGGTGGTCTATGACCGCGAAGGGCGGATCATCATAGACAACCGCCCCTCGTATACGCTCTCGGTCGTGCCGGCTGAAATCATCCCGGGCAAAACTATCGAAAATCTTTCAGCCCTGCTCGGACTCGATAGTACTCAGATTCGCAAGCGTATTCAGAAGAACATGGTCAGTCCTTTCCAGCCATCCACCGTGAAGCGGGATATACCGTTTGAAGTGGTGGCGGTCTTGGAGGAACAGAGCAAGGAATTCCCCGGCGTCACTTACCAGATGGAACAGGTCCGTCAGTACGATCACAGCCTCGGGGCGGAATCGTTTACCGGGTATGTCGGCGAAGTGTCCGATGACGAGATGAAGAAAAACAGCGATGCCTCGTACCGCCTCGGCAGCATCATCGGCAAGAAGGGACTGGAGAGGACCTACGATAACTTGCTCCGTGGGCGGGAAGGGACCGCATACATCGAGGTCTCCGCATCGGGACAGATCCTCGGTTCATACGAAGACAGAGATGAGATTCCGGCGACTCCGGGTGACGGGTTGGTGCTGACAATCGATGACGATCTCCAGAAGGCATGCAGTCAGGCGCTGGATACATTTTGCTGCGGTGCGATAGTGGCTATTAATCCAAAGACGGGCGGGATACTTGCCCTGACCTCGTATCCGGGCTACGATGCGAATATTTTTTCGTCGGTGGTTCCTGAAAGTCTATGGGAGGAGATCCGGACCGACAGTACCCATCCGCTGCTGAACCGTCCGATGAACGGTCTTTATCCTCCCGGTTCGACGGTCAAGTTCGTCACGGCCGGTGCCGGTCTGGAGGAAGGGGTGATTACAGAGAACAGCACGTTTAAGCCCTGTCTTGGCGGTATGCAGTTCGGCAATCGATTTTTCCGCTGCTGGGATGCGGGCGGTCATGGGAGCCTGACGGTGACTCACGCAATCGAGCAATCCTGTGACGTCTATTTCTACCAGCTCGGATTGAAGCTGGGGGTCGACAAACTCGGGGAGTACTTCAGGAAGTGCGGTTTCGGCAGGACGACTAATATCGACTTGCCCCAGGAATCCCCCGGGCTGATTCCGGATTCGAAGTATTACAATAAGCGATACGGGGAACATAAATGGTCACCTGCGTTGGCTCTAAACAACGCCATCGGACAGGGTGAAATTTTGGTGACACCGCTGCAGCTGGCGCAGTTCTATTGCGGACTTGCCAACAACGGTGTCGTGTATCAGCCGCATCTGGTAGAGAAAGTGATAGAGCCGTCCGGGCAGGAGATCGTTGAGCCGACCAGGGTATCGTTCAAACTCCCGTTCACACAGAAGACCCTCGATATTCTCAGGGAAGGGTTGAGGCTGGTGGTCGAAGGGGAGCACGGCACTGCAAAACGGCTGAAGAATAAGTTGTACACGGTCGGTGGAAAGACCGGGACAGCAGAGAATCCCCACGGGGAAAATCACTCGTGGTTCGTCGGTGTCGCGCCACTTGACAATCCACAGATTGTCGTCTGCGCTCTGGTGGAAAATGCCGGTCATGGTTCCGAGGTGGCAGCACCGCTCGCCGGCGGCATTATCAGAACGTACATGATGAAAAAGCTTCAGGATCAGAATCAGACCGTGGCGGCAGCAGGGGTGGACGATGGTAATTAATTATCGAGCGCTGGACTGGAAACTGATCGGGGCCGCACTGGCCCTTTCGGTGATCGGAATTCTGCTGATTATGTCTGCGCAGTACTACGGTCAGTCGGTATTTCAGCAGCACCTGTACATTCGACAGACGATCTGGCTTGGGCTCGCACTGCTTGTGTTTGCCTCGGTTATTCATTTGCCGATGCGGTTGTTCGATGTCACGGCGTATCTGCTTTATGGAATCGCAATCCTTCTTCTCGGTCTTGTGCTGGTCATCGGAAGCACCCGGATGGGAGCGGCACGCTGGTTTTCTTTCGGACCGGTGAATTTTGCACCCTCCGATCTCGCGAAAGTAGCGCTCTTGTTTGCCCTGGCAAGGTACTTTTCCTATACGAAACTTCCCGTGGAGAGCAAACGACGGCTCGCTTTATCGGCGACGATGACGATCGTTCCGGTCATGCTGATCTTGAAACAGCCGGACCTGGGAACATCGCTGGTATTCTGGGTCATTCTCTTTGCCCTGTGGTTTTGGTCGGGACTATCTCCTCTGTATATGCTCTTGATTCTGTCGCCCCTTGCTTCACTTGTGGCGGCATCGCATTGGCTGGCCTGGTCGATCTATTTCGCGGTACTGCTTATTTTCCTGTTTCTGTTCCGGCCGGGATTCATTTTCGGGATCATGGCAGTGGTTGCGAACCTTGCCTTCGGCATGATAACGCCGTTCATATGGGGACGTCTGGCCGACTATCAAAAGTCACGAATCCTCACTTTTCTCGATCCGGGGCGTGATCCGCGAGGCGCCGGTTATCAGATTATTCAATCGAAGATCGCGATAGGATCCGGAGGTATCCTCGGGAAGGGCTTCCTGCAAGGTTCACAGTCTCGACTCGACTTTTTGCCGGAGCCACACACCGATTTCATTTTCTCCGTCCTCGGCGAAGAGTTCGGATTGTGGGGATCACTGATTGTCATTGCATTGTTTTGCTACATCTTCTATCGCTGCATTAAGATTGCGGCCCACTGCCGGTCCAAATTTTCATCATTCGTCGTGATGGGCGCGATGAGCATTCTTCTGTTTCAGTTCTTTATCAACATCGGCATGGCGCTGGGATTCATGCCGGTAACCGGGCTGCCACTGCCGTTCGTGAGCTACGGCGGAACGTCGCTTATTCTCTTCTGGACGCTGATCGGACTTATCGTCTCCGCCGAATATCGCTGGCAGGAGTATTAACCGCGCGTCTCCAACCACCTAAATCCTTCGGAGAGAAAATGGCTGTCCGGACGGAGCAATCCTCGACAAAGTACCTTCTCCTGATCGCATTCGGAGCGTTGTGTATCAGTTTTGCGGCGATTTTTGTCAAACTACTCGGGCGAGAGATTCTTGGCCCTACCACGATTGGTTTCTGGCGGACTCTGCTGGGGGCGGGCATCCTGTTTGGGCTGGTCGCCGTCAAGGGAGATTCGCTCAAGCTGTCGGGGCCGGTGTTTCGTTTCCTGTTGCTGGCCGGATTGGCGTTCTTTCTCGACCTGTTCTTCTGGCACCGCTCGATCCTCGACTCCGGCGCCGGGATGGCGACGATCCTTGCCAACACACAGGTGTTCTGGATGGCTCTGATCGGAACGGCACTATTTCGTGAAAGACTGTCTCTTGTCTTCTTCGGCGCAGTCGTGGCAGCATTCATTGGAGTCGTGCTCCTGATTGGATTCGGGAGCGATATGAGTTTCTCGACTCTTTACATTCGCGGAATCGTATTCGGACTCCTGACCGGTGTGGTGTACAGCGTATACATGACTTCGCTGAAGAAAGCCGGGCATCGGGACGTTCGACCGAGTTCACTGGCCCTGATGGCCTGGGCCTCGCTGTTCACTTCGGTTTTCCTCGGTGTTGCGATGATGTTCGAGCACGGGCCTCATCTGCCGCCGAGCCTGTTTGCCTGGTTTATTTTGTTCGCGCTGGCGCTTATTGCTCAGGCGATCGGCTGGTGGGTGATCTCTACCAGTCTCCCGAAACTGCGTGCCTCACAGAGCGGGTTGGTACTTTTGCTCCAGCCGACTCTGGCCACCGTGTGGGGATGGCTCTTTTTCAACGAAGAACTCGGACTGCTTCAGGTTGTCGGAGCGGCACTGACGCTGCTCGCAATCTATGTCGGTGCGGTACGAGGGGTGAAGAAGGCAGGCGAGGCCGAAGGCCGTCTCGAAACGGCTAAATGAAACAGGCGGCTCCGGAAGAACCGCCCGTCACATTCAGATCTATTTCAAACAAGCTTCAGTCGACAAGGACCTGTTCGAGTTTGTCCGCAATATAGTCCAGTTCCTTTTCATCGATAATCAGTGGCGGAGAGACACGGATCGTATGACCGTGGCTGTCGTTCGCCAGCAGGCCGATATCGAGCAGCTTGCGACAGAACTGCATAGCATCGCCGCTCTTTACTTCGATTCCAATAAACAGGCCGCGTCCGCGAACCTCTTTGACATGGGAGGATCTGGCGGCGATATCGAGAATCTTCTTCTTGAGAATTTCGCCCATCTTGTGTGAGCGTTCGGCCAGTTTCTCATTGACGATAACGTCGATTGCCGCGTTGCCCGCCACGCAGGCGAGCGGGTAGCCGCCGTAGGTGGAACCGTCGCGTCCGGGCTGGAAGGCCATATCCATCAGCTTGCTGTTGGTGACGAAAATCGACAGCGGAACGAGGCCGCCCGAAATCGCCTTGCCAAGGATAACGCCGTCAGGAATGACGTTCTCGTGCTCGAAGCAGAACATTTTGCCAGTACGGCCGAGACCGACCTGGATTTCATCGAACAGCAGAATCAAGTCGTTCTCGTCGGCGAGCTGGCGGAGACCTTTGAGGAAACCATCCGGCGGCTGATACATGCCGCCTTCACCCTGCATCGGCTCCACGAGAATACCGCACGTATTCGGATTGATCGCCTTCTTGACGGCCTCGATATCTCCGAATTCCACCGAAACGAATCCGGGGGTCAGAGGACCGAACCCTTCTTTGTACTTCGGGGTCGAGGAGAAGGAGATAGTTGTTATCATCCGTCCGTGGAAATTATTGTTGAAAACGATAATCTCCTGATTGCCGTCTTTGATCCCTTTGGATTTGTATCCGTAGTAGCGGGCCATCTTGACGGCCGTTTCGACCGATTCCACGCCGCCGTTTTTCGGCAGGACTTTGTTACCGTTGTTGCCGAAACGCGGGCCGAGCTGAGGCACGAGGTTCGCGGCCTTCTTGAGAAAGAGGCCGAGAGAATCGGTGTAAACGACATTCGATATGACCGATGCGTAATTCCCCTGCAAAGCGTCGACGACTGCCCTGACTATGGCCGGATGATGATGGCCCTGGTTGGCCGCAGAGTAGGCGGCGAGGCAGTCCAGATGCTTGGTATCGTTCTGGCTGTACAGCCAGGCACCCTCGGCTCTTCTGACGACCAGGTTCAAGCGGCCGTAGTGATGGGCGCCGAAAGTACTTTCAAATTCTACAATCTGATTGTCTGGTGTCTGAGAGAAACCGAGGTTGTTTTTGTTTACGGTGTCTACTTTTGCCATAGGCTTCTCCTTTTCTTCGTATCCGATACGTAGGTCGATATATTCAGGTCAGTCCTCAAGATAACAGAAAACCCGAAAAACTCAAGGCGATTCTTCTTTAGTCTCAGGTACTATAACGCACTTTCTTACAATAAGTTGCAACGTCCAGGCGGCGGTTGGAGAGAGGTCAGAACGATTCCGAAAAAGCCGCGCCATAGTGAGGATATGGCGCGGCTTGCAGAATAAATATCTAATTCAGGGCCTTACGAGCTGATCAGTTTTGCCTTCTCAGCCATCCGGGCATCGATCTCAAGTACGTGCGGGACGGCCGCCGGCGTCGTGGTGACTTCGGCCGCGTACAGCACGAAATGAGCCTTGCCGTCGGCAGTCGGGAAAGATCCGTTTATCGGAGTCTGAATCCCGACCCGCTCGCGCAGGAACTTGATCTCGCTCACCAGTTCATCGAACTTGCCAATCGACCGCTTCAGCCCGAGGGCTTCGGCCAGCCGTTTGATCAGTTCGATATTGGTCAGACCGGTCATCGGATCACCGATCGGATTGGTGAACTGACGGTTCCCGCTCCAGTTGGTCAGATGTCCCTTGTTCTCCAAATAGGCGGAGAGGGGAAGGAAGACATCGGCCATCGTCACGGTGGCGGTATGGAACATATCGGCCACGACGAGGAAATCGAGATCGTTGATGAGGCTGTTGAATTGAGCGTCCTTGGCCGGGTTCTCACCGAGAATCACGGCGGCACGGATCTTGTTCTCACGGATCTTCCGGCTCAGGTTCGTTCCCGACTTCTCAATCATGCCGGCAACATCGGTCTGCCAGACTGCGCCGACTTCCTTGAGGGCATCGGCGTTGGCGATTGACCGTCCACCCGGAAGGAGCAGCCGGTCGAAACCGGTGAGAGTCATGCCGGTGTGATTACACTGGCTTGAAGTCATCGCGATACCGGAGCCCTTGACGCCGAGCTTGCCGAGAATCAGCATGAGCGACGCAAGCGCCTTCAGTTCGTTCGGGGCGCGATCGACACGGCTTTCGATATTGTAGAAAGCTACGACCTTCTTGCTTCGATCGGAGAGAAGTTCCACGATCTGATCGATCTTATCGGCGGTGACTCCGCAAACGGAAACTGCTTCTTCGGTGTCAGCATCGAGAAGCTGTTTGCGGGTCTGGTCGAAGTTGACGGTGCGTTCGTCGATGAACTTCTCGTCGACTTTCCCTTTCCGGATCAACTCGGCCATGACGGCGTTGAGAAGAACAGTCGAGGTCCCTCTGCGCGGATCGGCCCAGACGGTGGCGTAGCGAGTGAGGTCAATCTGACCGGAGTTGATCACAATCGAAGGTGTGCCCTTCTTGATTCTCCGTTTCACCTGCCAGCCGAGGACCGGGTTTTCCGAGGTCGGGTTGCCGCCGAGGAAGAGATACATGTCAGCATCGCGCACTTCCTCTTCGGTCGCCGAAGCGATCGTACCGCCGAGCATTTCATCGAGGGCATGATAGTCAGCTTCGGTCGACAGCCTCTGGAACGAAACGAGGTTGTTGGTGCCAATGGCGGCACGACCGAGAACGCCGGCCAGGTACAATTCTTCGTTGCTGAGTTTAGGCGAAGCTGCGATCAGGGTCTGGTCGCGATCGATGATGTCTTTGTAGACCCGATCGAATCCGGCCTTCACGGCATCGAACGCCTCATCCCACGAGCACTCGACCAGCTTGTCGCCCTTGCGGACCATCGGTTTGGTCAGGCGGCTGCCGTCGAGATACTGTTCGTATCCGAAACGTCCCTTAACGCAGAGTTCACCGTGATTCGGCTCTTTGTCCGGCGGAGCGCCGGTTACGAAGAACAGATCGGGGGTCTTGTGATTGATCGTGATATTGCATCCAACCGAGCAGTAGTTGCAGATGTTGTAGGTCGTCTCCATTTTCCAGGGTCCGGAGCGACGGAACGGCATTTTCTCGTTGAGAGCGCCGGTCGGGCAGACGTCGATACAGTTGCCGCACGAGACGCAGTTGGTTTCATGCAGGGCCTTTTCGAGCGCCGGCTTTATGATAGTGCGGAACCCGCGGTTGACGAACCCGAGCGCCGAGACGTTGAGAATCTCGGAGCAGGTAGCAACGCATCGTCCGCATCGAATACACTTGTTAGAGTCGAGTTTGATGAACGGGTGGCGCGAGTCAACTTTGTATTTGTTGTACGCACCGACAAACCGGGTCTGGTCGACGCCGTATTCGGAGCAGTAGTCCTGCAGGGTACAGGAGAGGGCGACGTCGCATCCGCATTCGGCGCAACGCCCGGATTCCTCGATTGCCTGCTCGGCCGTAAAACCGGTCTCGACTTCGACAAAAGAGTGAATCCGTTCTCCGGCCTCGAGTTCCGGCATATGATGCCGTTCGGATATGCCGATGTCCGGCAGATCCTGGGCGGTCATTTTGTGGAAATTGTCCCGCTTGCTCTCGAATCGATTGTGAAGCGGGGTAACGACGCTTTCACGAATGTACTTGTCGATTGCCGTCGCAGCCTTTCGTCCGGCGGCGATAGCGTCGATTGCATCGGCCGGTCCGGTGACGACATCGCCACCTGCGAACACGCCGGGGCGATCGGTATCGAAGGTACCATCTTTGGCCACGACGGTTTTCCATTTCGTGACTTTCAGGCCGGTCGATTCATTGGCGCCATCGAGATCCGGTTCCTGTCCGATCGCCGAGATGATCCAGTCGGCTTCCAGCGTATACTCGGAACCTTCGATCTTGACCGGGCGGCGGCGGCCGGAAGCATCCGGTTCGCCGAGTTCCATGCGAAGGCACTCGATTGAGGTCATTCGGTCGTTTTCGGAGTTCACGCGCACCGGAGCGGCGAGGAATTCCATCTTGACGCCTTCTTCTTCGGCGGCCACGATTTCCATTTCATTCGCAGGCATCTCTTTGCGCGTACGGCGATAGAGCAGGACAACTTCGTCCGCCCCGAGACGCAGGGAAGTACGGGCGGCATCGATTGCGGTGTTACCGCCACCGACGACCACAACCTTGCCGGCGATCTTCGGGTTGGTCTTCATTTCGACCTGGCGAAGGAACTCTACTCCGGAGAGGACCCCTTCGACCTCTTCGTTTTCAACCTGCATCGGCTTGCCAACCTGGGCGCCTAGTCCGACAAAGACTGCTTCGAACCCCTTCTTGAACAGGCTGTCGATAGTGAAGTCTTTGCCGAGCGTCTGGTTGGTATGGATCTCTGCGCCGAGCGAGGAAATCCAGTTGATTTCTTTATCGAGAACGTCTTTGGGCAAACGATATTCCGGAATTCCGTAGCGAAGCATGCCCCCCGGTTTCGGAAGTGATTCAAATATGACCGGACGATATCCTTCGAGGACGAGATAGTAGGCACAGGTAAGACCGGCCGGTCCGCCTCCGACGATAGCCACCGAGTGGCCATTGTCCGGTTTGGTGTCCGGGGTCCACATCTCACCGATCATGTCCTGATCCGCGGCATACCGCTTCAGGAAGTCGATCCCAACCGGAGCATCGACCAGCGAGCGACGGCAGTTGATTTCGCATTTGCGAGTGCATACGCGGCCGCAAACAGAGGGAAGCGGGTTCTTCTCTTTGATCAGCGCCACCGCTTCTTTGAATTTGCCGAGGTGGATGAGGGACATGTATCCCTGGATGTCTACATCGGCCGGGCAGTTCAGGCGGCAGGGGCCGAAGCAGTCGGCATAGTGATCGGAGACGAGCAGTTCGAGACAGGTCTTGCGGGCGCGCACGACCTTCTCCGACCGGGTCTGAATCTTCATTCCTTCGGCTACCTTTGTAGAACAGGAAGGGAAGAGCCGGCTTTGTCCTTCGAGTTCCACGACACACAGGAAGCAGGAACCGAAAGGAGGGAGCTTCTCGTCGTAACAGAGAGTCGGTATATTGGTATCGATATTCTGTTCGCGACACACGTGCAGGATTGTCTGATCGGGTGACGCGGTGACTTCTTTTCCGTTTATAGTCAGTTTAACCATTTTTCACCTCAATCCTTCACCACGGCGTCGAACCGGCAGACGGTGAAACATTTGCCGCACTTGATGCACTTCTCCTGATCGACCACATGGAGTTCCTTCTTCGGACCGGAGATAGCTTCGGTCGGACAGGCTACCGCGCAGACGGTGCATCCGGTGCAGTTGTCATTTATCGTATAGGTGAGAAGCGGAGTGCAGACGTGAGCCGGGCACCGCTTCTCTTTGATATGAGCCTCGTATTCTTCGCGGAAGTATTTCAGGGTGGTCAGCACCGGGTTGGGTGCCGTCTGACCGAGTCCGCAGAGCGAGGCCGCCTTAATCTGGCCGCTCAACTCTGACAGATTGTCCAGATCTTCCATCGTGCCTTCGCCGGCGGTGATCCGCTCGAGAATCTCAAGCATCCGCTTGGTGCCGATCCGGCAGAAGGTACACTTGCCGCAGGATTCCGCCTGGGTGAACGTCAGGAAGAACTTGGCGACATCGACCATACAGGTCGTTTCGTCCATCACCACCAATCCGCCCGATCCCATGATCGCGCCGGTCTGGGTGATCTGCTGATAGTCTATCTGGGTGTCGCACATCGAAGCCGGAATGCATCCGCCCGATGGTCCGCCCATCTGAACCGCTTTGAATTTCTTGTCGTCGATAATGCCGTCGCAGACGTCGAAAATGATCTGGTTGATCGTCATTCCCATCGGTACTTCGACCAACCCGGTCCGCTTCACCTTGCCGGCCATTGCGAACACTTTGGTGCCTTTGCTGTCCGAGGTACCGTAGGCGGCGTACGCATCGCCACCGTTCAGGATAATCCACGGTACATTGGCGTAGGTCTCGACGTTGTTGATATTGGTCGGCTTTCCCCAGAGGCCGGAAATGGCCGGGAAGGGGGGACGGAAGCGGGGCATCCCGCGCTTACCTTCGATCGACGCGATCAGCGCGGTTTCTTCGCCACAAACGAAAGCTCCGGCGCCTTCCTTGATCTTGACCATGAAGTTGAAATCGGTACCGAAGACTTTCTCGCCGAGGAAGTTCTTCTTCTTCGCTTGGGCGATCGCCTGGCGGAGCCGCGCAATTGCTTTCGGATATTCGGCGCGGCAATAGATATAAGCTTCGTCAGCACCGATAGCGAACCCGGCGATGATCATTCCCTCGATTATTGCGTTAGGATCCCCTTCGAGCACCGAACGATCCATGAACGCACCCGGATCGCCTTCGTCGGCGTTGCAGATGATATATTTTTTGGTGCCCGGGGCGTTGCGGGTGAATTTCCATTTTGTACCGGTAGGGAAGCCGCCGCCTCCACGGCCGCGAAGACCTGACTTTACGATCTCTTCAATGATCGTTTCGGCGGTCATCGTCGTGAGTGCTTTTTTCGCGCCTTCGTATCCGCCGCGCGCGATGTACTCTTCGATCGAACCCGGATCGATCACACCGCAGTTACGGAGTACGATTCGCTGCTGTCGATCAAAGAAGCCGACTTCGCGGTCGGCGCCCGAGACGAGCCATTCGTCGATCGACGTCCCTTGCAGGATATCTTCCTGAACGATCCGTCCGACCCGGTCCGGCGTAACTTCGCCGTACATATGTCCGGACCCTGTGCCGTTGCTGACCTCGACGAGGACCTCGCGATAGCACATGCCGATACAGCCGGTTTCCTTAAGTGTAAATGAACCCGGATTGGCGGTCAGCTCGTCCTGGAACGCCTTGTAGACGCGTTCGCCGCCGGCTGAAATGCCGCAGGTTCCCAGTCCTACTTTCACCGTTTTCATATGCTATCCTCAATCCTCCGTCTTCTGAGCCTGCTTGGCTTTATGTTTGTAGGTACGGAGTATCTTCCGCAGCTTGGCGGGATTGAGCCGGCCGTACGTTTCATTGTTTATCACGATAACCGGAGCCAGCGAGCAGCATCCTATGCACGCTACTGACAGCAACGAGAAGTTGCCGTCATCGCTGGTCTCGTCATAATCGATCGCGAGTTCATCGTTGATAGTATCCGTGATCGTCCGGGCGCCGTTCACATGGCAGGCGGTGCCGTTGCAGACCTTGATGACGAACTTGCCGAGCGGCTTGGTGCGAAACTGAGCGTAGAACGTCACCACGCCGTAGATGTCTGCCGCCGGAATCCCGGTCACGTGAGAAATGTAGTCGATTGCTTTCTCGGAGATGTATCCGTAGGTATCCTGGGCCGACTGCAGCAGGGGGATAAGCGCCCCGGCGTGACCGTCGTACTTCCACAGGTCGACGTTGAACGGTTTGAAATTGTCGGTTGTATTTTCAGCCATTGATCAGCTCCTATACCCTGTCCAGATGAATTACCCGGTCCTGTTTCAGCCTCACGACACCGTCGATCACCCGCATCTGGTTGTTTACCACGCGGTCGATTGTGTCGAAATTCTGCCCTCTAACCAGGGCAACAAAGTCCGCTCCTCCTGAGGCCGGAGAGCAGAACGCTACAGCTTCGATACCGGCCAGGGCATCCTCCACGAATTGTTTCTTTTCTTTTTCAGTCTCGATGAAAACATAGCTGTACGCGAAATCCGGCTGAAGCAGCGAGTCTTCAGGTTCGTTGTCCGCGACGAGGTCGCACGAAAGGACTCCCGAGAAGCCGTCGAGTCGGCGCACCCGGTCGATTACCGGCTCCTTGTGGTTGTTCAGCTTGAGAACCAGATTATAATCGCCGTCGATCGCGTTCCACCGGCTGATTCCGGAAGTATCGCCGAGCGACTGAATGGCCGGGATCAGCTTCTCCCGGTCGTTGAATTTGACAAGAAGATATGTCCCTGCGCTCATGCGAGCTCCTTTCCGTCAATCAGGTATTTTGTCACGGGATGTTCGGTCTCGACGTGAATTCCGGAGAAATCACCGGATTGAGCAAACGAAGACTGCTTGAGAAATCTTTCACAAATCTGTTGTAAAAAAAACGTCATACTGACGACCTCAACGTCTCTAACGGTTTGCACTTAAAAGCTAACTTAATTAGTGCTGTTTGTCAATTCTATTCGGTAATTATACAAGAATACCGAGGGGAAATAAAGGGAAAAGTATCAAAAAAGTGGGCAATTAAGGCGATTAAAAGACTACTTTTTGGTATGGTATTTTCAATTCGCAAACTGCCAAAGATGTGGTATACTTCAGCGATGATGGTAACATCTTCCGATATCAAGCGGTTCGCGCAGCAGGCCGGATTCGATCTTTGCGGGATAACCGGTCCGGAGATTATTCCCGAAGCCAGAGCGTATTTCGAGAAGTGGCTGGAGCATAATCTCGACGCTGAGATGGCGTGGATAAGGCGGAACAAGGAGCGGCGGACCGATCCTTCGCTGCTCATGCCCGGAATCAAGTCGGTGATTATGCTCGGGCTGAACTATTATCAACCGGACAGCCCGGAGATTCCGAAGGGCCAGGGCAGGGTGTCAAAATACGCCCGGGGGAAGGACTATCACAAAGTCATTCGCCGGAAGACGGAGCATCTTATCCACAAGATCGAGGAACGGCTCGGGCCGAATCACGGCGAGAAGTTCAAATGGTGGGTCGACTACGGTCCGTTTCTGGAGCGGGCGTACGCGATGAAGGCGGGGATCGGGTATATCGGAAAGAACACGCTGCTTATCAACAAAGAGTTCGGGTCGTGGATCTTTCTCTCCGAAATAGTCACGACGCTCGATCTGGAGCGGGACAAGCCGAGCGGATTCGAACACGGGAAGTGCTCGACCTGCCGAAGGTGTATCGATTCCTGCCCGACCGGTGCGATCATTCATCCCCGGGTTGTCGATGCCGGGAAGTGTATTTCCTATTTGACGATCGAGCGGCCGTCTTCGATCTCGGACGACCTTTGCGGCAAGATGGGGAGTTTGATTTTTGGCTGCGATATCTGCCAGGATGTTTGTCCACACAATTTAGGGAGGCAGAAAGAGACGACTCACCAGGAGTTCGATTCGAAGAAGGGGGTTGGGGAGTTTGTCGACGTGAAGAGAGTTCTTGCCATGGAGACGCGTGAGGAATTCCTGAAGCTGACCGCCGGGACTCCGCTGACTCGCCCGAAACTTGAGGGGCTGAAGCGGAACGCAGAGATAATTCTCGAGAATGAGAAGCAAGCATCTACGGGCGAGGCGTAACGCGGTATCTTTTCGCTATAATCGGTTGCCAAGCGGGGGGAAAGAACATACATTCGGCACATGGCAAAAATCGCCCCCTCGGTCCTGGGCGCCGATTTCGCCCATTTGGCCGACGAAATCGCTGATACAGTCAGAGCCGGCGCAGATATCCTCCATCTGGATATCATGGACGGACACTTCGTCCCGAATATCTCGTTCGGTCCCGGAATCGTCAAAACCATCAACAAGTTAACCGACGCCTTTCTCGATGTTCACCTGATGCTTTCAGAACCGGAGAAGTATTTCGAAGCGTTTCAGAAGGCGGGGGCGGATGCGATCACCTTTCATATCGAGATCCATCCCGATCCGAGGACGCTGGCGCGCGATTTGAGAGAGCTCGGGGTCGAGCCGGGTATATCGCTCAACCCGGACGCAAAATTCGAGCAGGTCGAGCCGTATCTTGAGCATTTCGACCATCTGCTCGTCATGTCGGTTTTCCCCGGATTCGGCGGACAGAAGTTTATCCCTTCGGCCCTCGACACGATCCGCCAGGCGAGGAAGTTTATCGACGAGCACCATCTCGAGACACAAATATTAGTCGACGGCGGAGTCGATGCCGACAATGCGGCAGAGGTGGTCGAGGCGGGTGCGCATACGCTCGTGATGGGTTCGGCGTTCTATAAGAGTGATGACCGTCCGGGGTTGGTCAGATTGGTGCACTCTTTATAGATATCTAAAGGAAGACAGAGAAAAGATCATTCATAACGCAGTAGGGAAGACGCACGGCTATGTTGGAAGAAGCAGAAAGGGAAGTAGCGATGGAGCGCGCATTCGACGAGTGGCGCGGATTCAACCAAAAACATCTCTCCGAAGAATGGCATCATAAGCTTACGGAGATGGCCCGCATCGCGCGTGGCGATATCCTAAAGATGACGACACTGGCCAGCTCGGGTCATCCGGGCGGCTCGATGTCTTCGATTGAAATCTATCTCACCCTGTATAATCTGGCGAAGGTCGATCCGAAGGATCCGGGCCGGGACGATCGGGATCGAATTATCATTTCACACGGCCATACTTCGCCGGGAGCTTACAGTGCTCTTGGAGCGGCCGGGTTTTTCGATATCGACGAAGCGATCGCCGGGTTCCGACTGGCCGGTTCGCCGTTCGAAGGGCATGTCGAGCGCTCTGTCCCCGGGGTCGAATGGGGCACGGGGAATCTTGGACAGGGACTCGCGGCGGGAATCGGCAAAGCGATCTATTCGAGGCTGTCCGAACAGGGTTTTCACACTTATGTCTTTATGGGTGACGGCGAACAGCAGAAAGGACAGATCTCCGAATCACGCCGAATTGCCGCAAAGTACAATCTGTCCAAACTGACAGCTATGATCGACTACAACCGGCTGCAGATCTCCGGAAAGATCCATGACATCATGCCGCAGAATATTGTCGATGACTGGAAGGCGGACGGCTGGCAGGTGATTGAGATCGATGGACACGATCTGTACCAGATATACGAAGCGTTTCACACCGCCGCCAATAACGAAGCTGCTCCGATCATGATTTTCGCCCGGACCATCATGGGTAAGGGAGTTTCGTTTATGGAGAACGACGAGAGCTTCCACGGCGCGGCGATCAAAGAAGACCGACTCGATGACGCCCTCGCGCAACTCGGTGGCTTGACGAACGATCTGAACAAGTACAAAGAAATGCGTAAGCAGGGACCGCCGACCGGATACAGGATGCACCGAAGTGGGTATCCGAGCGTGAAATCTGGATCGCCGATCAGTTACCCGGTCGACAAAAAGATCGACTGCCGCTCCGCGTTCGGAAAGGCACTGGTATCGGTCGCCGATGCTAATCTTCCTGAGGGACGGTTGCCGATGGCAGTGTTCGACTGTGATCTGGCGAAATCCGTGAAGACACATGAATTCGCCGAGAAATATCCGGAGAATTTCTTCCAGTTCGGGATCACCGAGCACAGCACGGCGACCTGTTCCGGATCATTGTCGGCCGAGAGCGCGGTTTCGGTCTGGGCGGATTTCGGCATGTTCGGAATGGTGGAGACTTACAATCAGGCCCGGCTCAACGATATCAATCACGGTAATCTGAAGCTGTTCTGCACGCATTGCGGGATCGATGTCGGCGAAGACGGTATGACGCATCAGTGCATCGATTACTTCGCTTTGCTCAATTCAACTTTCGGCTGGAAAGTGATTACCCCGGTCGATCCCAATCAGACCGACCGGATTGTCCGGCATGTACTCGCAACCCCGGGCAACTTTGCCGTTGTCATGGGCCGTTCCGTGACACCGATTGTGACTGACGAGAACGGTCAGCCGTTTTTCGGCGAGGATTACGTTTATCGGTACGGCCGGATGGAACGGATTCGCAAAGGGAAAGAAATTGCCCTGGTCTGCTCCGGAAATATGCTCTCGGTTGGGCTCAAAACGTACGATTTGTTGAAATCAGCCGGACTGGAGATATCGGTTATATCGATTTCCGACTGGAGCGATATTCATGCGGATGATGTCGCTTCGTTGGCCGCCTATCGCGATATCGTCACGCTCGAAGACCATAATGTCAAAACCGGGCTGGGTACCATGCTGGGCACAATGCTGTTCGAGCGGGGTATTCAGACGCGGCTGACGAGAATCGGAGTGACCCGGTACGGGTCCTCGGGAAAACCGGCCGAGCTTTACAGGCTTCTCGGAATGGACCCTGAATCGGTAGCCGGCAGAATTCGGGAGCTGTCCGCCTCAAAATAAAATTCTTGTACTCGACTTTCGGATGGTATAAGCTGTGGGTGAAGTCCCGTCGAGAGACCTGAAACTTAAGCGAATACCATGGTAGCCGGATATATTACAGCCAGAACGACCGATCTCGCGATTGTGACCGTGCATCGGGGACAGCCGAAGCTGGTTGATCACCAGGTTTTCATCAACTCCGAATTCTCCAATTTCGACTCCGTTTTCAGTCTATACATGCGAAAGACCGGCGCTCCGGCCGATTTCGCCTGTCTCGGTGTGGCCGGTCCGGTTATCGGCAACAAAGTCACGGCGACCAACCTGCCGTGGAGTATCGACGCCAAGGACCTCACCAAGAAATACTCTTTCCGTAAGATTACGATCGTCAATGACCTGGTCGCAGCTGCCAGCGGGCTGTTTCAGCTCAAGGACGACAAATTCTTCACGCTCAACAAAGGAGTGAGGGTCGCGGACGGCAATATCGGCATAATTGCCGCCGGAACCGGTCTTGGCGAAGTTCTGCTGTTTTATGACGGCAAGAATTACATCCCGTACGCTTCCGAAGGTGGACACGCCGGATTCTCCCCGGGAACGCAGCTCGAAGCGGAGCTGTGGGAGTATATTTACGGCATGAAAGGGTACGTAGAAGCAGAAGACGTTATCAGTCTGACCGGTTTGCAGACCATTTACGATTTCATGCTCGAGATGAACGGAGCGGTACGCGCCTCGTGGTACGCGAAAGCCAAGGACAAGCCGGGCAAACTTATCGAAATGGCCCTGGCCGGCAAAGACGATACGGCGGTCAAGGCGCTCGATCTGCTGGTTGACTGCTATGCCGCCGAGACGGCCAATCTCGCCCTTAAGGGGATGACGATGGGTGGCATCTTCCTGGGCGGTTTGATCGCTCCGCAGATCATTACCGCGCTCGAACAGGGGAGGTTCATGGAGAAGTTCGTCCGGGTCGGTAAGATGGATAACCTGCTAAAACGGATTCATGTCGAGATAATTATCGACGACAACACGGCGCTTATCGGGGCGGCCGCGATGGCCGCAAGCTCGGTGGCGGAGTGAAACGATACGTTCT
>CAZFOY010000013.1:51616-66788 GCA_964520865.1 uncultured Ignavibacteriales bacterium | reverse complement strand
GTTTTTTCGCTTGACTTGCCTTTGTGCTGCCCGTAGATTGGCGTTTTGTTCAGTGGTATGCGATGTGTTCATGGTATGATTGGCGTTTCGACGGTTAGCATTGGACATTCCAAACGGTTTTCTCGTCTATAAATTACGCCAAGAGAATACAGACCGACTTCGAAAGATAAGGACTTGCACATTGAAAGTTGCCCCTCTCAACTGCTCGCAGACGTTTGCCCGCTGTTTGGTCCTTACCCTTTTCGCCGCATCTTTTATATTCATAATCAGTTCATCCACTTACGCTCAGTCAGACGCCGATAGTACGGCTACGGCCGACTCGCTGATGGCCGCCCGACAACCGGCGCCGCCGACCGATGTGAAAGTTAAGGATGTTCCGGACGATGCCGGCGGGAGTATCGACATAACGTGGAAGTTGTCGCCGGACGATCATCCGGGTGGCAAGGTCACAGCTTATCAGATTCTTCGGGCTCAGGATATAGATGGCCAGCCCGGTACGTACAAAGAGATTGGCGATGTCACCTCAGGCAAGAACAACCTGGCCGACGGCAATGCCAATGACGACAGCTCTTATTTCTATAAGGTCGTCGCGGTCAATCGCAAAGCGAACGACAATGTGGTCGAGTGGGAAGTGAAAGCAGAATCGGCAATGGCCGGACCGGTCAAGTCCTCCGCCCAATGGTTCGACTGGCGGCGGAGAAATGTGTTTGTCGGTGTCTTCCTGCTCTGTGTTTTCATTATCTATTACATCAATCAGGCCAAAGCGGGGAAGAAGCTGTTTATCCGGAAAATCGCCGGTCTCGAGGCGGTCGACGAAGCGGTCGGCCGGGCAACCGAGATGGGCAAAAAGATATTCTACATCCCCGGCACACAGGACATGGATAATGTCCAGACCATTGCCGGTGTGACTATCCTCGGCCGGGTAGCGGAACTCGCCGCGCAATACGAAACCTGGCTGGAGGTTCCGGTCTCGCGTTCACTGGTACTGGTTACATCGAAAGAGATCGTAAAAGAGGCGTACTCGAAAGCGGGTCGCCCCGATGCGTTCCACGAAGATCAGGTCCACTATCTGACCGATGACCAGTTCGGCTATGCCGCCGGTATCGACGGCATGGTGGTCCGTGAAAAACCGGCGACGATCTTTTTCATGGGTGCGTTCTACGCCGAGTCACTGATTCTGGCAGAAACCGGCAACTCGATCGGCGCGATCCAGATCGCCGGAACCGGTATGCCGGCGCAGCTTCCGTTCTTCGTGGCGGCGTGCGACTACACCCTGATCGGCGAAGAGCTATTCGCGGCTTCGGCCTATCTTTCCCGGGAGCCGAAACTTCTCGGTTCACTCAAAGGTCAGGATATCGGCAAAGGTGTCATCCTGATCGCGATCGTCATTGGAATCATACTCGAGACATTCGGAATCTGGGACTTCTCAACATTGTTTAAGGTGATCGGCTGATATGAGAAGAGAAATACCATTACTAATTACCGGAATAGTCGGCGTCGTTTTCGTTATCCAGTACTTCATTCCCCACGCTCCGTTCAACAAAATGAACTCGTGGTTTTCGGACTGGTTTTCGATCATTGCCGCTTTTGCTATTTGGCTCGGTGCGCTGAACCTCTTAAAGATTTCAGCCCAGAAGATTATCAGGAGAAAAGGTGACTGGGGTCACGCACTGATTATTATCGTTACCTTCCTTCTGATAACGATCGTCGGATTTGCCGGCGGCGAAGGTTTTCGGGATCAGGGGACGATGTTCGACTGGCTGTATACGTATGTGTACACGCCGCTGTCGTCCACGATGTTCGCGATCCTCGCCTTCTTTGTCGCGTCGGCGTCGTACCGCGCGTTCAGAGCGAGAAATTTCGAGGCTACCCTGCTGCTTCTGGCGGCATTTTTTGTGATGCTTGGCCGCGTCCCGGTCGGCGACATCCTCTCCGGGTTCATGCCGGCTCACTGGCAGTTATCCGATCTGGCCACCTGGATCATGAACTTCCCCAACACGGCCGGTCAGCGAGCGATCATGATCGGCATTGCCCTTGGAATTGTCTCCACCTCGCTGAGAATCATTCTGGGCATTGAGCGGTCGCACCTGGGAGGGGGAGAGTAGATATGACTACCCGTACTAAAGAACTCATAGCCGTCGGTGCGATCACGATTTTCTCGCTGGTATTCTATCTCGGGAAAGTGAGTGGCTGGAAACCGCATCAGTTGTCGGTGCCGCTGTCGATTGCAGCGATTATTCTCATCGTGGTCTCTCTGCTCTGGATCTTCATTCGCACGATTCAGGGACATGCGGTGGGACGACGGATCGTGTTCCTCTATATAGGTATCGCCGTTTCGCTCCCGCTGTTCATGAGTTTGACTCAGAAGATCAAGATTTCTCCTGAGGTCATGGAGGCGTATGACAGCTTGAAAGCGTTGCCGCCCGGTTCAAAGGTTCTTATTTCATTCGACTATGACCCGCCGTCGGCTCCCGAGCTTCAGCCGATGGCAATTTCCGTCCTCAGGTACTGTTTTGAACACGATCTCAAAGTAATCATCATGGGACTTTGGCCGCAGGGTCCGCAGCAGGCGCAGATGGCTGTCGCGCAGGCGATGGAGGATCCGGCGATCGCGGCGAAGAACCTGAAATACGGTGTGGATTATGTCAATCTCGGCTTCCAGACTGGAAACGAGTTCGTGATCCAGCGAATGGGAACCGATATCAGCTCGATGTTCGCGAAAGATTATCTGGGCAATTCGTACGGCGATCTTCCGCTCGTCCGAAATGTAAGGAATTTCAATAACATTGATTTCTCATTCAACCTGTCAGCCGGATACCCCGGCACGGTCGAGTGGGTCCAGGTGGCAGTCGATCGGTATGGATTGAAAATGGCGGCCGGTAACACCGCGGTGCAGGCACCGCAGGTCTATCCGTATTTGCGCACCGGTCAGCTCAAGGGTCTGCTCGGCGGAATGAGTGGTGCGGCCGAGTTCGAAGCGGCCATGAAACAGCCCGGTAAGGGAACCAAGTTCATGCTTTCGCAGTCGTTCGCCCATATGGTCGTTATCGCCTTCATCATCATCGGAAACGTTGCTTATTTCAGCAGCGGCCGTAAGAAGAAGCTGTAAGAGGAAGAGGATAGCCTGATGGAACATTTTGCACTTTGGATTGCTGCTTTTCTGACACTGGGTATCGTGTCATTCCTCTACAAGGATAATTTGTGGTACAAGGTCTGCGAATCGACATTCGTGGGCATATCGGCCGGCTACTGGTTCGTTACACTCTTCTGGGACAACATTTACGGCAAGTTCTGGGTCGGCGTGTTTCCGCACGTGACGTACGATGCGGCGGGGAACCTGATAACCCCGAAACCGGACTACACTCTCTTTGTCGGCGCCGTGCTGGGCGTACTGATGCTCATGCGGCTGTTGCCGAAGATCGGCTGGATTTCCCGTTGGCCGCTCTCTTTCATCGTAGGTTCAACCGCAGGGTTCTATTTAATAAACTATTTTTCCTCGAATATCATGGTCCAGGTCGAGAACACGGTCATGCCGTTGTTCGGCGCGCACTACAGCGCTTCCGCCTACGATATTATCGGAAATATCGTGGTAGCGGTCGGCACGTTTACCGGGTTGATTTATTTCTTCTTCTCGAAGGAGCATAAGGGTGCGTTCGGGGCCGGAGCGAAAGTCGGGATTTTCTTCCTGATGATCACTTTCGGTGCTTCGTTCGGATACACCGTGATGAGCCGTATGTCCCTGCTTATCGGGCGTATCGACTTTATCTTCTCCGACTGGCTGGGAATGATACACTAAAGAAGCACGTCTGGACGAGTTGCAGGTGTGCCACAGTAAGTAACGTTTATAAATGAGATTTTTGAGACCGACAGCGCTACTGCTCCTGGCGGCATCTGTCTTCGCACAGCAACCGTCCGGTACCGTTGATTCGGTTGCATCTTCCTCCGACACCCTCCTGATCAAAATAGCTCCTGTAACATCCCTCTTAGCGACAGATTTCAAGTACGACGACGGCGAGAAGATCGAACTCTCCTGGATACCGTCGATCGATGACCAGCCGATGAACGGAAAGGTTAAATCCTATATCGTCTATCGGATCGTCAACGATGGGACCCCCGTGGTTGCCGCCAAACTTCTTCCGGGAGCAAATTCATTCGCCGATGAAGGGCTGTTTTCGGATTCAACGTACAGCTACTATGTTGTCACTGAGTCAAGAAACGACTCGGCGGTATCGATTCACACCCAGGCCATGTCGCCGCAGGTCGAGTGGATCGATCTGGATAAGAAGTATCTTCTCTTGATTGCGCTGATCATCGGCGGATCGGTTGTCTTCTTTATCGAAACGGCCCGACGAGGGAAGAAGCTGTTCGTTCGCAAGATAGCCGGACTCGAAGCGGTCGACGAGGCAGTCGGACGGGCAACCGAAATGGGCCGACCGATATTGTTCATTCCCGGCATTCAGGATATGGATGACGTTCAAACGCTGGCGGGCTTGACGATTCTCGGCCGCGTCTCACGCGTGGTGGCCGACTATGACACGAAAATCTTCATGCCGGTTTCGCGTTCACTGGTGATGACCGCGGGACGGGAAACGATCAAGGCGTCTTACCAGACGGCGGGACGACCGGATGCGTATAGCGATGACATGGTGAGCTACGTGACCGACGAGCAGTTCGGTTATGTTGCGGCGGTCGACGGCATCATGGTGCGTGAGAAACCGGCGACTGTCTTCCTGCTCGGCGCGTTCTTTGCCGAGTCGCTCATTTTGGCCGAAACGGGGAATTTTGTCGGCGCCATTCAGATCGCCGGTACTGCCCGCCCGGCCCAGCTCCCGTTCTTTATCGCCGCCTGCGATTTCACATTGATAGGTGAGGAGCTGTTTGCTGCTTCGGCATATCTTTCCGGAGAACCGAAACAGCTCGGCTCGTTGAAGGGACAGGATGTAGGGAAGGCGATTGCGATGGTCGTGATCATAATTGGCGTTATCGCGATTACAGTCTCGACGGCCTGGCATATCGATTTCATGCACTGGATAGGTACGAAACTTAATGAGATATTTTCGACCCAGTAGCCTATGAAAAGACAGATACCGCTTCTCATAACGTTCTTTGTCGGAATCCTGCTGATAATCTCCGTCTTCCTCCCCCCGATGGAGAGTCTCGGTGAGAATTTCACCTTGTTCTTTGATATCATTGCGGTATTTGCGTTCTTTCTCGGCGGCGGCAATCTCGTTCGGGTGCACATTACGAAACTTCGCCGAAAGAAAGAAGACTGGGGATACTCGATTGTTACGCTGGCGGGATTCGTATTTATGCTCGCCCTTGGTCTTTTTAAGATAGGCAATCCGGGTGGGATTGCAGCCTCGGTGACGAGCGAAGGTTCCTGGTTCCAGACCGCATTCAGTTATGTGCTCATCCCGCTTCAATCGACCATGTATGCCCTGCTTGCTTTCTTTGTCGCATCGGCTTCGTATCGTGCCTTCAGGGCCAAGAACCGTGAAGCGACCATCCTCCTGGTCGCGGCGTTTATCATCCTTCTGGGAAGGACTCCGTTCGGAACGCTTCTCACGTCGTGGATTCCCGATTCTTTCTCGCTCATGCAGATTCCTAATATGGCAATCTGGATCATGAACGCGCCGAACCTCGCCGGCCAACGGGCGATCATGATCGGAATCGGTCTGGGCGTCGTATCGATGTCTCTTCGCCTGATACTCGGCGTCGAGCGAACCTATCTGGGGGGAGACTGATGGGTCATATCGGAATTATCGTCTCGTTAGTTATTATTGCCGGTGGTCTACTCTGGCTGTTCTATCGCTCGATACAGGGGCGTGAAGTCGATCGCCGGATTATTTTCCTGTTCATTTTTATCGCGGTCGCGGCCCCTATTCTTTTCCCGATTACATTCGCCGAGAAAGCTACTCCGGTAGTGCAGGCAGTGTTCGACAAAATCGAGAGTCTTCCGCCCGGCTCGCATGTCCTGATTTCCTACGATTTCGATCCGGCCATGGCGCCCGAAGTTCAGCCGATGGCCAATGCGATCAGCCGCCATGCTCTCGACCGAGGGCTCAAAGTCATATTCATGTCGCTCTGGGCGACCGGGCAGTCGCTGATGACACAATCGCTGCAGGAATCCGTATTGCCGCTGTTCCCCAACAAGAAGGATGGGGTCGACTACGTAAACATCGGCTATAAAGCGGGCAACGAAGGGGTGTTGAATGTCATCGTCAGTGACTTCCGCAAGATGTTCCCGACTGACGTGAATAACGTGCCGCTCGACAGCATCCCGGTTTTCAACGGTATCCGCTCGTGTCAAGATCTTGACCTGATCGTGTCATTGGGCGGCGGTAAGCCGGGGCCTAAGGAATGGATCCTGTTTGTGGGTGACCCGGGGCATGTGCCGATTGCGGTCGGTGTTGCGGCCGTGGTCGCTCCGCAGATGTACCCATACTATCCGGCGCAGATTGTCGGGATCCTTGGCGGCGTTAAGGGTGCGGCGGAATACGAGTATACCCTCAAGGAAACGCATCCCCGCTTCAAAGATACTCCGACGCCCGGCCTGGTGATGATGGGACCGCAGACCCTGGCGCACGTCGTTATTATGGTGTTCATAGTGATCGGTAATATCGCTTACTTCAGGAAACGCAAGCTCGGGATCAAGTCATGAAACGCACTACTTTCATAGTCATGGCCGTGGTGGCGGTTTTATTTCTCCTGAGCTGGATCTTCAAGGCGATTGCATTGAAGGGTACGGCCGAACACTACTGGATTCAGGGATTCCTGATCACCTTTGCCGCGTTTCTGACCTTGGCCGTCCTGTCGTTTCTATATAAGGACAATCCGTTCTACAAGTTTGCCGAACACTTGTTCGTGGGCATGTCTGCCGCATTCTGGATGTGTCTCGGTTTCTGGACGACGATAGTTCAAAACTTGATTCCGCGGTTGTCGTCGTCGCTGTCCGGATTTTTCGAAGTTCCGACTATTCCCGGTGACTACAATTTCTTTTTCTACATTCCGGTGTTGCTCGGACTTCTTCTGCTGATGCGGCTTTCTCCTAAAGGCGGATGGATATCTCGCTGGCCGCTGGCCTTTATCGTGGGTACGACAGCCGGATTGAACTTCATTCGGTACCTGCGTTCTGATTTTATTAAGCAGATTTCATCGACATTCGTTCCTTTGTTTGGGACGGATTGGCAGGGAGCAGGTTATTTCTTCTCCCATCTCGATCTGTCCGCTACCGGACAACTCGCATTGATCGCCGCCAACTGGCTTATCTTCCTCGGTGTCTTTACCGGGCTGATCTACTTCTTCTTCTCCAAGGAACACACCGGTTGGTTCGGACGTGCTTCGCGCGTCGGGATCTGGATACTGATGATAACTTTCGGAGCGTCATTCGGCTACACGGTGATGGGACGTGTTTCCCTGCTGGTCGGTCGAATTACGTTCCTCTTCAAGGATTGGTTAAGTCTAATTAGTTAAACTCCTGTAAAGTTGGGAGACGTATACATGAAGGTAATACTCGGCATAGTGTTTCTTGCGGTTTTGTTGACCTGCGGTGTCGTGTTCGCTCAGACGGACACGATGGCGCCGGCGGACAGCACGGCCGCGGACACACTCTCTCCTCCGGCCCCTCCGACCGACGTCAAGGCATTCGACACGCCGAACGACCATGGTCACTCGATCACGGTCACCTGGACGCTGTCGACTGACGATGGCGGCGGAGCGAAGTCGGTTTCGCACTACGAAATCTTCAGATCCGCCTCGCCGACCGGTCCGTTCGACTCAGTCGGAACGGCTGTCGCCGGTCAGTCGACACTCGTCAACAGCGGCGACAAGGAAAAGGAATCGGAAGATTATTTTCCCGATGATTCCAATTTTTACTATCGGGTCGATGCTGTGACGATGAACAATTCCGTTCGATCGTCCTCGGAAGTTGTCGGCCCCGTTCATGCTTATGGGCAGTGGTACAATACCGGCAGAACTCCGGTACTCGTCGCCGTCCTGTTGTTTATGTTCCTCACGATCTACTTCGTCTCCCAGGCCCGTCGCGGCCAGGAGCTATACGTTCGTCCTCTGGGAGGAATCGAGGCGGTCGACGACGCCATCGGGCGAGCGACGGAAATGGGTCGGCCGATTCTGTACGTCCTCGGATTGGGATCGGCGGCCGATGTAGCGACGATCGCGGCGTTCACGGTTCTCGGCCGGGTCGCCAAGCGCGTTGCCGAGTACCAGACGGATATTATCGTCCCGACCTACGACCCGATCGTGATGACAGTGGCACAGGAAGTGGTTCAGTCGGCCTATCTGGATGCCGGACGCCCAGATACTTATAAAGAGGACTCGGTGTTCTTCGTGACTCAGTCGCAGTTTGCTTATGTTGCGGCGGTCAACGGGATCATGCTTCGTGAGCTGCCGGCCACGAACGTGTATATGGGCAAATTCTACGCCGAGTCTCTGCTGCTCGCTGAAACGGGAGCGGTGGCCGGATCGATACAGATATCAGGAACCGATGAAATCGCACAGATACCTTTCTTCATTGTGGCGTGTGACTACACGTTGATCGGTGAAGAACTCTACGCTGCGTCAGCTTATCTCGGCCGCGAGCCGGTACTTCTTGGTTCCCTCAAAGCCCAGGACTGGGGAAAGGCGCTTGTAATCATACTGGCTATCGCAGGTATTGTCGCCGCCAATTTCGGATGGACCTGGTTTACTCACCTCTTCAAGGTAGCAAATTAGGAGGATATGGCGATGAAACGACAAATACCTTTCGCACTGGTTTTCATATTCGGCATATTCATGCTCTTCCAGTATTTCGTGCCGCACGAATCCTCCGAATGGGTCTACGAGTTTTTGCTCGACTGGATCTACATTATCGGAATCCTTGCGCTTGCCCTCGGGATCTGGTCGCTTTTCCGTGTTTCGGTTGAAAAGATCAAGACCAAGAAGCCGAATTGGGTCTATTCGTACGTAACACTGCTGGGCTTGTTTATCATGACGGTCTTTGGATTTACAGCCAAGACTGGTGACTCCTGGGGACTGTACCCGGTCTTTGTGATAACTTTTATGGTAGCTCTGTTTATGCTCATTCAGGTGCTGGCAAAGCCCGCCTCTCGCAACATTTACGGGCTGCTCGGAGGCGCATTCTTGCTGGCAGCTGTTTTGATCGCGATTCTCGACAAAACCTGGGGATTTTATTTCATGGAAGCGAAGGGACTTCAGAACAGCATGTTCCGAATCTTCTTCGACGACGTCATGATGCCGATTCTCTCCACGATGTTTGCGCTCCTTGCGTTCTTTATCGCGTCGGCCGCCTACCGGGCGTTCCGCGCGAGAAACCTGCTGGCGAGCCTGCTGCTCATTGCGGCCCTCATCGTGATGCTTAGATTCAATCCCTATCTGCCGTACGCGGCCTATGTAGCAAAAGTATCCAACTGGCTGATGAACGTTCCGAACCTGGCCGGACAGAGAGCGATCGTAATCGGTATCGGACTCGGTATCGTGGCGACCGCACTCAAGGTCATTCTCGGAATCGAACGCGGCTACATGGGGAAGGGATAAGGAGGCGATCATGGATATATTTGAAAGAATGATGAAGCTGGATCGCCGATGGATCTTCCTGTTCCTGATCGTCGTCTGCGTGGTCACTTACGCAATTCCGTTCAAGGTACCGATCCTGGTAGAGCCGGAAGTGCGATCCATATACAATTTCATAGATAGTCTGCCGCCCGGAGATATTATTCTCGTGGCGATCGACTATGATCCCAACAACCTCGCCGAACTGCACCCCATGACCTACGCGCTCGTCGAACACGCCTGGAGAAAGAAACTCAGAGTTATCTTCACGGCGCTTTCGCAGAACGGCCCCGGAATGGCGGAACAGGCGATTCTGGATATCTCCGACTCCCTCAAGCAGGACCGGACCTACAACGGCGTGCACTTCAAGGGAAGAGAGATCAAGAACGGAATAGACTATACCTTCCTCGGATACAAGCCGTATTACGCGCTCGTCATCCTCGGGATGGGGCAGAACTTCCGATTACCATTCCCTACCGACTACTACGGCACTCCTCTCGATTCGATACCAATGATGAGAGGAGTGCTTAACTACGATCAGGTGGCCGGCGTGATAGATCTGTCCGGCGGCAGTATCACCGATGCCTGGATATCGTACGGTCAGGGAAGATTCAACTTCCCGCTCGCTCTCGGGCTCACCGGAGTTATGACCGCACAATACTACCCGTATCTCGGTTCGGGACAGGTGTTCGGTATCATGGGAGGTCTGCTCGGCGCCGCCGAGTACGAGGAACTGGCCGACAACCCGGGACGTGCGAAGGACGGAATGCGAATACAGCTCTACGCCCACATGGTGATAATCTTGTTTATCATCATGGGGAATGTCGGATATTTCGCCGAACGACGTCGTCAAAAACGCGAAGAGAAAGGCAGGTAAGCGATGGATTTTGGTACTTTCCTCTGGACTACCTTCGCCGTCTTCGTGACCCTGGCGACCTTCTCGTTCCTGTACAAGGACAACCCGCTCTACAAGTTCGCCGAACATCTCGTGGTCGGCGTCTCGGCCGGATATTTCGTCATCATCCTCTGGTACAACGGACTGGTGCCGAACCTGTTCGATCGGCTCAAAGATGGTGACTGGTATCTTATCTGGCTCAACTCATCGAAACCGTGGTACCTCATACCGGCGATCCTCGGCATCCTGATGTGGACCCGTTTCTCGAAGAAGTACTCGTGGGTCTCCCGGTGGCCGCTGGCGCTGTATATCGGTATTGCCACCGGTGTGGCCATTCCGCTGGAAATGTCGAACCGTGTGAACAAGCAGTTGTTTGCCACCATGACCAAGATCGACTGGACCAACTTCTTCGGTCACGGACATTTTAATCTGCTCGACACAACTTCGGGCCTCTCCCAGGTCATCATTTTCGTCGGAGCCCTCTCGGCACTGATTTACTTCTTCTTCTCGAAGGAGCATACCGGATGGTTCGGCGGAGTTGCCAACCTGGGGATATGGACACTGATGATTGGATTCGGAGCTTCTTTCGGATTCACTGTCATGGCTCGTATTTCCCTGTTCATTAACCGCCTTCAGGACATCAAAGCATGGGGGATCGAAGCGTTCAACGCTTCGGCTAAGGCCAATCCAAACTATGGACCCGGCTTCCTGATTGTCTTCTGGTTATTCGTGGCCTTTGTAGCCGGGTACATTGTCTACGAATTGGTGAGCTACTTCCGGTCGAGGACAGTGCAGTCCTAACAGACCGCTAACATCATATTGGCATAATTAATCCCGTCCTGGTCGGATCGACCGGGGCGGGATTTTCTTCTTGTTGACCGGTATTAAAAACTTTATAATTCAAGAAATGTATAATGTGAAACGAAAAGAAATGGAATGTATGTCGCTGAATCTGGTCAATTTGAGTTATCTGTTGAGTTTCAAGAGGTTGCACGGATCGGATAGCGACATTATAAATGATTGTCTTACAGGAGGATACGTATAGGCAAAAAACGCAAAGCATTAAGTCATTAAAATAATGATGGTTATGTGAAGGAAAATTTGGTCGGATGGCAAATTTCTCTTGACATACAGCAAACTTTTCCTATCTTTTGTGTGTGGAACCAAGAACCAAACAAGGAACCAAAAAAGGGTAGCCACCGATAAAAACACACAGGGAAAGTGAGGTAGGAATGGCCCGGACGAAGAAATCCGCACCAGTCACAACCACCACTACCACGGCCAGCGCAACGGAGGAGAATGGCGCCAGGAAAAAGGGGAAGTTGTCGACCGCAGAAGCCCGCAGAGAGTATCAGCGTCGCTATTACCAGATGCACAAGGAGAAGGCAAAAGAGTATCAGCGGCAGTACAATCTAACCCACAAGAAGAAGGCACGCGGTGGACGAGGTAAATCAAGTTTCATTGCTCCGAGGGAAGTCGTCAGATCTACTTACAACACTACCGACATTATGCACTCACCGGTCGAGAAGACGATCCGCATGCTGGAAAAGATCATTAATGGAGAACGCTTCTTTACAATGTAACCCCCCTTCAGACAATTTCGGGCGATTGCAGGAACACCAGGTCCGGCAATCGCCTTTTGTATTTCCGGCAGGCCGATTCCAGTTGCACCTTATAGTTTTGTTTCATAAATTTCCCGAAATTCTACGCTCACTTAACAAGGGAGATAGCTATGTCTGCCAGGAAAGCAGCTTCCAGTAAAAGGACTACGACCAAGAAAGCCAAGCCAACTAAATCCACCAAATCCACCAAGGCAGCGTCGACCCGCTCTACCGCGGCGAAAAAGACCAGGACCAAAGCGCCCGCGACCAAAAAAGCAGCTTCGAAAAAAACAGACGCGACCTCCAAGATCAATCTCGATTCCGGTAAGTTTTACTATTTCTTCGCCAAGGACAAAGCCGACGGCAATACCAATATGAAGGATCTTCTCGGCGGAAAAGGCGCCAATCTCGCGGAGATGTGCAACGCAGGCGTTCCGGTTCCTCCGGGATTCACGATCACGACCGAAGTATGTCGGCTGTATTACGACAATTCGCTCGAAGTCCCCAAGAAGATCGACAAGGATCTCGAAAAGTACGTGCAGATGATCGAGAAAGCCACCGGTAAGAAATTCGGCGATCCCGCAGATCCGCTTCTCGTTTCGGTGCGGTCGGGCGCCAAGTTCTCGATGCCGGGGATGATGGATACGATTCTCAATCTCGGATTGAATGAGCAGTCGGTTGCAGGTCTCGGCAAGAAGACGAACAATCTCCGGTTCGCGCTCGATAACTATCGTCGTTTCATCGCGATGTTCGGCAATGTCGTGCTGGGAATCGACAAGGACCAGTTCGAGGAAGTCATCACGAAGAAGAAGAAAGAGCGAAGGATAAAGCAGGACAGCTCGCTTCAGGTGAACGACCTCAAAGATATTATCAAGAAATTCAAGCAGATTATCCGCAAGAAATCGGGCGAACCGTTTCCGGACGATCCGTTCGTGCAACTCCGCATGGCGAGGGATGCGGTGTTTCGGAGCTGGAACAATCCCCGCGCGATTTCTTATCGTCGGATGAACAACATTCCCGCCGAACTCGGAACGGCCGTAAACATTCAGGCGATGGTATTCGGCAATATGGGCAACAACTCCGGAACCGGTGTCGGGTTCACCAGAAATCCTGCTACCGGTGACAATGAATTCTACGGCGAGTATCTTGTGAACGCGCAGGGTGAAGACGTTGTCGCGGGGGTCCGGACGCCGCAGCCGATTTCCCATCTCAAGGATGAGATGCCGGCCGTATACAAGCAGCTCGTGACTATCACCGGGAAGCTCGAGAAGCACTACCGCGATGTACAGGATTTTGAGTTCACCATTCAGGAGAATGAGCTGTACATGCTGCAGACCCGAACGGGTAAGCGGACTGTGCAGGCGGCGGTGAAGATCGCAGTGGACATGGTCAAAGAGAAGCTGATCACCAAGGAAGAGGCGATCATGCGAATCGAGCCGCACAGCCTTGACCAACTGCTGCATCCCAGCCTTGATCCGAGTGCCAAGTTCGAAGTGGTCGCGAAAGGCCTGCCGGCGTCGCCGGGGGCTGCCTCCGGCAAAGTCTACTTCACGGCTGACGATGTCGTCAAGCATGGGGCGAAGAATGCCACGATCCTCGTGCGCGAGGAGACCAATCCGGATGATATCGAAGGGATGCACGCGGCGCTCGGTATTTTGACCGCCCGCGGAGGAATGACCTCCCACGCCGCCGTGGTTGCTCGTGGAATGGGCAAGTGTTGCGTCTCCGGTGCCGAGGCGATTCGTGTAAATCTGGCCAAGAAGCAGTTCCAGGTCGGCAAACTGGTAATCAAAGAAGGAGAAGTCATCACGCTGAACGGATCGACCGGCGAGGTTATTCTCGGCGAGGTTCCGACTATCGATCCTGAATTGTCCGGTGAGTTCTCCGAGTTTATGAGCTGGGCGGATCAAATCCGTAAACTGAGAGTACGGACCAACGCCGACACGCCGCGCGATGCCGCTCAAGCGGTGAAGTTCGGCGCCGAAGGTATCGGACTCTGCCGCACCGAGCATATGTTCTTCGCCGAAGATCGGATCAAGATCGTACAGGATATGATTCTGGCCGACACTCCCGAGGGACGCCAGGCAGCGCTGGACAAATTGCTCAATTTCCAGAAGAAGGATTTCAAGGCGATCTTCGAAGTAATGCACGGGATGCCGGTTACCATACGGACGCTCGATCCGCCGCTCCATGAGTTCCTCCCGAAGAAAGAGGAGATCGAAAAGAAGATCGCCAAGCTCGACACTAAGAGCGAAACTTACGAAGAAGATCTCGAGAAGCTGAAGAAGATCCTGCAGCGGATCGACGAGTTGGTCGAGATCAACCCGATGCTCGGTCATCGCGGCTGCCGCCTCGGCATCGTCTATCCCGAAATCACCGAAATGCAGGTGAAAGCGATTATTCGCGCGGCCTGCGATCTGGCGAAGGACAAAAAGAAGGTGGTTCCGGAAATCATGATCCCGCTGGTCGGACATGTCAACGAGCTGAAGAACCAGAAGGAGATAGTCGACCGGGTCGCCCGCGAAGTTATTGGAAAATCCAGTGCCAAAGATCTTGAATATCGCGTCGGGACGATGATCGAGATCCCTCGCGCCGCGTTGATAGCCGACGAAATTGCCGGTGTCGCAGAATTCTTCAGTTTCGGGACCAATGACCTGACCCAGATGACGATGGGCTTTTCGCGCGATGACGCCGGCAAGTTCCTCCGGTTCTATCTGGAGCACGAGATCCTGCCCGCCGATCCATTCGTCTCGATCGATCAGGCCGGTGTCGGTCAATTGGTTCGCATGGGCACCGAGAAAGGGCGTGAGACCAACCCGGATCTTAAGGTTGGTATTTGCGGAGAACACGGCGGCGATCCGGCCTCGATCGAGTTCTGTCATCGTACCGGATTGAATTACGTCTCGTGCTCTCCGTATCGGGTCCCGATCGCCAGACTCGCTGCCGCTCAGGCGACCATTCGTGAGAAGCAGAAGTAAGACTTTCACAATCGACCCGATATCATTTTGACTGATACACCGCCTCGCACCCGCGAGGCGGTTTTTTGTTTTGAGTGGTTTGCCGAATCTCTCCGGTAGGGCGGCCCGGTCTTCCGGCCCGCGGCCAACCC
>CAZFOY010000013.1:0-51516 GCA_964520865.1 uncultured Ignavibacteriales bacterium | reverse complement strand
TAGAAAGAATCTGCGGCACGGTTCTGGCACCATAGGACGATTCGTTGCTATCCGACACCGCCCAGAATGGAAGATGCTCTGCGCGTCTCTCTTCACCCAACTTTAGCTTGACTTTTGCAGTCCGAACCGTTCATTCCTGTTGACATTACACCGGACCTCTATGACTTCGTGGTCCAAACGCAATTTGGTTCCGCGGCTTTGGAGTGTCTGTAACCTCTTGTTGTAGAATTGATTATGAAAAGTGATTTAGCCCCTATATTCGAACCGAAATCCGTTGCCGTCATTGGCGCTTCCACCCAGAAAGGCACGATCGGTCGTGAGACCCTGCACAACATTCTGATGGCCGAGTTTCACGGCAAAGTTTTTCCCGTAAATCCGAAAGCACCAGTGATACACTCCATAAAGGCATATACGACGATCCTCGATGTCCCCGATGCGGTCGATCTGGCAATTGTCATCGTCAGAAAAGAGCTGGTTTGCGACGTCGTTCGCCAGTGCGGTGAAAAAGGGGTGAAGGGGTTGGTCGTGATTTCGGCAGGCTTCTCTGAAGTCGGGCCGGAGGGAAAGAAGCGCGAGTTGGAAGTGCTCAAGATCGTCAACGAGTACGGCATGAGGATGATCGGTCCGAACTGCTTCGGTATTGTCAACACGCATCCCGAAGTGTCGCTCAATGCCACTTTCGGCAAGACCTATCCGAAACGGGGAAGAGTCGGATTCATTACGCAGTCCGGCGCAATGGGCGAGGCGATCATGAACCAGGCAAAGGAGCTTGGAATCGGCTTCTCCGTTGTAGCTTCGATCGGCAACAAGGCCGACATTTCCTCGAATGACATCCTTGCCTATCTCAAGGACGACCCCAACACCGACATCATTCTCATGTATCTCGAGAATTTCGGCAATCCGAGCAATTTCACGGTCATTGCCCGCGAAGTCTCCCGTACCAAGCCGATCGTGGCGGTGAAATCGGGCCGAACCAAACTGGGCGCAAAGGCAGCTTCGTCACACACCGGGGCGCTGGCCGGTCTCGATGTAGCCGTGGATGCGTTGTTCGAGCAGACAGGTGTTATGCGTGTCGAAACTGTTGAAGACCTATTCGATGTCGCGGCGGCACTCTCCAATCAGCCGGTCCCGAAAGGGAATCGAGTTGCAGTCGTTACCAACGCAGGCGGCCCGGGTATTCTCGCCACCGACGCGCTCATAAATCATGGAATGGAAATGCCGGCCCTCTCTCCGGCGACCGTGAGGCAGTTGAAGAAGTTCATCGTCGCCGAAGCATCGTTCTCCAATCCAATGGACATGGTAGCCGGTGCGGGCGGGGCAGAGTTCCGGAAGACGCTCGACGCCGTCAAGCACGATAAGAGGTATGACTCAATCGTCCCGATATTCGTTCCACCGGTTACGATCGACCAGCTCGATGTCGCCAGGAATATTCATGAATCCCTCAAAGATACGGACAAGACCGTGCTCGCCTGCTTCATGGGGGCGGGGGAGAGTTCTGCCGGTATCGAGTTTCTGAAAGACAACAACATCCCGGTCTACATATTTCCCGAGGCAATCGCCAAGACGCTCGCTACGATCAGCAGCTACAATAAATGGCGGGCGAAGCCAAAGGGACGATACAGAAATTTCAAAGTTGACTCGGAGCGCGTCCGAAAGATCGTCTCCGGAGCGCAACAGGCAGGAGCACGGTCGATAGTAGGGGAACAGGCGATTGAGATACTGACAGCCTACGGCATTCCGGCAGCAAGTTACGAATATGCCCGTTCGGCAAACGAGGCCGCGACAGTCGCGAAGCGAATCGGCTATCCGGTGGTGATGAAGATCAACACGCCCACGATTCTTCACAAGACCGAATTCGGCGGCGTCATGGTCGACCTCAGGACGGATAAAGAGGCTCGCGATGCTTTCAAAGAGCTTCAGGGCCGCGTCGGCAAGCTGAAAAAGGGAGAGGTCTTCTCGGTGGCGCTTCAGCAAATGGTGATGGGCGGAATTGAGACGGTGATGGGAATGACGGTCGATCCTTCGTTCGGACCGCTTATCATGTTCGGATTGGGGGGAATCTATGTCGAGGTGATGAAAGATGTTGCCTTCCGAATAAACCCGCTCACCGATTTCAGTGCCCGTGAGATGATCCAATCGATCAAGTCGTATCCGCTCCTGACCGGATTCAGGGGAGCTGCGGCGGCCGATCTGCCGATTCTCGAAGAAACACTTCTCCGACTCTCTCAGCTGGTGAAGGATTTCGGCGGTTTCGCCGAGATAGACATCAATCCGTTTATTGCTTCGCCTGACAAATCGATGTGTAAGGCTGTCGATGCTCGGTTCATTCTCACGAAATGACGTAAGATTGGAATCAGCTGGTTGCTTGCCGGTCGATTTGAGTCGAAAAAAATGCTTCTGCTCGGTTTTTTTTGTTTCCCGCTATTGACAGAACTTGCCTGATTGTCTCTTATTACACAAATGCGCTTGGAACTAAAATCAATTCCGGTCTGGCCGTTTCTTCGGCTCGCTTTCTTCTGCAACTTGATTGCCGGATTGGTAATTGGGCTGTTCTACATCCCGATGATCGGGGCGTTAATGCAGACGATGGGCGAATCGCCACTTTTCAGCGGTGAAGATTTTGGCTCGCGCGGTGTGTCGTTGGGCATATTGGTGATTGTGGTACCGCTCGTGTTTGCGTTCTTCGCCGGGTTCTTCTGGACTCTTTTCGAATTGATCATGATCTGGATCTACAACTTGCTGGCCCGGATGACCGGAGGCTTCGAGTTTAACTTCGAGCCGGTCCCGGAACGGCCTGCGGCCGCCCCGGCTCCGCCGCAGTATTACGCTCAGGCAGCACCTCCGCCAGCTTCGCAGCCGGAACCGCCGCCGCCCCCTCCTCCTCCGCCACCGCCGCCTTCGCAGACGACACCTCCACCTCCGCCGCCCGCACCGAGCGAACCCGATGTGCCGTCATCGCCGCCGTCGACCACGAATACTGAGCGAAAGTGGCCCTCTCCGATAGAGCCGCCGGACCGAGACAATAACCAGACCTCCTGAGCATCATGACGCAGTCTCCCGTAAGAGTTCGCATCGCACCATCCCCGTCCGGATATCTTCATGTCGGAACGGCCCGGATGGCTATTGCCAATTACCTCTTTGCCCGACACGAAGGCGGCAAGTTCCTGATCCGGATCGAGGATACCGACACGGCTCGAAGTGATCAGTCGTTGATCGAACCTATCCTCGGCGCTCTAAGATGGCTCGGGACAGAGTGGGACGGAGAAATCGTCTACCAGTCCAGCCGACTGTCCGTCTACTCCGGATACGCCGAGAAGGTTCTTGAGAGCGGTCATGGGTACCGTTGTTTTTGTACGCCGGAGCAGCTGGAGGAAGATCGGAGAAAGGCGATGGCGGCCAAAGGTCCGGCAGGGTATAATCGCCGCTGCCTCAACCTTTCGAAGGACGAGATCGAACAGAAGCTGTCCGAAGGGATACCGTTCGCGATCAGATTGAAGATCCCGGATGGTGAGACCGAGTTCGACGATATGGTCACAGGCAAAGTCAGTCGCCGGAGCGAAGACATTGAGGATTTCATCATTGCCCGATCAGATGGCACGGCCACTTACAATATGGCCGTTGTAGTCGATGACCACGAGATGGGAATATCGCACGTCATCCGGGGTAACGATCATGTTACCAATACATTCAAGCAGATCCACCTGTACCGTGCGCTCGGTTGGCCGATTCCGAAATTTGGCCATGTGCCGCTGATACTACGGCCGGACAAGCGGAAGGTCTCAAAGCGTTTGGGAGACAAAGACGTAGCTCAGTATCGTGAGGAGGGCATTCTACCGGAAGCAATGTTCAATTATCTTTGTTTGCTCGGGTGGTCGCCGAAGACGGACCGCGAGGTGTACACTAAGGAAGAGTTGATACGTCTTTTTACGGCCGACAATTTTAACGCCTCGAACGCTGTGTTCGATGAAGAGAAGCTTGAGGCAATGAATCGCGAGCATATTATGATGAAATCGGATCATGATCTGGCCGTCATGGTGGCGCCGATGCTTGTTGACGCCGGCTACACTTCCAAATATTGGCTGGAAACACGATGGGTATATCTCCGGACGGTCGTATCCGCACTGAAGGAGAGAGCACGGCGCATGACTGATTTCGTCAGGCTTGGCCGGTACTTTTTCGATAATTCCTTTGAGTACGATCCCGAAGCCGAAGCCAAACAGTTTACGCCTCAAGCGGCCGATCTCCTGACCGCGCTTGCTGCCAAATTCGAGCAACTCCCCGACTTCACTCACGACAATACCGAAGCGGCGCTGTCCGAACTTGCTACTGAACTTGGCGTAAAGAAGGGGCAGTTGATCCACCCGACCCGGCTGGCCGTTTCCGGTGTGCCGACCGGCCCCGGATTGTACGATATACTGGTGATTTTGAGCAAACCGATTGTTCTGCAACGGCTGAATAAGGCTATTGCTTTTATAAAAAAGAAACATAACGTGTAATAAGTAAGGTGTAAATTCATGAGCGAACAGAATCAGGAAGTGGCCGACATTCTCAGGATGGCAATTAAGGGCGAGGAGGATGGTTTCTTCTTTTATGACCTCCTTTCCAAGAAGGCTACGAATAACGACGCAAAGCGGAAGCTGGAGAATCTTCGCGACGACGAAAGCCGCCACAAAGAAACGCTGGTGGGAATATTTCATAAGTATGTCGGCGATGAGATCGGCGAGCTGCCACCCAAAGGGATCAACGCCCTGGCCGAGGTCTTTCGCCGGGGACATCTCGAGGAGCGCAAGACCGAGATGGAGTTCCTGAACCTTGCGATCGAAGCGGAAATCGCGGCGACCAAGTATTACCAGGAGCAGCGGGAATTGATCAAGGACGCGACCTTCCAGGAGATATTCGATAAGCTCGCCGACGAAGAAAACGGCCATTATCAGTTACTCATGGCGGAGAAAGAAGCTCTCGCCGGCAACTACTACTGGTTCGAGTATGATGAATCCTCACCGATGGAGCATTAGCCGGACGAGTTGAAAGGCTATATCGACAAAGATGAGTCAGTTGGAACCATCTGCAGCAGGAGGTCACGATGCAGTGGGTCTGTGAGATCTGCGGCTATGTGCACGATGAAGAAGAACTTCCCGAGATGTGCCCGGTATGCGGCGCGCCCAAAAGCAAGTTCTCCGAGTGGAGCGAAGACGACACGGATTTTCTGAACGACGAAACCGTGGACGATGAAGATAGCTTTGAAGACGATCTATACGGTGACTATGATGAGTAATGACGAACTGATACAGAACGGCGTCGAAACCAGGCCGCTTCGCGTAGGCGATCAGGCGCCCGATTTCACTCTCCCGACTCACAACGAGGGGGAGTTGAATCTGGCCTGGTACCAGGGGAGAAAGCCGGTAGTCGTAGCCTTTTATCCGGGCGACTGGACCCCGGTCTGTTCCAACCAGATTCCCGGATTCAAGGAGATCATCGAGCAGTTCGACGAACTCGACTGCCAGTTGCTTTGCATTTCGGTCGACTCAATCCCCTGTCATAAGGCGTGGGCGAAGTCGATGGGCGGTCTTCCGTTCCCCCTGATGTCGGACTACTGGCCGCACGGTGAGGTAGCCCGGAGGTACGGAATTTTCGATGAAAGTCGGGGCTTTGCCCGACGGACCGTTTTCCTGATCGATAAGGAAGGCATAATTCAGTACATCGACGCAGTCGAGCTGCAAGAGATTCCCGACAACAACAAATTGCTCGAGAAGCTTGCCGAACTGAGCTGAGATTCGCCCATGATCACTTGTCGGTGAACCTTCGTCCATCCGGGCTGTTATATTCCCAATATGCCGAGAGCAGGTCGGCGCAGGCAGCCCGATATGTACGGTTTTTCCACTTATAAACGGGATTGATCTGAAGATGGAAAACAACAACAGAACAGACACATCGAAAAACGGCGAGAGTACGTCGGTCGATTTCATTCGCTCGACCGTAGCCGAAGACAATAAATCGAATAAGTACGGAGGGCGGGTGGTGACCCGCTTCCCCCCGGAGCCGAACGGGTATCTGCACCTCGGTCACGCCAAGTCGATCTGTCTCAATTTCGCCGTCGCCGGGGAGAACAAAGGCGGCATCTGCCATCTTCGTTTCGACGATACGAATCCCGTCAAAGAGGACGTGGAGTACACCGACGCGATCATCGAAGACGTCAAATGGCTTGGCTTCGATTGGGGCGAACACCTGTACCACGCCTCAGATTATTTCGACAAGCTGTATGAATTCGCGGTCGAGTTAATCAAGAAGGGCAGAGCGTACGTCTGCGACCTGACGCCCGAAGAGGTGCGTGAGTATCGCGGAACACTAACTGAACCCGGTAAGGACAGTCCTTATCGCACGAGATCAATCGAAGAGAACCTCGACCTGTTCGAGCGGATGCGCAAGGGGGAATTCCCGGACGGGTCTCACACCCTACGGGCCAAGATTGACATGGCCTCGGGAAATATGAATATGCGCGACCCGGCCATCTATCGTATCAAGCACGCGCATCATCACCGTACCGGCGATAAGTGGTACGTGTACCCGATGTACGATTTCACGCATTGTCTTTCGGATTCAATTGAGAAGATCACTCATTCCCTGTGCACGCTGGAATTCGAGGATCACCGGCCGCTCTATGACTGGTTTCTGGATGAGCTGAAGGTATACCACCCACAGCAGATCGAATTTGCGCGTCTTAACCTGAATTACACCTTGATGAGTAAGAGGAAACTGCTGCAGTTGGTGCAGGAGAAGCATGTCACCGGCTGGAGCGATCCACGGATGCCCACCATCGCCGGATTCCGACGCAAGGGGTATACCCCGGAAGCGATCAGGGTGTTCTGCGACAAGATAGGTGTCGCGAAACGCGAGAGTATCGTGGACATCGCCCTGCTCGAGCATTGTCTCCGCGAGGATCTGAATCTCCGTGCCCCTCGCGTCATGGCCGTCCTTCGGCCGTTGAAGGTCGTCATCGAGAATTATCCCGAAGGTGAGGTCGAAGACGTTGAAGCGGTGAACAATCCGGAAGATCCATCGTCGGGAACCCGGATGATTCCGTTCTCCCGGGAAATTTACATCGAACGCGATGACTTTGCGGAGGTCCCTCCACCGAAATACTTCCGTCTCTCGCCCGGAAAGGAAGTGCGGCTGAAACATGCCTACTTCATCAAGTGTGAGAAAGTCATCAAGAATGATGCGGGCGAAGTGGTAGAACTTCGCTGCACTTACGACCCGGCCTCGCGCGGAGGAGAATCGCCCGACGGACGAAAGGTCAAAGGGACGCTGCATTGGGTCTCCGTACCGCACGCGGTTGACGCCGAGGTCCGTTTGTACGAACATCTTTTCCTCGCCGAAGAACCGGGCAAGGATCACGACTTCCGCGAAGATCTGAATCCGAACTCGCTCGAAGTGCTGCGAGGATGCAAGCTGGAACCGTCGTTGAAAAACGCACCGAAGCTTGCCAAATTTCAGTTCATGCGGCACGGCTATTTCTGTGTCGATTCGGTTGATGCTACTCCGGAGAAACCGGTATTCAATCGCACCGTTTCGCTCCGGGACAGCTGGGCAAAGATACAGAAAACATCGGGAAAATAACCCGGTTGTGTGAATGGTCGATCGACTTCGCAAGAGATGTATAAGTGTTGAGTATGGAAATAATCAGTAGGGACAACGAGGTTTTCGATATAACGTTTGTCGGGGCCGGGCCGGTAGCACTATACGGCATGTATTACGCCGGACTGCGGCGGACGCGCACGAAAGTTATCGACATGCTCGGCGAGATCGGCGGCGGCCTCATGGCGCTGTATCCGGAGAAATACATTTACGATGTCGCCGGCTTCCCCAAGGTGCTTGCCAAAGACCTGGTGAAAATGCTCGGTCAGCAGGCCGGACAGTATGACCATACCTACTGCCTGGAGGAACGCGTGCTCGGAGTCGAGCGGAGGCCGGACGGTTTGGTCAAGCTGACGACCAACAAAGCCGAGCACATTTCAAAGACGGCTGTCATCTGTGCCGGGATGGGTGCGTACATTCCGAAGCGCCTTGATATTCCGAATGTGCACGAACTGGAAAATGCCGGTGTCTTCTACTGCGTGAGGCGGTTGAATGATTTTCGAGATAAAGACATTCTGATTGTCGGAGGAGGGGATTCGGCGTTCGACTATTCCATGATGCTGGAGCCGGTGGCTCGCTCGATTACGCACATTCATCGCAATGACTTCTTCGCGGCTCACGAAGACTCCGTTCGAAAAGTGAAGGAGTCCTCGGTGCGACTCAAGTTCCCGTTCTGGGAAGTAAAGCAGATCGAAGGGGATGATTGGGTCCGATACGCGACGATTGTCGAGACGCAGACCGGTGAACAGGAACGGATGAAGGTCGACGCGATCATATTCAATATCGGGTTCATTACCAACCTCGGGCCGATCGCCGAGTGGGGACTGGAGATCGACAAAAATGCTATCAAGGTTGATTCCCGGATGCGTACCAACTTGGATGCCGTGTACGCGGCCGGAGATATCGTCAATTACGACGGCAAGCTGAAACTCATTTCGACCGGGTGCGGCGAGGTCGCGATCGCGGTTAACAACGCCAAGGCGTTTATAGACCCGCGGGCCAAAGTCAGCCCGGGACACTCGACCGATAAGCATGAACTGGTCATGAGAAAGATAGCCCGGGAGAAGCGGCAGTCGCAAAGGGAAGATCAATAAATGTATTTCTCGTTACCACAGGAATATCGCGAGGCGGGCGTTGAGGATCTCAAGGATCGGATCCGCACTGCAAAAGCCCGACTCGGCAAGAAACTGATAATCCTTGCGCATCATTATCAACGCATCGAAGTAGTCGAATTCGGTGACCAGGTAGGCGACAGTTACGGCCTGTCGAAGATCGCGGCCGGTCAGAATGATGTTGAGACGATTGTCTTCTGCGGAGTGCACTTCATGGCCGAGGCAGCGGATATTCTGACCGACGAAAACAAGATGGTCTACCTGCCGAACCCGCTGGCCGGGTGCCCGATGGCCGACATGGCGGAAATGGCCGATGTGCTCGAAGCCTGGAAATATCTCGAGGAGTTCGGCGGAGATAAGACCATCATGCCGATCTCCTACATGAATACAGCCGCCGGCCTGAAAGCATTCACCGGCAAGCACGGTGGGCTGATCTGCACTTCTTCGAATGCCGACGCCGCCTACAAATGGGCTTTTTCCAAACGTGAAAAACTGTTCTTCTTTCCGGACGAGCATCTTGGTTACAACTCAGGAATCAAGTATGGACTGGAGCCGGAAGACATGGTGATCTGGGATTTCTCGCGCGAGCAGGGCGGTCTTACCGCCGATCAGATCGATCGGGCGAAGGTGATCTTATGGAAAGGCCACTGTCACGTACATACGAATTTCACCAGGGAACATGTCGATGCTCTGAGAGCGGAACATCCGGACATCAAAATAGTCGTGCATCCGGAATGCCCGCACGAGGTGGTCGAGGCGGCCGATGCGAGCGGATCAACGAAGTTTATTGTCGAGTACATCGAGAAAGCTCCGGTCGGGTCGACCATTGCGATCGGCACTGAGATCAATCTGATCAATCGCATGGCCCAGGTTCATCCCGACAAGACAATCATGGAGTTATCGGGTAAAACATGCCCTGTCTGCGCCAACATGTACCGGACCACTCTCAACGACCTGGCGTATACGCTTGAACACTATGCGGATATACGCCCGATCCGGGTGCCGGAGCCGACTCGAAGCGAAGCACGCCTGGCCCTGGAGAAAATGCTCGAAGTGAGCTGAGCCGCCTTTTTGACCGGCGGAACCTTGACTATCCCTCAAAAGTTTACTTATATTGGCTACGTTTACTCGACTGAAAACGTCGTTCATCACTTGAAATAGAAGGACTTACGCATATGGCTCTCGATGTCTTGGTGCCGCAGATGGGTGAATCGGTCCTCGAGGGGACAATTCTCGAATGGAAAGTCAAAATTGGCGATAAAGTAAAGCTCAATCAACCGCTTGTGGAATTGATGACCGATAAGGTCAATGTTGAGATCCCGGCTGAAGTTGCCGGGATTCTGACTCAGCAATTGGCCAAGGAAGGGGATGTCGTTCCGGTCGGTACCCGTATAGCCGTGATCGACGACGGATCTTCGGATAGCTCAGCTTCGAAGCCGGCGGAACAAGCTGCTCCCGTACAGTCGGCTCCGACTGCCGCCGCGGCACCCTCTGCTCCACCCGCACCGGCCAAGCCGAAAGTCGAGGTCAAGGGAACGGCCGGCGTCGGCAAGGGGAAAATGGCGCCGAAAGTCAAGATGCTGGTCCGTCAGTATTCTCTCGATCCTTCGACAATCACTCCCACCGGCAAGAATGGCATTGTGACAGTCGAAGATGTGATGCGTGAGGTCGAGGGACGTTCAAGTTCGGCCGGCTTTACCTCCGGACCGATACCTGCCCCGCCGGCTCCGATGGCCGTCTCCGGTCAGGCTGCTCCGGCTGTCGCGACGACGGCGCCCGAGGCGCCTGCACAGCCGCTCGTCAAGGTCGAGATTCCGAAGTTCGAACCGCTTCCGGCGAACCTCCGCGAGACTCGCCAGCCTCTGCAGGGCATTCGCAAGATGATTTCGGACCACATGGTCAAGTCAGTTCAGACATCGCCGCATGTCACCACATTTGAAGATATCGATTTGACCGAGTTAGTAGCCTATCGGAATGAGATCAAGGGTGATTTCAAGCGGACCTATGGCGCCAACATTACCTTCATGCCGTTCATCATCAAGGCCTGCTGTGTTGCGCTGAAAGAATTTCCCAAGATCAACGGTTCGATGACCGAGAAGGAAATCATTTTCAAACATTACTACAATATCGGCATCGCGGTTGCTCGCGAGGAAGGTTTGATTGTCCCTGTTATTAAGGATGCAGACAAGAAGACGATAGTCGAGCTTGCGGTTGAGATCCAGTCTATCGGCGAGCGCGCCCGCAAGAATCAGCTTATGCCCGACGATGTCAGCGGCGGGACTTTCTCGCTGACCAACGCTGGTATGTTTGGTGCCACTGCGTCGACTCCAATTATCAACCAGCCGCAGGTGGCAATCCTCGGGATTCATGCGATTGTCAAACGCCCGTGGGTTGTCAACGGCGAGATTACGATCAGGGATATTTCAAGTTTTGGTATGTCGTTCGATCATCGCCTGATTGACGGTCACACGGCAGTCCAGTTCCTGCACCGGGTGCACGAATACCTGGCCGATATCAAGAAGCTGACCCTTCAGTTGCGATGAGATAAATGGCTGCACCCAACCATACAAAAGCCTTTGGGTGGGTTCTTCATCTGGGCAAGGTCGAATTCGACCGAGTACTGGGCTGGCAGCGCGGTCTCGTCAAGCTTCGCCGGGAGGGCATGGCCCGCGACACGATCATCCTGGTCGAGCATCCGCCGGTTGTGACGGTGGGCAAGAACGGTCACTCCGAGAACTATAAAGATCTCAAAGAGGAACCGTACTTCATCGAGCGGGGCGGCGACGTCACCTATCACGGTCCCGGCCAGCTTGTGGCTTACTTCATTTTTGATCTTACGCGACGGAACCGCGACGTTCACCTGTTCATGTCGAACATTCAACAGGGAGTGATCAATGCACTGGCCGATTTCGGAATCGAAGCGAAGAAGGGGGATGAGTACACCGGCGTTTGGGTAGGAGAGAAGAAGATCGCCTCGATCGGTGTTGCGATCAAGAAGTGGATATCATTTCATGGTGTGGCGATCAACTTGAACACGGATCTCGGCCAATTCGGCAACATAAATCCCTGTGGTTTACAGTCTTCGATCATGACCTCGGTGCAGGAAATCACGAATAAAAAGGTTGACTTGGGCGATTTTGGCGACAATCTTCTGGGCAAATATGCGGAACTGTTCCACACGGTCTTTTATCCCGTCAAACTTGAAGAGATTGCCGAAGATATCGAGTCACAGGCCGGCGGCAATGTAATCTGAACCGCTCCGCGACTCACGAATGAGGAATGCGAAAGATGGAACTTAAAGGGAAGGTTGCATTTGTTACCGGAGGGACGAAGGGGATCGGTCGAAGTGTGGCCGAAAAACTGGCCGAAAAGGGAGCCCACGTCGTGGTGAACTATTTCCGCTCGCGCCAGGCGGCCAACGAGACGGTCGAGAAAATCAAGAGCTATGGCGTCGAGTGCGTCGCCCTCCGAGCGAATATCGGCAATCACGAACAGCTCCCTCCGCTCTTCGAAGAAATCAAAGAGAAATTCGGCAAGCTGGATATTTTGATCTCGAACGCCGCCCTCGGACTGTTCACCAGCATGATCGAAATTAACGACAAAGCGTGGGATCTGTCGATGCACACCAATGCGAGAGCGTTTCTCAATTGCGTACAGCTCGCCTCTCCGATGATGCCCGACCACAGTCGAATCGTTACTTTGTCGTCGCTCGGATCCATTCGCTATATCCCCGGCTATGCCTCGATCGGCGTTTCCAAGGCTGCGATCGAAAACATGGTCAAGTACATGGCGGTCGAGATGGCGCCCCGTCATATCACCGTGAATTGCGTCTCGGGCGGATTCATCGACACCAACGCACTCAAAGGATTCCCGAATTATCAGGATATGCTCGACGAAGTTTCCGCGCGCACCCCGTTCAAACGGGTGGGGACGCCGGAGGAAGTGGCCGATGTTGTCGTCTTTCTTGCCGGACCGAAAGCGACCTGGATCACCGGCCAGACGGTCATAGTCGACGGCGGCTATTCTTTGATGTGATTTTTGCCAGCCAGGTTTGAGTTACAGGAACCCGGTCCCGTTGTTTCGGACCGGGTTTACTCTTGCAGTATTATTTTGCCCGAAGGGCGTTGATGATCTTGAATCTGGCGGCGCGCACGGCCGGAAGAAAGCCACCGGCAAATCCCATAACAATCGCAAAGATGACGGCGTCGATGGCGATCCGATCGGAGAGCCGGAACGAGAACGCCAGCTCGGCAAATGTATCCCAGTTGGTGGTAGAGACCTCGACAAGTCTGAGGAACGACGCCGCGGCCAGACCGATAGCACAACCGATAAGAGAAATCAGCAGCGATTCGATAAGAAACGCTGACAGGACCGATTTCCGACTGAAGCCGAGCGCACGCAGGGTGCCGATCTCCGAAGTACGATTAGCTACCGCGGAATACATCGTGATCATCGCGCCGACGATTGCACCAAGGGAGAAGATGATCGAAATGACGAGGCCGAGCACCTGAATGAAAGTGGTCATCGTTTGGGACTGCTTGGCGTAGTAGTCCTTCTCCCGATAGACCTCGGCCGACAGCCGTTGATCTCCTTCGAGGCGCGATTTGAGTTCATCGAATGCACCGGGCGATTTCAGTTTCATCGTAACCGATGAAAATACCGGTCTTCCAAAAGCATCCATCATCTGGTCGACGTCGCCCCAGAGCTCCGACTCGAATCCGGAGCCTCCCGTTTCGAATACGCCGACAACTTTCCAGTCCCGCATACCGAAGCGAACCGTTTCGCCGAGGCCCGCCCCCCGGAATGTTGCAGCCGCCTTTCTCCCTGCGATAATCTCCGATGTTCCCGGCTGCCACATTCGGCCTTCGACCAGTTTGAAATCCGGGCGGATCTCCATCGACATCGGGGTGACTCCGCGCACCGGGACATTGCTCGGATCGCCGCCGTTTCGTTTGGGTAGGTTGATAAGGACCAGAATCTCATTGGTCGCCATCGGTGTGCCCGCGCTGTCTTTCCGTATTGCCGGATCTGCCTTCATGATGTTTGCCGCATCACGGTAGATGATCGACTGCACCTCCGTTTGCGAAGCGCGGCGAATTACGATAGCGTTGTCGTTGTACCCGGTCGCAACCAGAGTTTGCTTGAGTCCGTTGGACAGCATGAGGACGGCACAGAAGACAAAGACGACCAGGCCGATGCCGAAGATCGTCAAAAACGATGTCAGTTTGCGGGCGAATATGTTCTTAAACGAGTAGCTTACAAGTAATGGCATATCTCACCTGTCAATCAATTATCCGGAGTCCGTCGACGATGGACGTTCGTACCGCCTTTACGGCCGGGAAGATCGCCGCCAGCAGCCCGACAAACAGCGCCGAGACAAAGCCAACTGCGAGCGTAAGCGGGTGAATCTTGAAAATCGGAAAGAAAGCACCCATGGCAACTTTGATCAGACCGGCTATCGGGAAGGTGATGAGTATTCCCAAGGCGCCACCAAGGGCGGCGATGAACAACGACTCGCCGAAGATCAATCCGACAATGTGAAACGGGCTGAACCCGAGCGTCTTCATGACTGCGTACTCCGAGATTCGTTCTCGCGCCGTCATCGCCATCGTGTTCGCAAGGACCAGCAGAATGATCGCGATCACCAATATCGAGATGATTCTCAGCCCGGTGACGATCGTGCCGGCCATCGCGACAAAACTCAACTGAAAAGCTTCCTCTGTCTGAGTCTTGGTCTCGGCCAGCGAGTTTTTGAATAGAGCATCGATCTTGTCGGAAACTTGCGCCGCCTGCGATGGATCGGCAATTCGTACGATAAATGAGCCGACCTGGCCTGCCCGTCCCGGAGCCTCCTGCTTCATCCGTTCATCGAGATAGTCGAAGTGCATGAAGAACTGGGATTCGTCGGTCCCTTCTTTCGCACCGGTGTAGATGCCTCTGATGACGAAATCCCAGTTACCAGGAAAGATCGTGCCGGTGAGTCTGATAGGATCGCCTACCGACCAGCCGAATCGATCAGCAAGAGCCCGCCCGACAATCAAGGCGTTTCGTTCCTTTTGAAACGTTTCCATCTGATCAGGGGGAATGATGTATTCCGGATACAGCTTAAAATAGGTGCCGGGATCGACCGCGAACTGGGCAAAGAAGTTTTTCGGGTCGACATAGATGCCACCGAACCACTGCGCCCAGGAAATACCGGTAACGCCGTCGACCTTTTCGATCTTCTCCCGGTCGGCGAGGGGGAGGGTGAACACGAGCGAGACCCGATTGATGACGACGAGGCGGTTTGGCGAAGATGCCTGTGCACCGGCATACCAGGCTGAGATCGTCGTCCTGATAACCGCAAACGCCATCACTGCTATCGCCAGCCCTAACACCGTTAGAAACGATCTGAGCGGGTGACGGGTGGTATTCCGGCTTATCAGCTTGAACACCTTCATCAGTTCGTCAACTCTCCCTTGTCAAGATGACGGGTCCGGCGAGCTTTCTCGGCGGCACGAGGATCGTGCGTAACCATGATGATTGTTTTATTGAACTCACTGTTCAGACGGGAAAGGAGTTCCATGATATCTTCTGCCGATTGTTTGTCCAGATCGCCGGTCGGCTCGTCGGCAAGGATCAGATTCGGATCGGTGACGATTGCCCGGGCGATTGCCACCCGCTGTTCCTGTCCGCCGGAGAGCTGGTTCGGGTAGTGTTTCATGCGGTCGGCCAGTCCGACAATCGAGAGCGCAGCTTCAACCTGTTTCCTGCGTTCCTTCTTGTTCAGCTTGGTCAGAAGCAACGGCAGCTCCACGTTCTCGAAGGCATTCAGCACCGGCATCAGGTTGTAGAACTGGAAGACGAAACCGATATTGCGGCTCCGCCAGCGCGCGAGATCGTGCTCGGAAAGACCGCCGACCCGCTCGCCCGCCACCAGCAAGTCGCCGGAACTCGGGCGGTCGATGCCTGCGAGGAGATTGAGCAGAGTAGTTTTGCCCGAACCTGACGGTCCCATCAATGCCATGAACTCACCTTCGGCGATATTCAAATTGATATCATGAAGGACCGGGATTTCGATACTGTCGCGCCAGTACGATTTATATACTTTGTTTACCTCAACGAATGAGTCGATCATATTGCCTGTCCTGCTTTTGTCTGACTATGATTAGGGCGTAACTTCTATTTTATCTCCGGTCGCCATTTTGCCGGGCGGGGAGAGAACCACCCGATCCCCTTCGCTCAGTCCGCTGTCGATCTCCGTCATATCACCAAGCCGGCGACCGACCACAATCGGTACCAGTTCGACTTTGTCTTTAACGATCCGAAAGACAACTTTGCGCTCAGCGCGGGTCGTGATCGCCTCCTTGTCTACCACGAGAGTCCTGCTGGCCGACTGTCCGGTGGTATCCATCTCCCGGGGGAAGAAATTGACGCGTGCCGACATCTCAGGAAGGACCCGATTGTCAATATTCGTGAAAGCGACTTTTGTCAGGACTGTTGCCCGGGCCCGGTCGGCCGTCGGGACGATCTTCTTCACTTCGCCTGCATAGGTACGATCCGGATATGCGTCGAGCACTATATTGCACTTTTGTCCCACAAAGACTTTGTAAATATTCGACTCGGATACATCCGCCTCGACTTCCAGCGACCCCATATCGGCGAGTGTAACCACTGATCCTTTCGAGCTCGATGACGAAGCAAAGGGGGCAACCACCTCGCCGACATCGGCATTCTTTGTCAGGACAGTTCCGCTGAAAGGTGCGCGAATAATTGTGTTCTCCAGATTGACTTCCGCACCTTCGACATTTGCCTGCGCCGCCGCAACCGATGCTTTCGCTCTAAGGTAGGTCGTTTCCGCGTCTTCCAGAGCGACTCTTGTCACGGCTGAAGAGTCATAGAGCTTCTGCTGGCGACGGTAGATCCGCCCCGCGTTCAGGGAATCGGCTTCGGCATTCATCAGATTCGCCTTAGCCAGGGCAACCTCAGCCTTGATGTCGTCGTTTTCAAGTTCTGCGATTACCTGGCCGGTATGAACCGTGTCGCCCTCCTCGAATCCAAGGTACTTCAAACGTCCGGTACCTTTGGATGCTACTTCGGCTTTTCGCTGAGCTACAACATAGCCGGAAGCTACCAGACTTGCCTGCGACGCCGAGCCGGTGATATATGTGACGGTACTTGCTTTGACCTTGGTGGCAGGGGCTACTTTGTTCCGTAGCAGAAAGTAAGCAACCACCACGACCGCAAGGAGGACGGCCAGGAACAGCCATTTCCAGACTTTGCTGCGGGGACGATCATCGAACTTCTTGGATTGATCAATCCTGAGCGCGTTCAGGTCTGAGTTGTTAAGATCCGCCATAGTGTATCTATTCTCTCTATTATACCCTGGGAGCCTGAGTCGGCAAGTACTCAGTTTAGCCGATTTGGCCCGGTTTGTAAAGTTGGATTTTGATTAAATCAGCCGTCTCGCAAGTTTGTGATACTCGGAGACTTGCTCATCGGCTCGGAGACTATTTCACTGACGTCGGATGAAGATATCGGAGGGACTACCAGATCCCGAGCATGTCCTTCGCGCCGTCTGAGCACATCTCTTTCGGATCCCACGGTGGGTCCCAGACAAGCCGGACCTCGACTTCGGTCACGCCGTCGAGTTCTTCGACCGCCCGATGAACCATGGTCAGGAGCATTTCGCCGTAGGGGCAACCGGGGGTCGTAAGCGTCATCTTAACCGTGACCTTGCCTGATTCCTCAACGAGGACATCGTAGACCAGCCCGAGGTCGACAATTCCGATTCGGATTTCCGGATCGTGCACCGGCTTGAGCGCCGCCATGACTTGTTCGTTGGTAGGTACCGGCAATTTCGCTCACTCCTTGTCTTCGGTAGAAACACTGGTAACGTGCTTCCCGTCCAGCCCGGCTTTGTAGTTCTTGAGGCCCTCTATCAGAGTCATCCAGGCAAGCAGCGCACATTTGATTCGGACAGGGAAATTGCGAACACCCTTGAGCGCTTCAAGGTCATCGTAGTCATCCGGTATTTCAGTCTCCTCACCTTTTAGCATCTTCTTGACGATGTCGGCGATGCGGATAGCGTCGTCGAGCGTCTTGCCTTTGATATACTCGGCGAGCATCGAGGCCGAAGCGGTGGAGATAGCGCAGCCGTGGCAATCTACATGAATATCCTGCACTCGGCCGTCGTCCATCGCAACCGTCAGGGCAATTTCATCTCCGCACGACGGGTTTTTCCCTTCGGAGGTCAGGTCGATATGTTCTATCGGCTTGCTTCCCCGGGGAGCCCGGTAATGGTCCAGGATGACTTCCCGGTACATGTCATCAAGCTGGTCGTTCATACGCCGAAATATCTCCTCATCTCTTTGAGCGCTTCTACTAACGCGTCGACATCTGCCTCGTCGTTGTAAATATACAGGGAGGCTCGAGCGGTGGCAATCTTTTCCATGATGCGCATGAGCGGTTGCGCGCAATGATGTCCCGCCCGAATCGCGATTCCGCGCGAATCCAAAAACGTGCTGATATCGTGCGGATGAATCTTCGAATCGGTGAATGAAATCGCTCCGCTCCGTTCTTCCGAATCCTTCGGACCCTGGATTTCCAGCCCTTCGATTTCGGAAAGGTGCTTCATGGCGTAGCGGGTGAGTTCGATTTCGTGTCGACGGGCATTCTCCATTCCAATCCGGTCAAGATACTGCAGAGCGGCATTGAACGCAGCTACTCCGGCAATGTTCGGCGTTCCGGCCTCGAACTTGTGCGGAAGATCCGCCCAGGTGACACGATCGAAACGTACGTCGCTGATCATTTCCCCGCCCATCAGGAATGGCGGCATCGCTTCAAGCAGTTCTTCGCGGCCGTAGAGCACGCCGACGCCGGTCGGTCCGAGCATCTTGTGCGCGGAAAAAGCGTAGAAATCGACATCGAGGTCTTTCACATTAACCGGTATATGCGGCACAGATTGCGCACCATCGCCAATTACGATCGTGCCGTTCTTATGGGCCAGCTGAGTCAGCTCTTTGACCGGATTGATCGTCCCGAGGACATTAGACATATGGCTGAGCGAGAGGAGTTTCACTTTGGTGGTGAGAAGGTTCTCTATGTTGCTCAGGTCAAGATGTCCATCGACCGTAATCGGGATCTGTTTAAGAATAGCTTTCTTTTTCTGCGCAAGTATCACCCACGGAACCAGGTTAGCGTGGTGCTCCATCTCGGTGATGAGGATTTCGTCCCCCTCTTTGATGTTGGCATCACCCCAGGTATAAGCCAGCAGGTTGATCGCCTCGGTCGCGCCGTTGGTGAAGACGACTTCCTGTCGTTTCACGCCACCAATGAATTGCGCAACATGGTTACGGGTCGACTCGTAAGCTTCGGTTGCCCGCTCGGCTAGGGTGTGCAGCCCCCGGTGGATGTTAGCATAGGATTTGCTGTAAAACTCCGCATGCGCGTCAATTACCGACTGAGGTTTCTGGGTGCTGGCCGCATTGTCCAGATAGACCAGGCGATGGCCGTTGATCGTCTGCCGGAGAATCGGGAAATCCGCCTTGATCGCGGCCACATCCAATCCGGTCGATTTCTTCTCCACGGGGGTAGTCTTGTTTATTTCCGGTTGCATTGCTTTGTTCTTCTTTCGCTGTTCAGTCTAACAATACGAATATGTCGTTTCCTTCGACTTTGACTTCGAACGTATCTATCCCGACAATCGCCGGTGGCCCGGTTACAGCACCCGTCCGCACGTCGAATTTGGCGCCGTGTCTCGGACAAACCACTTCTTCACCACGTACCCGTCCGGTACTTATCGGGGCGCTGTCGTGAGTGCATTCGTCGGCCAGGGCGTAGAACCCGTCGCTCATATGGCAGACCACGACGCGGCTGTGTTTCGCCTCGCACGATTTCATTTTCCCCAGCGGGATCTCATCGACAGTCGCTACCTTCACGAATTCCGGCATCCTAAATTCCTTCCAACCGTTGTTCGACAAATCCTGAAATCCGTTCGCGGAGATCATCCGGAACCTGCTTGAGGGTATTCGCCACGAATCCGCTCACGACCATCCGCACCGCTTCCTCGTGATGAATCCCGCGTGACTCGAGATAGAACACCTGCATCGGATCGATCGGTCCGATCGTGGCGCCGTGAGAACAGGAGACGTCTTCGTTGAGAATCTCAAGCTCCGGAATCGTTTCCGCCTTGGTCCCCTTGTTCAGCAGAAGATTGCGGTTCTCCTGGTAAGCCTGGCAGCCTTTGGCATGATTTTCTATCTTGATCAGTCCGGTATAAGCGGAAGTCGCTTTATCGCGAAGGACCACCTTGAAATCGATATTCGAGTACGTCTGCACCGCGCGGTGGTCGTGCAGCGTGTGGTTGTCGAAATGTTGATATTCTGAGCCGAAAAGAAGTCCGAACATATGGCTCTCAGCTCCCGGGCCCTCCATCCGAACGCCGAAGTTTTGCTTGGCCATCGAACCTCCGAACGAAAGGGGAATCGTCAGCATGGTGGCGCCCTGGGCGATGCTCGCACGATGTGTAAGATACGAAGTTGTGGCGGAAGACTGACGCTGCAGCATCACGTACCGGGTGCGGCTGTCGGTCAGACCAAAAATCTCGACTGCGCCGTTGGAATAGCTGGTGCCGTCTTTTTCGTCCGACGATCCACCACCGTATTCGTCAATAATCGTCAGGTGAGCGTTCTTTCCGACGATCACGAGTAATCGCGGGAACTGTGCGGACTTGGCAAGGCCAGCTTCCCGAAGCAGGTGGATCGGTTGATCGATTTGCTTTCCGTCCGGCACATAGATGAATACGCCGTCGTTCCAGAGGGCGCCGTTCATCGACTCGAACTTGCCGGTATCCCGATTGACCAATTTGTAAAGGTACGTTTCGACCAGATCGGTATGATCTGTCACCGCCTGTGAAAGCGAAGTGACTACCACTCCGGCATTCGTGAGCGAATCGCTCAGTCGAATGCTAATTTCTCGTCCGCCCAGATCAGTCACGAGCCCGGACAGGTGTCCGTCCTGAAGGTTCTTGATCTCGTTCTTTTCGACGGCGTCGAAATTCTCCCCGAACGCCGTATCCGCTACCGACTCGCGGTCGACCGTGAATTTGAACGGATCGGTGTAGCGCCAGAGATGCAGGCCGCGACGGGGGAGAGGCGTGGCGTTGTACGCCTGTTGGCTGGCGTGGCGAAGGTCACGGAGCCATTGCGGACCCCGTTCAAGTTCCGGCGAAATATCCGGTATCTGAATGTCTGTCTGTGTATCGTTCATGTCAATTTCCGTATTCGGATTAACCGATCGATCCTTCCATTTCGAGTTCGATCAGGCGGTTTAGTTCAACCGCGTACTCAAGCGGCAGTTCTTTGGTGAACGGCTCCATGAAGCCGTTGACGATCAGCAGCCTCGCTTCATCCTCGCTCAGCCCGCGGCTGGTAAGATAAAACAACTGCTCTTCCGCCACCTTTGAGACTCTCGCTTCGTGCTCAACACGAACTTGTTCGTTATCGATTTCCATCGTCGGGTACGTATCGGACCGGGCGTCCTCGCCGATAAGGAGCGCGTCGCATTCGACCGAGACTTTAGAATTAATCGCGTTCTTGTAGATCTTTACAAGACCGCGGTAGGAGGCTCGGCCGTCGTCTTTGGATATCGATTTGGAAGTAATTCGTGACGAAGTATTCGGGGCGGCGTGAATCACCTTGGCGCCGGCATCCTGATGCTGTTGCGTTCCGGCAAACGCCACCGAGAGAATCTCTCCCTTGGCGCCCTCGCCGACCAACTGAATGCACGGGTACTTCATCGTGAGCCGCGAGCCGAGGTTGCCGTCAACCCACTCCACCGTCGCGTTCGCGTGAGCGGTAGCCCGCTTCGTCACCAGGTTGTAGATATTCCGGGCCCAGTTTTGAATGGTTGTATATCGGATGTACGACCCTTCCATTGCGATCAATTCAACCACCGCCGAATGGAGAGAATCAGTCGAGTACACGGGCGCGGTACACCCTTCGATATAATGCACCCTCGATCCTTTGTCGGCGATGATGAGCGTCCGTTCGAACTGACCCATGTTTTCCGCGTTGATGCGGAAGTACGCCTGAAGGGGAATCTTGACGTCGATACCCGGCGGTACATAGATGAACGACCCGCCGGACCAGACCGAAGTGTTCAGGGCGGCATACTTGTTGTCGGTCGACGGAATCACCGTGCCGAAATACTTCTTGACGATATCTTCGTGCTCGCGAAGGCCGCTGTCCATATCGAGGAATATGACACCCTGGTCTTTGAGGTCCTGGCGCATGTTGTGGTATACTACCTCGGATTCGTACTGAGCTGAAACGCCGCCGAGGAAGTTCTTCTCCGCTTCAGGAATACCCAGGCGGTCGAATGTCTTTTTTATGTACTCCGGAACATCGTCCCAGCTTTTGCCCTGGAACTCAATCGGCTTCATGAAGTAGTAGATGTTCTCGAAATCAATCTCACCAAGAAGCTTTGTGTTGCCCCATTTGGGAGTCGGCTTGGCGTAGAAGATGTCGAGCGCTTCGTGGCGACGATCGGCCATCCATTTCGGTTCTTTCTTCATCTGCGAGATCATCTCGACCACTTCGTGACTGAGCCCCCTGGCTCCTTTATGGAAATAATCAACCGGATCATGGAAACCGTATTTGGTCGCGTAATCCTCGTTGAGTCGTGACAGTTCCTGGTTCTGCTGTTTGATTGTATCGGACATATTTACACCTCCGCCTTTTGCTGGAGTTCTTCGCCGACCCAGTCATACCCGGCATCCTCAAGTTTGAGCGCGAGTTCCGGTCCGCCCGATTTCACGAACTCTCCGCTCATCATAACGTGGACGAAATCCGGTTTAACATAGTTCAGCAATCTCTGATAATGAGTCACCAGAAGGAGGCCGTTGTTGTCGGAATGGAACCGGTTGATTCCTTCGGCCACTTTCTTGAGGGCATCGATATCCAGCCCGGAATCGGTTTCATCGAGCAGCGCCATCTTCGGATTCAATACCGACATCTGGAGAATCTCGATTCGTTTCTTTTCACCGCCGGAAAATCCGTCATTGAGATATCGAGTCGCGAACGCCTGATCGATCCCCAGGGCGTCCATCTCGGACTTCAGCAGCTTGCGGAAATCCGACATGTCAGCGTCGGGTCCGCGGTGGGATTTCAGGGCGGCGCGAAGGAAATTCGCTACCGTCACACCCGGAATGGCGAGCGGATACTGGAAGGCGAGAAACAAGCCGACCCGGGAGCGCTCGTCCGATTCCATCTCCATCAGGTTCTTCCCGTCCAGCATCACCTCTCCTTTGGTGATCCGGTAGCTCGGGTGTCCCATCAGGGCATTGGACAGGGATGACTTACCCGATCCATTCGGTCCCATTATCGCGTGAACTTCGCCCGGAAGAATCGTGAGGGAGACTCCCCTGACTACTTCTTTCCCTTCCACTTCCACGTGGACATCCTTGAACTCAAACATCGGCTTTTTATTCGACATTGTTATTTCCTTCTCGTGATATTTCGAATGTAACGTTCTCTAATTGTCTATATCCCCCGGGGAGCCTGGGTATCAGCCACACTCCTCGGATCTTCGTCAATTTCGTCTTCGTTCAGCGCCTGGTTCAGCAGCGATACCCGCGACTGGATCGTGGTCAGATCGATCAGCCCGGGACCGTTGAGGACGTCCTCAAGCGTGAGTTTGCTGAGAAACTCGCCGACCAGTCGGGAGAGTCCCATCAACGTGTAATGCACCGAGCAATTGTCGGTGTGGATGCACTTCTCAAGCTGTCCCGAGTATTTGTGACAATGGTCGGGATCTATCAAGGGTCCGCCCAACGCCGTTATCACTTCGAGCAGATTTATATCGTTTGCCGGTCGGGCGATACAAAATCCGCCGCCGCGACCGCGCAACGCGTTGACAAGCCCGGTTTGTCTGAGAATAGAGAGGAGTTTCGATGTGTACGGCACCGAGATTCCCTCCTTCTCCGCGATATCCGATATGGAGAGCTGTCCTTCGGGCCCAACCTTGGCCAGGTTCAGTAGACATCTCAGGCCATATTCTTCAAGGGCTGATATTCTCATAATTTCACCGCTTTCAATAGTTTACTCGTCCTTATCCGACCGAGTATAACAAATCTTTACAAAATTGTAAAGTTTATTTTTTCAACTCACGAAGGAAAAAAATGTTCCCTCTCCGCGAGACATTTCGATATTATCTCTTAGCTCGAAAACAGGCAGGAAAGGGTTTCCATCGACAGTCACGCGTTTCAATCTAAGTGATTGTTGTACAGCCTGATACGGCAACACGGAAGGATTCATTTGCACGTCGCTGATATAGTCGCTCTCGCTTTCGCCCTGGCCTTCGATGCTTTTGCGGTGGCCATAGCGGTAGGAATTAGATTGGGCAGGCTCGATCGCTGGACGATTTTCCGACTCTCTTTCCACTTTGGATTCGCCCAGTTCGGGATGCCGATAATAGGTTGGCTGGCAGGAGGTTACCTGACCGGATTTATCGGCTCATCGGCCCGAATTCTGGCCGCCGTCATCTTGGCGGCCATCGGCGGACGGCTGATCTGGGAGCAGTTCAAAGAAGAGCAGCGGAAGTGGAACGGAGACCCGACAAGGGGGGCGAGTCTGCTTGCGCTGATGTTCGCGACCTCGGTCGATGCTCTTGCGGCCGGGTTCACTCTCGCGCTGGTGGACATTCAGATCCTCCTGCCTACGATCACGATCGGAGTGGTGGCGGCATCAATGACTATTGCGGGCCTCGTGTTTGGCAAGGCGGTAGGGCTTAAGTTCAGTAAGAGCGCCGGTGTGGTAGGTGGGTTGCTTCTGATCGGACTGGCCGTAAAGACGGCGTTTATCGGCTGAGGGCCGGATTCCCTTTCTTACGTTCTGAATCGAATACCATAATCAGATAAACGATCGCGCCGGGAATAACCGGCATCAGATACTTCTCCCAGCCAAGGTACGAAAACGGCATCATCACCAGGAAAATCACAATGCTCAATCCGAAAAGAAACCGGAGGTCGATTTGCATCCCCCGGATTCGTAAGAACAGATCTCTGAGTAAAGAGAATACCATCGGCAGGGTTAACAAAAAACAGATGGCAAAGCCGATATGAATGAGAAACTCATTTCCAAGGATGAGCTTAAGAATGCGATGGAACTGTCCAACTCGAGAGACGCCGAGAATGGCGAGGGGAGCCGACACTTTGACCGGAAAAAACACGATATACCCAACTCCGATTACTGAGAGTGCAAGCATCTTCCAGTTCGAATAGAACAGCCGAGCGTTAAGCACAAACACGGGGAGCAGATAGACGAACAGACAGGCAACGTAAAGTGAAAGCATCTCCGGATGAAAGCGGACGCCTTCGCCGAGAAACTGCTGCCTGAGTGCGTTGTCCGGACTCGTTCCTCCCCAGAAGAAGACCAGTATGACATAGGGGAGAGCGGATAGTATCACGGCCGCAAGTTGTCTTAAAGTATCGCGCTTCCTGCCGGTAATCCCCTCGCAGGCATAGAAGATGAATGCGGTGATAGTCAGGAATGCCATGTACTGCCGGCAAAGAACGGCCAGGGCCAATCCGGTACAGGTTAGCCAGGCCGAGCGCCTGGCCAGCCCAAGGAGGGCCAGAGTGCCAAAGAGAATGGCGGAGATGTCGGTGTAGACGAACATCGTGAATCCGATCATATACGGCTCCACGGCAAGCAGTATGGCGCCGAACCAGACCAGCTTCATGTCGTCGACCAGGCTGCTCAGGAGCTGGAAGAATATCAGATATGTCAGGATGCCGAACAGGATCGACAGCGTGCGCAAATGCGACAGCTCAAATCCGAAGAGGTGTCCCCAGACGGCGTAAGCTGCGAATGGCAGGGGAGTGGACATTTCCGGATAGGTCCTGAGCGTGGTAAGAGATGGATCGCTTCCGACCAGTTTGACGGTTTGATAGAAATGAGCTTCATCCTCCCATGCGGGACGGTCTAATCCGACCAGCCAGGCGGCGATCAGCTCAATGACGACGATGAGAATTGCGAATATGAGAATGTGCTTTCGGGAAGGTGCCACTACACCTCCCGAAGGCTCACAGGATTACTTGAATGCTTCAGGCTCCTCATAGAGGTTGAATATAATGCCAAACGGATCGCGAAGGAACTGGCTTTTTCCCGGTCCATCCCAGCGGAGCAGCTCGAATCCTTTTGCCAGAAGTTCCGCCTTCGCTTCTTCCGCGTTCGGCACGAGCAGTTCAAAAGCGACTGTCGGTTGGTCCTTGCGGTCCAGAAATAATCGGAAATTTCCTGCCCGCAATTCGGCCGTGTTTGCCGACTGGTCCACTTCCTCGAATCCCAGCAGATCGCGGTAAAGCGCCCGCATTTCCCGCTGTTGTGGGTGCTCGAAACAGATGCACCGACTGAACTTGTACTTCACTTTTTCCTCCGGGTTGTCGATTGTCCTGCCCTGGCCCCGACCCGAACGCCGTCGGGGAAATCCCGATAGAGCGCCGACTTCAGATCGGTGACGTGCCCGTACATCCTTGCGTGCAACTTTTCGATCTCTCCGTCGCGGGTCGCCACCAGACTGAACGCATCGTCAAGTTGCGCCAGCGATTCGCCGCTGATCCTTACGTGAAACTCCCCGAGTTCCTGCGGTCCGAACCCGAACTTCCGCCGCGTCAGAATCCATCCGGCGATGAGTCCCTTGTCTTTCAGAAAATCGAGATAGCCGGCCACCGCCGACGCGAACTCGAGATCCTTGTGCGAATCGCGGATATTACACCAGACGTCGAGATAATTCATGCAATTCTCCTGACCGAGATTTCGGGTTGGCAGAGCCTATCCCAAAGTACGATCATGGACGCAAAAAGTACAGTATTTTCTTTCGGGATGCGATGAGCGACAACGGCTCGTTGCTGCGAAAAGAGCCGAACAAAAAACCCCTTGCCCGTCCATGACGCAGATGTTATTATATGTGAAATTATTCACAGGGGCGTATTCCCTGTAGAATAGAGTGAAATTTGAGTGACCGGCAACGGTCCATTGTAAATGAGAATGTAAGGTATATAAAGGCATAAGTGTATGAGAGAGCTTTTGTCCGGCAACGAAGCAGTTGCAAGGGGAGCGTACGAAGCCGGTGTAAGACTGGCCGCGGCTTATCCCGGGACTCCTTCCACTGAGATCCTGGAGACGATAGCCGCTAAATTCCCGTCGGTGTATTCACAGTGGTCGCCGAACGAAAAAGTGGCCTACGAAGTAGGTATCGGTGCTTCCATCGGTGGTGCCCGAGCTTTGGTCGCCATGAAGCACGTCGGTTTGAACGTGGCCGCTGATCCGTTCATGACCCAGGCCTACACCGGGGTAAACGGCGGGTTCGTGATCGTATCGGCCGATGACCCGGAGATGCACTCCTCGCAGAATGAGCAGGACAACCGATTCTATGCCCGGTTCGCCGGGATCCCGATGGTGGAGCCGTCGGACAGCCAGGAATCCAAAGACATGCTCCTGACGGCGTTCGAGTTGTCCGAAGTGTTCGATACGCCGGTTCTTTTCCGCATGACCACACGGATATCGCACTCGAAAAGTGTGGTCGAGTTGGGCGATAAGGTCGAGGGCCCGGATCGGAAGTTCGTCAAGGATCCATCGAAATACGTCATGATCCCATCGAACGCGAGAGTGCGCCATGTAGTCGTGAGGGAACGACTCGAGAAGCTCCAGCGGTTTACCGAAGAAACGCCGCTCAATTTCATCGAAAATAACGGATCCAAAGTGGGTATTATCTCCGGCGGAGTCGCTTACCAGTATGCCAAGGAGATAGCGCCGAATCTGGACTATCTGAAACTCGGCATGAGTTATCCGCTTCCGATGAAGAAAATCGCGGCATTCGTTAAGTCGCACGACAAGGTTCTGGTGGTCGAAGAGCTGGAACCGTTTTACGAGGATCAGATCAAGGCGGCCGGTATCCCGGTCGAGGGAAAAAAGTACTTCGGGCATCTGGGCGAGCTGTCACCCCACCGGGTGGCGGCGGGTCTCAAGGAGGCCGGAGTTTCAATCGATGTTGCCGCTGCTCTTATCGCGGCGGAAGCCAATATGTTTCCGCGTCCGCCGGTTCTTTGCCCCGGCTGCCCGCACCGCGGTGCTTTCATGGCGCTCAAGAAGCTTGGTGTGACCGTGACCGGGGATATCGGGTGCTACACGCTGGGGGTGATGGAACCGCTGAATGCCCTCGATACGTGCATCTGCATGGGAGCCTCTATCGGCAATGCTATCGGTATGGAGAAAGTGAAGGGATCCGAGAAAGGCACTGTCGCTGTCATCGGGGACTCGACCTTCCTGCACTCCGGGGTCACCGGCTTGATGGATGCCGTCTACAACCACTCGAACGTGACCGTCCTTATCCTGGACAACCGGGCTACGGCCATGACCGGCGGCCAGCAGCACCCGGCGACAGGACGCACCCTGATGGGCGACCCGGCCGGAAAGATCGACATTCCCGAGTTGTGCAAGGCTCTCGGCGTGAAGAACGTGCGGATAATCGATGCCTACGAATACGACACCGTACTCGAGACGATCAAAGAAGAAGTCGCTCGTCCGGAGCCGTCGGTCGTCATTACGAACCGTCCTTGCGTCCTGATGCCCAAGCGGATTATGGACGAACCGTATGTCGTCGATCTTGAACTCTGTACCGCCTGCTCGGCCTGCTTCCGGATCTCCTGTCCGGCCATTTCGGCGTCGGAGGAAACCAACAAGCACGGCCACCCGAAAGCGGTTATCGATACAACTATCTGCACCGGCTGCACCCTTTGTGCGCAGGTATGCCCGCCCGAAGCGATCGTACTTCAGAGCCAGATGGTGAAAGCGTAGGAGGTTGCAATGTCAGACAATACTTTTAATATACTCATAGTCGGCGTAGGCGGTCAGGGTGTGCTTCTCGCGTCGGAGATCATTTCCGAGGTAGCGATGACGTTCGGGCTCGACGTGAAGAAGTCCGAAGTACACGGGATGTCCCAGCGAGGCGGCATCGTTTCATCGCATATCAAGATCGCCCCCAAGGTGTATTCGCCGACGATCGAATACGGACAGGCCGACGTGCTCATGTCATTCGAGCAGGCGGAGGGTCTCCGCGCGATGGACTGGATGAAGAAGGACGGCGTGGCTATCGTTTCACGCACGCAGCTTATTCCGGCGATCGTGACGTCATCGAAGAAGTTTCACTATCCCGACGACGCTATCACGCGGATGCGCGAGAAGGCCGGCCGGGTAATCGCGGTCGAGGCCGACAAGATTGCCGCAGAACTCGGCAATCCCCGTCTGGTAAATACGATCCTTCTGGGCGTTCTCTCGAATTACCTTCCGTTCGAGACCGATCTCTGGATCGAGGTGCTCAAGAACAAGGTGAAAGAGAAATTCGTCGAAATAAACATCCAGGCGTTTAACCGCGGTCGGCAGGTGCAGCTTTCATCCGTGGAGGTGTAGCGGTCGATGTCGCACCTGATGCTGATCATCAACCCGGGATCTACTTCGACCAAAACCGCCCTGTTTGAGGGATCTCAGAAGAAGGCCGAAGAAGTCATCCGGCACGATCATACCGAGTTGTCTCGTTTTGACAACGTTGCCGATCAGTTTGACTACCGGTTGAGGATGGTCGATACCTGGATCGACTCGTTGCATCTGGTTCCGGGCAGTCTCAAGGCTGTTGTCGGTCGGGGTGCTCCGGTAAAACCACTTGAGGGCGGCTCCTACGCCATCAGTGACGAGATGCTTCAAGACCTGAGAACGAGACGCTACTCGAATCATGCCTCCAACCTCGGCGCTCTCATCGCCAGTGAGTTGGGCAGCCGGTTCGGCGTTCCTTCGCTGGTTTCCGATCCGATTACAGTTGACAATTTCACCGATATCGCCAGAGTCAGCGGCATTCCTGAAATCGAACGCAAGTGCCGGGTGCACGCGCTTAATCTCAAGGAGGTCTGCCGAAGAGAAGCGGCGCGGCTGGGACGGGACCTTGAGGATCTCAGATTCGTCGGCGTCCATATGGGTGGAGGGGTGTCGGTGGCGGCAATCGATGGTGGCAAGGTGGTCGATGTCAACGATGCCCTGCTCGGGATGGGGCCGTTCTCGCCCGATCGAGCGGGAGCGCTGCCGATCGGCGGCCTTGTCAAGCTCTGCTACTCCGGGCAATTCACCGAAAAAGAGATGGTCGACAAGCTTTCGAAGAAGTCCGGTCTGGTGGCCTATCTTGGAGTAGGGGACCTTCGCGAAGTAGAGAAACTGATCGCGGCCGGCGATTCGAAGGCGAAACTCTACTTTGATGCGATGGCTTATCAGATCGCCAAAGAGATCGGCGCTGCCGCGACGGCTTTGTCGGGGGATTTCGAGGCGATAATCCTGACCGGCGGAATGGCAAATTCAGCATCCCTTGTCGAATCTATCACCGGGTATATTGCGTATCTTGGAAGAGTAGTGGTAATGGCCGGTGAGTTCGAAATGGAAGCGCTGGCGGCGGCCGGCGAAAGATTCCTGAGCGGCAAGGAACAGCTCAAGACATATTGAAAGAAGCAGGTCCGGGGTGGTGGAGATGAAATCGATACATTCATCCGATGAACTGATCGCGCGAGCGGTGGATATCGCCGGGCAAGGCAGGAAGAAGCGAGTGGCGGTGGCGGCGGCGCAGGATGCCGATGTCATCCAGGCGGTATCACAGGCCGAAGCCGACGGGTTCATCGAAGGAGTACTGGTCGGGGACTCCGCTAAGATCGCCGAGATCGCGCAACAACATGATATCGAAATCAGTCGACTGGAAGTCATAGACCAACCGGATGTCATCCGGGCGGCACATCAGGCGGTGGAACTGGCCTCCAAAGGGAAGGCCGATGCTATCATGAAGGGGTTCCTTCCGACCTCGGCTCTGCTCAAGGTTGTTCTCGACAAACAGTATGGACTCCGTGGCAAGAATACGCTGTCACACTGTGCCGTGCTGGACATTCCCGGTTATCATAAGTTACTGAATCTTACCGATGGTGGGATGGTCGTCAAGCCGGATCAGGATCAGAAGTCGCAGATACTTGAAAATGCCGTTCATGTTGCGCACGCGCTTGGATTGTCCCCGGTGAAGATTGCAGTTTCGGGTGCGCAGGATGCTCCTTCGGAGAGCATTCCTCACACCCTGTCCGACATCGACTATATAATTCCGCACGCAATGGTCAAACTGAAAGATATTGCCATACAGGGACCGCTGCCGTTCGATCTGGCAACTTCGAAAGCAGCGGCGGATTATCACCAGGCCAGCGGTATGGTGGTAGGCGACGCAGATATCTATCTTATGGACTCGATAGAGGAGTGCAATATCGTAGCCAAGTCGCTGATTCAATTTGCCAGGGCAGTCTTCGCCGGCGTTATCGTCGGGGCCAGGGTCCCTGTGTCTTTGGTCTCGCGAACCGACACGGTGAAAAACAAGAAGGCATCGCTGGCCCTTGCCTGTGTCCTGGCCGACTACTACGAACAGCAAGAGATCTGGACGGAGGAGGCTTAGCATGAGTCCGAATGCGGCGTTTGAGCTGCCCGAAGTCAGTTCGTTCAAACAGATCTACGAAAGAGCCCGGCAACTTGCCGAGTCAGGCAAGAAAACGAGAGCAGCACTCGTCGTCCCTTCGGACAGCTCAGCTCTGAAGGCGTTCGCGCGCGGAATGAGAGACGGGCTCGTTGAAGCTACAATCGTCGGCGATGAAACCCTCGCGAAGGAGCGCGCCAGGGAAGCGGGCGTGGATATCGGCAGCGCGAAATTCCTGGACATTCGCGAGCCGGTTCTTGCGGTGCAAACGGCCGCTAAGATGGTAGCAGCCGGCGAGTTGGACCTGATCGTCAAGGGTCGCATCTCGACCGTATCGTTCCTTCGGCTCCTCTTTGACAAGGAAGGTGAATTCAATCCGTCCGGCAATCGTATCTCCCATGTGACAGTCATGCACCCGGCCCTCTACTCGAAACTTCTGCTGCTAACCGATGCCGCGGTCAATATCGAGCCGGACCTCAGGCAGAAGCTGGCACTGATCAACAACGCGGTGCAGGTTGCCACTTCGATTGGCATCAAAAAGCCGCGAGTAGCCGTGCTGGCGGCGGTGGAAGTTGTATATCCTCAGATGCCGGTGACGACCGATGCGGCAATTATCGCCAAGATGGCCGACCGCCATCAGATAAAGAATGCGTATGTCGACGGTCCTCTGTCGTTCGACACGGCCGTAGACAAAGAAGCCGCCGAGGCCAAGGGGATCACTCACTCACCGGTCGCCGGTCAGGCCGATATACTTCTCGCACCCAACATCGAGACGGCCAACGGTGTCTACAAAGCTATGACGCTCTATGGAAATGCCGAGATCGGTGGACTGGTCTGGGGGGGAAGAGTGCCGGTTGTAGTCAGCTCCCGATGCGATTCGACCGAAAACAGATTCAATGCCCTCCTGCTTGGAATTCTAACGGCCAACCGCTAAGGCTGCTTCGTCTTTTCAGCATAGCGGGCAAGCTTCTCGATCGATTGCCGCGTCCCTTTGTCATTGTCTTCAGGACGGATGCCTTCCGGGATGTTCTCGAACACGATCCTCACTTCGGTCCCTCCGTCTGTTTCTTCGAAGGTAGTAGTCATGGTCATTTCGCCCGTGAGAGCAGGATCGGTTGTATCGAAAGCAATCTTCTGTACTATTTTAGAGGGTGGAGTAAGTTCTACGAAAGTGGCCGAGAACCGATCTTCTTTTGCCGATGTTTTGCCACGGTCCTTGAGGTCGGATTCGGGATAGAACAGCGACATCTCATATCCGCCTCCAACCCGCAGATCGAATTGATGAATCTTTCCCGTCATCCTTCCCGGCGCCAGCCAGGATTCAAGTGCATCGGGGCTGGTGAACGCGCGATAGAGCACTTCGCGCGGCGAGTTTATCAATCTTGAGGTGTCTGAGCGGTTACTCCCACCTTTGTCAGGCAAAATTCCATCCCTGGTTTGGTGTGTACTTGCTTTGAGTAGTTGTTATACGAGCGGCAGCGACAATCCCGGATCTTATTTTACCGTTAAGCTCACGCGGGCGGCGAATCTTTCCTTGACTATCAGATTTAACCCGATTATTATCAGTAGATTACGCGGATAAGATAAAGGAGCGTTGGTTGGTTTACGGAGTCATTTTGGCAGGCGGAAAGGGAGAGCGGTTTTGGCCCCTGTCCAGAGCCAGCCACCCCAAGCAATTTCTGAGGCTGACCTCGGGAAAGACGATGCTTGAAGAGACGATAGACCGGGTTCTCCCGATTATTCCCTATGACAATGTGCGCATCGTCACCAGCGATTCGATGAAGCAGTTTATCGTCGAACAACTGACAAAATTACAGCCGAAGCACATCCTCGCTGAACCCACCGGCAGAAATACTTGTGTGGCAATTGGATTAGCCGCGATACATCTGCTCAAAGAAGATCCGGGGTCGGTTCTGGTTGTTCTTTCGGCCGATCACCTGATCAGACCGCCGGAAAAGCTTCAGCAGCTGCTCCGATCGGCTATTTCGATCGCATCCCAGGAAGACAAGCTGATCACAATCGGTATTGTGCCAACCCGACCGGAAACCGGCTATGGCTATGTGAAACTTGGCGATATGTACCGTCACGATGGTGAGATTCTCGTTTACGAGGTGTCCGCCTTCACTGAGAAACCAAGGGCGGCGGTAGCGCACGAATACTATTACAGCCATATGTACCTCTGGAATAGTGGTATGTTCGTCTGGTCGGCTGAGGCTATTCTCAAAGCGATCCGTCGGTGCCAGCCGGAGCTGGGCGGCCTTCTCGATGACTACGGCAAACATATCGGAACGAACAAAGAGATTCAGGCCCGGCAGGAACTTTACGACAAAGCAGTCGGTATATCAATCGACTTTGCCGTGCTCGAAAAAGCTGACAACGTCCTGACAATCAAAGCTGACATTATCTGGGATGATATCGGAGGGTTCAATTCGCTCCCTCGGTACAAAACTGTCGATTCGGACAACAACGTGTTGGTTGGTGAGGGAATGCTGGTCGATACGTACGAGACGATTGTTTACAACAATGCGGAAGGCATGATAGCCTGTCTCGGCGTTTCCGACCTGGTCGTAGTCAGGACCGACAACATAACGTTCGTTACCCACCGGACCAAGGTGGACAGGGTAAAAGAGATTCTTGCGGAATTGAATAAGAATGAAAATACGCGCAAATATTTATAGCTCAGTCGTGCTTGTCGCGGCGCTGGCTCTGGTCGGGTGCCAACCGGCCAACAAGGTAGCTGAGGAGAAATTGACCCAGCCTGCCGCAGGTACACCGAGCAATCGCGGATTCGATCCGCTGGGACTTCCCGGCGACAATCAGGTTGTCCCTGAAGAGCATCCCAAGAGTGGTGAGATCGTAGGGAAAGTAGCGCTGATAGATGCTTCCTCGACTACCGCGAGCAATGCGGATAGTTCTACAAGCGGAACGGTGGCTCCGCCGATGCCGACAGATAGCGTGAATGGTCAGGCCTATCGGATTCAGTTGTATACCAGCAAGCTTTACGGTGAGGCGAGACACGAACTCAGGGTCGCCCAGGAGATATTCGACCGACCTGTTTTTCTGGACTATGAAGTGCCATATTATAAGATCCGCGTCGGGAGTTTTGCCGACCGCGACAAGGCGGACGAGTACCTCCAGCGAGTAAAGGCGGCCGGCTATTCCACGGCGTGGGTTGTGATCGTGAATGTAGGCGTCAAGGAAGCCGCTCCGCTCTACCGTGATACCGCGCCGGTCCAGGATATTGACACAACTTATAACGATGACCAGAACGGTGAAGGATGATGAATTCGTCGCGCATCGAATCTATAGATTATAACAATCCACCCCACACCGTCGTTTCTCTTGCCGCTCAGACGCTTGCCGAAGGGGGGCTGGTAGTGGCGCCGACCGAAACGCGATACGGTCTGATCGCGCGAGCGGATAACGGCGAGGTGCTCGATCGCCTCTACCGGGTTAAGGGTCGTCCGAAATCGATGCCGACAGCGATTTTCGTTCGGAATGTCGAGGAACTGACCGCCTACGCGGAAGTCAGTTCCGAGGCTCAGGGAATGGCGGCCATGTTTCTCCCCGGACCGCTTACCCTGGTGCTCAAGTCCACTTGCAGGTTGCCGGATCAGGTCGTGATTGACGGCAAGATAGGAATCAGAGTATCATCATCGTCGTTCATACGACTGCTACTTGAAAACATCGATTTCCCCATCACCGCAACTTCGGCAAACCCATCGGGAAACAGCGAATGCTATACGGTCGAAGAGATAGCGAGACATTTTGGCGGCCGGATAGATCTGTACGTGGATGCTGGTATTCTCGATGGCACGGCATCGACGGTAGTGGATCTTTCGAGCGGTGAACCAGTCATTCTTCGGCAAGGAGCGATCGAAGAGGCGGCTATTAGGAGCGCGCTCAAGCGCCAGTTAATATGACTGACAATAAATTCGTAATCCTGTTTGTCTGCACCGGAAATACCTGTCGATCACCAATGGCCGAGGGTGCCTTGCGCGCATTGTTAGAGAAGCGCCGCCCGGGCAAATTCAAGGTGATGTCAGCCGGAGCATCCGCGGCGACCGGATTTCCGGCGACGATGTATGCGGTCGAGGCGGTCAAAGTCTGGGACGTGGATATCTCGCATCATCAGTCACAACCACTTACGCCGGAGCTGATTGAGCAAGCGGATCTGATTTTCGGTATGACCCAGGAGCACGTTAAGGCGATCGTCCGGCTCCGTCGGGACGCCCGAGACAAGACCTTTTTGTTCAAGAACTTCCCCGATCCGAATCCGAAGGGAGAAGGGGTCGATGATCCGATCGGACAATCGCTCGATCGGTACAACGAAACCTTTCTCGAAATCGGCGAGTATCTGGGCAAGTTTCTCGATGAAATTGTAAAAAGAATTGATGAGAATACTGATGGCAATTAGGCGCGTCCTCCACCGATTTCTCCTTTTTTCCCTTCTGACGATAGGCATGGTGCCGATCTTCTATTTTCTCGCTATTCAGATCGGAATAGCCCGCGCCGCAACCCAGGACACACTCGATCCAAAAGCGACTCCCAACTCGTTCGACCGCTATGTCGAAAACGTTGCATTCGGAGCCGGCGAGAAGCTCTCGTTCGATATCAACTACGGGTTCATCAACGCCGGGACCGCGTCGATGGAAGTGGCTAATTTGATCGAGTATCAGAACCGACCCTGTTACCAGATTATCACGCGGGCCAATTCGAACAGCTTCTTCTCGAGCTTCTTCAAGGTCGACGATCGGGTTGAATCAATCATGGATGCGATCGGCTTGTTCAGCTGGCGATTCGAGAAGAACCTTCGCGAAGGCAACTACCGGGCAGACCAGATGTATGAGTTCGACCAGCGGCGCCATATGGTCTACTACAAGAAAGACACGGTCGAGACGGAGCCTTACATCCAGGACGCTCTCTCGGCGCTCTACTTTGTCCGCACTCAGAATCTGGTACCGGGGAAATCAATCTTCGTGGACAACTACACCGACGGCAAGAAGTATGCGCTCGAAGTTCGGGTGGTCAAGAAAGAGCGGATAAAAGTACCGGCCGGGACTTTCGACTGTGTTGTAGTCGAGCCGTTACTCCAATCGGTCGGCGTGTTCAAACATGAAGGCAAATTGACTGTCTGGCTCACCGACGATAAACTGAAGATGCCTGTGCTCATGAAATCCAAAGTGCTCGTAGGATCGATTTCGGCCGAGTTGACCGATTATAAACTCGGTGACATCGAAGTCTTTTAGTATGCCCCCCAGGAAGAAGACATACGCACCGGCTGATCTCACCAAAGTCAGGCGTTATCCGATAACCAAACGCTCGAATAAGACCGAGGTAAAGGCGTTCGGAAAACCGGTGAAGAAACTGTCCGGGGACGATTTCTTCAGCTCACTTCCGGCTTTCCTGAAAGCGGCCGATTTCAACAGGTTCATCGAACTCGTCACGCGGGCGAGGAAGAATAACAAACCGTTCCATCTGCTGCTGGGTGCGCATACGATCAAAGTCGGTCTGTCGCCGATCTTTATCGACCTGATGAAATCCGGAATCGTTTCCGGTCTCTCTTTCAATGGCGCCGGGCTTATTCATGATTTGGAACTCGCTTTCTGGGGTGGGACCTCCGAGGACGTTCAGGCCGGATTGACCGACGGATCTTTCGGCATGGTCCGCGAGACGGGGGAAATGTATCGTAAGATCGTGGATCTGGCGATTGAACAAAATATCGGCCTCGGCGCCGCAGGAGGGAAATTCATTAATCGAGAGAAGGCGAAGAACCGTCACCTGTCGGTATTCGGTACAGCTGATGATCTGGGGTTGCCGATCACCGTTCATGTTGGAATCGGTACCGATACGATCGCGCAGCATCCTAATTTCGACGCTTCCGGCGTAGGGCAGGCGTCGTACAACGACTTCAAATTATTGGCGAGCGTCTGCGCGGATATCAATCGGGGCGGGGTCGTGGCCAATATCGGCTCGGCCGTCATTCTGCCGGAAGTCTTTCTCAAGGCGCTGACGGTTGCCCGCAATCTGCACAAGGGGAAGAATCGACTCACGACTGCTAATTTTGACATGATCATTCATTATCGTCCGATGGTCAACATAGTGACCCGTCCGACCTTCAACGCAGGGGAAGGGTTCAATTTTGTCGGACATCACGAAATCATGATCCCCCTGTTGGCCTGGGGTCTGAAGAAGAAACAGCGTTCTTAGACTGCTACGGAGAAGGTAATATGCCCAAGCTTGTTGAATGTGTACCGAATTTTTCCGAAGGCCGGAGACCGGAAGTGATCGATGCTATCTGTCAGGCGATTACATCGGTCGAAGGCGTCATTCTGCTCGATAAAGAAATGGATGCCGATCACAATCGGGCCGTCGTCACCTTCGTGACCGATCCGAAGAACGCAGTTGAAGCGGCGTTCCGCGGATATCAGAAAGCGGCCGAATTGATCGATATGACCACCCATCACGGGGAGCATCCGCGCATGGGTGCCTGCGACGTCTGTCCGTTTATCCCGATATCTGAAGTGACAATCGAAGATGCGATCGAATTGGCCAACAAACTCGGCCAGCGGGTCGGCGACGAACTTCAGATTCCGGTCTACCTGTACGAGGACGCTGCAAGTACGCCGAAGCGAAAGAACTTGGCCAAAGTACGCACCGGTCAATACGAAGGGATTCGCGACAGCATCGAGACCGATCCCGCCCGGAAGCCTGACTACGGTCCGTCGAAAATGAATCTGAAAGCCGGGGCGACGGCGATCGGCGTGCGTTTTCCGCTAATCGCATTTAACGTCTATCTCGGGACAGATCAGAAATGGATCGCCGATAATATCGCCGATGCTGTTCGTTCGATCAAAGGCGGCTATCGGTTTGTCAAAGCACTCGGTTTCGAAATCAAGGAGCGCAAGCAGGTTCAGATCTCGATGAACCTCGTCAACTATACCAAGACGCCGATATTCCGGGTCTTTGAGACGATCAAGTCGGAAGCGGCTCGTTATGGCGTCAATGTGACATCTTCAGAGATCGTCGGCCTGCTACCGAACGACGCTATTGTCGATGTTGCCGACTTTTATCTACGGCTCGAAAAGTTTTCCAAGGCCCAGATCCTTGAAGAAAAACTCAAGTCGGCCATGTCCCAGCAGCCTGCCGGTGGGGAGTCTTTCTACGACGAAGTAGCATCGTCCTCACCCGCGCCGGGCGGCGGCTCAGTTGCTGCATCGGCCGGCGTTCTTGCTTCGGCTTTGACTGCGATGGTCTGCAGACTTACAGTGGGCAAGAAGGCTTTCGCCGACGTCAAAGAGGAGCTGTCGGACATTCGGGACAAAGCTGATTCGTTACGTACCGAGTTGACGAAGTTGATTGACACTGACAAAGAAGCATTCAACAAAGTGATGGAAGCGTTCAAACTTCCCAAAGATACCGATGAGCGTACGGAGGCAGTCGAAGCCGCCACCAAAGGGGCTGCGGAGGTACCGTTGACCGTAATGACGAAATCGCTGGAGGTTCTCCGTATGGCCGAAGTTGTGGCGAAGAAGGGGAATCAGCATTCCGTATCCGACGCCGGAGTCGCTTCGCTTATGGGGCTTGCGGCGATCGAAGGGGCCGGGTACAACGTTCGCATCAACCTGACTTCGTTGAACGACAAAGAGTTCGTCAAACGCCTGGGCGGCGAAGCAGATAAAATCATTAAAGAAGGTCGTGAAATCGCGGCGCGAATCAAGCAGCACGTTGAAAACAGCTTTTGAATGAAGAAGTATATCGACCTGCACATGCACACCAATTACTCCGACGGTGTCTGTACCCCGAACGAGTTGCTGGATATCGTGAGATCGAAAAACCTTGCCGTCTTCTCGGTCACCGACCACGATACCTATGAAGGGTTTCAGGCGGTAAAGTCACTTCTCGACGAGCGGGATCCGGAACTCATCTCAGGTGTAGAACTTTCGGTATCGCTAAACGAGGGTGACCTGCACATGCTGGCCTACGGATTCGATACTTCAAACGCTGAATTCACCAACGCGCTCGCCGAATTCCAGCAGCGCAGGACAGACCGAGGCAGAGAGATCGTCGAGAAACTCAACGGGATGGGTGTGCATATCTCTTACGAAGATGTCGAACAGCAGGCCCAGGGAACGGTGATAGGCAGACCGCATATCGCGCAGGCGATGCACCAGCAGAATCATGTTAAGACGTACGAAGAAGCCTTCGAACGGTACATTCGCACCGGCGGTCCGGCCTATGTTCCAAAAGTCAATTTCGCACCTGGTGATGCGATTGATCTCATTCACGGCGCCAGGGGTCTGGCCTTTCTGGCTCACCCGGCGATCGACGAAAACGATAAGTACATAGAGACGTTGGTGGGGATGGGGCTTGACGGTATCGAAGTCTATCACCCGGCGCATACTCGCTCCGTGACCGACCGATTCAAACACCTTGCCGAACGGTTCCGCCTGCTTACTTCGGGAGGGTCGGACTTTCATGGTCGGGAGGGGAGATACAGTGCGATCGGCTCTCAAAAAGTGCCCTATACATGTCTGGATCAATTGAAAGAACGTCTGGAAAAAGTGAGGACAAATTGAGAAATATACTGGCCATCTGCCTCCTCTTTATTCTCTCGTCGGTCACGGCCGCCTCAGCCGAAGATCTCAACCAGCAGGAACAGAGAGATATCATTCTCAATTACATGTTCGCAACCGGCCAGATCTCACGAACGGCCGCGGTATCTGAGGGGTTAACGCTCCCTTCGGAGCAGCCCGAAGTCCCATTGAAGTGCGGCACGCCCGCCGTCCTTTCATTTTTCCTGAACAAAGACAAGCTCGACCCGGGGCTGATGAAGTCGCTCGGCGTTCAGACAGTTGCACGTCCTACCGGACTCGATGATTCACTCGTCTCACCATCGGGGCGCTTCCTGATCCACTATACGACCACCGGGACGGACGCCGTTTATAGCGGATTCCCCGGTTATGCCGACTCGGTCGCCCGCATCTATGACGAAGTCTATAACCACATGGTAAATGTGCTCGGCTATCCCGCGCCGCCTCAGGACGGATTTTACCCCGGCAGCGGTGATAACAAATTCGACGTCTACCTGGTGAATCTTCCGAGTACGTACTACGGTTTGACGTATCTCGACTCGGCAAGGATCGATGGGCCTGGAACGACGCGGGCTACCGCTTTTCAGGAACTGGACAATGATTATCAATCGATTCTTCCCTATAAGAACAGGCCACTCGATGCCGTTCGAGTAACCTGTGCCCATGAGTTCTTTCACGTAATCCAGTTCGGTCTCGACTTTACTGAGACGGAAGAAGGAACCGTGGCCGGGGTCAACGGCCCGGCTTGGCAGGAGATGTCGGCGGTCTGGAGTGAGGAAGAGAACTATACAACTATCAACGACTACTATTACTATCTCCCGTACTTTTTCAGCTCCCCCTGGGAATCGATTCAGTCGTTTCCTTCGCTGTCGTCGTTACATCCGTATGCCTGCGGGATCTTCCCGATGTTTCTCGCGCAGCGGTACGGCAAGAATGCGATTCGGGATATCTGGCTGAAGTGCGGTCAGGTTCCCGGTCCCAATTTCTTGTTGGCAACCAATGCCGTGGTCGATTCCATCACCGGGGGCGGCTCGATGGCTACCGCCTTCAGAGAATTTGCCCTCTGGAACTACTTCACCGGTCAGCGGGCCTCTCAGGCTCCGTCCGGAGTGGGGTACCTCGAGCGGGCGAACTATCCGATGTTTAACGACGGTCCGACCGATCCGGTCATGGCCGTGTGGAATAACTATCCGGTTAGTGTTCTCGCGAACAATCCGTATAATCCTGATCACAACGGAGCATTCTATCTTCGGTTTCAGGAGCTGCCGAATATTGTATATGACACTACTTATTGGAACTGCAATTCAGGAGCTTTTCCGAACTGCACCGACAGTTCCGAGGTAACCGATACGACTGCCGGCTATGACTTTATCCATACCGATTCGCTGTTCACCATTGCCATGTTGCTTGATTCGACCTTTCACCTCGATTGGGGTCTTAGCGTCATCTATCAATTGGAGAACTTCCCTGATTCACTGGAGATAGATCGTGGTCTGCTTCCGCAGAGCCTCGGGTCCTCCATAGGCATAGCCATTTTGAATCCACGTCAGTATCGCAGTGTGACTTTCATTTTCTCGCCGGCGTCTCAATACGACACCGCTTTCCATCCACTCGCGTCGAACGGAGATTACTATATTGCCTACATAGTGGACGAGCATACGGCGCTCGATTCGACTCAGGTAAACCTGCCCGCCGCCGTTTTCAACCCTTATCCAAACCCGGCCGTAGTGTCGAAACTTGCCGACCCGAAAGTTACGTTCAGATTCCAGATTCCTACCGACGAGTCCGGTCTCCCTGTGTACGGTCAATCTTATTCAGGCAGCGACCCTTACCTCGTGATCGATATCTATACTATTGCAGGCGAGCATGTGCGTACGCTGGATGCGATTTCGTCGTCCGATCCCCGTCTCGGCGAATACTACGGCGACTGGGATCTTCAGAACGCCGCCGGTAAGAATGTAGCTTCAGGCGTGTACATTGCCTACGCTCGTCTCTATTCGACACAATTCAAAGGGACGTTGCTGGCGGAAAAGAAAACCAAAGTCGCGCTTATTCGATGAATCGGACGATCCGGCTGATTCCCCGCATCGCCCTGTTTTCAGCATTGATCTACGTTCTCTCGCTGGGGACATCGTATCTGCCAAACGTTAATCTCGTCTTTTTCATCGTCTTCTTTGCCGGAGCCGCCTGGGGTGCAATTCCGGGCATTCTGGTTGGCGTTATCGGCATGGGCATCTGGACGATATTTAATCCCTACGGACCGGCAACCATTCCCGTCACCATCGCACAGGTAGTTGGAACCTCGATTAGTGGATTAGTCGGTGCGGAGATACGGGCGCAAGGATGGCTCGATCAGAATCGGGGTGTGATGCCTTCGGTGATCCTCGCGTCATCGGCGATACTCTGCACGGTTGGCTTCTATCTGCCCGTTAATCTGGTCGACGCGTGGGTGTTTCAGCCGTTCTGGCCGCGCTTTATCGCCGGTTCGCTCTGGTCCCTGATCTCGCTGGTGAGCAACATGCTGATTTTCCCGTTGCTTTTCCACGCTCTCAAGGGCTTATATGTGAGGGAAAGTCGGCTCACATGAACAAAATCACTTGCCTGATATTCGCGATACTCCTTGGGGTCGTCTGTTCAGCCAACGCTCAACAGGACGATACGACCAAAGTCGAGCCGCCACCGGCTCCTGAATCGACTTACGTGACTCCGGCCGACTCTTCTCAAGTTGCTCCCCCTGACACTTCACAAGTCAATCCCGCCGACACGGTAGTCGACCGCCGGAAACTCCTTGAAGCGTTCGAGGCGCGTCAGCACGAGTTCAAGAAAGAGCAGAAAAAAGAGCGGGCGATCGCGTTCACTGTATACGATACCCTGGTGACTTATTTTACTTCACCTCGTCTCGATCAGAGGCTGGAGGTGCAAAGATCGTTCTACAAGACAGCCGGCGATTATTTCGCATCTGATCCGTCGTTCTTTCTGCTTAACTACCTGACCACGCCAATGCGGACGACCGTCCAGCCTTACGGCCTTCGCGGCAACCGGCTCGGAGTCGTCAGCGATGGTATTCCGATGGATCCGTTCGAGCATGTGGTCGAGCCGGACGGTATGATCGATATGGGAGACATCCCGACGGCGTTGGATCACAACCTGTACATTCTGCCGGGGCCGGTCGGAGAAATTTTTGGCGCCGGGCAGTCAGTGGCGACTCTGTTGACGAAGCCGGAAACGCTTGAATCACTCGATCCGCACAGTGCCTTGCTGGTAGACAAAGGGTCTTACTCTTACAACTATGTGCGAGGCCGCTATTCGAAGTTGTTCACTTCAGGAAAGAGGATGGATCTGTCGATAGGATATCGAAGTGTCGATGGTCAGGCGCCCTACCGCAACGACAACGCATCGCAGTATTCAGGGAAGACGTTTCTTCCGATCGGCAGCCGATACGGCATACGAGCTTCCGGGCATCTCTACGACCGACATGGTTCCTTCAAACTCTCCAACGACTTTGCCGTTGAACCGCATCTGACACGAGCCCGCTCCGATCGAGCCGCAAAAGTCGGGTTCGAGCGCTATAATTCCGATCATAATTCGCGAACCGAGATAGGATACACCTATCTGCTTCAGGGATCGGATATAGACAAGATTTATAAAGGTCGCTTCCAGACTTCCGGGAACGGGCTTTACGTCAATCAGGAAGAGTTGAGGGGAGACTATGTGTTCAAAGCGGAAATCGAGGGGAATAATCGGAAATTCTCCGATGGGTTCGATGAATGGAGCCGCAAGGAAGCGAAAGGAAGCGTGACTCTGGCCCGCACCGGCGATGGATGGAGATATGCGGCCGTGGGCGGAGGAGCCTATGTCAAAGATTTCAAGATGCTTCCGTTTTCGTCGCTGCTCCTTTTCCGTGATCGACCGAAGTCTTTCATTATGGCGTCTATAGGATACTCAGAAAGGGCGCCGAGCCTTTATGAACTGCATCTTCGCAGCCAGCACGCCGCTCTCTATGCGACCACTTCCTATCAGTATGCCGACAGCGGCAATGGCAGCCTTCGTTCCGAGAAGCAGGCCACGGCGAATGTGACAGTAGAGCTTGGTACGATCGACAACAATATTCGATTTTCGGCGACCGGCGGACGGATCACCGACGGTATCGATTGGCAACCGACCTATGTGGGTGGAGCAATCCCGTATCTGCTGTTCTCACCCGTCAATCACGACATTGACTTCTATGATTTTGACGTGCAGCAGAAGCTTCAACTCAGCGATCTGCTGCATCTGAAATCGGGCGGCGCTTACCGGCACATCGACAATCACGGAGTAACTTCGGCCTATCAGCCGAAATATCAGGCTTTCTCCGGATTAGAGCTGCACGTATACTGGCCGCAGCGAATCTTACATCTTTTTGCATACGGAGAGATTCGCTATGTCAGCGAGTACGACGGCTACCTGACCACGGGAATGGGAAAGCGGCTTATCGCCAACGCCAAACTGTCATTTCAGATGAAGAAGTTTCGATTCCACTTTGTGTTCGAGAATGTGTTTAACAAGATCTACTACGCCCGGGAAAATTTCGATCTCTTCGGGCGCTACAACTACTTTGGATTCACCTGGAGTTTTGCCGACTGAGGATTGCCTGGCTGAGAATATCCACCTTGACTTCGCGACACCAACCGGATTAATTGCCTGCATATGACAACATCACCTCTTTCGTTAACCCGCGAAGATGCTTATCGGCTTGTCGAGCAGAAGATCGGCGTCAACAACCTTCTGAAACACATCCTGTCCGTAGAGGCCGGAATGCGACGGCTGGCCGAGCATTTCGGCGAGGATGTCGAGTTCTGGGGACTGACCGGTCTGCTGCACGATCTCGATTACAACGAGACCAAAGAGGATGAGCCCCGGCATACCTACGTTACGGCAGAATGGTTGGCTCCATACAATCTTCCCGAAGAGATGATTTACGCCATTCATGCCCATCCCGGACACGTTCCCTGCAAATCCCGTCTCGATTGGGCTCTTTACAGCGTCGATCCAACGACAGGGTTCATTGTCGCTTGCGCCCTGATGCACCCTTCGAAGAAACTTGCGCCGATCGACGGCGAGTTCATGCTCCGCCGATTCAAGGAGAAGCGTTTTGCGGCCGGCGCCACCAGAGAGAATATGGCGGCCTGTTCCGAACTCGGACTCGAATTGGAGCAGTTTCTGCTGTTGGTGAAAGACGGCATGATGCGTATCGTCGATCAACTCGGTTTGTGATGAATGGCAAACTCGGACACGATCTGGCGCAAAGATGTGATCGGCTGGTCGCTGTACGACTTCGCCAACACGATCTACTCGATGAATATCGTGTCGCTCTATCTCAAGCGGTACATCGTCGAAAATCTGGGGAAGGATGACCGATATTTTGACATTCCGTTCTCGATTTCGATGCTAATAGCGGCTCTGCTGCTTCCGGCTCTCGGGACTCTCTCAGACTACTCCACAAAAAAGAAACTTTTCGTCTTTCTTTTCACGCTGATGTGCTGTGCGGCCACCGGTCTGCTCGCGGCTGTGCCTCCGACTATGGTGCTGGGTACCATCGTACTCTTTATTATTGCGAATTTTTCGTATGAGGCAGCTCAACCGTTCTACAATTCGCTTCTTTACTCTGTGGCGGAGTCGGTCAGAGCGAGATTCGTTTCGGGGGTGGGGGTGGCGTTCGGATATGTCGGGTCGATTGTCGGAATGATTATCGTTCTGCCGTTTGTGACCGGTTCGATATTCTCGCTGCAGATCCCGTTTCTCCATGCAGGGGGAAAGGAAGCTTCCTTCGTCCCGACCGCCGTCCTGTTCTTTCTCTTTTCCGTTCCGCTCTTCCTGTGGGTAAGGGAGTCCAAGGTGGTGAAGGCGGGGAAAGAAAGCTTTCTGCAATCGTATCGCACGGTGTGGGAGAGTATCAAGGCGACACCGAAGTATCCGGGCGTACTTCGATTCCTGATCGCCGACTACTTCTTCGAGGATTCGGTTACGACCGTGATCCTCAATATCGGGATCTACTGCTCGATCGTGCTCGGCTTGGCCGAGGCTGATATAACCAAATTCTTGATTATCTCCACAGTGTCTGCGGTCGTCGGGTCGTTCCTGATCGGAAAGATCGCGGAGCGGACCTCATTGAAGAACATTCTCGCGGCGATCATCGGCGGGTGGGTTGTTTGTCTCTTCCTGTTCGTTATCAGCGAGAGCCCTGCTATTATCTGGACGCTTGGTTCATTGATCGGCATCCTGCTCGGCGGACTCTGGACAACTTCGCGCCCCATGCTTGCCGAGCTGGTTCCCAGGGACGAACTGGGACGGTTCTTCGGGCTGTTTTCTCTTTCCGGCCGTGCCGCCGCGGTGGTCGGACCACTCATCTGGACTACGATTGTCTATCTGTTCAATCAGCACCGTCCTCTTGGAAAAGCGGCAATCAGTTTCCTGAATATCGATCCGGCGAATTACGACAAGTTGCCGTATAAGATGGGAGTACTTTCACTGAGTATAGTCATGTTGCTCGGCTTATACATCTTCCGAAAGGTCCCACATACGCAAAGGAGCGTCGATGCCTGAGAAAATGGGTGACTGGTACAGCTACACCGGCGCTATCCATATGCACACGACCGAGTCCGACGGCACTAAACCGATCGAGGAAGTGATCGAGATCGGTCGACGGGCCGGACTCGAATTCATGATGTTCACTGATCATATGAACCTCGTGAATCGGGACAACGGTCATGAAGGGATCTACGGCGACACTCTGGTCGTGATCGGATACGAACACAATGATCTCGCCGATGAACATCACTACCTGCTTTTCGATACCCCCGGAGTCTATCCGGAGGCGATGACTCCGAGGGAGTACGTGGCGGCCGGGGCGGCCGACCATGCGATCGGAATCCTCGCTCACCCGGACGAAATCAGGGAGAAGCTGAAAGAATATCCGGCGTATCCCTGGCGTGACTGGGCGGTCGAGGGGTATACAGGGATCGAACTGTGGAACCAGATGTCGGAGTGGATGGAGAAGCTCACCCGTTTCAACAAACTGATCATGTCATTCTCTCCGAGGAAATCGATGATCGGTCCGACGACACGGATTCTCAAGAAGTGGGATGACCTGAACATGACCCGTAAAGTGGTGGGAATCGCCGGCGTCGATGCTCACGCCTTCCCCGTCAAAGTGGGGCCGTTGACCGTTGAGATTTTTCCATACAAGGTTCACTTCAGGTGCCTTCGCATGCACGTACTTCTTCCTGAGCCGATGTCGACTGAATTTGGCGAAGCGAAAAACCAGCTCTATCAGGCTATCCGTGAATGCCGGGTCTTTTGCTCGAACATGAGATGGGGATCGGCCGACGATTTCGAGTTCTACGCTTTCAACGGTGCCGAGAGAGTCACGTGTGGCGGTACCCTCTCAAGCGCCACAGATAGCCGAATCATCGTCAATCTGCCTTCCGAAGCAACTCTGAAGCTCGTGCACAACGGCAAGTACGTAGTCGAGTCGCATACGAAGAATCTCGAATTCCGCGAACCGCAGCCGGGGATTTACAGAGTGGAAGCCTGGAAGGGGCGACGCGGCTGGATTTTCTCAAACCATATCAGGATTTCCGGTGAGGCGAAATGAACAAGGGACCGTCACATATCGTAGACCTGCCGCAGGGCAGCGACCTTATTCAACTCTCACGCGAGAAGAAGACCAACCTGACGTGCAAGTACGTGGTGATAAAGTGTGCGGAGGAAGAGCGGCTGATCTTCGGCCCGGTCGTCCGATTTCCGTATCACGCCAACCTGGTCGATAAGTTTTGCGATATGTTTGAGGTGGCGGGCGGCTGGGAAAAGCAGCCTGATTCATTTGTTATATATGATTTCAACTGCAATGTGGTCGGGGGAGGGTGGCTTGAGTATTGTGCCGACCTCGGGGCGATTCGCTTGTACGGTGCATCCTCCGCCTACGGCAGATTCGATCATGCTTCGGCCGAACAGATGCTTAAACAGGACCCCCGTTTTTCGGTCTTCACTTACGAGGTCGTCGACTAAGCTGATCGGTCTGATCTTGTACGCTTTTTTCACATTCTCCGCAAATAAACTACCGCATAATATCTTATAAGACAACGTCTTAGTATATTCTGGCTTAGCATGGAACATACCAGACTTTATCCTGTTATTTAACTTAAATATCTTGACAAAGCTTCGTATTATGGCTAAAGTTACCAAATTGTACAGGAAATGAGGATAGAAAAGGTGTTTCAAACATTTTATCCGATACTCCTTCTGCTCACGTTGGCCGTCATTCTTGCCTCCGCGTTTGTCGTCATGTCGATTATATTCGGACGACGCACCCGCTTAGGGAAGAAGAACGAGCCGTACGAGTGCGGTGTGGAGCCGATTGGAAGCACCCAGGAGCGGGTCCATGTGAAGTTCTACATGGTGGCCATCCTGTTCATCCTCTTCGACATTGAAGTCATTTTCCTCTATCCCTGGGCGGTGATATCGAGAAAGCTCGGGATGTTTGGTTTTCTGGAGATGGTTGTCTTTGTCATTATTCTTCTGGTCGGTTATTTCTACATCCTTGGACGAGGAGCATTGCGATGGGATTAGAAGAGAAGATTCCTGATTCGATTATATTGACGAGTCTCGATAAGATGGTAAACTGGGCGCGTAAGCGGTCGATGTGGCCACTCGGCTTCGGCCTGGCTTGTTGCGCCATAGAAATGATATCTACCTTCGCGTCTCACTTTGATCTCGGCCGTTACGGCATGGAAGTCATGCGTCCTTCGCCGCGCCAGGCGGATCTTATGATCGTTGCCGGTCGCGTTTCGGTGAAGATGGCGCCGGTCGTGAAGACGCTTTACGAACAGATGCCGAACCCGAAATGGGTGATTTCCATGGGTGCCTGCGCCTCCTGCGGCGGCGTATTCAATAACTACGCTATCGTACAGGGGGTCGACCGGGTCATCCCGGTTGACGTCTACGTCCCGGGCTGTCCCCCGAGACCGGAACAGCTAATGAACGGAATTCTGAAGCTGTACGAGAAGGTGGAGAAAGATTCCCTGAGAGCTGCTCACGAAGAATGGGGACGTAAGGCGGTCTGAGCACCGGCCGGGCGTCTGCCGCGGTTTTTGGGAAAACGGAGTTTGTGAATTTTGGAACAAGCAATCGCATCGATGGACGAGCAAATCCGACGCTTTGTTTCCAGCCGCTTCGCCGACGCAGTGGTTCGTGAAGATACATTCCGAAATCAGCTTTCTCTCTATATCAAGCCTGAGTTCATCGTCGAAATCTGCGAGGCGCTGTATGAGGACTCGGAAATTCAGATGGACTTCCTGAGTGATATTACGTCGCTCGACTGGCTGAATACACCTGAAGAAGCCGAGGGCCGGTTCGAGGTGGTCTACAACCTCTATTCGATGAAGCACCACTACCGTCTGCTCCTCAAAGTGAGGCTGCCGGGCGAATCTCCCCATGTCGCAACTCTCGTCAATCTTTTTGCGGGCGCCAACTGGATGGAGCGCGAGGTCTACGACCTGATGGGGATATCTTTCGACGGTCATCCCGAAATGACAAAGATTCTGACACCGGATGAACTCGAAGGTCATCCTCTGCGCAAAGATTTCCCGCTGACGTATGAGCAGCCCCGCTTTACCTGGAACAAAGACGATCCGCCCGAGGTGATCAAGTGAGCGAAGAGAGGAAAACAGTATCCATCAACATGGGACCGCAACACCCGTCGACACACGGTGTCCTTCAGGTGGTTGTCGAGCTCGATGGTGAGCGGGTAATCAAGGCGAGACCGCAAGTCGGGTATCTCCATACCGGGATCGAAAAGACCATGGAGAGCAAACTGTATTACAAGGCCCTCCCGTGTACCGACCGGATGGATTATCTTGCCCCGATGTCGAATAATCTCGGCTATTGCCTCGCGGTCGAGAAACTGATGGATATAGAGATTCCGGAGAAAGTTCAGTGGGCCCGCGTCTGCCTGGCCGAACTTACCCGACTGAACTCGCACCTCGTCTGGCTTGGGACCCATGCGCTGGATCTCGGGGCGATGTCGATGTTGCTGTACACGTTCCGTGAAAGAGAATCGGTCATAGACATATACGAAGCCTGCGGCGGACAGCGGATGATGACGAGTTATATCCGAATCGGTGGCCTGGCCGACGATTTACCCAAAGATTTTGACAAGAAGGTTCGCAAAGCGGTCGAGCAGATCAGGCGCGGCATGATTGATTACGAAGAACTGCTCACCGGCAACGAGATCTTTTTGAATCGTACCAAAGGTGTTGCGATCATATCGGCCGAAGATGCGATCAATTACTCGCTGACCGGACCGATGCTCCGAGGCAGCGGCGTCAACTACGACGTCCGTAAAGCGAATCCTTATTCAAGTTACGAGAAATTCGATTTTGAAATCCCGCTCGGCAAGGTCGGCGATGCGTTCGATCGTTACCAGCTTCGTCTGGCCGAAATGCGGCAGTCGCTCAGGATCATCGAGCAGGCGCTCGATGGCATGCCGTCCGGACCGTATCGGGCACATGTCCCGGGTGTCGTTCTGCCGCCAAAGGAAGACGTTTTGTATAAAATGGAATCGATGATTTTCCATTTCAAGATTATCACGGAAGGGTTCAAGGCTCCGTTCGGCGCCGTCTACCAGGGGATCGAATCTCCGAAAGGAGAGCTTGGCTTCTACATCTCGTCCGACGGCACCAACAAGCCGAACCGGGTCCGGGTGCGTCCGCCCTGTTTTATCAACCTGGCGGCCTTGCCCAAGCTGGCCGAGGGCGGATTGTTCGCCGACGTGGTCTGCGCGATCGGCTCGATCGATATAGTACTGGGAGAAGTTGACAGATAATGCTGAACGAAGATACCATAAATCGGATCAAAGAAAAGGCCGTCCGCTATCCCCGGAAGAAGTCGGCCATTCTGCCGGCTCTGACCGAAGCATATCGGCAACTCGGGTACGTGGACGATGCGGTGTACAAGGAACTCTCGGCGGTAATCGATATCCCTGAGGTCGAGATAGCCGAGGCGGCGTCTTTCTACACGTTGTTCCCGAAGGCGCCGAGAGGGAAGTACCTCATCCAGGTGTGCCACAATATTTCTTGTGCCTTGCTTGGAGCCGATTCGCTGGTGAAGTACCTCGAAGAAAAGCTGGATATCAGCAAGGGTGAGACGACCGAAGATAATATGTTCACGCTGATTTCTGTTGAGTGTCTCGGCTCATGCGCAACCGCCCCGATGATGCAGATCAACAATGACTATTACGAGAACTTGACTCGGGATAAAGTAGATAAGATACTTGAAGATTTGAGAGCGAAAGCCTGATGTTTTACTCGCCTGTCATAACGAACGCCGCCGATGTAGCCAAAGATGAAAAGCTGCATCTGTTCAAGTATGTCGAAGATCCGACTCAACACGAGTTGAAGACCTACGAAGGGCACGGCGGGTATGCGGCCTGGCGGAAAGTCCTCTCGTCGATGAAGTCGGACGAAGTTATCGACGCCGTCAAGAAGTCCGGACTTCGCGGACGCGGCGGCGCCGGCTTCCCGACCGGTATGAAATGGAGTTTCGTGCCGAAAGCTTCACCCAAGGCTCGATATCTCTGCTGCAATGCGGACGAATCCGAACCGGGTACCTGCAAGGAC